>LVBL01000079.1 GCA_001604405.1 Spirochaetales bacterium Spiro_10
CGGATGGAGCGGTTCGACGCGAAGAACTCCGGCCCGAGTATGGAGCCCGGAGCGGGTTCCACGATGGAGCTCGCGGGGAGTCTAGGAATGGGCGATACGACGATGGAAGCGGGTCTTGTCGGCGTGATGTTAAGGCCGTCGTCGGTGAATCCGATCACGGTCCACCACCAGGTTCCCTCGTCGAGGCGCGGGAGACGGGTCTCGCGCGACGGGTTGGAGATGACGACGGCCTCTCCGTCGGGGCGTTCCCCCGCGTCGACGTCCTGAGAGGAGAGTCCCGCGCGTCGCTTCGAGAGCACGAGGCGGGCGGAAGCGGGACGCTCGATGCTCGACCAGCGCGCGGTACGCGGCCTGAGAAGCGCCTCGATGCCGTCGAGGCGGAGGCCGTCTTCCGGGGACTCGAGGGCGATCGGCTTCAGGCGTTTGAGCTCGAAGGTGTATTTTCCGATGACGCCGGTGCGCCTCGTGGAAAGGGGCGTTTCCTCGGCGAAGGCCTGTATCGTCCAGTACCACGCCCCCTCCGCGAAGGAATCGAGCGAAAGCGTCAGCTCGGTGCCCTCGATCGCCGTTCGTTCGTACAGCGGCGTCGTGCCGCTTGCGGGACGGAAGAGCCTGAGCGTGTACATCGTCGCGCCCTCGACGGGATTCCAGCGGAAGGTCGAGGGAATCCCCGAACGCACCACGACGCGGCCGCCCGGCTGGGGGCTCGAGGCCGCGGGGGGATCGAGCGGGGGCAGTATCGAAACTCGGCGTGGCGGGGTTGCGAGTTCAAGGTCGCCGAGACGGGAGACGAGTCTCCAGTACCACTCGCCGACGGGAATCCCCGCGCCGCTCGCAAGGCCGCCGTTCTGTACCGAGTCGACGAACGCGCCGGAGAAGTCCCGGGTGGCCGAAACCTGGAAGCGCGTGTCCGAGGGGACGTTGGTCTTCCAGGTAAACCGGGTGTCGGCCGCGAGGTTCATGGAGATCGCGTAGCCGTCGGGCGGGAACGAGGCGCGCTGGACGAGGTCGCCGGAGATGGCGACGAATCCGCGCACCTCGGACGACGGCGAGGAAAGCCCTTCGGCGTCGGTCTGGCGCACGGCCCAGTACCACCGCCCGTCGCGGAGCTCCGTTCGCGCCTTGTCGAGATTAACGACGTTGTCGCGAACGACTACGTCTAAGACGGGCGAGGCGAGCGTGGGCGAGTCCGAGACGGTAAGCCGTGTCGTGTCGATGTCGGGGTTGTCGCGCCAGGAGAAGACAAGGCTACGCGCGGCGGAACTCGTGTTGAGGATCTCGTTCGACCGCGGGAGGACGAGTGTCGGGGGCACGAGCTCCCCGCTTTTGCGGATGGTGAAGCTTCGTACCTCGGTCGCGGCGGCGTAGCCCTCGTCGTTCAGTCGGTACCAGGGGGACACCCGCCAGTACCAGCGGCCTTCGCCGAGACGCGAGACGATGGAAGAGGGCGCCGTGCAGCGCTGGTCCACGACGGGCGAATCCATGCCGGGGTTGTCCGCGACCGTGAGGCGCCAATGGCCCGCGTAGGGATTTGACGTCCACAGGAAGCGGACCGCCGGTTTCCGTGACCTGAAGGAATAGCTGTAGCCCTCGGCCGGGGCGATGGGCGCCGTATTCGGCGCGGAGAGGACGGTGAACTGCCCGGAGTCCCGCGCGTCGTCCCCCTCGAGAAGCCTCCAGAACCAGAGACCCTCGCTTGCTGACACCCCGACCGGTCCCGTGGAGGAAGAAATGGGCGTGGCAGACGCGATCTCCGCGAACGCGCGGTCCCGCGAGAGGGCCACGGTGTACGCGGCGTCTCCGGCCGCGCCGCTGAGTGTAAAGGGAACGGCGAAGTCTCCCTGGCCGTGCTGGAGGAATCGCGCGTTCGGCGCGGGGGTTGCGACGCGAACCGGGCTCGTTTCAAGTTCGCCCGCGGCCGAAAGAAGGACGTTCGAGCCCGAGTCCACGCGGACGCCGCCCGCTGTCTCGACCGATCCGGATATCACCCGGACGGAGACGCCCTCTCCGCCCGCGCTCAGGGAAGCGGAACTGCCCGTGGCGAGCGTGAGGCGGTTGCCGCCCGACGTGACCGCCAGGGAGGCGGATTCCCCGGACGAGGACACGACGACCGAGCCGTTTTCGAGCGTAACCTCCGCAGACTCGTCCTTCCTCACGACAACCTGGATCATCGTGTTCTCGGTAAGGTCGACGCTGTTGCCGTCGGGAAAATGGAGCGTTGCCTCGGAAAGTTCCGCCGTGCGGATCGTGTCGCCGTTGTAGATGGGCGACTCCTGCCTGAGCCGGTCCCACAGGACGCGCTCGGAAATGCGGCGTTGCGCGGACCGGTGCTTGAACGTAATGACGGCGACCGGGCCCTCGTTGTACTTGACGAGCGCCGCGTTTAGCTCCCTCGCGAAGGCGTAGAGGCTGAGCGTCGCGCCCGCGAGGCAAAACAGGACGACGAGCGCGTCCTTAACCCTCGAATGAATATTTCTTTTCTTCGGCATCGAGGTTTACCTTTTCGTAATCGGGGGTGGGAAGTCCGAGCAGTTCGCGAACGTCCTTGAGGCTTGCGGGTCCGTTTTTTCCGGCGCCGGGGATGTCGTCCGCGGTCGGGATGTTTATGACCGCGAAAAGCCGTGTCTTTCCGCTCTTGCCCTTGACGGTCACGGGCGGCATCTCCTCGACGAGCACGTAGTCGCGCACGAGGTTCCACGTGTTCTCGGTGATGAGGATGTCCGTGCAGAGGGGCTTGTTGAGCGACTCGGTTCTGGACGCGAGGTTGACCGGGTCGCCGATGACGGTGTACTCCATGCGCTCGTGCGAACCGATCTGCCCGGCGATGACCTCTCCGGTGTTGATTCCGCAGCCGATCCTGATCGTCGGTTTCTTCTCGCCGCCGCGTCCCTTGTTGAACTCGATGAGGGCCGCGCGCATGGCGAGCGCGGCGCGCATGCAGTTGCGGGCGTCCGCCTCGGCGGTTCCCGAGGATACCGGCGCTCCCCATATCGCCATGACCGCGTCGCCGATGAACTTGTCGACGACGCCGTTCGTCGTGTTGACGCAGGTAACCATGCGGGTCATGTACTCGTTGAGAAACTCGACGACCTCGTACGGCTCGAGCTTCTCCGAGATCGAGGTGAACGAGCGGATGTCCGAGAAGAATATCGTGGCGGTCTTCGACTCTCCCCCGAGGGTGAGCTCCCCGCGCGCGGCCTTCTCGGCGATCTCGGGGTTGATGAAGCGGCCGAAGGTATCCTTGAGCCGTTCTCGTTCCGCGAGCCCGAGGGCCATCTCTCCGAAGCGTCTCGTGAGCACGCCGAGCTCGTCACGTCCCTTTGACGAGATCGTGACGGCGAAGTTTCCGCGCGCGATCTCGCCCGAGGCCGCCGCGAGCCGGCGAATGGGCTTGCTGATGGATTTCGAGAAAAACCAGATGAACAGGACGGCGATGAAGAGGACGGCGAGGGTCAGCCAGACGTTCTGCACGGTCGTCCTCCGGACGCCCTCGAAGACGAGAGCGTCCTCGATCGTCGTCAGGACGCCGATGTCCGCGACGTTGATCCTCCGGTAGGCGCCGAAGTACTCGCGGTTTTTGCCCGACTCGGTATCCGCGTACGAGTAGCGAATCTGCCTGTTGACGTCGTTGTTTTCCCGCATCGCCGACACGAGTGGATACTCCCGCATGTTGAGCCCGGCGAGCACGAGATTCTGGTCCGAATGCACGAGGAGGTCGCCCTGGTGATTGACCATGAACGATGCGTTGAGTGTTCCGGTGCCGAAGGTCTCGCCGAGGGCCTCGGTGGAAAAGAGGATGATGACGGCCTGCTTGTACCCCCATTCGGCCCAGGGATAGACGAGTGCCATCATCGGTACGCCCAGGACGGGCGAGGCGTTCAGGGCGAACGAGGCCCCTTCCTCGGCCAGATCGACGCTGTCGGAGACCGAGGCGGCAAACTCCGCGACGCGGCCCGATTCAAGTTCGTTGGAGAGGAAAAACCTGTTGTTCAGGTATTCGGTGGCGCGAGTCGCGCCGGAGGCGTCCGAAAGGACGATGGCCGCGATGGCAGGATTCCGCTCGTAGAAGAAGGCTGAGGCCTGGCGCGAGAGGGCCCCGGTGGAGCCCGCGGCGTTTATGAGGTCCAGGAGCAGGAATACGTTCGCCCGTATGGTCGCAAGCTCCGATTCGGCCGCCGTTGCCGACCTCGCGTTGACCGTGTGGTTGTTTTCCTCGGCCGTGACGCGCACGTCCGAGCTCACGTAATACGTGACCAGGGCGGTTATCGTGCCCAGGGAAACCAGAACCAGAATCGTGATGATCAGGATAAGCTTGGCCGCGATGGAAAACTTGACCTGAGAGCCTGAAAGCCCGTCGGTGGCAGGATCCTCGGAACGCATTCGGTACCTCTGTCTTGATGTAATGAGAGGAGTTTATACTATTAAATGTGTTATTTCAAATATATACTGCGGAATTCGAGACTAAAGTCTTACTGTGGAGTTGGGGGATAGGCGGTTGAATAGTTTACTCCTCCTTCATGTGACGGAAGAATTTACCGCGTACCAACACGATCCCGCCCTTGACGCCTCAAATTTTCGACCCTATAGTGAAACGGGCGGATTGCGAGAAACGGCATGCCGCCAAGGGAACGATGGATTTTTACACGACGGGGAAGAAGTATAGCGTAACGTACAGGCTTCCGCTTGTTTGGCGCGTCATAGAATCGTTTGACCGGGTCGACAACGACGGAAGTTTATCGGTCCTCTTTCTGGAAGACGGCAAGGGAATCGTCCGGCTAAACGGGATTCGCCATGTCCTCTTCGCCCCCTCTTTTTTTCTGCTTTCGGAAGGCGACACCATCTCGGCGGACGGCGCCATTACGGACCTGCGCTGCCGCCAGCTCCGCTTCCTTCCGGGACTCCTCAACGCGCGCTTTACCCTCGAGACGATCCGGAACGAGGAGAATTTCGGCGACCTCGACAAACTCGACCTATTCCTCCTGCAGATCTTCCTCGACGACGGTCCGCGGGGCAGCCGCATACCGGCCTCGTATCTCGCGTCTTACAAGGGCTTTTTCGACGGCGTATGCGCCGCCCTCGAGGACCAGATCGACGACCTGTGGCCCTGCCGGAGCAAGGCGACCTTCATAGAGCTCCTGACGCTCTCGCGGCAGATACGGGAGATGTCGGCGCGCTCCGAGGCGCCCGCCGTGATCGGACCCGAGGCGCCCTCGAAGGAAATCCTCGAGATCATGTACTATCTGCAGGCCCATTACGGCTCCCGCATCAGGATGTCCGAGCTCGCCGGCCGGTTCGGCCTGAACCGCACGACCATGCACTACCGGTTCAAGGCCTTTACCGGTCTTTCGGTCGGCGAATACTTGGCGCGCACGCGGATTTCAATGGCCGCGACCATGCTTCGGGACACCTCCCTGACGGCCTCCGAGATAGCCTGGAAGGTCGGTTTCCGCAACTACGCGAATTTCTACAGCAGTTTCAGGCGGCATTGCGGCTCGGGTCCCGTCAGTTACCGGAAAGAGATCGCCGTCAGGAAGACAAGATGTCCGTGCTGAGCGCGACGCGCGCGAACCTGGAGAGCACCACGCACATGCACGAGTGAAGCTCCTCCCCGGTCTTGCCTCCGTCGGCCTTGGCGTTCGAGCAATCGGCGAGCAGGGTGAAGCGGTTGCCGCGATGGTATCCCTCGATGATCGTGGCCGCGACGCACATGGTCGTGCTGTAGCCGACGACGAAAAACTCCGTCTCCTTCCGCTTTGCGGCCATCCTGGAAAACGACTCGTCCGAGTAGCAGGAGAAATTCGACTTGACGAACTCGCGCTCGACGCCGACGGGCTCGAAGCCGGTGACGTAGTTCGCGTGCGTCGTTCCGCGGACGAAGACGGTGTCGTCCTGCTCGTGACGGACGTGCATGATCTCCCATCCGCCCCCCCTCGCGCGATCAAGGAGGTACTGGATCTTGAAGAGGCTCTCCTCGACGTTATGGATGTGAAACGGTCTCGAGCGGTCGCTGAATTCCCGCTGTACGTCAACCAGCAGCAAGATTCGTTCCATTACGGCGAAACCTCCTTGATACCGCTTTTCTTCGAGACGTGGGCGAGAAAGGCGAGATTGAGCGCAAGCCGCTCGCGGTATGACCGCATGTCCATGAACTCCCCGGTCGTGTGCATCCCGCCGCCGCACGGGCC
>LVBL01000080.1 GCA_001604405.1 Spirochaetales bacterium Spiro_10
TGCGGCTGCCGAGGGCCCTCCTTGCCTTCGCGGCCGGAGCGGCCTTCTCGGTGTGCGGCGCGATCATGCAGTCCGTCCTCCGCAACCCGCTCGCCTCCCCCTTCACGCTCGGCGTCTCCTCGGGCGCCTCGCTCGGCGCGGGCGCGGTCATCCTGTTCGGCTCGCGCCTCGGTGCCGGCGCGGCGGGGATCGCCGGATTCGCGGGAGCCGCCTCGCTCATCTCCGTTCCCCTCGCCGGATTTCTCGCGAGCCTCGCGACGATATACCTCCTCCTCGGGCTTTCCCGCGCCATCGATCCGTCGCTCGAGGGAACGACCGTCATCCTCGCGGGGATGGTCCTGTCGCTCTTCCTGAACGCGGCGCTCTCGCTCCTGTCGGCGCTCTCGAAGGGCCCGATCAACCGCCTGATCTCATGGCAGATGGGTAGTTTCGCGCTCAAGGGCTGGGGCCCGCTCGCCGTGGTCTCGCTCGTCGCCGCAGGCGGATGCGCCGCGGCCTTCCTCTTCCGCCGCGAGCTCGACATCCTGTCCTTCGGCGACGACGCGGCCTTTCCCATGGGACTGAACGCCTCGCGCGCGCGCGCCGTACTCACGGCCGTCGCCTCCCTCGTTACGGGCGCGGTCGTCTCCTTCACCGGCGTCATCGGCTTCGTCGACCTCGCCGTTCCCCATCTCGTCAGGCGCGTCTCGGGGCCCTCCCACGCGACGCTCGTCCCGCTTTCCGCGCTTCTCGGGGGCTCGCTCATGACGCTCGCGGACCTCGTCGCCCGCGTGGCGATCCCGCCGCTCGACCTTCCCGTGGGCGCCGTGACGGCGGCGCTCGGCGCGCCGTTTTTCGCGTACGCGTTTCTCGCCTCGCGAAGGGGAAGAGCGTGACGGGCGCGCTCCTTTCGGCATCCTCGCTCCGCGCCGGCTACGGCTCCCGCGAGATCCTGCACGGCGTTTCCCTCGAGCTGCGTCCCGGCGAGCGGCTTTCGGTCATCGGCCCGAACGGCTGCGGCAAGACCACGCTTCTGCGCGCGCTCTCAGGCGTCGTCCCCTACCGCGGGAGCGTCGTTCTCCGCGACGGCAGGGAGCTCTCCTCGGTCGACCGGCGCGAGGCCGCCCGGGAGATCGCCTTCCTTTCGCAGATCGCCCCCGCGTACCCCGACTTCACCGTGCGCGAGACGGTCTCGATGGGGAGGTACGCCCGATTGCCGAAGTCCCCGTTCGCCGGCCCGTCGGCGGCGGACGCGGAGGCAGCCGGCGCGGCCATCGAAGCCGCGGGACTCGGGCCGATTGCCGGCGAGACGCTGTCACGACTTTCGGGCGGCCAGCTTCAGCGGGTATTCCTCGCCCGCGCGCTCGCGCAGGGGGCCGCCGTCCTACTCCTCGACGAACCGACCAACCACCTCGACCTCGCCTTCCAGATCGAGCTCCTCGACCTCGTCGCGTCCATGGTCGCCTCCGGCGCGATTCTCGGCGCGGTCGGCGTCTTCCACGACCTCGTGCTCGCCGCGCGGTTTTCGGACCGGCAGATACTCCTCGACCGGGGAGAGATCCGCGCCGAAGGAAGCCCCGCGGAGGTCCTCGCCGGGCCGGAAATCGGGCGCGCCTACGGCATCGACGTGCGGGGCGCCCTCGGGAATCTTTTACAAACGGGCGGAAATCTGCTATCCTGAGCGCATGGTACACCGAATACGACACGATATCCCCGTTATCCATCCGACCGCCTTCGTGGCCCACAGCTCCGAGGTCGCCGGGCGCGTGGAGCTCGGGGAAGGCTCCTCGGTCTGGTTCTTCGCGGCGGTTCGCGGGGACATCGCCCCGATTCACATCGGCAAGGGCTCCAACGTGCAGGACGGCGCCGTCATCCACTGCGACGAGGGCGTTCCGTGCGTCATCGGCGACGGGGTCACCATCGGCCACCGCGCGGTCGTCCATTCGGCGACCATCGGCAACCATAGCCTCGTCGGCATGGGCTCGGTCATTCTCGGAGGCGCGATCATCGGCGAGGAATCCGTCGTCGGTGCGGGCGCGCTCGTCACCGGGGGAAAGAAGTTCCCGCCGCGCTCGCTGATCCTCGGCTCTCCCGCGAAGGCCGTCCGCACGCTCACCGACGAGGAAGTCGCGAAGAACAGGCACATCGCCGAGCACTACCGCGCGTCGGCGTCCACCGCCGAGGCCGACTACCAGGACGCGGAAACCGTATGACCGTCGCCGAGATCGTCGAGGCCCTTCCCGCCCACGTCGTGCATGGCGAAAGCGGGTATCGCGAAATATCGGTCGAACGGGTCATCGCCGGCGACCTCATGAGCGACATCCTCGTGTCGGTCGAAAGCGACACGCTCCTCGTAACGAGTCTCGCGACCGAACAGGCGGTCAGAAGCGCCGACATCGTCGGCATCCCGATAATACTCCTCGTGAACGACAAGCTGCCCCTTCCCTCGATGCGCGATCTCGCGCGGGAATGCGGCATCACCCTGCTCGCCACGCCGATGCCCATGTTCGAATCCTGCGCCGCCCTCGGCGCGCTCATGAGGGCGTGATGGCGAGGGAAAAGGACGATCCCGCGGAGGTCGCCCGGGAGCTCGCGGGCGAAGGCCCCTTCGGCCGGCTCGTGTCGGGAGTGCTTTCGTCACCCCGCGGAACGGGCGGCGTCTCGCCCAGGCTTCGCGTCCGGCGCGTCGCGGCCGCCGGAAGCGGCGCGAACGGCGACGACCCTATCTATCAGATCGAGCGTTTCGAGGGCCAGAAGGCCCTGCACCGGAACCTGGGCCCGGGCGACTTCGCCTCGGAGATGGCATCGCTACTCGGTGCTGTATACACGCGGGGAGAGTTCGCCATGGAGGGCGGGACGATCCGGGTTCTCGCGAACCGCAGGGGGGAACTCTCCGCGCATCGCGAGGCCGCCCTTCCCGGGCCGACTGCGCGCGCGTCGGCCGCCGAAACTGCCGGAGCGCCGGCATCGCACGACCGGCTGAAGGCGCGCCTCCTTCCCGAGGGGACGCCCGTTCCCTTCCTCGTCGACCTTGGGGTCATGACGGCGGAAGGCCGCGTACTCAAGGCGATGTACGCCAAATACCGCCAGATAAACCGCTTCCTCGAATTCGTCTCCGACGTGCTTCCCGATCTCGAGCGCGCGGCCCCGGGCCGGCCGATCGAGATCGTCGACTTCGGGTGCGGAAAGTCGTATCTCACCTTCGCCCTCCACCACTATCTCACGATGGTGCGCGGCCTCCGTATCCGCGTGACCGGTCTCGACCTCAAGGACGACGTGATCGCCCGTTGCTCGGCACTCTCGGAACGGCTCGGCTGCGAGGGCCTGCGGTTTCTCCGCGGCGACATCGCGTCCTTCTCGCCCGAGGCGCGGCCGGACCTCGTCGTGAGCCTGCACGCGTGCGACACCGCGACCGACGCCGCGCTCGCGCAGGCCGTCCGGTGGGAGACGCCCGTCATACTTTCCGTCCCCTGCTGCCAGCACGAGCTCAACTCGGCGCTCTCGGCTCGCGGCGAGCCCTCCGGCACGGAGGCGGGATCTTCCGCCGCGCGCGACCTTCGCGCCGCCTTCCGCCACGGCATCCTCCGCGAGCGGATTGCGGCCCTCTTCACCGACGCGATCAGAGCCGAGGCCCTCGAGGCGGCGAGCTACCGCGTCCAGGTTCTCGAGTTCATAGACATGGAACACACGCCGAAAAACCTCCTGATCCGTGCGGTGAGCCAACGCTCACCGCAGGTGAGCCAACGCTCACCGCGGGTACGCACCGGCGCGGTGGCCGAATCAGGCGGCGACGCGTACCCGACGAGCCTCGAACGGTACCTCGGCGCGACGCTCGCCCTCTCGCGCGAGCTTTCGGGCGCCGACGGGGAGAAGGACTGATGGCGAGGGTTCTCGTCGGGATGAGCGGGGGCGTCGACAGCGCCGTCGCGGCGAAGGTCCTCATCGACGCCGGGCACCAGGTCGCCGGGGTGACGCTGTCGCTCGTGCCGTCGATCGGCGCGATACGCGACGCCTCGGGCGCGCAGTCGAGAACCTGCTGTTCCCTCGAGGACGTGCAGGCGGCGCGTGAGACGTGCTATCGCCTCGGCATCGAGCACTTCGTCTTCAACTTCCGCGACGCCTTCGTCGAATGCGTCATGCGGCCCTTCGTCGACTCCTATCTCGCGGGCGAGACGCCGAACCCCTGCGTCGAGTGCAACCGCCTCGTCAAGTTCGGAAAGCTCATCGAGCGAGCGCGCCTTCTCGGCTACGACTTCCTCGCGACCGGGCACTACGCTCGGATCTCCCGGTCGGAAAGCGGACGGTATCTGCTCCGGCGCGGCGCGGACGCGGCGAAGGACCAAAGCTACGTGCTCTACCCCCTCACGCAAGACCAGCTCTCGGCCACGATGTTTCCGCTCGGGGAGATGACGAAGTCGCAAGTGCGCGCGATCGCGGCGGAGGCGGGGTTCGCGAGCGCGAACAAACCCGAAAGCCAGGACATCTGCTTCGTCCCGGACGGCGACTACGCGGGCTTCATCGAGCGCTACGCGCCGGGCTCGGTACGGCCGGGCGACTTCGTGGATCTCGGAGGAAAGCCGGTCGGGCGGCACCGCGGCGTCGTCCGCTACACGATCGGCCAGCGGCGCGGCATCGCGGTCGCCTTCGGCAAGCCGACCTACGTCGTGGCGAAGGACGCCGAGGCCAACACGGTCACGCTCGGCTCGGACGAGGACCTCCGCGCGAAGACGGTGATCGCCCGCGATACGAATCTCGTCTCCCTCGCGCGCATCGAGGGATCCGTCCGCGTGACGGCGAAGATACGCTACAACCAGACAGACCAGCCTGCGACGGTGCGCGCGCGCGGGGACGGCCGCGTCCTTGTGGAATTCGACGAACCCCAGCGCGCGGTGGCGCCGGGGCAGTCGGTGGTATTCTATGATGGGGACGTCGTCGTGGGCGGGGGGATCATAGCCGGCACGGCCTAGGAGGTTTCCTCGTCCGTCTCCCGCACCGAAAGCTGCGCGAACACGATGTCCTGGTTCGTCGCCATCGACCGCAGGTCGTTAGCGGTTTGCGAAAGCTGGGTTCCCTGGATGCCGAGCTCGCCGACCGACACCGTAATCTCGTCGAGCCGGCTCACGCTCGAGTTGCTCATCCGGTCTATCATGTCCATGTTCTGCTTGACGCCGACGCCGGCCTTCGCGATGCCTTCCATCGAGTCCTCGATGCGCGCTATCTGCCTGCTTGCCTCGCCGATGACCGAGGTGATCGCCTCGAACGACTTTTTCGAGTCCTGCGCCCTCGTGAGCGTTCCGCTCACGTGCTTCGCGCCCTTCCCGCTCTCCTCGAGTATGTGGGCCATGTTCGAGGTGATCTCGGACACCATCTCGCGGATTCCCTCGGCCGTATGCCTCGAGTTCTCGGCCAGCGTCCGCACCTCGCCGGCGACGACGGCGAAGGCCTTGCCCGCCGTTCCCGCGCGCGCCGCCTGGATCGAGGCGTTGATCGCGAGCACGTTCGTGTTCTCGGCGAGCTGTTCGATGAGGGTCGCGAATTCCTGCACGCGGGAAAGCCGCTCGCTGAACGAGGCGAGCTCCGACTCGATGTTGTCGATCATGGTTTTCAGGGCGCGCGTCCCCTCGAACATCTGGTCAGCGAGCCGAGAGCCCTCGGCCGAGCTCCCGTTCATGCGGTCCACGAGGTCGGCGTACCCGCCGATCGCGTCGCGAACCGAGGAGATCATGGTGTTGAGGCCCTCGAGCTCGAGGTCGTTCGCGTTCACGCGGGACTTCTGCTCGTGTATGTCGTCCTTTATCCCGGCGATGGCCGTTCCGATCTGGCCGGTCGCGCGCGCCGACTCCTCGGCGGCGGCGGCCAGATCCTGGCTGTTCGCCGCGACGCGCTCGACGTTCTCGATCATCGAAAGGACGATCTCGCGGAAGCTCGAAGGTTCCGTGTTGAAGGTGGTTACCGCGAGACCCTTGCGGACGGCGCGGTTGACGCTCTTCACGATCGCGGGGTCTACCACGACGGTGGCGAAGCCGTCGAAGCCCGATTCCACGAACCGGTCTATCACCGGGTCGAACACGCTCGCCGAGCCGAAGTCCTCCCAGGAATGGAAGGCGTCGACGATCTCGACCTCCACGTTGTGGGCGGCGAGGAGCTTTCGCGCCGCCGCGCCTCCCCTTCCGAGGCCCTCGAAGAAGCCGGTCGAAAGCGGCAGGATGAGCCCGAAGCGCCACGCCTTTCCGCTCCGGTTGCGCTCCGGAACCGCGAGCTGGGCGCGCTCCGCGTCCATCATGACGCGTTCGTTCCTCTCCGGATCCCAGTACGTGGACAGGTTCGACTCGTCTATGGCGATCGGCTCCATGAAGAGCTTCGGGCTCAGGGGCTGCCAGCCCGTCTCGCGCGCGTTATAGAGATGCACGAGCGCGTTGTACGCCTGCGCGAAGGAGTTCTGCTCGATGAGGCAGGAGATCCTTCCCTCGCGCAGGAGCGCGACGTTCTCGGGCATGGCGTCGAAGGCGACGACGCGAACCTCGTTCCGGTCCTTGCGGACGATCGTCTCGACGACGCTCGGGGGCGTATGCCCGTCGGTCACGTACAGCACGTCGAGCGAGGCGTGCTTCGCGAGTATCTCCGCCACGCGCACGACCGACACGTCGCGGTTCCCCGCGCCCTCGTACACGCCGACGGTCTTGATGCCGGGGTACCGCTCGTTGAGCAGGTTGAAGCAGCCCTTCATGCGAAGGACGTGGTTGATCTGGTTGTAGTAGGGGATGACGCAGGCGACCGAACCCGAACCGCCGAGAAGCGCGGCGATCTTCTCGCCGGCGAGCCGGCCTTCCTGGTAGCTGTTCGCCCCGGTGAAACAGACGCGATGAGAGGGAACGTCGGTGGAGGCGTTGAAGTCGCCGATGGCGCCGGAGAGAAGCTCGGCCAGACGCGAGCCGTCGGCGCTGCGCGCGGCGGAAAAATCCTTCGAGATGCGGGCGCGCAAGTCGCCCGAAGCGAACCGCGAAAGCGCGAGCGCGAGCGAGGAGGCCATCTTCGAAAGCGGACCGGAAACGTCCCGCACCAGGGCCCTCTGCGCCCTGAGTTTGACAAAGAGAACGACAGAGGTCGCGGCAAACGCGGCGGAAACCGCGACGAGGGAAAGAACGGGAATAAAACTCATACCTTAACTGTAAGGCCCTTTCTCCTTTCAGTCAATTTCAATATAGTGTGACCCGTGAAACTCGAACCGCGCATCATCGCCCTTGACCTCGACGACACCCTGCTCAGGCACGACCTGACCATCTCAGACCGGACGGTCGCCGCCCTCGCCGCCTGCGCGCGGCGGGGAATCGTCGTGATGCTCGCCTCGGGGCGCTCCCCGGAGGCGATGACGCCCTACGCCGAACGCCTCGGCCTATCACGGACGAAAAGCTTCGTCATCTGCAACAACGGTTCGCAGGCCCTCGAGTCCGACACGGGCCGCGCGGTCATCGAGCACCGGCTCCCGACGGACGTCGCCCTCGAGGCGTTCCGCCTTGTAGAAGCGGCCGGGCTCTCGTGCCACGTCTACGAGGGAAACTCCATCCACGTCTCCCGCGAAACCGAGTACTCGGACCGTGACTGGATGCTCTCGGGCCTCAAGCCGATCGTCCCGGCGGACTACGAGGAGCTCATCCGCGGGGGCGTATACAAGCTCGTCATCCCCGGGGATCCCGAGTTCATCGTGCCGGTGGAGGCGGAATTCAAGGTGCACTTCCGGGACCGGGCGACCGTCTTCGTGAGCAAGCCCTATTTCCTCGAGGTACTGCCCCTGAACGTCGGCAAGGGCGAGACGCTCCGCGAGATCGCGGAGTCGCGGCTCGGCGTGCCCCGCGAGCGTGTCATGGCCTTCGGGGACAGCATGAACGACGAATCGATGATCCGCTACGCCGGCCTTTCCGTGGCCATGAAAAACTCCAGACCCGAGATACTCTCCCTCGCCGCCCATGTCACGGACCTGACGAACGACGAAGACGGGATAGCAGACTTTCTCGAGAGGCGCGTGCTCTAGGCGGCGGGCGGCCGGCACGCATGCGCGGCCCCCTCGAGCAAACGGGTCCGATGCGCTATACTTGGGAACATGCTCGCGATACCCATTAACCAGGACAATTCCCCGGAGGCGGTGCTCGAGGTGCTTTTCAGGCTCAAGGTCCGGGACGTCATGACGCACCCGATCCTGACGGCCCGCCCCTCGGACACCCTCAGGCACATCCAGCAGGTGATGAAGAAAAACCGCATCACCGGGGTTCCCGTCGCCGACGACGGCGGCGCCCTCCTCGGCATCGTGTCGATGGACGACATAGTCAGCGCCCTCGACAACGGCTGGATTGAAGACGCAGCGAGCCTCCACATGACGACGAACGTCATCGTCCTCCAGGAATCGATGTCCCTGTCGTTTTGCGTTTCCTACTTCAACCGCTACGCCTTCGGCCGCTTTCCGGTGCTCGACGCCGCCTCGCGTCTCGTCGGCATCGTGACCGCCTCGGACGTCATCTCGACCCTCCTCGTCGCCCTCAACAAGGAGGTCGAGCGCCTCGAGCAAACCGCGCCGCAGACCTCCCCGCAGGCCGCGGACGCCGCCGGGGAAGCCGTTGCCTCCGGCGAACGGGTCGTCGAGTTCAGGACCGAGCCCTTCAACTTCGGGACGGCGGGACAGGCCTCCACCGAGATCAAGAAACTCCTCAAGGCGAGCGGGGTCGAGGCGGCCATAACGCGCCGGATCGGCATCGCGAGCTACGAGCTCGAGATCAACCAGGTCGTCCACTCGGAAGGCGGGGTGATGCGCTACCGGATCGGTCCCGACAGCCTCGTCATCGAGGCGGAGGACACAGGCCCCGGAATACCCGACGTCGAGAAGGCGATGACCGAGGGGTTTTCGACCGCGAGCGAGCGCGTCAGATCCCTCGGCTTTGGCGCGGGCATGGGCCTGCCGAACACGAAGCGCGTGTCCGACAGCTTCGAGATCCGCTCGTCCGCGGGGTCGGGAACCTTCGTACGGGTCGGCTTCTCCCTCAAACCGTAAAATATCGGGTATACTGCGGGGACGAGGAATCACACATGAAAACGAGCGAGCTTGCAACCGTCCTGGGCGCCCGGTGCGCGCAGGGGGAATACGCCGACCGGGATGTCGCCGGCGCCTACACCTCCGACCTCCTGAGCGACGCGATGGCGAACGCCGTCTGCGACGGCGTCCTGATCACCATACAGGCGCACAAAAACACCGTCGCCGTCGGTACCCTCAAGGACCTGACGGCCATCGTCGTCTGCAACGACCGTCCCGTTCCGGACGACATGATCGAGGCCGCGCGCGAGGAGGGCATCGCCATCTTCGTCACGGCCGAAAGCCAGTTCGTCGTGTCGGGCAGGCTCTACCCCCTCCTGGGGAAGTAACGGGCGAAGATGGTCGTCAAGGCGGACTTTCATCTTCATTCCTGCCTCTCGCCCTGCGGCGACCTTTCCATGTCGCCGCGCGCCATCGCGGCCGCCCTCGCCGCGCGCGGCGTCCGCCTCGCCGCCCTCACCGACCACAACTCCGCCCTCAACTGCCCGGCCTTCGGGGCGGCCTGCCGCGAGGCCGGCATCGCGCCGCTCTTCGGCGTCGAGGCGCAAAGCCGGGAGGAGTGCCACATACTCTGTCTCTTCGGAGACCTTGACGCGGCGCTCGGCTTCGGCGAATGGCTCTACGGCCTCATGCCGCCCGTCATGAACGTCCCCGAGAAGACGGGGGACCAGGTCTACGTCGACGAGGATGAAAACATCGCCGGCGAAGTCGACAAGTTCCTCATTACGAGCGCGGACGTGTCCCTCGAGGAACTCGCTTCGCGCGCCGTCTCGCTCGGCGCGCTCGTGATCCCGGCGCACGTCGACCGTCCGTCCTTCTCCCTCTCGAGCCAGCTCGGCTTCATACCCGACGGCCCGTGGGACGCCCTCGAGGTCGTACGCATGCCCGACCGCGCCACGGGAGAGGACGCGCGGGACATGTCGGGCAACCCGCTCGACACCCTCGGCTTCCCGCTCATAACCTCGAGCGACGCGCACTACCCCGAGCACGTCGGCCGGCGCGCCTTCGACCTCGACCTCGGGGGCTACGTCCTTCCCGCCGGGGACGCGCCCGTGGACGCGGAGATGATACGGGCCGCCCTCAGGAGGCGGCCCCGCTGATTCGTCACTTTTTGTAGACGCGCTTGACCTTCCGCGTCGTGGTCATCTCGAGCGGCTCGGCCAGGATCGTCACGCGCGACACGCGCTGGTACGGCTGGAGGGCCTTGTTCACCCGGTCGACGATGTCCTCGACCGACTGGCGCACGGGGTCGACGGACTCGGGCGTCCCGCGCATCACGTTCAGCCGCTTCAGGAGATCGTCCGCCGGATACACGAGCGCCTCGATCCCCTCGCTCTTCGTCTCCTTGTCCATGATATAGCCCTGGACGGTAATCTGCTCGATGTCGTTGTAGTGGAGCTGGAAGGCGTTCTCGATCTCCTCGGGATAGACGTTCTTTCCGCCCTCGGTCACGATCATGTTCTTCGCGCGCCCGCAGAGGTACAAATAGCACTCGTCGTCGATCCAGCCGAGGTCGCCGGTCTTGAACCAGCCGTCCGCGGTGAAGACAGCCTTCGTCTCCTCGCTCATGTTGTAGTAGCCCTTCATCACCATCGGTCCCCTGATCGCGACCTCGCCGACGCCCTTCGCGTCCGGATCGAGTATCTTCATCTCCATGTACGGGGGGAAGTAGCGGCCGACGCTCTTGATCTTGAATTTCTCCTTCGGGTTCAGCGCGACGATGGGGGAGGTTTCGGTCAGTCCGTAGCCCTGGATGAAGTCGATGCCGAGCTCGTTGTAGACGCGGAACACGCTCGCGGCCAGGGGGCCGCCGCCCGAGATGGCGATGCGGAGGGTCGAAAGGCTCGCCTTTTCAAGCACCGCGTGAAAAATCTTCCTGCCGGGATTCTTGCCCGTGAGCTTCTTGACGAGATACGAGACGCCCATGAGGAATTTCATGATGCCGTACACGACGGGCCCCTTGTCGCGGATTCCCTTCATTATGCCCGCGAGGAGCTTGTTGAACAGGAGCGGCACGCCGAGGAGCATCGTGATCCTCCCCTCGCGCAGTTCCTTGAGCATCCTGGAAACGGCCATGCTCTTGCCGAAGACGATCTCGGCTCCGACGGACATCGCCTCGATGAAGACGGCGAGCATCGTGTAGGAATGGTGTATCGGAAGGAGGGCGTAGAACACGTCCGTGTGGAAGATGTCGAGGTTCGACTGGGCGATGTAGCAGTCGGAGACGAGGTTGCGATGGGTCAGCATGACGCCCTTCGGCGTGCCGGTCGTGCCGGAGGTGAACATGATGGCCGCGAGATCGGTCTCGGCCGCGGGCTGTATGCTGACGTCCCTGTCGGTTTTCAGGCCGTATACGTACCGGTCGGTATACTGGGGGCTGAGGGAATAGACCTTCCCCGCCTGCGCGAAGGAGCTGAAATGCCCGATCTTTTCCTCGTCGACGAAGAAGACCTTGGGCGCCGAGGCCCGGAGGAGGTTCTCGATCTCCGTGTCGTGGAGGCCGTAGTCGATCGGGATGACGGTGGCTCCCGCGAAGAGGGTCGCCATATACGCGACCGCCCACTCGGGCGAGTTCTTGCCCGAGACGGCCACATGGTCCCCGGAGCGGATCCCCTGGGCCGCAAGCCAGGAGGCGAGCGTCTCTATCTTGAGGAGGGCCTCGCGATACGTCAGCGTCACCCGGTCTGGCTCGAACACGGTGAAGCAGGGGCGATCGGGGTAGCGCTCGACAGAAATCCGGAACATCTCCGGCAAGGTGGGCCATTCGCCCGAAAAGGCCGTGCCGCGCCAGTCATCCAGAAAATCCCAGGGTCGTCTGTCTTTCTCTTTCATGTAAACCTCTATCGACATCAAGCTTGAAATGGTACTATGGTTCGTATTATGACACGCTGTACGGCCCCGCGGTTGCAACCGCATGTAACAAATTCGCCTACGCGCGCCGGTCGTCCGGTGCCGCGTCCCCTCGCTGCCCTCCTCCTCGCCGCCGCCCTCGCAGCCTCCCTCGCCGCGCAGGAACCAAAGGGCCCCGCGGCGGACGCCAAGGCGACGAGGGACCTCTTCATAAAGGCGGCCCGCACCTACCTCGGCGTCCGCTACCAGTCGGGCGGCACCACCGCGTCGGGGATGGACTGTTCCGGGCTCGTCTACCGCTCCTATCTCGACGCGACGGGCGAGGCCATACCCCGGACGGTATCCGCGCTGAGCGACGCGACCGCCCGCGTGCACGACACCGCGCGCGAATCGGGGGACCTCCTCTTTTTCGACACGACAGGCCGGCTTTCGCACGTCGGCATCTATCTCGGGGGCGGGACGTTCATACACTCGGCGTCCGACGGCCCGAGGACCGGGGTCATCGTCTCGAGCCTCTCCGAGGACTATTGGGGGCGGACGTACCGGTACGCCGGAAGGCTCATCCCGGCCGCGGGCGTCCACATCCCCGAAAACGGGGAGGGGTCCGCCCCGGACAACAACCCCTTCACCTTCACCGGTTCCACGCCGTTCCGTCTCTCCCTGATCGGATCCGTCCACTGGGATTTCCTGCCGGGGCACTTCCCCGTTCGCGGCGGCCAGGCGCTCGCCGAGGTGAGCCTGATGCGCGGGGTCAACATCTACCCGGGAATCGGCGCCGGCCTCTCCGGCGACGCCCGCTCGGAAAGCGTCAGCGTGCCGCTCTGGTTCTCGCTCTCGTTCGAGGGCGGCTTCCGCATCTTCGTCGGCACGCAGTTCCATTTCACCGCCGCGTCGGGCCTTTCCGCGTCGCCCATCTTCCCCGGCATCATCGGCGCCTCGTGGACCTCCAAACCCGCCACGATTTTCGGGCAGAAGGTCAGGTTTTACCAAAGCGCGGAATTTTCGCACTTCAACTCTGAAACCTTTGACGGCGGTTTCAGGTTATCTACCGGAGTTTCGCTACCGTACGACCTATAAGGGGCCACCAATGACCAACCGTTTCCCGCATCGCCCGTCCGCCGCTCGCGCCACACCGTCGTCCCGCGTCCGTTCCGTCACCTTCCTTGCGCTCCTCGCGGGCATCGTCTCCGCGACGTTCCATCTGTCCTCCTGCGCCCCGGCCGTAAGGGTTACCCTCGCGCGGGACGGCTCGGGCACGGCGACCTTTTCCGGCGCTCTCGGGCCCGCGGCAGCGGAGGCCCTTTCCCGGGCCTCGGGAATGAGCGGCGAGGCGGCGCCCTTCGATACCGAACTGATACGGCAGGCGCTCCGTAAGGCGGGCCTTGTCGTCGAGCAGGTCGCGACGGGCTCCGGCTCGTCCCTCTTCCTGAAACTCGCCATCCCGGACGTTACCGACCTTCCCGGCGGCCTCATCTCCCGACCGGAGTCGGGCAACGGCATCCTCGTCACCTTCTCCCGGGAATCCCTGAACGGACTCGTCGGCCTCATGCCGGAAGACACCCGCGACGCCCTTGACCTCCTCATGGCCCCGGTATTTTCGGACGACCGCCTGTCCGCCGCCGAATACGAGGAGATCATGGGTGCCGCATACGGAAAAACCCTGCGCGAGGAACTTCGCGTCTCGAGCTTCCTCCTCTCGCTGACCTGTCCCGCCTCCGTTCGGGAGGCGTCGATCACCCAGCCGGGGAAAAGCGACGTCTCGGGCTCCGTCGTGACCCTATCCGTACCGGTTTCGGCCCTGTTGACCCTCGAAAAACCCGTACAAGCGCGAATTCTCTGGTAATCCCGACGGATTGAAAAACTCATCCTTTATTGATACAATACACTAGTCATTTATCGATAAACTTTTATCGAATATTCATTGGGGGTTTTTGGTATGGCAACAGCGTGCGGGTTCTCAAAGGAACTCAATACGTTCATCGACGAATGGAAGATGAAGCCCGGTAACCTGATCATGATCCTGCATCAGGTACAGGAAGAGCAGGGATTCATCTCCAAGGAGGCCGCCACCGAGGTGGCCGAGCGGACGGGGACACCCTTGGCCCGGGTTTACGGAACGATGTCCTTCTATCATTTCTTCAAGACGGTCAAGCCGGGCAAGAACAAGATCTCCGTGTGCCTCGGTACCGCCTGTTACCTCAAGGGCGGACAGGACCTCATCGACGAGGCCCGAAGCCTTCTCGGCCTTTCGGGCGCCGAGATCACCACCACCGACGGCCTTTTCTCCGTCGAGCCGGTCCGCTGCATCGGCTGTTGCGGCCTCGCGCCCGTTCTGTCCGTCAACGGCGACGTGTACGGAAAGCTGACCCGCGACCAGATGGACGGCATAATCGCGAAGTACAAGGGCGCCTGACAAGCTCGTGCACTATACCCTCTGTGACCTGTTCAGCGACCTGACGCAAAACGCGATCGAGGCCGGTTCGAGCGAGGTTACCGTGAGCCTGGTCGAAACCGACGAGACGGTCTCCCTGGAGATCGCCGACAACGGCAAGGGCATGACCGAAGACCAGCTCAAGCGGGCGACGGATCCGTTCTACACCGACGGGGTCAAGCACCCCGGACGAAAGATCGGACTCGGCATCCCGTTCCTGATCCAGACCGCGGAAAGTACGGGCGGTTCCTGGAAGATTCGGTCGACGCCGGCAGGCGGCGACGCCCCCCACGGGACGGTCGTTACCTGCTCGTTCGACCTCGCGAATATCGACACGCCGCCCGTCGGCGATGTCACCGGATACTTCCGGCAGATACTGACCTTCGAGGGCCGGTACGAGATGACGATCAGCCATTCCGCGAATCGCGGGGGCCGCTCGTTCGAGTACGCGGTCCGGCGGTCGGAGCTCCTTGAGGCCCTGGGCCTTGAGCATGAGGGGTCCTTTCAGGACGCATCCTCGCTCTCCCTGCTCGGACGGTATCTGGAAAGCCTAATGGAGGAATAACATGGCCAAGATGTCCCTTGAGGATCTCAGGAAGCTGCGGGAATCGACCCAGCAGCAGATCAAGAAACGCGACACGGACGGCAAGATCGCCCAGGTGATCGTCGGCATGGGAACCTGCGGTATCGCCGCCGGCGCGAAGGCGACGCTCGACGCCTTCGTCAAGGCGCTCGACGAGAAGAACATGGGCGGCGACGTCATCATCCGCCAGACCGGATGCATGGGCCTGTGCCAGAACGAGCCCACCGTCGAGATAGTGATGGGCGGCATGCCGAACATCATCTACGGCCGCGTGGACGCCGCGTGCGCCAAGGAAATCGTGGAAAAGCACCTCATCAAGAAGGAGCTTCTCAATGACCGGATTCTCGACCGCCCCGCGGTCGACATCCTCAAGAAGTAAGGAGTTTTTTTCATGGCTTACAATCACTACATCCTGGTGTGCGGCGGAACGGGATGCGAATCCAGCAACGCCGACGCCATCTATAACAACCTCCAGGCCGAGGCCAAGGCGGCCGGGGTCGTGGACAAGGTCCAGATAGTCAAGACCGGCTGCTTCGGCTTCTGCGAGAAGGGCCCGATCGTGAAGGTCCTCCCCGAGGATTCCTTCTACGTCGAGGTCAAGCCCGAAGACGCGAAAGAGATCATCAACGAGCAGATCGTCAAGGGCCGCGAGGTCACGCGCCTCCTTTACAACAAGGAAAAGAAGAGCACGGAGACCGTCGAGGAGATCGAGTTCTACCAGAAACAGCTCCGCATCGTCCTCAGGAACTGCGGCGTCATCAATCCCGAGGACCTTTCCGAGTATATCGCCCGCGACGGCTACCTCGCCCTCGAGAAGGCCCTCTTCGAGCTGACCCCCCAGGCCATCGTCGACGAAGTGAAGGCCTCCGGCCTTCGCGGACGCGGAGGCGCGGGATTCCCCACCGGCATCAAGTGGGAAGCGGGTCTCAAGGCCGCCGGCGACGTCAAGTACGTCGTCTGCAACGCCGACGAAGGCGACCCCGGAGCCTACATGGACCGCTCGACCATCGAGGGAGACCCCCACTCGGTGATCGAGGCCATGACCATCTGCGGCAAGGCCATCGGCGCCAACCAGGGCTTCATCTACATCCGCGCGGAGTACCCCCTCGCGGTCGACCGCCTCAAGATCGCCATGCAGCAGGCGCGCGAGGCGGGCCTCCTCGGCAAGAACATCCTCGGCTCCGGCTTCGACTTCGACCTCGAGATCCGTCTCGGCGCGGGCGCCTTCGTCTGCGGCGAGGAAACGGCCCTCCTCCGCTCCATCGAGGGAAAGCGCGGAATGCCCACCCCGAAGCCCCCCTTCCCCGCCCAGTCGGGTCTCTGGGGCAAGCCCACGATCATCAACAACGTCGAGACCTGGGCGAACATCCCGGTCATCCTCAACAAGGGCGCGGACTGGTTCAACAAGATCGGCACCGCCGACTCCAAGGGAACCAAGGTCTTCGCCCTCACCGGAAAGGTGAAGAACTCCGGCCTCGTCGAGGTCCCGATGGGAACGACGCTCCGCGAGATCATCTTCGAGATCGGCGGGGGCATCAAGAACGGCAGGAAGTTCAAGGGCGTCCAGACCGGCGGTCCGTCGGGCGGAATCATCACCGAGGAAGCCCTCGACACCCCGATCGACTTCGGCGCGCTCACCAAGCTCGGCTCGATGATGGGCTCGGGAGGAATGATCGTCATGGACGAGGACGACTGCGTCGTCGACGTCTCCAAGTTCTACATGGAGTTCTGCGTCGACGAATCCTGCGGAAAGTGCTCGCCGTGCCGCATCGGCACGAGGCAAATCCACGCCATCCTCGAGAAGATCTCGCGCGGCAACGGCACCCGCGAGGACCTCGAGAAGATCAAGGAAATCGGCTTCGCCATGCAGAAGAGCTCGCTGTGCGCGCTCGGGCAGTCCGCGCCGAACCCGACGCTTTCCACCATCAAGAAGTTCGAGAACGAGTATCTCGCGCACATCGACGGGAAGAAATGCGCCACCGGCAAGTGCAAGCACCTCGTGGTGTTCGATATCAACGAAAAGTGCATCGGTTGCGGCGCGTGCGCCCGCAAGTGTCCCGCTAACTGCATCACCGGCGAGAAGAAAGGCCGTCACGTGATCGACCAGTCGAAGTGCCTGAAGTGCGGCGAGTGCTTCAACACCTGCAAGTTCGGCGCGGTCGTAAAGGCCTAAGGAGAAGTACCATGATCAACGTCAAGATAAACGGAAAGGCCGTCCAGGTACCCGAGGGAACGACGATCCTCGCGGCCGCCAAGCAGGCGAACGTGAGGATCCCCTCCCTCTGTTACAACTCGGACCTCCCGGCCTGGGCCTCGTGCGGCATCTGCATCGTCCGCATGGAGGGAACGCCGCGCATGATCCGCGCGTGCTGCACCAAGGTCACCGAGGGGATGAGCGTCATCACCCATGATCCCGAGATCGTCAAGGCGCGGAGAACCGTGCTCGAGCTTATCCTCTCCAACCACCCGCAGGAGTGCCTCACCTGCACGCGCAACAACAACTGCGAGCTCCAGAGCCTCGCGGCCGAGTTCGGCCTCAGGCAGATCCGCTTCGAGCACTTCATCGTCGACCGCCCCGTCGACGACACCAACGACGCGATCGTCTTCGACCGCAACAAGTGCATCAACTGCGGACGCTGCGTCGAGGTGTGCCAGGAGATGCAGAAGGTCAACGCGATCGAGTACCAGGGACGCGGCGGCAAGACCGTCATCGGGCCCGCGGCGCTCGCGAATCTCGCGGACTCCCCGTGCATCCGCTGCGGACAGTGCGCCGCGCACTGCCCGGTCGGCGCGATCTACGAAGCGCACTCGAGCCGCAAGGTGTGGGACAAGCTCTCCGACGGCTCCATGGTCGGCGTCGCGCAGATCGCCCCCGCGGTCCGCGTCGCCATCGGCGAGGAGTTCGGCCTTCCCCCGGGAACCATCTCCACCAAGAAGATCTACGCCGCGCTCCGCCGCATCGGCTTCAAGTACGTGTTCGACACGAACTTCTCCGCCGACCTCACCATCATGGAAGAGGGAACCGAGTTTATCGGCCGGCTCCTCAAGGGCAAGGGAGATATCCCGCTCTTCACCTCGTGCTGCCCCGCGTGGGTCGACTACGCCGAGAAGAACTGCCACGACCTCCTCCCCCACGTCTCGACCTCCAAGAGCCCGCAGCAGATGATGGGCTCCATGATCAAGACCTACTGGGCCCAGAAGGCCGGCATCGATCCCGCGAAGATCTTCTCCGTGTCGATCATGCCCTGCACGGCCAAGAAGTACGAGCGCAAGCGCAACGACGACATGAAGTCCTCCGGCTTCGACGACGTCGACAGCGTCCTTACCACCCGCGAGCTCGCCCGCTTCATCAAGCAGGCCGGCATCGACTTCAACGACCTCCCCGAGGAAGAGGCCGACAATCCGCTCGGACCCTACACAGGAGCGGGAACGATATTCGGCGCCACCGGCGGCGTCATGGAAGCCGCCCTCCGCACCGCCTACGCGGTCATCGTCGGCAAGGAACTCGGCGACATCAACTTCGTCCCCGCGCGCGGGCTGAAGGACGTCAAGGAGGCCGCGGTCGACGTGAACGGAACCGAGGTCCGAATCGCGGTCGTGCACCAGCTCGGCAACGTCGAGGACGTGCTCGCCAAGGTACGCGAGGCCAAGGCCGCCAAGAAGGAGCCGCCCTACCACTTCATCGAGGTGATGGCGTGCCGCGGCGGATGCATCGCCGGAGGCGGCCAGCCCTACGGCGCCAACGACGAAGTCCGAGCCCAGCGCATCGCCGGCCTCTACGCCGACGACGTGAAGAGCGAGATCCGCGTGTCGCACAAGAACCCCTACGTGCAGGCGATCTACACCGAGTACCTCAAGGAACCGAACTCGGAGAAGGCCCACCACCTCCTCCACACGCACTACGTGGAGCGGGCGCTCTACAAATAAAAAAACAAGCCGGAAGGGAACCTTTCAAAAGGTTTCCTTCCGGCGACCATCCTTCCAAACGGGAAGGAAACGAGACGGCCCCGGGAACGAATCCCGGGGCCGATTTTTTTTTCAAGACGCCGTGGCGACGGCTGTCGCTTTCGGCGTCAAGCCCGCAACGCCTCGTCGATCGCGTCGTAGATGTCGCCTGAGTTCTCGATGCCGACCGACATCCGTATGAAGTCCTCCCCGAAGCCGGCCGCCTTCCGCTGCGCCGCGCTCAGGTTCCGGTGCGTCGTCGACGCGGGATGGATGACGAGGGTCTTCGCGTCCCCGATGTTCGTCGTGTGGGTCACGAGGGCGACGCGGTCGATGAACCGTTTCGCCGCCCCGAAGCCGCCCTTCGGGGCGAAGCCGATCATGGCGCCGTATGTCCCGCCGAGGTAGCGCCTCGCGTTTTCGTGCGAGGGATGGGCGGGAAGGGAGGGATGGTTCACCCACTCGACGCGCGGGTGGCTTGCGAGCTTCCCCGCGAGGAAGGCCGCGTTCTCGAGGTGCCTCGGGTAGCGGACGTGGAGGCTCTCGAGCCCGCGAAGGAGGAGCCAGGCGTTGAACGGCGCCATGCAGCCGCCGAGGTTCATCAGCGTCCGCATGCGGAGCCGCGTCAGGAAGGCGGACGCGCCGAAGGACTCGGCATAGGGCCTTCCGTCCGGCGCGGGGTCGAACATGAGGGGGTAGCGCTCTCGGTCGAAGGCGAACCGTCCCGAATCGACGATCATCCCGCCGATCGCGTCCCCGTGCCCGGTCATGTACTTGGTGGTGGAATGGAGGACGAAGTCCGCGCCGTGCTCGAACGGCCGCGCGGCAATGGGCGTGGCGAGGGTGTTGTCCACGAGGTAGGGCACGCGCCATTCGCGCGCGACCTCGGAAATGCCCTCGTGGTCGGGCACGGAAAGCGCCGGGTTCGCGAGATTCTCTGCCATCACGAGGCGCGTCGAGCCGGTCATCGCCCGCTCGAGGCTCGGCACGTCGAGCGGGTCGAAGAAACGGGTCTCGATGCCGAGGCGCGGGAGGGTGTCCGAGAGGAGCCCCATGGACCCGCCGTAGAGGTTCGTGGAGGCGGCGATCGAGTCGCCCGACTTCAGGAAGTTGAGGATGAAGGCGGAGGCGGCGGCCATCCCGGAGGCGAAGGACACGGCGCCGATCCCTCCCTCGAGCAGGGCAACGCGCCGTTCGGCCTCGTCGGTGGTCGGGGTGCCGAGACGCGAATAGATGTTCCCCGCCGTCTCGCCCGCGAAGAGGGCGGCCGCCCCGTCAGCGGAATCGTAGGAATACGCGGAGCTCTGGTAAATCGGCATGGCGACCGCGCTCCGGTGGTCGCGCGGGTCGTAGGAACCGTGAACGCAAACCGTCTCGGGACTTGGCTTGTTTTTGTTACTCGTCATGACTCAGGGTATCGCCCGAGGCCTCCGGGGTCAAGGAGGGCTTATTGATGACGGCGAGCGCGCGGTGCAGATAGTACGCGAACCCGGATCCTCCCGTCAGGACGACGACGACGAAGAGGGTATACCGTCCGATTACCGGGTAAAGCGACGCGGAGAGGACGCCGCCGAGGATAAAGCCGCTGAGTATGGAAAGAAAGAGCGCGACGCGCGCCGTGTCCACCTTGTTCCCGAGCAGGGCCTTGGCGAGCTGCGTACCGAGATCGGTCAGGATGCCGGTCACGTGCGTCGTCCGCACGACGGCGCCCGAATAGGTGGTCGCCATCGCGTTCTGGAGCCCGCAGGCGAAGGCGAGCAAAAAGAGGGAAACCGTCGGGTCGTCGGCATAGGCGACGAAGGCGAGGCCCACGAGAACGGATTCCGCCATGAGCGCTACCCCGTACCTCCGCCCGAGCTTCAGATGATAGTCGCGAATGAGGAGTCCGCTCGCGGCCGCCCCAGCGACGAAGGTCGCGATCAGGCCGAAGAGCATCAGCGTTCTCCCGACGTCGCCCGAGGCTACGGCGATGGCGAGCGCGGAGGAAGTACCCGTATAGTGCGAGACGGGAAGCGCGATCGCGCTCACGAGGGTAAAGGCGTTGATGCATCCCCCGGAAAGCGAAAGAAGAAAGGCGCCGACGCCTACCCAGGTCGGCAATTTCGAGCTCATGCTCCATACTCCGACACTTTCGTCCGAAATGTCAAGCGATGACAAACGCTTGACAAGCCGGAAAATGCTGTTACAATACCAAATATATGTTTAACTCTTATTGTAACGGGCAAATATGACAGACTTCCTCGAACGCTATCCTCTGAAGGCGCACGAAATCCTCCACTTCCCCCTCATGTTTCCCGACTCGCTCAAGGCGTATCACGCGCCGCGAGTTTCGTATGCCGGACTCGAGGTCCTCTACGATTTCGCGGAGGCCTGCGGGGTCCCGAAAGGCACCGTGAGAACGACCCTCTCGCGCATGAAACGGGACGGCCTTATAACGACGACGGAGGAATCGGGCGTAACGCGTTACCGGACCGCGAAACTGCAGCTCGAGGCGATGACCAACTTCCAGAAGCGGAAACGGTTTCAGGCGCGCGGCTTCGTTCTCGCGATATACGCGTTCGAGCGCGAGCAGGAAAAGGAGCGCGCGACGGCGCGCGAGCTGCTCGAATACTTCGGGTTCGCACGCTTCGCGCAAAACTCCTGGATCACCGTGGGTATCGAGACGGGCCAGCTCGAGAAATCGATCGGGGAAGCCGGCCTCGACGATCACGTGTTTCTCTTTCAGGTGGAGAAAATCGACAAGGGGACGATGACGAGGCTCGCGGCATGCTGGAAGATACCGGAACGCGCGGCGTCCCTGTCGGAATTTCTCGCGCTGCTGCGGAACTATCTCGCCTCGCCCCGAGACGACAGGGACGCGTTCAACCGGATCGGCGTCGCCTGGGTCGTGTTCATCATACACGTCCACGGCACCGAGCCGCCGTTGCCGCGGGAGCTTTTCCCGAAGGATTACGCCTATGACGAGATTGTGCGAACGCTCAAGCGGGCGAGTTTCGCGCACGGGCAAAGGATGTACAGATACTGGAAGGAGGCAAACAGGTGAGCGCTCTTCGGATACGGAAAACGCTTGTCGCGACGATCGCGGCGCTGTCGCTTGTCGCGGCACATGGTGCAAGCGCTACCGACTACCGGTATCTGACGGTTACGGAAGGGAAGCGACACGAAACCACGACCGCGCTCCTGCCGGGAGCGAACAACGGAGAAACGCTCCTGGTGACGGTCGATCCCGAAACGTCGAACGAGCACCGGATCACGCTTGACGGAAGCCTTGCCGGCCTGAAATGGACGATAACGAAAGCGAACGGGGAGTCGCTCGAGTTTGTCCGTAACGCCGACATCATCGAGATAACGGGCGTATCCGGCGGCTCGCCCGTTCTCGAAACCCGGGAAATCGACGCGGCGCCGTGGTTCGCGTCCATTCCCTTCGGGCTCTCCCCGTTTCTGCGCTCCGCAAGGGACGAGATGACGTTCTGGACGATCAACCCGAAGAACTTCAAGCCGTACAAAATGGTCGCCGAGAGAAAGGAGTCGCGCGAGATTACCGTTCGGGGCGCGCGGATCGCCGCGACCCGCGTGCAAGTGTCAGCCTCCGGAGTCCCCGCGATATTCTTCAGCATGGACTTCTGGCTTCGCGACTCCGACGGCGTGTGCGTGCGGTTCTAGGGAAAAAAGGGAGGACCCGGTTCCGCAAAGTTCGTGTCCGAATACATGGGAGAAGGAGATTGAATGAAAAAGATAGCGATAATCGGGGCCGGGATCGCGGGCCTTTCGGCGGGCATTCACGCGAGGGCGAACGGATTCGAGGCCGAAATATACGAGTCGCACGCCGTACCGGGGGGACTTTGCACGTCCTGGCGACGGGGGGACTACCTCGTCGACGGGTGCATCCACTGGCTGTGCGGGTCGTCAGGCAAGGGCCCTCTCGGCAAATACCTGGCCGAAGTCGGGGCGCTCGAGGGCAGGAAGTTCGTTGACCGCGAGGAGATCACGCGAATCGAGGTCGGATCCGAGGGAGACCGCCGCTGGTTTGTCGCATACACGGACCCCGAGCGCCTCAACGCCCACCTCAAGGAACTTTCCCCCGGGGACTCGGCTGAGATAGACCGTTTTACCGCCCTCATCCGGAAATTCGCGGATTTCCCCGCCGGATGCGACAAGCCGGCCGAACTCATGGGGCCGGGCGACTTCCTCGCGCTGATGAAGGCGATCAAGCCGTTCATGCGTGAATACAGGGAACTGGGTTCGCTCACCATCGAGCAATACTCCGCGCGGTTTGCGAGCCCGCACATCCGTGAGGCGCTGCGGGAGATTCTCGCCATGCCGGGCTTCTCCTTCTTTGCCCTGCTCATGATGATGTCCTGGCACGCGACGGGCAATGCCGGGTACCCGCTCGGCGGCTCGCTCGCCCTCGCGGAATCCCTTGAAAGAAGGTTCGTGTCGCTCGGCGGTTCCGTGCGATACGGGGCAAAAGTCGAACGGATACTTACAGAACGCGGGAAGGCGGTCGGGATCGTACTCGCCGACGGATCGACGATACGGGCCGATTTCGTCATCTCGGCGGCCGACGGATGGCAGACCATCTACCGCATGCTCGACGGGAATCATACCAACGCGAAGATCGACCGCATGTACCGCGAACTCCCCCTCTTCAACTCGATCTTCTGCCTTTCGCTCGGCATTGACAGGGACCTCTCCTCTCTGCCGGCCCTGTCGGTCCACTGTCTGAAAACTCCCGTTACGGTCGAGGGAATCACCCTCAAAAAGATCGGCATAAAGAGTTACTGCGACGATCCCGCCATGGCGCCGAAGGGGAAGAGCCTCATCGCCATCTTGTATCCGGCGGACTTTGACCGGTGGAAAAAACTTGCCGAGGACAAGGAGTCGTACCGGGCGGAAAAGGAAGCGATATCGGACATCCTTGTCGGGGCGGTCGAGGAGATACTTCCCGGCATTCGCACGGACATCGAAATGCGGGACGCGGCGACACCGGTGACCTGGGAACGGTATACTGCCAACAGAAGGGGAACGATCGAGGGCTGGTTCATCTCGCCGAAGACGCTGACGATGCGCGTTCCCAAGACGCTCCCCGGTCTCAAGAACTTCTACATGGCGGGCCAATGGGTTCAACCGGGAGGAGGAATCACCTCATGCGTCAAGGCGGGCAGGGACGCGATATCCCTCATCTGCGCGCGGGAGCGAACGCGCTTTTCTCCCGCGACGGGAGGCAGGCAGGCCCCCTGAGACGGACCGAAAAAAACTCCCGGCGACGGAAGGAGTTCGTCGCCGGGAGAAGACGGCATGACCCGGCACGGCGATCCGGCGAAATAAAAGCCGGAAAGGGGCACCCGATACGCGGGTCGTTCACGCGATTTCATGATATACTCACCTGCCGGGGGCGAAGAATAAGGGATTCGGTTTAACCGCGCGCCGGTAATTTCACTTAGCGGGACGTTCATGAGAATCGGCGTATACGTTCGCAATCTCGACGAGGAATACCACCTGACCGTGTACTCAGGGATACGCGAACGCGCGCGCGAGTACGGCATGGACATCGTCTGCTTCCAGGGCGAGAGCGTCGACCGGAACCGCGAGTCGGGCCTGCCCCTCTTTCCGCTCAACGCCCACGTTCCCGTCGACGGCGCGATAATCCTGACGGCGACGATGATCGAACGGAACCGGGCCTCCGACGCGAAACGCTTCGCCGAGGCCTTCGCGGGGACACCCGTCGTCGCCATCGGCAACACCCTCAGGGGCTTTCCGACGATACTCGCCAAGACGCGCTCGCCGATGCGCGAGCTGATGGACCATCTCATCGTCGGCCACGGCTACCGGAGATTCCTGTACATCGGCGGACCCGACGGCAACCGCGACAACCGCATACGGGAGAGCGTCTTCCGGCAGGCGCTCTCGGAGGCCGCCTCGCGCGGCGAGAAGACGTCGGGAACGGTCATCACGGGAGGGCTCTTCTTCGAGAGCACCGGCTTTACCGCGCTCAAGGACTATATCGCCTCGCACCCGGAACGCGACATCGACGCGATAGTGGCGGCGAGCGACAATACCGCGATCGGCGCCCTCCGCGTCATCCGGGCATACAGCGACTCCTCCTGGGGCACCTGCCCGATTACCGGCTTCGACGACATACCGCGGGCGCGCGGGGAATCCCCGCCTTTGACCACGATCAGGCAGCCCCTGCGCGAGATGGGATCGCTCGCCGTGGACACCCTGAAAGAGATGATGGAAGGCAGGGACGTGCCCGCGGCGCGGCGCGTTCCCGCGACCTTCGTCCGGCGGGAATCCTGCGGCTGTTCGCCCTGCGCGGGCGGCCCGGCCGCCGAGGCGCGGCCGGACGATGAAAGCGACTTTGCGGCCTGGCATCTCCTCCGCGACGTCAGCTCACTCGGCCAGCAGATCAGCCAGGCCGTGGCGCTCGAGGACGCGTTCGCGCCGCTCGAGCGGTTTCTCATCAACTCCCGCACGTCCTCGTTCAGGATGCTCGTCTTCCCCCGGCCCTCGCCCGGGCTTCCCCCGCGCGGCCGGCTCGTCTTCAGCTGGAAACGGTTTTCGGCGGAAACGGGCAAGGCGCCGGGTGAATCCGTGCCGCTCGCGCGCTTTTTCTCCTCCACCCTCGCCTCACGGGGAAAGCGCGCGCGAACGCGCGTCATCTATCCCCTCAAGGCGGGAGACGACTATCTGGGGCTCATCGTGTACGAGGCGAGCGACTCGGACTATCCCTACCTCTGCAACTGCGGGATATTCCTCTCGAACGCGATGAAGCGGATGCAGGTACTCGAAGACGAGAAGGAGCGGGCGCGCCAGCTCGAGCAGGAGGTCGCGCGGCGCACCGACGACCTCACGAAGGCGAACGCGCGGCTGCGGCGGGAAGCGACGAGACGCGAGGCGGTCGAGCGCGAGGTCCTCCGGATCAGCGACCTCGAGCGCATGCGCTTCAGCATGGAGCTCCACGACGACATCTGCCAGCGCCTCGCGGGCATCGCCATGCTCTGCAAGGGCCTTTCGGCGGGCCACCCGCCGCTCGAGGAGGTTACCTCGATAGCGGTGGAAACCCTCCAGAAAACGAGGGAGTACGCGCAAAACTCCTTCCCGGTGACGCTTGGCGCGATGGGACTCAACGACGCGCTC
>LVBL01000081.1 GCA_001604405.1 Spirochaetales bacterium Spiro_10
CCACGGAGGAAAGAATGGACAAGCAGACCGAACGCGTCATAGAGCGGACCTGGTCGAAAGAGACGATCATGCAGGTCGAGTTGGGGATCATGCAGAACATGCTCGGATCCAGAACGGAAGAGGCCGTGGAAGGGTCGGTGTCGTTCGCGCGGTTTTTGAGCCTATCGGGGCTGAACAACGACAACTACCCGTTTTTCCTCAAGCTGCTGGAAGTCGAGAACCACTGGGTGATCGACATGATGGTCGGCCACAAGGACCCGTTTCTCCTGCTTTCCCCCATCCAGCCGAACAGCTACCTCGGGTACACGGGCTTCAAGCTCCTGACGAACTGGCATCCCGGGGGCATCTACCCGGTGACGCTGTCGGTGGTCCTGGGAATCCTGCAGGCGATGTACGCCTCCGCGAAGGACGGATACAAGATATTCGCCGTCTCGATCAACGACGTTAACAACCTCGGCAAGCACCTGAACAAGGAACTCGGGCAGGACGACCCGAACAACCGCTGCATCCTGGACATACTCGACCGGCTCGGCTCCCTGGCGGGAACGTCGACGGACCCCGAGAAGGAGCAGATGGCCCGGCAGGCGAACAACATCCGCACGTTCTACTTCGACAAGCGCAAGAAGATGGAAGACGTGATCCCGCAGGTCCTGCTGGTCAAGTCGGATTACGTGGCGAAAGAGACCGCGCCGAGACAACTGTTCGTCGACTGACGTCGGAAGGGAGAATAAACCATGAAAGAACTATTCGAGAAGAAGCAGGATTGGACCGAGACCGAGATACAGCAGATCGAGTACAGCCTCCTGAAGGGCATTCTGGGCTGCCGTTCCACGGAGGCGGTAGAGTCGGCCATGACCTACGCGAGCTACCTCAACTTCACCGGGATCACGAACGGGAACTACCCGGTATTCCTCAACATCCTGACGGTCAGGAACCACAACGTCATCGACGCGCTCCTCGGCACGCGCGACCCCTTCCTGTTCATGAGCTCGATCCAGCCGAACTACTTCATCGTGTCGACCTGCTTCTCCATCCTGACGAAGTACCGCAAGGCCGAGATTTACCCGAAAACGCTCGGCATCATCCTCGGCGTGTTCCAGGCGACGTACAACTCGCCGCTGGACGGCTACAAGATCTACCCCCCGTGCGTCGCCGACGTGAACTCGCTCGGCAAGCACCTCAACGAGGACAAGGGGCAGGACGACCTCCTCAACCGGAGCATCCTCGACATCCTCGACAAGCTGGCGAGCCTCGAGGGACAGAACGTCGACGAGGACATGGAAGACCTCGCGGTGCACTCGCACAACATCCGGAACAACTTCTTCGACTCCAAGAAGCACCTCGTGGACGTGATCCCGGAGGTACAGCTCAGGCTCGAGCCGAATCTCGACAAGGACGTGCAGCCGAGAAACCGCGTCCCGCTCGCCGAGGCAGCCTCCGCGAAGGCCGGGGAATGACGGTCGCCAGGCGCTGACCGATAACACGAGGAGGACAGGATGCCCGGAAGCGAATGGCCACTGTGGTCCGAGAAGGAGATCGACGCCCTTACGCTCGGATACGTCAAGGAAATCATCGAGAGCAGGGAGGGCCACGCCGCGTTCGCGGCCGTCGCCCTCGCCCACTTCATGGAAGACAAGGTCGGCCTCACGCCGGACAACTATCCCCTCTTTTTCAGACTCATCGAGGCGGGGAACCCCTGGGTGATAGACGCGCTCGTCGGGGACCGCGACGCGTCGCGTTTCCTCGGCAAGATACAGTTCAACCGTTTCATGATCGGCGAGTGCTTCAGGATGCTCACCGGGTGGAAATCGGGCGAGGTGTACCCGAAGGCCCTCGAGATCATCTACGGGCTATTGACGGTCTGTTACCACGTGCCCGAGGAAGGCTACCGCGTCTACCCGCTGACGGTAACGGAGGTGAACAACCTCGGCAAGCACCTCGACAAGGAGAAGGGACAGGGCGATCCGCTGAACCGCGTCGTGCTCACCGTGCTCGACCGCGTCGCCTCGCTCATCGAGCCGCAAAAGCCCATGCCGGCCGTCGAGATACAGGACGTCGCTCTCCAGGCGAACAACATCCGCGGCAAGTTCCTGGACATGACCAAGAACCTCAACGAGGCGATCCCCGACGT
>LVBL01000015.1 GCA_001604405.1 Spirochaetales bacterium Spiro_10
CTAACTGATTATGTGTAAACGATGTCCCTATATAAGTGTAAACTATGTCTATATACAGTACCAAATTAAAGCTAACAACTGGATCAACCTGACATTTCCTTTGGCATGAAAATTGCAGTCGCTTCGCTCCTTATGCAATTTTCACGCCAAGCCCTTCGGGCACGGAAAAGCAGGTAAAGCAAATAATTGATGGAAGCCTTCGGTGCCTGAGGAAAAGAATCATTACTACGCCGCTTTATATGTTTATAATCCATGAAGACGTGTTATACATTAACTAATAGATTTACATTAATGATAAACCCAGGAGAAGAATATGTGCTATAGATGTAAATGGGTAAACCAAAACAATGAACTATATATTAAATATCATGATACCGAATGGGGCGTTCCTGTATATGATGATACGAAACTTTTCGAAATGATTACTTTAGAAGGAGCTCAAGCAGGACTATCTTGGGAAACTGTATTAAATAAAAGGGAGAACTATCGTGAGGCTTTTTATGGATACAATTTGAAAAAAATCATTTCTTTAGACGACAAAGATATTGAATACTTGATGCTAAATGAAGGAATAGTACGAAATAGATTAAAAATTAAATCTGTTATACAAAATGCTAATGTTTTTGTACAGATAAAAAAGGAATATGGTAGTTTTAGTACATTTATTTGGAAGTATATTAACAATACACCAATTAATGGTAAGTATAAAACGATAAGCTTAATACCTACAAAAGATGAATTATCAGATACAATTTCAAAAGATCTTAAGAATAAGGGGATGAGTTTTGTTGGCTCAACAATAATGTATGCCTTTATGCAGGCTGTTGGCATGATTAATGCACATACAATTGACTGCTTTCGATATAAAGAGATTATAAACTCAAATATTGGAAGAAGTGGGTAAATCCAACCACCAAGTTCAATGGCTAGACAGGCCTATAGAGAACTTCCTTTGGGGTATTATAACCAAGTCGTTATCATAAACGGTTGTTTAGCTGTTCACTTACCAGTTGCGTTCGAACATTTCCAATATAATAAAAGGATGTTCCTTTCGGGACGTATTGTCGTAACAACCTATTGAAGTAATCATTACATCCTCTTTCCCGGGGTACATACGAGTTTGTAAAGTAGCACAACACGGCGAACATGTCCTCTAATACTTTTTATAAATGAAACTCGAGCCCATTACCAATTGTTATAGGTTTTAAATAAGAGCTGCCTCCGCTGCAATTATTCCAATAAAAACTCGAGTCACATTTTTAGCTGTTCGGTTTTTAGCTTAAGCTTCTATTGAAACCTTATCATCGTTCGACAAAAGCAAGAAGGCATTTATTTCGGTCTTTACCCATAACAGTATCCGCCTCCCAATGACCGAACTTAAGCCGCTCATCAATGTATATCGGCCGCTCTGATATTGATCGCAACCCGACTCAGGAATCATGGCTTCAGTACCGCTTCCTACATCTTTTTAGCATTAACGTGAGGTCCTTAAACAAAAAACAGCTTCGCTTGCGGTCCAGTCGAATTACTCGGGGTATTGACTATAAACGGATCGAATACAAACCCCGGGAGGATAATTTCTCTGCTATCTGATCAGGGCGAGTTATCCTTAAGTAGAGAACAGAACAATGCCCAGCATTCAGGAGGGAACCGAGACCCGCAACGATTTCGTCTGCGGGGAGCCGTTTCGTAGGAAAAGGCGATAAAGGCAGCATATTGCTGTGTTAGCCTAGGATTGCGCTTAAACTCGCGAGTCAAAGTGCTTGTCGCCCGGCCAAGGTGCTTGGCAATTTGGCCAAGTGATACCTTCTTGGCACGCATGGTTGAAATATAGCACCGCTCGTCACGGGAGAACTATGCATAGTTCATTGTATTGTCCTCTTTCCTGGTCGGAACCGGACTTTGCATTATTTATCTCCGTTACCCCATTTAAAGGAACAATATAGCTGTACGTAGTTTGAGAATCTTGGTGTGCAATTATAGATATAAATGGCTTATTTATTAATTTTATCCATATTCCATCACTACTCGCTTTATTATGGTACCAACTCATTTTAAAGGTCCTATACACAGTGCAGATCGGTACCTTATGCAGAATTATTCCATCATGTACCCTTGTTTTTTAGTAATTTAATAAGTTTAATGAATATCTAGAATAATGGGTTATAATTCGTAAGGAGGATGTCATGAATGACCCATGGAATTCGCTTGAAATTGCCCGTCTATCAGCTTCATTGATGACACCGCTCATGGTGGCGTTTGTTGGCTTTTTATTGAATAGGCGCATAAAGACATATGAGCAAAACCAATGGACCAACCAGAAAATTGTCGACAAGCGCCTTGATATTTATGACAAGCTTGTTCCATATCTTAACGATGTCCTTTGCTTCTATTGCTATATTGGAAACTGGAAAGAGATCGGACCCAAGGAAATAATCCAATATAAACGTGTCTTGGATAAATCAATGAGCATCTACAAACCGTTGTTCGACACGGAAGTCTGGAAGGCCTACAATGTATTCATCCATCTCTGCTTTGAAACCTCTGTTCATTGGGAAAATGACGCGACAATTAGATCGAGCTTCACCAAGAGAGCCCAGTTTAGCAGTAATTGGGACGAAGCATGGTATGATCTCTTCTCAGATAAATACTTGGATCGACTGGCCGCTGAAGAAGAATACGAGAGTCGCCAGATCGATTTGATAATGACTTCTTATACGAAACTAATGAACGCATTGAAAAACGACATCGAATTGTTCAAACACGAATCGGTGCGCAGACTGAGAATCCCGAAAAAAACCAGGAATATTCTGGACTAATACCCGCGACTCGCGGGCAAACTAGTATCCTGAGAGGTTGGACTGAGTATGCAAAACACACGAATTGCCTTTAGCTTATCGGAACGCGAATTTTCAAGTATCGACGAATTCCGCAAGAGGGCTAACACCGCCGTTCTGACGATCATGTTTACTGACATTCAGGGTTTTACGGCACTGACCGAAAACAAAGGTGAAAACTACGTACATATGCTTCATGAAGCACATGACAAGATTCTTGTTGATACCATCGAGCAAGATGGTGATGGTATAGTCATTAAATTTATTGGCGATTCAATAATGGCAGTTTTTGCAGAGCCAACAGCAGCTGTAAGAAAGGCCCTGCTAATTCAAGAGCGACTGTCGCTTTTTAACTCGCAAAACCCCGGTATCGATACCATTATGGTTCGTATAGGCCTTCATATGGGTCAAACTGTGATAGAAAACAAGATTCAGACAGACCTGTTTGGGCGGCATGTGAACAAAGCCTCAAGAATTGAAAGTCTGGCTTCCGGAGGCCACATCTACCTTTCTTACCCCGTGTTTGACAGCGTAAAGGGATGGCTAATGGACATACCAAACGCTGAATCGAGGTTGCACGGTAGCTATTACCTTAAGGGAATCGAGAAGCCTGAGGAGATCTACGAGATATGGGACAAGCAAATTACAACGCCTGAACCACCAAAAAACGCCCGCAAGTTGAGCAGCGTCTCAAGTAAAAAAATTATCGTCGTATCAGTAATACTACTGGCAATTCTTCTTGCAGTCTTCGGATTCTCCTATAGACAGCAACTACTTTCCGCAAAAAGAACGAATACTGATGCAACGCAGATTACGAATCAACAAGAGAACGAGCTGATTGCAACAGAACCGGAGAATACCGAGAAAAAGATAGCGGCCACAGACAAACATGAATCAAACGCCGATACCATGACTTCAGCCCCAAACAAATCGGTCCCTAACACCATTAATACAATACCCGAAGTTTATTTCTTGGGAATGATCGCACGGGAGCCCATACTGGATTTTGACACACCGTTAGCCGTTACCTTGGAAAACGAAACACAGGGCCTAAAGAAAAGCATCAATGACATAAGCATCGGAAAGCACGTTATTCATTACGTCGTATCCTATATGGTGCGTTATTACGCTGAGTTTGATGTCAAACCGGGCAAAAATGTCATTCAAATTGCCTTTAAACAGAGCTATCTGCCGGGCGCGGATATTCACTACAATCTCTCGACGGATGGTCCAAATGAAAAGACTAGCAAACAACAGGGAACATACTTTCTTTACGATCGTAAAACAAAGAAACGCATCGATTATGACGGTTCAATCAATGTCTCGGTTAAGGGAGTAAAGGCAGAAAGCGGTAAAGTTGCTTTTTTTATTAGTTATGAAGTCCTGCTTAATGGTGCAGAAATCGCCAAAAAAAACATTTCGATTGAAAGCGATCCCTTGTCGACGGAGTGGGTGCGATTGCCCCGACAGGTTCTCCATTCCGAGGGGGACCATCTTTACTTTATTCAATACGAGCATATCGGAGAAACGATTCAGGTCAGCGTAGGCGCCTCGTTTAAGGATTAGTGTCCGCGACAATAAGTCACCAAGCAAGACTCGCTTTGCCTTCTCAGGACACGATCGACAGAATCATGTGACTACATTGTAATCGTCAAAGGGGCATAATCCGAAACAAAGGAACTTCATGAGTATTTCGAAACTGACAGGAATGCGCGGTTCCGTGCGTTAAGGAAGTTTTTTTCGCGAGCGGCGTATATGTACTGCGCACATGCAAAGCATCACGGTGATGCGGAAACCGCAAACAAGTCTCTTTGTATGGGATTGGAACCAATTACGCATAAGGGATCCAGCGAATCAATCGGCGACGAGATATGCATATTGACTACCGACTCCATATGAAGATACCGCATTGTCGTTTGAATGCGGGAGTGCCCCAATAATCGCATGATGAAAAAAATATTGGTCCCGCTTTCAAGCAGATGCGTCGCGAAACAATGCCGCAAGGTATGAACATGAACCTTCTTCCGAATGCCAGCGTTGAATGCCGCTTGATGAAACTGCCTCTGTATTGCATCCGTCGAGATGCAAATGGTCGGATCCTTGCCATAAAACAAATAATCGGTTGGGACAAATACTGTATGATAGGCCCGTAACACAGGAATGATGCCGTCAGCAAGAAGCGTATACCGGCTTTTTTTGTTCTTCCCCTCCTGCACGAATATCCCCTTTCTGTCGTAATCAATATCCTTCAATCGAAGCTTCGCAACCTCGGAAATTCGGAGACCGGAGGAATACATCAGCGCAAAAAGGGTTCTGTACTTAAGGCTCGAACAATGGCTAATTAGTTGGAAAATCTCCCCTTTACTCAGTATTTCTGGTAGCAGATGGCTTTTTCGCGAGAAGCTCATATGCGGCATTTTATCATCCCTCATCTGCATCATTCCGTAGAAATAGTTCAAAGCCGCATAATACAAGTGAATGGTTGCGTCGCTTCTCCTTTCCTCCCGAAGAAACAGCAAGAATCGCTCAATCTCGTTTTTTGAAAGCATCAAAGGAGATTTCATGAAGAATAACGAGCATTTTTTCACGCAAGATGTATACGAATGAATCGTTTTTCTCGCATATCCGCGAACCTTCATGCTATCAACCATTTTTTGTCGAAGTACACCCATGCTCACTCCTTAAGCGATTTCTAATCGATTTTTCTCAATTTTCTCTACAAAAAAACTCATAGTATGGCGGAATCAGTTATTCTTCGGAACTCAAGGCCCTATAAACACTTCAAGTGTTACACATAATAGTGTAGCTTGTTTACTATCGACCCTTGAACAAGCATCTAGTAGCAATTTGAATACAATAAGGGAGTCCGTTCTTTCTATGCGCAAAACAACAAGCTCTTCATCAACGACCCCAATAAGGACACACATCCTTGTTCCGTTTCTGAACAACGAGATCAGAACGGGGGGACACAGACGCCTTCTTGAGTTGTGCGAAGACCTTGCACAAAGAGGGATTCTTGTAACAGTGATCCTTAACGACGAGTTGTCATATACTCCTCAACACATATCCGTTATACGTCTACCTTGCGGATACCGTTCAGAAAAACCAACATCCCTCTCAAGACTTTTCCTGCGATGCATACAGCGTTACTCGTCGAAATTCGAGAGTCTCAGCATGCCACCCGTTACGGTTATCATGATCCATGGAGAGACACACATTCGGCCGGGAAAATGGCTCAAAAATTTCCTCGGGGTTCCCCTGCTCTACGCGCACAGAAGCAACACGGTTCGAGAAGGATTACTCATGATGCGCGAGCCAATGAGCGGTTGGGAGAAAACGCTCGCCTTCGTGGATTTGTGCCGAAACTACATGAACGAAAAAGTGATAGCAAAACACTCCGATTCCATCGTTTTTCAAAGCGACTTTGACAAGGATGACTTTATGCGAAGGAATCCTTCCGTTGTCAAGAAGGCCAAGATCATCCGTGGTAACATAGGAGCCCCACGTTTTAAACCGGAACACAAAGGGATAAACAGAAGCACACGATGTCGAAAACTTGTGTTCGTTGGCAATCTAGGTTATCGCAAGGGGCTTCGCTACCTCCTTGAGGCGGTCAAGAACGTCATTACAAACGGACAGACCGCTGTGACCCTTGATGTAATAGGTTCTGGAAATCGGCGCGACAGGATAGTATCCTGGATCGAAACCAATGGCATAGCAAACAACGTCACGCTGCATGGACGCGTCGAGAACCCTTTCGCCTTTCTGGAATCCTGCGACTTGCTCGTCGTCCCCTCTGTGTTTGACAGTTACCCCGACACGGCACTCGAGGGATTGCATGTCGGCATACCCGTTATCGGGGCCAATACGGGAGGCATGTCCGACATACTTGAGTCGCCCGAGCTGCTTTTTCCGGTCCAGGACGCAGAAGCGCTCGGGGATAAATTGCTGCACATTATTGAGTCTGACAATTACTATCAATCACTAAGATCAATCTGCGAATCTCGTGTAAACTACTTTCATTTCGACTGGACGGCGGAATGGGCAATCATCCTGGAGAAAATGGGCCATAGTAATCCATGAAGGGAGCGAGTTATGACTAGTATTACAATGCGAAGACCGCGGTTATACCTTACGCTTGCGGCGTTGGTTTGTGCGTGTTTTACGATCCATGCAGAGGATGATCAGCAAAGCGGAAAGATTCATTGGAAGACCAAACCGGGTTGCGCGATCATAGGCGTGTACAATCCGGAAAGCAAGACTATCGAATGGAAAAGCAAGGTAGGTCGGGGACTAGCCGGCGTATTTAACCCTGCAACGCGAGAAATCGAGTGGGAAAGCAAACCCGGATGCGGGGTGGGCGGGGCATACAACCCGAAGACAAAGCGGGTGGAGTGGAAGAGCAAACCCGGTTGCTGTGTCGCCGGGGTTTACAATCCGGACAAGGGAATCATCGAGTGGAAAATCGAGATCGAGTGCGGCGTGGCAGGCGTTTATAATCCCTCAACCCGCGTAATTGAGTGGAAAACAAGTCCGGTTGGCGGAGTCGCGGGAGTTTACAACCCGGACACCGGAGTTGTCGTATGGAAAGTCTCGCGGGGAGGCGGTATCGCGGTTGTCTCGACGCACGAATCGTTTAACAACAACGAGGCGACGCTCTACTCATACTCCTATTCACCAGGGTTCTAGGCGCAACGGATATTTATGGAAGGACCGTCAATGAACGAGTATCGTGCGCTATTGGAGAAGAGCAGGTCAAAGCATACGGAAATCATGCGGAAAATGCGTCATCTTTCACGCATGAACAAGAAAGGCTTTGACGGCATCGTCCACGGGTTTCACGAAGAGGTTTTCTCGGAGATCGACTGCAAAAAATGCGGGGAATGCTGCCGGAACCTGGGCCCCGTGTTCCGGAACAGCGACATCAAGCAAATTTGTGCGACCATAGGCATGGATAACGCTGCGTTCATGGATTCCTGTCTTGAACAGGATCCTGACGGTGTCGGATTCATTCTGAAAAAGCTTCCCTGCCCTTTCCAGAACCAGGACAACACCTGTTCGATTTACGAAGAGCGTCCACTGTCCTGCAGCAATTTTCCGCATACCCAATCTGTCAACATACAGCGAAAACTCGTAGGACTCGCGCTCGACTCTCAATTTTGTCCGGCGGCTTATCGCATTTGCGAAAAGATCATCGCCGCTTATTGAAGCTTGCCCCGAAGGCCCTCCTGGCGGTATAATTGGTTCATGACATTGCTTGATACTATCAGCCGGAAAAAACGGATAACACGCGCGATTCTCATCGTGCTTCTCGTCATTCTCGTTGTAATGGGAGTTTACGGAGTATATTACAAACACGACATGCTCTTCCTTTTTCTTGGCATCGTTCATCTTTTTTTCGCTGTCGATTACCTGAAAAGCTATTCCAGGGCCTATGCGACGGTTACGTTTCTCGACGGATCAATGACCCTTGAACGGAAGGAAGCGGCCCTCACGATCGACTATGAAAGCGTCGAGGCGTTGACGGAGCGTCGAAACGGATTTCTGGAGATATCAAGAAAGGAAGGCGCGCCGGTATTCGTACACAACGAAGTACCGACAGGCGCGAAGGCCGAGGACCCGAGACGAACAACGAATATCCTGAAGAATGAGATAGAGGCACGGACGAAAAGGTCGATTAGCGTCACTTACAGGGACAGATAACTCCGTACGAGGCGACAGGGCACGGCCAATTTGCTATAGTCTTTTCCATGACAAGCGAGCATTTCAAGGTATTTTCGTCGTTCCGCAATCGTTTCAGGGAGCAATGCGCCCGTTGGCTGGACGTGGCCGGGGGTGTCGACGGATGGCTTGCTGAAGACATACGCAAAATACTCGGGCAAGAGCACGCGGGCGACTATCCGGTAGAAAACCCCTTGGTGTACAACGAGGCACTCGACGACATAACCGAATCAAGCGAAATACGACTAATCGTCGTCGGGGACAATCCCGGAAAGCGAGAGCAGCTAAACTGCAACCGGCGATATCTCGTCGGACAAGCCGGAAAGCTGGGCGAGGGATTTTTCAGGAAAAACCCGGAACTCTCAGTCGATTTTCGCAGGAACGTCATCATACTGAACAAGACTCCGATTCACACCGCAAAAACGAAACAGCTTGCCGACCTCGTTGCGCTCTCTGGCGAACGCTTGCGCACGCTGTTTTCCGAGACGCAAGAATGGATGGCGGGTGAAACCGCGAAGTTGCAACGAAGCCTTTCGTGCGGACTCTGGCTTGTCGGGTACGGAGAACTGAAAGGGTCGGGCCTTTTTTCCGGATACGCGGAAACTTTGCGGCAGGCATACGAAAACGAGCCGGAGGATAAAAAGTCCCGCGTACTTGTATTCCAGCACTTCTCCATGAACCGCTTTTCCATCGATTTGCGTGAAAGAACCGATCCGGCACGATCGCTTACGGAGAACCTTCAGGCCGTCGGCGAGGCTCACAGAAGAGAGGTTCTGGGTTGGTAAGGGCGGGTTCCTGATGCAGCGGGGCAACGGCCGCTATCACGCCCTCGCGCTCGTTGTAGTGACAATATGGAGCTCAACCTTCGTGGCCACAAAGGTGCTCCTTGGCTCTTTCGCGCCCGTAGAAATACTGCTGATCCGCTTTACGCTCGCCTGGGCGCTCATGTTCGCGGTCTATCCGCGGATGCACCCGTTCGCCGGCATACGGGCCGAGCTCAGGATGGCATTGGCCGGTATAACGGGCGGGTCCCTGTACTTTCTGGCCGAAAACTACGCCCTTGACCTCTCGCTGGCGTCAAACGTCTCGCTTCTCGTTTCCACGGCGCCTATCCTGACGGCGATAACCGCGCATGTCGCCCTGCGCGACGAAAGAATCTCCCGGCATGCGGTATTCGGCGCGCTCGTCTCGTTTTGCGGAGTCGCCCTAGTCATTCTCAACGGCACGTTTGTACTCAAGCTGAACCCGGCGGGCGACTTGCTCGCACTTGCCTCATCTGCCTCCTGGGCAGTCTATACGATTATGATAAAAAAAATCCCGCCCACCCTACCCGGCGCCCTTGTTACCAGGAAGATATTCTTCTACACGGTCATCACCGCGCTGCCCGTCCTTTTCCTCACGCCCTCGCAATCCAACTTCCGTCGCCTTTTGTCCCCGCCCGTAGCGCTCAACATGGCCTTCTTGGCCGTTGGCGCGTCCTGCGTCGCATACGTCTGCTGGAACGCGATCATCCGGAAACTCGGCGCCGTTCGGGCAAACGTATATATCTACTTCATCCCGCTCCTTGCCCTTGTCGAGTCGGCACTTCTCCTCGGCGAGCCGATCACACCCTTCGCGCTGGTTGGCGCCGCGTTGCTGCTCGCCGGGGTCTGGCTTGCGTCGAGACACGGCCGCATGCCACAACAGCCGGATTGATGTACGGCTCGCGGACGCGTGCTATACTCGGATAAAACGATACTTATCAAGGAGTCTACAGTGATCAAATGCCACACACTCGCGGCGCTGGCGATTACGGCGATGCTTGTCACGATGCCTCTTGCGGGCCAGGGAACCCGCGAAAACAAGAACGGCATGAATGCTACTCAGGACATGAAAACGAAAACGGGCGACACAGGGAAGGCCGCGCTCCGTTACGAGGTAACCGTAACAGCAGAGGGAACGCGAAGCGAGGGGCTTTCGGGGAAGCTCTACATCGGAACGTCGCTGATCCCCGGCGAGTATTACCTCGTGGAGGCATACGGAGTTCGTTACAGGTATACCCCATACACAGCCCCGTGGACCTGGTGGGGACACAAACCGGAAACCTCGGACTTCGTCCCACTGGTCGAGGAGACCGCCATTACGGACGAGGAGACAAAGACCGGGTGGTATAGAACGCCGCCGGCACAGAAAAAGGCGAACACCCTCCGAACGTGGGTCTATCTCGAGTCGGACGTCGGCTGTTTTTGGGTAAGCCCTGACAAACTGCAGGTTTTTCTGCATCGTTCCTGATGCGCGCTTTACGCAAAGTAATTTACGAAAAAAAAGGCGGACCCTTACGGGCCCGCCTTTTTTATTTGCTTTCAATTTCTAGTACAATGATGAAGCGTAGAAGAGGTATCCCAGAACCCCGCTTGAGGTGCTACTGGTATCCAGGGGACACCACTGCGTGACATTGTCCACAAAACTCGGCACCAACGTAGTACCCGGAAACGCGGTCTCGTGATCCGAGAAGTAGGCGGAATTGTGACCCGCGGGATCAACACCGTCAAGTGCCGCGAAGTGAATCGCGATACCCGTCGAATTGGGATTCCCGGTCGTGCCCGTCGTGGCATTCTTCCAGAGGTACGCGACCAGACCCGATGAGGTGTTCGTGATGTAGTTGTAAAGGGAATTGCAATTCGCCCGCTGGGTCGTATTCGCCGAGGTATACACAAGGTTATATAAAGCCACCGCCATATACCCGAGATCGAGATTCAAATCCCCGTCCGGAACATAGTAGTCCTCGGTATAATTATAAAGGGCGTTATATACTTTGTTTCTGTTCGCCCAGCGCTCCTCAGGCGAAGTTCCGCTCGAGATATAAGAAGTAATATTACTCGACACAATACTAAGATACGATACAACCATGCCTACCCTTGACAAGTCATAGACGGCAAGGACGGCGCCCGTCGTATCGGCGTAACGCGTCGCGAACGTGTCCACGATCGACTTGCCGAGCCCGAGCCCGGTCCTGTTTGCGACAGACTTCGCCTTGAAATTCGCAAGCCACTGATCGTATTCCCATCCGTCGCCGGGGGTAAGCTCGGGCGAGGCGATCATGTACGATGCGCAATTTCGGATTTCGTACGCCACTTCGATCATGCCTCCAAGGCAGAGGTCGAAGCCGATTACGTCGAGGTCCTTGTCAGCGAAGGCGGTTCCGAGCTCGGCGGTCATGAGCATATCGCCGTCGGTCTCGTCAATGCATACCGCCTTGTAGCTTCCGCGCTTCTCGGCGGCCTGCTTGACCGGAAGGGCTTGTGCGATTGCTCTCATAGCGCCAACAGAAGGAATCTCGGCGGACTTGACGGGCAAGTCCGACGCCGCCTTTCTCCATCCGGTGCCGTGATTCCAGAGCACGAACATATAGTTATCGGCCTGGGCAAGCCGCTTTGACGCCGCGATAAACCCTTCGATGTTCGCAGGATCGCCCATGTTGAGCTCTTCGTTGCCGTTCGCGGTCAGGCCGAGCTCGCTCGAGGCGACGGACTCCGAGATGATCTCGGTGTTTATCGTATCATCGTCAAATTTTACAGGCATCAGGCGGGTGCCCTGCCAGTCACCGTTCGTGTTGTCGTAGGTGCCGCGGTCAAAAAGGGTAATGACATTGATGCCCGAACCCCGCAGGTCGACGGCCTCCATCTCGTTGAAGTCTGCGATGGCAAAGGGCTCAAGGTCGTTGTCACCGTCCATATAGACCATGATCGTCCATTGATTCCGCACGTACACGGCCGCAAGCGTATCGTCCACGCTGACGGTTCGGGTAACCGCCGTATCGTATGAAAGATGGGTTCCGTTCCGGGTCCACTGATGAAAGGTGTATCCCGTCACGACGGGGGCGGTCACGGTTACCGACGTTCCCGGCGTGAATCCCCGGACGGCGGAAGTCGCCGTGGTGGAGACGGACGTACCGGCGGGAGAGAATCCAAGCGTGCCTTCCGCGCCGCCGGTAATGTTGACGGTGAGCCTGGGCTGGCGCAAATTGGCGGTCAGGCTCGTGTTTCCGGCAAGCGTGAGACTGACGCTCGCGTTCGTGGAGGTGCTCGCGCCGGACCATCCGGTAAAGATGTAGCCCGAAGCGGGATTTACCGTAAAGGTCAGGTTATCGCCGGGATAGTAGGGGGCCGTTGCTCCGGATATCGAGACCGTACCAAATGACGAGTCATTGGTAACGGCCGTTACCGTCAGCGGCGTGATCGCGGTACTCGTCGCGGTAATCGTCGCGTTGCCCGAGCCGACCGTATAGGTCGCGGGATTCGTGGCCGACGTCCAGGCGCCGGAGGAGAAGCCGCCGAAGGAGTAGCCCCTGCTCGGCGTGTAGGTGATTTTCGCGATATCGCCCTGGTAGAAGGGTTGCCCGGCAAGCGCCGAGTTCGAATGTACGATAGTGCAGGTTCCCGACGAGGCGGGGGAAACGCTGGAGGAAAGGACGATCTCGGGCAAGGCCTCGAAGGTGGCGGTCAGGGTCGCGGGTTCCGCGGGCATGGTCATCGTGGCAGAGGCCTGCGAGGAGCTCCACACGGTGGAACCGCCGGCAGAGAGTTGATAGCCGGTAAAGCGGTAACCCCTGCTCGGCGTCGCGTCAACCGGAATTTCGGTACCGCCGGGGTAGCTTCCGGAGGACAGCGTTACAGTCCCGCTGCCGGAGGGCGATACGTTAACGGTCAGCGCGTAGGGCTGGGTGTCGGGGGCGAAGGTGGCGGTGATGTTCGTATTCTTCGTTACGGCAAAGGTCCTCGGATTCTCGGACCCGGACAGGTCGCCCGACCAGGTAACAAACACGTTCCCGTCGGTCGGCGTGGCGGTTACGGTTACGCTCTCGCCGCTTCTGTAGACCGTTTTAACCGGAGAGACGGAAACCGAACCCAACGAGGCATTTCCGCTCGAAGCGGTGACGGTATAGGTGCTTACAAAGTTCGCGCCAACGGTGATGTTCCGGTTCATGGTCAGAACAAGCGGATTCGTCGTGCCGCTCGCCCCGTTCGTCCAACCGGTAAAGTCCTTTCCGGACGCTGGGGTGGCCGAGAGGGTTACGGTCTCGCCGGCAGCGAACGTCGTCTGCGGAGGGTCCGCCACGATCGTGCCGTTGGAGGCATCAGGCTGAATGATGGTCAGCGTGTAGGAATCCTCTCCGCCGCCACCGCCGCCACCACCACCGCATGATACAAGCAAGGCGGCGGAAATTGCCAGAAATGACAGGATACCGAGACGTTTTTTTAGCTTTTTCATTGCAACTCCTGATACAAGATTGTTTACCTCGCCGGGGATACCGGCATATTTTCTGTTGCAGACGCAACGAGCGCGGATTGTCCTTTTTGTATGTGCTTGAGTACTTGCGCCGGTAGTCAGTATAGCATGGGGACTTACATTATTCAAAAGGAGTCGTCAGAATATGCTGTTTTCAGCGGTCTTTTGCGTCCGTCACGTCCGTTGACTATTCGCCCAGCGGTACATGACGGGGATACACAGGGCAAGACCCAGTGTCATAACGACGTTTATGAGTTCTCCGCGCGGAAAATCGCCCCGCAGAACCAGAAAAAGAAAGGTGAACGATAGCGCGACGGAAAAAAGCGAAAGTCCCGCGACGAGGGGGCCGTTGTTGCGCGGCCTGAGCGCGAGGGCGACAAGACACAGCACGGGCATCAACCCGCAGGTTCCGATCATCTTGACGAGCCCGTCGTCCGTGGACGAAAACGTGAAGCCGAGCAAATCGTTGTACCATTGGTAGTAGAACCAGTGTGACAACGGCCACCACGCAAGAAGAAAACCCGCAATCCCGAACAGCGCGGCCGAAAACAGTTTCAACTTCGTCATGGCGACTCCTCCCGCACTCATTGCCGGTCACGCGCGAACCGCGCGCGGCGGCGTCATTTTCCGCAACAATGCTTGTATTTTTTTCCGCTTCCGCACGGACACGGCTCGTTTCTGCCGATTTTCGGATTGGCGCGGACGACGGTCGTGGCGGATACCGTGCCCTCCGAGTAAAACCACACGCCGTCCACCTTCTTGAAGCGGGCGACCTCGCGATGTTCGTCCTTGAGCCCGTTCCGCGCGTACAACGCCGAGAATTCGACGGTGCCCTCGTCATCGGAAGGACCGCCCTTCGACGTCGAGTGGATGGTAAGCCCGAGCCACTCGGACTCCTCGCTCCAGCGCCGCGTCTCATCGAGATCGATGTCGTTGTCGCCGTCCTTGCGTATGCAGGACTTCGCGATGAACTCGATCGCGTGCGCCGCGTACGCGCTATACCGCGCGCGCATCAAAGCCTCGGCGGTCGGGGCCTGCGACTTCCCCTTTATAATCGGCTCGCAACACGCGCTATAGGTCTTGCCCGATCCGCAGGGGCAGTGTTTCTTGTCCATTTCGTTCTCTCCTTGCGTTTGTGCTCATTTATACCACAAGTCCGCGCGTTTCGTCTTTACGGGGCGAAGCCTTGGAGCATGTTCTGGAGGGACTCGGGATCGTCGAACCTGCGCTCGCGGCGCTTGTTGAAAAGGCTGTACAGGATCGGCGTCACGAACAGCGTCATGACCGAGCCGGACAGAAGGCCGCCGACAAGCGTCATCCCGACGGGCTGCATCATCTCGCCTCCGTCGCCGGGGAAAAAAGCCATCGGGACGGCGGCGATTACGGTCGTCAGGGTCGTCATCATGATCGGCCTCAGCCTGCTCTTGCCGGCGTTGACGCAGGCCTCTAACACGGGAGTCTTCCCGCGCATCAGGCCGTTCGCGAAATCCACGAGCACGATGCCGTTGTTCACGACGATTCCGACGAGGGCCACGACCCCAACGGCGGAAAACAGGGTAAACGGCTGAGACGTCAGGGTATACACGGCCGCCACGCCGATGGCAAGCAGCGGTATCGAGAAAAAGATGATGAGCGGATCCACGAGCGACTCGAACTGCGCGGCCATCACGATGAATACCAGGAACACCGCGACGAGAATGACGACGATCATCACGGATCCCGACTTCGAAAGATCGCTTGCCTCTCCGGCGTACGTAAGCTTCACCGATTCGGGCAACACGAGATGGCGAGCGACCGCCGCCTCGACGAGCGGCTGCACGACGCTCGCCGCGCGGCCGGTCTCGATGTTCGCCGTAACATGGTTTACCCGGACGCCTTCCTCGCGGGTTATTGTGGTCGGGGCGTTCGAGACGCGAAAGGTCACGATGTTGTCGAGCGAAACCTTCCCGTTTTTCCCCTCGACCTTCAGGCGGCCGATGTCGGAGAGGGTCGCGATGTCGGCGTCCGGGAGATACACCTCGACGGGAACCTCGAGATTGCCGGTCCGCCAGTACGTTGCCGTCACCCCGTTCAGGGCGGCTCGAATTTCCCTTGATATGGCGGAGGCCGTGACGCCGAGGGCGGCCGCACGGTCATGGTCTACCGACACCGTGTATTGCGGGCGCCCCTTCTCGAAGTCAGAGGTGATGTCCGTGACCTCTGGCACGTGCTCCTTCAGGATGGCCATGATGCGGGACGCGGCGGCCGCGACCGCTTCCGTGTCGTCGGATGCCAGGCGGACGTCGATGGGCGCGCTGTTCCCGAACCTCCTCCCGGCCGAAAACGTGAAGACGGCGTCCGGTATCGCGTCGAGCTCGGGCTTCACCAGCTCGCGTATTTTAACGGGCGAGACGGCCTGATCCCCCACTGGCGGGAGATTGATCTGGATATTGCCCGCGTTCTGGCGCCCGGCGGTCAGGATGACGCTCCTGTATCCGCGCACGCGCGCCTTCACGACGTCCTGAACCCTGAACAGCGTCTCTTCGGTCACTTCGCGGTTCGTGCCGACGGGCAGGGTCATGGTGATCGTGACGATGTCGTCTGTTCGCGACTCGGGCGCCAGGCTCATGCCGAGGGAGGCGAACCTGACGAAGGAAAGCGTAGCGAGAAGAACGATGAGGGTCATCACGAGCAGGCGGTTTTTCAGCGAAAAGGATAGCGCGGCGCCGTAACCCTCCTCGAGCCGGCGCAGGGCGGCCTCGATCGCTCGGTCGGCCCGCTCTACAAGCGGGCGGCGTATAGGCTTCTGCGCGCGCGTGTCGATCTTGAGGACGCTTCCGCAGAGCGCGGGCACGAGCGTTACCGCTACGACAAGTGAGACCGAAAGGGAGATGACGACGGTCACGACCATGTCGCCGAACATCTGGCCGAGCGTCTCGAGCTCGGCCTTGAATATGATCACGGGCAGGAACACGCACAGGGTGGTAAGCGTCGAGGCGGTGATGGACACGATGACCTGCGAGCTGCCCCGAATCGCCGAGACGGCCGCGTTGTCGCCGCGCTCGCGGTAGCGATGGATGTTGTCGAGCACGACGATGGACGAGTCGACGATCATCCCGATGCCGAGAATGAGTCCCGTCATCGTCATGACATTGAGCGTCAGGCCCATCATCGCCATCCCGAACAGGGTGGCCAAGATGGAGATCGGCATTGAAAAGGCGATGACGAGCGTTCCCTTCGCGCTCCGAAGGAACAAAAGGATCACGAGCATGGCGAGAAGGCCGCCCTGGACCGCCGAGGAGTAAACCCCGCGCATGGCGGAGGAGATCATCGTGGTCTCGTCGCTCACGACGGAAAGCGCAAGGCCCTGCGGCAACTCGGCGTTGATCCCGGGCAGGGCCCTCCGGACATCCCGCGAGACGGTCGCCGCGTTCGAGTCCGCGTCGTTCGTTATCGAGATGTAGAGGCCGGGAAGCCCGTCGATGTATACACGGAAACCGGTATACTCGTTCGTCTCGTACACCTCGGCCACGTCCTCCAGCTTGACGACGTTGGAGCGGGTCACGGACGAGCCGATAGCCGGGACCGAGACGGTCGACACCACGGTCTGCCGGATGTCGTCAAGCGAGGCAAACCCCTCGTTGAGATAGATCTCGTAATCCATCCCGCCGTCCTCGAGTGTACCCCCCGATGTTCGCACGTTTCGTGCTGCGAGGGAAGCGGATATGCCGGAAAGCGTCAGTCCGTAGGCCTGAAGGCGGTTCTCGTCGACGTCGACGCGCACGGTTCGCGCGGCCCCGCCGCTCACGTCCGCTGAGGCGACGCCCGGCACGCGCTCCAAAAGCGGCGCCAGGGTATCCTCGGCCAGCGTCTTGAGCTCGCTTATGGCGACGTTGCCGGAAACGGTGAGCCGCATGATGGGCCGCGAGTTCATGTCGAACCGTCGCAGGGTCGGCGTCTCGCAATCGTCCGGCAGGGCGTTCGCCGCCCGCGCGAGGATGTCCTTTATGTCCGCCGAGACCTCGTCGAGATCCATGTCGTACCCGAACGTGAGGCGGATGGAGCTCCTTCCGAGCGACGACGAGGACGTCATCTCCTTAAGCCCGGAAAGTATGCTCAGGCGGGTCTCGAGAACACGGGTGACGTTCTTCTCGACCTCCTCGGGCCCGACATCCGGCCAGGAGGTTACGACGGTCAGGACGGGCATGTTCGTCGCGGGGTAGAGCGCCACCCCGAGCCGCGGCACGAAAATGGCCGCGACAAAGCACAACAGGACGTACAGCATGACGGTCGTGACGGGCTGGCGGACGGAAAGCTCGGAGAACCTCACTGGTTCGCGTCCTTTCCGGCCATTCTGACCGGGGTTCCGTCGGAAACCGACCCTGAAACCACGACCCTGTCCCCGAAAGCGGCGCCGGAACGCAATTCCGTTTTCTCGTCGTTCGAAAGCCCGACCGTTACCGCCACGCGGCGCGCCACGAGGTCGTCCCCGACCACATAGACGACGCGCTCGCCGTTAAACGTCCTCACCGCCCGCTTCGGGACCACCACGACGCCTTTGGCCTCGCGGGTAACGAGCGTAATCACGGCGAACATACCGTGCCGGAGCCTTCCCGCGGGGGCGTCGGCCGAAAGCCGGATCTCGACCGTCCGCGAGCTCGTCTCCACGACGGGACTTACCATAGTGACCGTCGCGGGGTAGCGCTCGCCGGGCCATGCCACGAGGGACACCTCGGCCGAAAGCCCCGAACGGAGCACGGAGACGTATTTCTCCGGAACGTACGTTATTATCTGGACGTCGTCGAGCACGCCGACGGTCGCGAGGGGCGACGACGTAGAGACGGTGTCTCCGACGGTGTAGGGAAGCGAAATGACCGTTCCGTTGATCGTGGAACGGACGGGGCTCGAGGCATAGGGGGCGCCAGGACGGGATGGATCCACGAGGGCTATGACGTCTCCCTTGCGCACGCTTGATCCGACGCCCGCCTGATAGGACACGAGCTTGCCCGACGTGTCGGCGTACAGGGAGATGCGGGACCGGGATGTGACGTCCCCGTTAAGCCGGATTTTCTGCAAGATCGTCGACGGCGTGAGGGTTACCGTCTCAACGGCAATCGCCGCCGGCGCGCCTCCTCCTCCCCGTGCCGGCGAAGCGGGCGCGCCGCCGCCCGAGGATCCGGACTTGCCGCCGGAAGTGGATGCGGCGGTCTTTGGCATGAACAGCGCAAGCGTCAGGGATATGACGGAAACGACGATGCATCCCAGCAGGGTCAACCGTATCACGCGATCCACGTCCTTCATCGACCAGCCTCCCCGCCGCACACCTCTGCCTCGGTCAGTCCAAGACCGTGCGCAAGCTCTATTACCCCGATTTTGTAGTTGTATCCCGCCGTCAATGCGGCGAGCCGCGCCTCGAGAAGACGTTGGCGGGCGCCGTCGTACTCGGTTTGGGTTACGAGTCCCGCGCGATACCCCTGCCCCGAAAGCTCGTACGCGCGCGCTGCGAGCCGCTCGTTCATGGCGGCGAGGTCAATCGAGCGGTATCGCCCTTCGAGGCGCTCGACGAGGCCCTGGACAAGCAGGAACGTCTCGCGCCGGGCGCGTTCGAGGGCGATCCCGGCCTTGAGGACCGCGGTTTCCCGCTCGTTGGCGGAAAGCCACTCCCTTGAGCCTGCGATATAACCGTTCAGCGGTATGGAGACCGACAGGCTGAAGGTTCCGTAATCGGGCGCGCGCGGGCCGTCTTCAAGATTCGAGACGCCGACCGATTCGCTCAGGCTCACCGTCGGCGCGCGCTGGACAAGCAGGCCCGCGCGCCGTTCGCTCTTGGCCGTCTCCAGGGCATACCTGGCCGAACGCACGGAGTAGGAGCGCTCGACGTACGACCCGGGGGGATCCGGCAACCGCACGGGACGGGGATTCGTCTCGAGGGTGTCGGTGAGCTCTATGTCTCCCGTGGGTTCGATTCCGAGCAGGATCGCGAACTCCCTGCACGCTTGGCGATAGGCGCGTCGCGCCTCGTCGATCTTGGGCTCGTTGGCCGCCGCCGCGTATCTCGCCTGAAGGAGCTCGAGCTCGGAGGCGAGACCGCTTTCGTAGTTCTTACGTACATACTCCGCCTGCCGGTTCGCGAGGGCGCGATCGCCCTCCGCGAGCTCCAGTGCGTCCCTGTCCGCCAGCAGCAGGTAATAGGCCGTTTTCACGTCCCGCTCAACGACGGATTCCGCGTTGGAAAGAGACAACAGCGCGGCGTCCCGGGCGAGACCGGACTGTCTCCGCGCCTCCGGAATCCCCGCGGTAAGGGTAAGGCTGAGGCCCGCGGAAACCTCGAGGGAGGTACCGCCGCGGGAAGGCGGCGCGCTGCCGGCAAGTTCGTGAACGTTACGAAGGGTTCCGCCTAGGGTCAGCGAGGGCAAGAAGGCGTTCCAGGAGTATCGGGCGCGCTCCTGGGCCACGGAGGCCGCCAGGCGCTCGGAAAGCAGGGACGCGTTTCCCTCCCGGGCCCGCGCCAGGGACTCCTCGAGACCGAGGCGCGTGACGGATCCACGAGCCGGCTCGGAGGCCGCGCCGGAGCAGAGACTCGCGACCAGAAACGCGAACGACGCGACCTTTCCGTATCGCGACCGCCCGCGTCGTGGGAGTTTTGACGCTCGTCTCAAGTTTTGTCCTGTATTTTCCGGCATTAACTGCTATAATAAGAGAGACTTGGCGGGCGCGCAACCCGTCAAACGGGCGCAAAGGGGACTCTTGACCTTTCGCGCATAACCTTGCTATACTCCCCTCACCTCGGGGGTGTAGCTCAGTTGGCTAGAGCGCTTGCATGGCATGCAAGAGGTCAGGGGTTCAATTCCCCTCACCTCCACGAGTTCTCCTGACCAACTGTAATTCCCTAAAAAGAAGATGGCTGCGATGGACGACTTTGGTCTTGATCCCGAATTGGCTGCTCTCCTTGACGAAACACCCGTACACACCACAAAGAAAACCATAAAGAAAGAGTCCTTGTTCTCGAGTTCACTCGAGGCGAGCGGTGCGGGTCCGCGGGGGCCGCATGACGTCGACCTGACGAGAACCTCCTTCACGAAGGTGGATAAAACCCTTTCGTCCTCGGCGAACCCCGTATTCGACGATCCCTCGTACTACAAGCGCGTTCTCGGAAACGAGGCGGATCCCGCGCAGCGGCTCCACACCCTGCTTTCAAAGTACCTCACCTGCCAGGACCCGAAGGACAGAAGCGTATACCGCCTCCAGCTGATCACCGCCTACTGGGACTTCATGGGCGGCATCGCGCAGAAAACCGCGGCGGGAAAGGCCGATGCGGCGAAACGCTTCGCCCTGCGCTTCGGACTCGTGCTGCCGACGCTGTTGACCCCGGAGCAAAAGGACATGTTCGCCCGGGTTATCGAGGACAACATTTACGGGGAACCGGTGTATTATCTCGACGAATGGCTCCAGGCGATCGGATCGGGCAAGATAAACACCTCGAGTACCGACGAGGCAAAGTCGAGCAAGAAGGACGATTCCTCCCGCTTCCAGCAGCTCCTCAGCAAGGCCGACGGAAAGCTTCAGAGCGCGGAAAACCTCGTGCGCGCAAAATCGGAAGAACGGCTTCGCGCCGAGGACGAACTCAGGCGAAAGCTCGACTCGGTCTTTATGCACGAGTCCCTTGCCGGCTTCACCGGCGTCAAGGCGCCCTTCTCGGACCAGCAAAAGCGCACGCTCGGGGAGATATCCGAATCGTTCCGCGCCATTCTCGGCCTCGACAAGGAATTACAGTCGTTCATCCGTGACTATGAAACCGCGGATTCCGACGTCCGCATCCTCCAGCAAAAAGTCGAGTCCTCCGGGGGCGGCACGACAAACGCCTCGGGCGTGGCTACGGAGTTCGACACGATCCGGCAAATGGCCAAGATGACCTGCGGACGGCAGGGAAACCACTTCCCGATCCTCACGCGCGAGTACTTCCATTCTTCCTCGCGGGAAATCGGCATCCGGGAAAACGTCATCGAGACATTCCGCTGGGTGGAATCGATCGATCCAGAGGCCTATTGCCGTCAGTACAAGTCCCAGCTCAACCGGATTCCCCCGTTCATCATTCTCATCCCGTCATACGGCGACTACGGTTTTTGCTGGGAGCCCTTCGACCGCTACAACCGCGTGACGAGCCGCGGGCGCGTCGCGATCCCGATGTACGCGAAGAACCTCGTTGTCGCGGTTCTCGCCGCCATCGCGGACCTGCGTTGGCAGGTGGCGAAGGAAAAGGCGTCCTACTACTGGATGGAAGAGGGGTTGACGGGAAACTACTATCAGTGGTTCCAGGCCCAGAAACTCAAGGGCGACGTCAAGGAATACTTCATCAACGACTATCTTCTCTGGATGCTCAAGGAAAGCGACGGAATACAGAAGCTCGACAAGGAAGTCCGCGCCGTGTTCTGGCGGTACATGCCCTTCTCTCCCGAGATCAAGGCGAAGCTCAAGCCGCGCGCCCTAGTCTACCAGGAACTCTGCCAGCGGGATCTCAACCGGCAGATGTCCGACGGGTATTGAGGCCCGGCGGCCCGGAAGCCGTCACGGGCGTTTGGCGTTTTCCGGGTTTTTTTTCGTCTTGAAAAACAGCGGATCGAGCTTGTCCGCGAGGTCGAAGCGGTCAACGACCCACTTCGTGAGCCGCTGGTAGACGATCATCGCGATGATGATCCCGCCGATGAAGGCGAAGGGCAACAGCGACGCGACCCGCTCGTGCAAAACCGGAGAAAGCTGGCTCACCAGCAGGATGAGCAGGGCGATGAACACGAACGCGAGCAATACGTTCGCGACGGTACCCGCAATGACGAAAATCACCGTATTGAGCTTTCGGCTCTTCATGTTGCCTCCCCGGCGCCCTTGGCCTCGCCGTTCTTGACGGCGATGGCGACCGACAGTATGAGCAGGATCCCGCAAACCACGACCGCGGAATCCGCGACGTTGAACGTGGGCCACCGCTCCAGCCCGAACAGGCCGTAGAACTTGAAATCAAGGAAGTCGAGCACGCCTTCCGGACGGAAGAAGCGGTCGATTATGTTGCCGATCCCGCCGCCGACGATTCCCGCGACGCACCACCGCTGAAAGGGGCTGATGTCGTCCGTCCTGAAATACACCGAGACGACGATCGCCATGACGATGAGCGGGGCGAAGCCGAAAAGAAGCCCGCGCAGGTCCCCGGAAAGCCCGTGGCCGATGCTGAAGGCGATCCCGGGATTGTAGACGCGCACGATCCTGAAGAAGTCGCCCAGAAACGAGGCGCCTATCGACCAGGGGCGAACGAAGGCGGTTATGAGATATTTGGTAAGCTGGTCGAGCGCGACGATTCCGGCGGTAAGCGTAAACGGAATCAGTAAGGAGCGCGTTCTTGAAGTCATCTTGTTTCCCCCGCTATGCGACATTCCGTCGCGTGCATTGCGCGCAACGCGCCGATATGACGGATTGTACCTATAAACCGGTCGGTACGTCTATAAAAACCGAGTCTGTGCCCGTCGCGCGGGCAAACTCGGCCATCAAAAGGCGCGGGCCGACGGTCTCGGTGGCGTAATGGCCCGCCGCCACGACCGAGATGCCGTTTTCCAGCGCGTGATGGTACTCCTCGTGGCCGATCTCTCCGGTAACGAAACAGTCGGCGCCGCATTCGATCGCCTGATACAGCTCGTCGGCGCCGCCCCCGGAGACGACGGCCACGGAGGAGATGCGCTCGGGCCCGAAAGGCAGGACGCGCGGGGTCATGATCCTGTCCGGGTCGAGGCGCGCCAGCAGTTCGGCAAGCGTAACGCCGTCGGGGATAGTCCCGCGCAGGCCTATGGTGGCGCCATGCCAGTCGCCGAACGGCTCCAGGGACTGCAGCCCGAGACGGGCGGCAAGCCCCGCGTTGTTGCCTACGGAGGGATGGGCGTCGAGCGGCAAATGGCTCGCGTACAGCGCCATGTCCGCGTCGAGCAGGGCCTTTAAGCGCCGATAGTGTCCGCCGACTACGCGCTCGGCGTCCCTCCAGAAAAGCCCGTGATGTACGACGAGCATCCCCGCTCCCGCGGAGGCGGCGCGCCGGACGGTCTCAAGGCAGGCGTCTACCGCGAAGGCGACGCGCGAAACCGTACCGCCCGAGTTTTCGACCTGCAATCCGTTCCTGGAGGGATCCGCTCCCTCAAAGCGACCGCCGTCCAGATAGCGTTCAAGCCAGAGCGCGATCTCGCGGGCGGTCATCTGGGGGCCTCCGGCGCGGCATCCGCAACATCCGCGGAGGCCGCGACGCGCGCGGCGCGCAGCGTAAACCAGGAGGCGATCCTGCGTCCGGCCCGCTCGGCCCGGACGCGCTGGACATCCCGCGTCCCGCCGAGAAGGCGGGCGGCGAGAACGTCGTCGCAGGCTATCTCGCCGTGTCCGAAAAGGCCCTCGGGGGCCGAGGTCAGAAACAGGATATCGGCTCCATCGGCGCCGTTCGGCGTCATCTCCGATTCGCCCACCCGCGCGACGAACCAGGGCGGGTCGCGCCGGGGAATTCTCCCGGCCCGCGCCGCCGCCTCGCTTTCGGGAAGGAGGCAGAGGACCCCGGAGGTTCCGACGCGGGAAAGGGATATCGCGTCCAGAACCGGCGAAACCGACGAGCCCTCGAGCAGGACGAAAAGAGGCAGGGAGACACGACCCGTACGCGGGTCCGTATCGAACGCGGCGGGATACCGCCGGGAGGCTTCGACGATCAGCCGGTGGAATTCCGACCGGTGAACGGACGACCGGCCGTTCTCGTCAAGGACGAACTCCCGCCCGGTCATGATCCTTCCAAGAAGGGCGTAGAGGCGGCGCGCCTGCGGCAGCGCGATCGCCGCGGTCCCGCGCGCGAACGGAAGGCGCAAATCGAGGGACATGACCGCGAAGCCCTCGTTCGCGAGCGTCTGCGCGGCGGTTTGCCGCCCTTCCGCCCCGCAGGCGAGATCGCCCACGAAGAGCACCAGGCCGCGCGCCTGCGTCGTCGAGCCCGCGCCCGGGGACCACTCGACGAAGGTAGCCCGTTCGCCCGGCCCGACGCGCTCCGAGACGCGTTCGCGCAGGGCGGACTCCCCGGGAACGAGGGACGACTCCCCCGCGAACGCGACGGAAGCGGAGAAGGCCGCGAGCCAAACCAGCGAGAGGAAGGCGTACAGCACGCGCGAGGGAAGGCCGTACCAGTCCGTCGGAAGGCCGCGGCCGAGCCGTACGAGCCGGTGGGACGACGCCAAAAAGAACGCGAACGAGCAAAGCACGGCCGGAAGATGGGAAACCGGGAGGCCGAACGCCACGACCGACAGCGTCAACAACAGGAAGGAAACCGCCGCTAAAAGGGGGACGCCGTCCATTCGTTGCAGCCTTCTCGAAAAGGGCCGGAGGATTACCGGAATCAGAATGACGAGCGACAGGATTTCACTTGCAAAAATATCCGTCATGTTACCCTCTCAGGCGTATTTACGGTATACTGAACGGCGTAAAGCAAAAAAAGGAGCACGCAGAATGGATCCCTCATCCCTTGAGCTCGGTTTGCGCCAAATCACCTTTTCGCTGCCGGAGGAACGGGTCGCCGAACTCAGGGCCCGTTGCGGCGCGAGGAGCATCATCGGCCAGGATCGCGCGGTCAGCGCGCTCGAGCTCGGTCTCGGGATGCACGCGGACGGCTACAACATATTCGTCATGGGAGCGTCCGGTACGGGCCGGCGCACGGTCCTCGCCTCGCTGTTGGCAAACTATAAAGCAAATCCGGCCGATCTACAAGACATGGCGTACGTCTGCAATTTCGCGCGCCCGCTCGAGCCGAAGGCCCTGTTTTTTCCCGCGGGAACGGGGGCGTATTTCAGGAAAACGCTGAAGTCGGCCATCGAGTCGATCAGGCGCCAGGCCGTGCAGATCGCCAAATCCGAGGTCTTCTCCGCGGCGAGCAAGAAACTGTCGGCCGCGGGGGACATCGAGGAGAACAGGCTGCTCTCCGACTTCGAGGCGCAGATGATGGCCGCCGGCTTCAAGGTGGTCCAGATCAAGGACGACGAGTCGCGGTCCATGGACCTCGTGCCGATCGTCAAGGGCAAGCCGGTTCCCTTCGACCAGCTTCAGGACCTCGCGGCGGGCGGGCGCATCGCGGTCGAGCGCGTCAACGCGATTCGCGAGGAGTACTACCGGGGACTCGACCGCATGGGCGAGGTCTTCGCCGCGGTCCGCGACATCAGGCGGGCGACCGACAGAAAAATACGCGCCCTCAGGAGCGAGTCCGCGGAGCCGATCATCGAAAACGAACTCGCGGTTCTCCGGAGCCTCTGCAAAAACGGCGCGGGGAATTCGCCGGCTCTCGAGTACCTCGACGCGCTCAAGGCGGACCTTCTCGCGCGGGTACACGTCTACAGCGAGCCGTTCCGGTCCGCGCAGGCGCGCAAGGCGTTTTTCGGGAGGTACGCGGTCAACCTCGTGTGCGAATGCCCGCAGGACAAGAATTACGTCGTGCACGAGGAGGTCCCGACATTCGCGAACCTCTTCGGAAGCGTCGAGCCCGCCGGTCCGAACGACGAGCACTCCGTCAACGGCCACCTCCGGCTCAGGCCGGGCGCGGTTCACCGGGCTTCGGGCGGTTTCCTCGTCCTCAGGCTCCAGGACCTGCTTCTCGAAGAGGGGGCATGGCCGTACCTCAAGCGCGTCCTGCAATCGGGCAAGGTCGAGATCCAGACGCCTCCCACGGGCAACCACCTTCCGAGCCTCCTGAAGGCGCAACCCCTGCCGGTACGCCTCAAGGTCGTCATAATCGGCGGGGAGCACTCATACGACTTCCTCTATCAGGAGGACCCGGATTTCCAGAAGCTCTTCAAGGTTTGCGCGGAGTTCGACTCGGTCATGCCGGGCACCGACGAAAACCTGGAAAGCTTCATCGCCTTCGTCGACGACTTCAGCAAAAAAAGGCAAACCCTGCCGATCGACGACTCGGGCGTCGCGAGAATCCTCGCCCACGCGGCCCGCGTTTCGGAATACCGTACCATGCTTACCACGCGCTTCACCCTGATATCGGACCTCATCCTGGAGGCCGACTATCGCGCGCGGAGCCTGCATTCCCCCGTCATCTCCCGGGAGGTCGTGTCGGGGGCCATCGAGCACCGGCGCTATCTCCAGAGGCTCCCCGAGGAGAAATACGCGGAGATGATCAAGTCCCGCGAGATCGTCCTCTCGGTATCGGGGGCGATGGTCGGCAAAGTCAACGGCCTTGCGGTCCAGGACCGGGGATACCATGCCTTCGGCATCCCGGTCGCGGTAACCGCGCAGGCGGCCCCCGGCGACAAGGGCGTCATCAATATCGAGCGCGAATCCGGCCTTTCGGGGGAGATCTACGACAAGGCGCACCTGATCATCCAGGGACTCCTGCACCGCAAGTACGCGTCCGACATCCCGCTCGCGCTCACGGCGAGCATCTGCTTCGAGCAGTCCTATACGGAGGTCGACGGCGACTCGGCGTCCTGCGCGGAGTTTTTCGCCCTCCTTTCTGCAATCGGCCAGATTCCCCTTCGCCAGGACATCGCCGTGACGGGAAGCCTCAACCAGCTCGGGGACGTACAACCCGTAGGCGGCGTCCCGGAAAAGATCGAGGGCTTCTTCGACGCCTGCTCGATTCTGGGGCTCACGGGCGCCCAGGGCGTCATGATCCCGAGAAGGAATCTCAACAACGTCATGGTATCGGACCGGGTCGCCATGGCGGTAACGGACGGGCTCTTCCATATTTGGGCGATCGAGACCGTGGACGAAGGCTTTTCCCTGCTTTCGGGCCTTGCCCCCGGGGATTTCGGCTCGAAACTCCGGGAAACCCTCAAGGCGCATGCCGAGTCGGTCCGGAAAACCTCTAATTAGTGAGTTTGCGCTGGAAAAAAACCCCTTGGTAGGATAAACTGGACGTAATCATGGAGAAAAAAAGTCAGACCCAGATTGACGCGAGCAAAATCAGGAAGGCCACCCGGATGGGCGTGCCCCTCTCCATAACGACGTACACCCTTCCGCACGAGATCGAGCTGTATATCGCGGAGATTCTCAACCTTTTCCTGGCGGAGCTTAACCAGGAACGGCTCAAGGACTATCTCGGGTATTGCATCAACGAGCTCACGACCAACGCGAAAAAGGCGAACACCAAGCGCGTGTATTTCGCGGAAAAGAAACTCGACATAAACAACGCGAGGGACTACGAGACGGGCATGCGAACCTTCAAGGAGGAGACCCTCTCGAACATCGGCCATTACCTGCAGCTGCAAAAGGACGCCGGGCTCTACGTCAAGGTCGTGATGCAGGTCAAGCACCGCGACATCGTCATCGAGATACGCAACAACTCCGAGATGACGCGGACCGAGTTCAAGCGCGTCTTCGACAAGATCGCGCGCTCGCGGCAGTTCGCTTCCCTCGAGGAGGCCTTCGCCCAGGTCATGGACGACTCCGAGGGCGCCGGCCTCGGCCTCGTCATCATGATCCTCATGCTCAAGAAGGTCGGCCTCGACGACGACTGCTACGAGATCCTCGTCGAGGGCGGGGAGACGATCACGCGCATCGTCATGCCCATGGACGTGGAAACGGCCGAGCAGATTTCCCGCCTTACCGACGACATCGTGTCCTACATCGACGCCCTTCCTCAGTTCCCGGAAAACATCGCGCAGATACAAAAGCTGCTGAACGACCCGGACTCGAAGCTTTCCACGATCGCGGCGCACATCAGCAACGACGTGGCCCTCACGACGGATCTCCTGAAGCTGGTCAACTCGGCCGCCTTCTCGCTCGCGAAGAAATGCACGAGCATCACGGAGGCCGTCAAGCTCGTCGGCATCAGGGGCATCAAGAACCTCCTTTTCTCCATCGGAACGATAAAGGTCCTCGGAATCACGACGGACGAGCAGCGAAGGCTCTGGGAACACTCGTACAAGGCGGGCTTTTTCGCCTACAACCTCGCGCGCAACTTCCTCAAGGACCGGATCGTCACCGAGGACGCGTACGTATGCGGACTTCTTCACGACCTCGGCAAGATCGTCCTGAGCGCCCTGTACCCGGAACTGCTCGAGAAGATGGACCGCATCAGGAAGGAAAGAAACATACCGGACAAGGTATACGACGCCCTTCTCGCGGGACTCAACCATCCCGAGATAGGCGCGGCGCTCGCCGACAAATGGAATTTCCCGCAGGCGCTCAGCATGGCGATCCGGTACCACCACGCGATCGACGCGAGCCCGGAGAACTACCGGGCGCTGACGTCGACGGTCGCGCTCGCGGACCTCATGATCCACTATCAGGAGGAGTCCATCGAGTTCTACCAGATAGACCCGAAGCTCCTCTCGAAATTCGGCATCCTCTCTGAGGCCCAGCTTCAGAAGATCTGCGCGAGCCTTCAGCGCGGATTCGAGTCCGAACAGTCCAGATAGGACGTCCAGGCATGCATCAGTATCCCGAACGCGACGCCCACGTTGATCGAGGCCTTTAGCCCGCGCATCGGCACGGTAACGCGTCCCCGCGTCGCCCTCGCGAGCCCCTCGGGACTGATCCCCAGCTCCTCGGAGCCCAGAATGACGATCCCGCGCTCCGGGAAGTCGAATTCGTCTATCGGCGTCCCGCCCGTTTCGAGCGCGAACACCTCGGCGTCTGCCGGAAGGTCGTCGAGCGTCCTTCGCTCCCAGGGAAGAAACCCGACGCAGCCCATCGCGGAGCGGATCGAGCGGGGGTGGTCGGGAGGGGCGCAACCCGGAGAGACGTACACGCGCTCGGCCCCGAAGGCCTCGGCCGTGCGGAAGATCGAGCCCACGTTGAACGGCGACCTGATGTCCTCGGCGAACACCTCCACGCCGGGAAAGAAAGGCCGCTCGACGCCGACGACCGCGCCCGCCCTCGGGAGGATCAGGTCCCACTCTGCGGGAAGGAGGCCGGTGGCCGACAAGAGGGAATGGCGGGCGTGGTTCGCGAGCCGGCGCAAGCCCTCCCGGTCAAGCCCGCGCCCGTCGCCCGCGGGACGCCCGAGAAGGTCCAGGTCTTCGGCGGTAAACGCCGCGGGCTCGGCCTTCGGATCCCTGGCGGCGAGGGCCGCTACGGCAATCAGGTATTCGGGCGCGAAGCCCTCGACGGGACTGTCTCCCGCGAGGACGCGTTCCATCGAGGCGAGCAGCAGCGCGATCTTCCGGCGCCGCTGTCCGGGCGGGATGCGTTCTAGTTTGTTCAGCGGAATCATGCGGTGCCTTAGTATGCCTGTTTGATCAGGTCAAAGAGATCGTCGCTCGACATGGCGCGCGGTATATAGTTCATGATGTCGAGCGCGGCGGCGTCCTCGGCGGCCGGCACGAGCTGGTCGATCGAGAGGCCAAGGTCCTTGAGCCGCGTCGGGAGCCCCGCAAGAGCGAGCCTGCGGCGTATGTCGTCGATCGCGGCGCGGGCGACGTCGCTTCCCGAAAGGCCCGCCGAGGATACGCCGAGCATCTTGCCTATGGTCACGATCCGGTCGACCTTCGCGCGCGCCGCGTCTTCCATCACGTAGGGAAGAAGCACCGCGCACACGAGAGAGGTCGAGGTCTTGTAGCGCGCGTTGCACGCGAGCGATATCGCGGTCGCGACGCCCGGGGAACTCGCCGCTACGCCCATGGAGGCCATACAGCCCCCCTGCGCCACGAGCATCTCCTGCGGGGTTCCCACAAGCTTGCTTTGTTCCGGGTCGAGGGCCAGAAGGAGCATCTCGATGGACTTTCCGAGTATCGTCTCCGAAAAGAAATTCGATTTCGTGGAAACGTAGCCCTCGACCGCGAGGGATATGGCGTGGAAAATCATGGAGGCGGCCGTATTGGGGGACATGTGCATATACAGGTTCGGATCAACGATCACCGCCTTGCACACGGCGTTTTGCGTCTTCATCAGGCGGATTTGTCGGTTTCGCGCGTCCACGACCGGTGTTCGGTCCATGAACACGAAGGCGTCGCGGCATGTTGACGGAACCTCGATGAACGGCAGGGCGCCGGAATAGGGCTGGGCGCCGGCCAGATACTCGTACACCTCGTGATTCTCGTTGAAAAGCGCGGCCACGGCCCGGGCCAGGGAGGCGGTTTTAAGGCCGCCAAACGAAATAACCCCGTGCACGTGGGCGCCGCGGGCAAGGGACAGGGCCTGTTCCAGCGTGGCGGAGGTCGCGGCGGAGGGGATGTCGTCGAACACGAATACGGAGATGCCCTTTTCCTCCAACGCGGCCACGGCCTTCTCTATCAGGGAGAATTCCTTCAGAATGGGGTCTGCTATCAGCATATACTTCGTGCCCCAATTCGCGGCAACCTGACCCAGGCGGGCCATCGTGTACGGCCCCAGGATGATATTGGGGGATATCTTGAAGACAAAGTCGGACATAGGTACCTCTCGTTTCGCCGATTCATAACTGTAGCATCATTCGGGGAAAAAAAAAGGCGGAAACCCCTCGGGTCCGCCTTTCCTTCGCCCGTCATCCCGAGGGAATCAGGTTAAGTCGTGCCGAATTACAATCCGTATGCGTCCATAATGCGGTTGGCAACCATGTCCACCACCGAATCGTTGATATAGGAAGGGTTCTTCATCTTTTCCATTACCTCGGCAACCCGGTCGGCCCGTACGTCGGGGGCCGCGGCGGCTACCTCGATGGCGTTGTACACCTCTGAAAGCCCTTTTGCCTCGGCCGAAACGGATATGGAATCAGGCTGTCCGGTCGCTCCCGAGCGCTGGGTTTTATGAGTATTCTGTACGTTCTTCAGGGGATCAATCCCCCCTAAGCGGTCAATCATCATACGTTCCTGCCTTCACCTTCTGTATCGGTCAATCGTCCTCGGATATTGAGCGTTTTTTTCCGGAAATGTACACGGAAAATTCGCCCAAAACCCGTTCCCTCGACGCAAAATCCGCGCAGATATCCGATGCCGTCCCGGCCACGATCTCCTCGTGAAGCTTCGTAAGCTCGCGACCCACAACCACCTGCCGCTCACCGTCAATCTCGGCTATATCGGCCAAAAGCTTGACAACGCGAAAGGGAGACTCGTACAAAACCGATGCGTACCCGCTCTCCATAAGCTCCCGAACCCTCGAACGGCGCCTGCCAGGCCTTGGAGAGAGAAATCCCTCGAAGACCACGGTCTTGTCGATGCCGCCGGACACGCTCAACAAGGTCGCGAAGGCCGAAGCCCCGGGAAGCGGAACCACGTCATGCCCTGCGGCCCGTACGGCCCGAACCAGAACGGCTCCGGGGTCGCTCAGGGCGGGAGTCCCGGCATCGCTCGCATACGCCACGTTCTGACCGGAGGAAAGAACGTCCAGGATCTTCCTGGCCGCGGCGTCCTCATTGTGCGCCCTGCACGAAACCAGGGGCTTTCGGATGCCGAAATGGGTCAAAAGCTGAAGCGTATGGCGGGTATCCTCGCACGCTATCACGTCCACCGATTTCAGGGTCTCCAGGGCACGGAAGGTTATGTCCCCAAGATTCCCGATCGGGGTAGCGACGACGTACAATACTGCCACAAATAAATGATAAACCACTTTACCGATTGCGACAAGGCCAATTCTGGTGCATTATGGTAACATGATCCCGAGTTCGTTTTATACAATATTCCTGGTATTTGTCGGCATTGCCCTTTTCGTCTTTGCCTACGGCATTTTTTCGTCCGCCTCGTGGAAACACAAGACCGGACGTACCCGGAAGGGGATCCCCGGGGAAAAGGGCATCTGCCCGCTCTGCGGCACGGCCCTGATGGGTGACGAACAGCTCAAGTCGGCCGTCTTCCCCGGCAAGAAAGACCGCATATGCCATATCTTCGGGTGTCCCCATTGTCATCCTTATATGGA
>LVBL01000160.1 GCA_001604405.1 Spirochaetales bacterium Spiro_10
TCGGGCTCGCTCATAACCAAGAACGTTCTCGTCTCCAACCTCGGCATTCTCGCCAAGCGCGAGGCCGAGGGCGCCTTCAGCGTCGCCGTGGCCGACATCGGGACCACCAAGCCGGTTCCGGGCGCCGCTGTCGAGCTGTATTCCTTCGCCCAGAAAAAACTCGCCGCTGGCGTCACCGACGCCTCCGGCTTCTTCCGCTTCAAGCCGCCTGCCGAGCCGTATTTCGCGGTAGCCTCGAAGGACGGCCGTTCTTCGTACCTCAGGATAGACGACGGCATGTCGCTCAGCGTCAGCCACTTCCCCGTCGACGGAGTCAAGGCCGACAAGGGCGTGAAGGGTTTCATCTACGGCGAGCGCGGCGTCTGGAGGCCGGGCGACGACATCCACCTCGTGTTCATCCTGCAGGACCTCAAGCGCGCCATGCCGCGGGACTTTCCCGTCACCTTCGAGCTCGAGGATCCGCAAGGGCGGATCGTCAAGTCCTCGGTGCTCTCGTCGTCCGTCGACGGGTTCTACCGCATAGACGCGAAGACCGGGGAGGACGACCCCTCCGGCGCCTGGGTAGCGCGCGTCCTCGCGGGAGGGCAGGCGTGGACGAAAAACCTCAGAATCGAGGCGATCGTCCCGAACCGGCTGGCCATCACGCTCAAATCCGCGAAGCCGTATCTCACCTCCGACGACAACGAGTTCACGCTCTCGGGCGCATGGCTCCACGGCGCGCCGACGCCGGGCTATTCGGCGGACGTGTCGGTGGCCTACTTCCCCGGAACCACCTCGTTCGACGGGTACTCCGAATACTCCTTCACGAACCCGGAAAGCTCCGTGGAGACGAGCGACGGGATGGTATGGGAGGGCGCGCTCGACGCGAGTTCGACGGCCCGTTTCTCGCTCAACCTTCACGCGGGAGAGAACCTGCCCGGCAAGCTGCGCGCCTTCCTGACGACCAGGATATTCGAGCCCTCCGGCATGTTCTCGGTCGAGCAGGCGCA
>LVBL01000001.1 GCA_001604405.1 Spirochaetales bacterium Spiro_10
CAGGCAGGGAGCGGAACGGGCGGATCCGATAATCAAGGTAAAGGCCTCCAAGGTGACCTTTCTTGTGGACATGATCGGCGAGCTCCTTATAGCCATGGGGCAAATGAACGAAAGCACGCCGGCGCTCATGCAGATGAGGAAAATCACGCGAAGCCTCCAGTTCGGCGCGATGGAGCTGAGAACGGATACCGTTCAGTCATTATTCGGAACCGTCAAACGCGCGGTGAGGGATCTGGCCAAGCAGACGGGGAAGAGCGTCCTTCTGGAAACCGTCGGGGACACGCTCGAGATTGACCGCAACCTGATCGAGAAGCTCGAGGAACCGCTCATCCACATGGTGAGAAACTCGATAGATCACGGAATCGAAAGCGAGGAGGCGCGGGTTTCCGCCGGCAAACCGCCGCAGGGAACCATACGACTTTGCGCGGAGCGGCACGGAAACTCGATTATCATCTCCATGAGGGACGACGGGCGGGGACTCGATCGGAACAGGATCCTGGAAAAGGCAATCAAAAGCGGACTGGTACGCGAGGACATCGCGCAAAGCATGACCGACTCCCAGATATACGGTTTTATTTTCGCTTCCGGCTTCAGCACGCAGGACACGGTTTCTCTCATCTCGGGAAGGGGCGTGGGGATGGATATCGTCCGTTCGGTCGTGCAGGACAACAGGGGCCGAATCGAGACGGAGACGATACCGGGACGGTTTACCGAGTTCCGACTCGTCTTCCCGCTCAGCACGGCCATCATTGACGGGATGATCACCAGGGTGGGGGAAAACCTCATCATCATACCGATCAGCTCGGTCATCGAGTCGCTGAAAATCGTACCCGAGATGCTGAAATCGGTAAGCGGCAAGGCGGAGATGATCGACCTTCGCGGAGCGGTCCTTCCCGTGATCAGGGCGCACCAAGCCCTCGGGCTTCCGGACATGCCGGATACCGACTGGAAAATCGGCGTGGTCGTGGAACGCTCCGACCGCAGCCGCTATCTCCTCCTGTTGGACGAGGTGATCGCGAAGAGAGAGGTGGTTATCAAGTCCCTCGGCGCGAAGTTCAAGGACCTCCGTGGCGTCACGAGCGGCACGGTGCTTTCCGGTGGCAAAGTCGGACTTGTCGTTGATGTCGACCAGCTCGTCGAGCTGAGCCTAATATAGGACGGGCAATGGGCAGAATACCTGTACTGACAATCGTCGCATCCACCATACTCATTGAAGGCATCCTGGCGTATGCCGCGCTGCCCGACCGCCCGCTGGCGCTCGTTGCATCCCTTATTCCCGCGATCGCCCTCTTGTGCGGCCTGAAGGCGATGACGCGAAACCGCGAAACAAGCGTCGATACCGCGGCGAACCAGGATCCCGAACACGAAGCCGCGCAGGATGTCATCGAAATGCGTGTCCCGGAACCGGCGCACCGGGATATTGCCGAACAGCACCGCGCGCACCGGGACATCGGGAGTTTTCTCAATGTGTACCGAAAGTCCGTCCCCGAGCTCTTCCAAAGCGTCGTGCTGTATCTGAACAAGACCTCGGAACCGATGTCGGAAACCCTTCTCAACCTGAAAACGGGCATAACGGGCTTTCTTTCCGCGATGAACAAAACGCGGGAAGAATTCGAGAATTCCGACAAGCTCGAGGAAGTTCAACGCGGCGTCAGCCTTTTGAGAAACCATATCACCGAGATCACGACGGAAAACAACAGGTCGTGCGCGCGCTTCTCGAAGGAGATCGACACGCTGAGCGTCCAAATGGCGTCCATCGCGGATTTTCTCTCGAGCATCTCCGATATTGCCGCGCGGGTTCACGTGCTTTCGATAAACGCCTCGATCGAGGCCGCCCGCGCGGGTCAGCACGGACGCGGCTTCAAGGTGATCGCCAACGAGATTCAGAAACTTTCCAGCGAGACGCAGGGCTTCGTGACGACAATCGGCGATACGCTGAAAAAAACGGACACCGTCTTCGGAGCCCTGAAACAGTCCATGAAGGACAATCAGGCAGTAATCGAACGGCAATCCTCCGAGAACTCGTCCACCTACGAGGACATCTCGCGCCTGCTCACCTCGCGGCTCGGCGACATCAAGGGCGTGTATAAACAGGTAATCGACTACATCCAGACCGTGGACATCGACATCACGACCCTTTCGCCCATCACCATGCTTCACGCGATAATCACGCAGGAAATCGAGAACCTGGAAAAGATCTGGAGCGATTTTCTTGTCATGATGCAGGCATCGCTTGACGGACAGGCGCCAGAGGCGGAAGACAGAACGGACAACGCTGCTGTGGAGAAAATACGCGAACGGCTGACGACGTCACGGGAGCTTGACGCGCTCGGGAAGGCCGTAATCGGCCTGGGTCTCGACGGCGCGGCGAGCATCCGGAAAACGGAAACCGATATCGAGTTTTTTTAAAGGAGACGGAATGAAAACCATAATGCTCGTTGACGATTCCACGTCCATCAGAAACATCCTGAAGAACGCCCTCGTGGAATCCTATCAGGTGGTCGAGGCGGAGAACGGGAAGGTCGCCCTCGAGAAAACGCCGGGCTCGTCGATCGACCTTTTCCTGCTCGACGTCAACATGCCGGAAATGGACGGGATCACCCTTCTTGCCGAATTGCGCAAGATCCCCGCACATTCGAAAACGCCCATCCTCATGCTCACCACGGAGACGAAGGACGAACTGCGGCAGAAAGGCAAGGAACTGGGGGCCTCGGGATGGATCGTCAAGCCTTGCGAACCCGACAAGCTCTTGGGCGCGATTCAGAAACTCATTTAGAGGAAGGACTGCGATGGAGAATTCACGAAGGCGGACGCTAACGGGAACCCGGTATCTGAACTTTACCCTGGAGAACGAGAACTACTGCATGGAGATCCTGAGGGTAAAGGAGCTCATGGGCATGACGGACATCACTCCCCTGCCGCAAACCCCCGATTTTATCCAGGGGGTGATCAACCTGAGGGGGCAAATCATACCGATCATCGATTTGCGGGTCAAATTCGGCATCGCGTTCGTCCCGTACACAAAGAGAACCTCGATAATCGTGGTCGAGATCGATTACGAGGGAGACCGGTTGCTCATGGGAATCGTAGTCGACGCGATCCAGGAGGTCATCGCCATTCCCGATGAGAAAATCAACAACCTCCCGTACATCAACAGCAAGATCAAGGCCGACTATATCCGCGGGGTCGCGGAAACGCCCGAAGGCCTGAAAATCGTGCTTGACGTGGTCAAGATCCTGAATGACGAGGATTTCGTCACCCTTAAAGCCATGGCCCCGGCGGCCGAATAACACGAAGGAGCAAAGAATGAAAATCGGACTTTCGGCGAAACTGATCGCGGCCTTTACCGTAGTGGCACTGATTACGCTGTCAGTGGGTCTGTTCGGAATCAACGGGATCGGAACCCTGCGCCACGATATCCTCGAGATGGGGAACGTGGGAATCCCGACCATCATCGACCTCGAGGTCATCATGGTTCGTCTGCAGGAGTACAAGGCCGCCCAGCGGACCTTGCTGTCTCCCAATCTTTCCGACGAGGATTTCAAGCGGCAGCTCAACAACCTCGACCGCACGCGCAAGGAATACAACGAGGCCATGGCCAGATACGAGCAGCAACCTTCATCCGAGGAGGAGAAGAAACTCTACAACGTCTGGAAGAACGGTCTTGCCGCGCAGGTGGAAAGCAACAACCAAATACGCCGCCGCGCCGAGGAATTGCGCGGGACCGTCGACGACGCCACGTACGCAAGGGAGATGACCGCGGTGACCGTATCGACGGCGGCGAGAACGGTCTTTGACGGAAACACGGCGAATTTCGCGAAACTGCTCGAGTATGTCAAGGACTATTATGGGGACAAAATGGTCCGTGATGCCGAGAAAGACGCGCAGAAGCTGAACTCCCTGATTCTCGTCGCCGTCGTGTCGGGCTTCCTTTTTGCCCTTGCCCTGGGCATACTCCTATCGCGCTCCATAACGCGGCCCGTCGTGAGGATCGTCGACAGCCTTTCGAGCGGCGCCGACCAAATCGGCAGCGCCTCGACGCAGCTTTCGGTAAGCGCGCAGGAGATCGCCTCGGGAGCGACCGAGCAGGCTTCCGGAATTGAAGAAACGACGAGTTCGATGGAAGAACTGGCGTCCATGGTCAAGCAAAACGTGGAGAACGCCAAGGAAGCGAGCCTTCTCGCCTCGAAGACGCTCGAGGTCGCGGACCAGGGTTCCGCGCACATGGAGAAGATGCTCGTCTCCATGAACGACATAGGCAAGGCGGCCGAGGATATCAAGTCGATAATCGACGTTATCGACGACATCGCCTTCCAGACAAACATGCTCGCGCTCAACGCAGCCGTCGAGGCGGCCCGCGCGGGCGAAGCGGGCATGGGTTTCGCGGTCGTCGCGGACGAGGTCAAGAACCTCGCGAACCGGAGCGCCGCGAGCGCCAAGGAAACCGCGCAGATGATCAAAACGACGCTTGCCAAGACGGAGGAAGGACAAAGCCTCACCTCGCAGCTTGCCGAGATATTCAAGGAGATAACGGTCAACTCGCGAAAGTCGAACGAGATGACGCTTGAGGTCGTCACCGCGAGCCGCCAGCAGGACGAGGGAATCTCCCAGGTCAACAAGGCGATCATACAGCTCGATACAGTCGTGCAGCAGAACGCCTCCGCCTCGGAGGAAACGGCGAGCTCCGCGGAGGAATTGCAGAGCCAGGTTGGATCGCTCCACGAGGTCGTGCTGCAGCTTTCCACGGTCATTCTCGGGGGAAAAAACGAGTCGGCGAAACCGGGAACGGTCCTGGCGGCAAAAGCGCGGTCTTCGTTCGAGCCGGCGCGCAAGCAGGCGAAAACCGCGGTACTGCGCAAGCCGACGACGGCAGGGCACCGCATTCCCCTTGACGAGGACCCGGAGTTCTCCGAGCAGGATGAAAACTGATGGAAGCTCCCCTATCCGGGGAGCTTCTTGAACTCTACCGGACATATATCTACGAAGAGTACGGCATCCATTACGCGCCCCACAAACTCGACACCCTCGGCCTGAAGCTACAAAAGATAGCCGATTCGGGCGAGTATCGGCTTGAGGAGCTGTACGACAGTCTCGTGCACGGTGACTCGGAGGCGAACGACACCCTGCTCGAGGCCGTCACGGTAGGGCATACTTTTTTTTACCGCGAGCACGCGCATCTTGATCACCTGGTTGACGACATCAAAAAGAAGAGGTGTCCGGGATCGACCGTGATCTGGTGCGCAGCGAGCGCGACGGGCGAAGAACCCTACTCCATCTCGATTCATCTCGTCGAAAACGGCATAACCGATTTCACGGTCATGGCCACGGACGTCAACATGGCATCCCTGCATGTCATGAACCGGGGGGTCTATCCCGCGGGCAAATTCGATTTTACGCCGAGGCACATACTACAAAGATACTTCACGCGTCTTCCGCAGGGAAACTACAAGGTGAAGGGAGACGTGCGCCGGCACGTGAAGATCAAGCGCATCAACCTGAACGAATGTTTTCTCTTCGAGCGCGAAGTCGATTACGTCTTTTGCAGAAACGTGATGATATACTTCGACGAGAAAATGCGGCGAAAGGTTATCGAAACCTGCGTCAACAACCTGGCCGTCGGCGGCCTTTTTTTCGTGGGCCATACCGAGGCCTTGCTCGAGATACCGTCATCGCTCAGGAAAGACGGGCCCGCCGTGTTTCGCAAGGTGGTTTAATTGAAAAAAATCCGCGTTTTTGTCGTTGACGACTCGGCGATCGTTCGCGAGATACTGACCGAACGGCTTTCACGGCACCCGGGCATCGAGGTCGTGGGAAGCGCGATGGATCCGTACATCGCGCGGGACAAGCTCGACACGCTCGAGGTCGACGTGATCACCCTCGACATAGAGATGCCGAAGATGGACGGACTCACCTTTCTTCGCCAGATCATGAAACATTATCCGAAGCCGGTCATCGTCGTTTCATCTTTGGCGCAGAACGAAAGCGCGGGGGCCATGAAGGCCCTGGAGATGGGCGCCGTGGACATCGTTCCGAAACCCGGAGGTCCCTTCAGCGTCGAGAGCGTGATCGACCTGCTTACGGACCGGATACTCGCCGCCAGCAAGGTAGATCCGCTGAAGCTCTTCGAAAGCGCCGAGCGCCTCAGGACGGTCGCGCCCCCGAGAGGGCCGGCCAACATCCTCGCGAGCATCAGGACGACGCATCAGCTCATCGCGATCGGAACGTCAACCGGCGGAACGATAGCGCTTGAGCGCCTTTTCTCTCAATGGGAACCCGGCTTTCCCCCGACGCTAGCCGTCATTCACATGCCGGAAAAATTCACCGCCTCCTTCGCGAGGCGGCTCGACGAGTTGAGCGACGCGACCGTAAAGGAAGCGGAAGACGGAGAGCGGCTCCTTCAGGGGACCGTCTACATAGCGCCGGGCAATTACCACATGCTCCTCAGGACGCAGGGAACCGAGAGGACCGTCCGCATCACGTCGGGCCCGAAGGTCTGCAATCAGCGGCCGGCCGTGGACCCGCTATTCTCCTCGGTCGCCGAGCAAGTCGGCCGGAACTGCGTCGGCATCCTGCTCACGGGAATGGGCAAGGACGGGGCGAAGGGTCTTCTTGACATCAGGAACGCGGGCGGTTCCACCATCGCCCAGGACGAGGACTCATCGATTGTGTGGGGAATGCCGAAGGAGGCAATAGACCTCGGCGCGGCGGAGCAAGTCCTCGCGCTGGACGCCATCGTCCCCTTTCTGAAGCGGAAGTCGCTGTAGCGTACATAATCAGCGTTCCGACCGAATCATCCTGCCCTCACCGTTTTCACACCCTTTCATAACGCGTTTCTCACGGACGGGGGCTACCATCCGGCCATGATCACACGTCTCAGAAGGACGAGAATACTCGTCGACGGCGACGAAGGGCTCGCAAAGGCGCTCGCGGACGAGATCGCGCGGAAGTACGGGGTAACGGTTCTCGAGGACACGAACGAGGGGCTCGCGATGATACGGATGCGGGAGAGCGCCCAGAATACGAAGTACAACCTCGGAGAGGTTCTCGTCACCGAGGCGAAGGCCGTCGTGGCCGGATCGATCGGCATCGGCATCGTCGTGGGCCGCAAGCGGGAACTCGCGTCGAACCTCGCGATAATCGACGCCGCCTGTTCCGCGCGCCTTCCCGCCACCGAAGCTTGGCGGGATCGCTTGCTCAGCGAGGAACGCGCCATCGCCGAGAGGCGCGCGAGGGAGGATCAATCGATCCTGCGCACGCGCGTCTCCTTCGAGACGATGGACAGTCCGGAGGCGTAGACGATGACGATAGACCGCGTGCATGACCTTCAATCGGCGTTTCGCAAGCTGGTCTCGGCCCACTCGCGGCCGGGGACGGTCGTCGACCTCGGGCCTGAAGTCCGGAAAATCGGACTGGACATGGGGATCCCGGCGCAATTTCTCCTCCTCGCACTGACGCTCCTCGACGGGGAAACGACGTTCGCGGTCGTCTCAGAAGACGCCGAATCCCAGGAACGGGCGATCTCGCGGCTGACCTACGCCACGCGCGCGGCCCCCGAGACCGCCTCGTTCGTGTTCGTCCCGGACGGCGAACTGGACGCGAACGGCGTCTTGGAGGCGTGTTCGGAGGGGACCCTGCTCGACCCGCATCTCGGGGCGACCGTCATCATCGGCGCCGGGGACATCCTCGACACGGGGGAATTGACGCTGCGCGGGCCCGGTATCCGGGAAAGCTCGACCTGTACCGTCGTGCGCGACGGGCCATGGCTTGCGGGGCGAAACGCGAAAAACCGCGAATACCCGCTCGGCGTCGACGTCATTTTCGTAACGGCCGCGGGCATGGCGGTCGCATTCCCCCGCACGACCGTCATATCCGAAACGGCGGGAGGCAAGTAATGGCGTACGTCGCGGTTCGCGGGGGAAGAAAGGCGATCGACGAATCCCTCGAGCGGCTGAAGCGGGCCCGTCTCAGGGGCGGAACCTCGATACCCGTCCGTTCCATCAAGAACGGACTTCGCCAGCTGATCGACCAGGTAATGGCGGAGGGAAGCCTCTATGACGCGGAGCTCGCCTCGGTCGCGATCAAGCAGGCCGAGGGCAGTCCCGAGGAGGCGGTCTTCCTGCTGAGGGCCTTCCGCTCGACGCTCCCGAGAAAGCGCTACACAAGAACGGTCGACCCGGGCGACATGCGCGTCGAGCGCCGCATATCGGCCTGCTTCAAGGACGTGCCGGGCGGGCAGATCCTCGGCGCCTCGCCCGACTACGCGCACCGGCTCATCGATTTCGATCTCTGCGAGGAGACGGACGAAACGGCGAGGGAATGGACGGCCTCCTGGGAGGCGCGCGTGTCAGGCGGCGACGATGCCGGGGAATCGCGCGATCAAGACGGGACGACGAGACTGCCAAAGGTGCTTGACTACCTCAGGCGCGAGGGCTTGCTCCCGGATCGCGCTCCGCGGGACGACGAGCCCGCGGACATTACCATGAAAGGACTTTCGTTCCCGACCACGCGTGCGGAACGGCTGCAGATACTCGCGCGCGGGCAAACGGGCGCGGTGACGGCCCTCGGCTACGCGGCCCTCCGGGGATACGGGCTCGCCCATCCCACCGTCGGCGAGTTGCGCGTCGGGCTCATACCGCTCGTGGTGGATTCCCCCGCCGACGGCGGGACGGGGACGGAGGAAGGCGACGGTTACTACATCGGCGAGGTCCGCGTGACCGAGGTCGAGTCGCTCATCCCCGTTCCGGTCGAGCGCGGCCGCGGCAAGACGGAGATCGAATTCGACATCGGCTACGGCGTCACCTTCGGCCAGAACGAAACCAAGGCGATCGCCATGAGCATCCTCGACTACTGTCTCGAGACGCGCGACGCCCGCTTTCCCACCCACGACGAGGAATTCGTCCTGTATCACGTCGACTCGGTCGAGTCGACGGGGTTCATCTCGCACCTCAAGCTGCCCCACTACGTGACCTTCCAGGCGAAGCTCGACGGGGTCAGGAAAGCCCGGGGAGGGAAAGAGACATGAACGAACGTACGCATTTCGCCTTCTTTGACGAGGGCTCGAAAAGGGAAATCAGGCGGGCGATCCTGAAGGCGATCGCCATTCCGGGGTATCAGGTACCCTTCGCCTCGCGGGAGATGCCCATCGCCCGCGGCTGGGGAACCGGCGGCCTCCAGCTGACCCTCTCGCTCGTCGGAAAAGACGACGTGCTCAAGGTCATCGACCAGGGCTGCGACGAGTCGGTAAACGCGGTCAACATCAAGAAGCTCGTCGTCGACACGACCGGGATCCGCGTCACCGACCGCACCGGGGAGGCGACGCTCATCCAGAGCAGGCACCGCATCCCGGAAACGCCGCTCTCTTCCGACCAGATACTCGTCCTGCAGGTACCGATGCCGGAACCCTTGCGGAACATCGAGCCGAGCGAGCGCGTGACGAAGCGGCTCCATTCCGAGCGGGACTACAGCGGGGCCTACCTCATGCTGTTCGAGGAGATCATGCGCTACGGCACGATGGCCACGGGAGCCGACCATCCCGTTCTCGTCCGCGACCGGTACGTCATGTCGCCGAGTCCCATCCCGAAATTCGACAACCCGAAGATGAACGGCGGCGAGGCGCTCATCCTGCTCGGCGCCGGCCGCGAAAAGCGCATTTACGCGGTCCCGCCGCACACGAGCGTCGCCTCGCTCGACTTCGAGGACTATCCGTTCAGGCCGGAATCCTTTCCCGGAAAGAAATGCGCCCTGTGCGGCGCCACGGGGGTGTTCCTCGACGAGACCGAAAACGCGGAAACGGGCGTGAGCGAATACCGATGCAACGACTCCGACTGGTGCCTCTCGAGACTGAACGGGAAGGAGGCCTCGAATGGATGAGAAGACCATCCTCTCCGTCAGGGATCTCGCGAAGCGCTACGGGCCTGGCTGCCCCCTTTGCGCGGAGAAAACCGAAAAGAACTACTGCACCGAGTGCGGGACGGTACACGCCCTCGGCGGCGTCAGTTTCGACGTATGCGAGGGAGAGATACTGGGGATCGTCGGCGAGTCGGGAAGCGGCAAGTCGACGCTCATGCAGTGCGTGTACCTCGACCAGGAGGCGAGCGCGGGAGGGATATTCCTCGACGCGTACCGCGGCGGAACGGAAAACATCCTGTCCGTCTCCGGGCAGGAAAAGCGTTTCATCCGCAACCATCTGTTCGGCAAGGTATACCAGAACCCGACTCACGGGCTGAAGATGGACTTTTCGGCCGTGAGCAACATCGCCGAGAAGCTGATCGCGGCCGGGCACCGGAACGTGTCGTCGATGGAGCGCCGCGCGCGGGAGCTTCTCGCGCACGTTAACATTCCGGAATTCCGCGCGAGGGAGGCTCCGAGGAATTTCTCCGGCGGAATGCAGCAGAGGGTCCAGATCGCGCGTGCCCTCTCGAACAACCCGCCCATACTCCTCCTTGACGAGATCACGACCGGACTCGACCTTTCCGTGCAGGCGAAGGTGCTTGACCTCGTCCGCCGGATACAGAGGGAGCTCAAGGTGACGATGGTCCTCGTGTCCCACGACCTGACCGTCGTCCGCATGCTCGCGGACCGTACCGTTGTCATGCTCAACGGGAAAATCGTGGAAAGCGGGCTGACCGACCAGATACTCGAGGACCCGCAGCACCCGTACACGCAGGAGCTGGTTCACTCAATCCTTTAACCGGAGGTTCCATGTTATTTATCAAGAACTGCACGATCGTCACGGAGAACGGGGAGATCGCCGGACACTCTCTCGCGATCGACGGAGACCGCATCGCGGCGATCGTTCCCGACGGATCCGGGCCTGGAGCGGTTTTCGCCGCGTCGCCGGCCGACGAGACGATAGACGCCGAAGGCGGCTACGTGACGCCGGGTTTCATCGACATCCACTCCGACTACATCGAGCACATGACGGCCCCGAGGCCGACGAGCGTGATGGATTTCTCCCTCGGCCTCCACGAAACGGAGCGGGAACTCGTGAGCCACGGCATCACGACCATGTTCCACTCCCTGTCGATCTACAAACGCGCGCTCTTCAGCGAAAAGCCGATCAGGAACGCCGAGAACGTCAGGAAATTCGCCGACGTGATCGCGCGGTCGCACGGCTCCCTCCACCTCATACGGCACCGATTCCACGCGCGCTTCGAGATCGACAACATCGACCGCACCGAGGAGCTTCTGGACTACATCCTCGAGGGAAAGGTGCATCTCGTCTCGTTCATGGACCATACACCCGGACAGGGGCAATACCGGGACATCGAGATGTACCGCTCGACGCTCCGCGGATATCAGGACCTTACCGACGCCGAGCTTGACCGGATAGTCTCCGAGACGCAGGGCTCGCAGAAACTCACGCTCGAGCGCATCTCGGAAATCGCGCGGACGGCGAGGGAACGGGGCATCGCGGTCGCGTCCCACGACGACGACAGCGTCGAGAAACTCGCGTTCGTCCAGAGTTTCGGCACCACGATCAGCGAGTTCCCGATCACCCTCGAGGTAGCCCGCGCGGCGAAGGCCCGGGGCCTCCACACGATAGCGGGGGCGCCCAACGTGCTCCTCGGCGGATCGCACTCGGGAAACCTTTCCGCCGAAGAGGCCATCGCCGACGGATGCGTCGACATACTCTGCAGCGACTACTACCCGGCCGCCATGATACACGCGATCTTCTCGCTCCACGAACGGCGCGGCATCCCCCTGCACGAGCTCGTGAATCTCGTTACCATAAACCCGGCGCGCGCCGTCCTCATGGACGGAGAGATCGGATCGATCGACATCGGCAAAAAGGCCGACGTGCTCGTCATCAAGCGGCTGGAAAGCGGCTTCCCCGTGGTCGCGAACGCGATCGTCGACGGGAAAGAGGTTTTCTCCTCGCGGTACAGGACGGAGGCGAGACCCGCATGAAGCGCCTTCGAAAACGGCCTACGGTCGGAAAGGACTGCAAGATCTCGGGCTCGACGCTCGGCGAATGGACCGAAGTCGGCGACTGGAACCGGTTCGAGAACGTCACGCTCGGCGATTTCTCGTACACCGGCCCCTGGTGCATAGCGCAAAACGCGCGCATCGGGAAGTTCTCGAACATAGCGGCCGCGGTCAGGATCGGCCCGACGGACCATCCGATGGACCGGGCCACGCTGCACCACTTCACCTACCGGAGGCGGATGTTCGGTTTCGCGAAGGAGGATGACCGGGAGTTCTTCGCGGAAAGGGAATCGCGCGTCGCGACGATAGGCCACGACACCTGGATCGGGCACGGGGCCATCATCATGCCGGGCGTCACGATCGGAAACGGCGCTATCGTCGGATCCGGCGCTGTCGTGACGAAGGACGTCCCCGCGTTTTCCATCGTGGTCGGCGTTCCCGCCCGCCTCGTCCGCTTCCGCCTCGCGCGGGAGACTGCGGCCGCGATAGAGGCGATCGCCTGGTGGGACTGGGACCGCGACACGATCCTCGAGCGGCAGGAAGACTTCAGGCTGACGAGCGAGGCCTTCGCGGCGCTCTACTCGAAGGGGAGAAACGCCGAATGAAACCCTTGCTCGAGATAACCTCGCTCGGAAAGAACTTCCTCGTGCACGAGACGGGCACGAGGATACGCGCGTGCGGAAACGTCGACATCTCGGTCATGCCCGGCGAGTTCGTCGGCATCACGGGGAGGAGCGGCTCGGGAAAGTCCACGATCCTCCGGATGATCTACCGTACCTACGTCGCCGACGAGGGAGAGATACTCTACGACTCCTCGCGGTTCGGCGCCATAAGCCTCTCGAAGGCCTCCGAGCGCGAGATCCTCTGGCTTCGCAAGCACGAGATCGGTTACATCAGCCAGTTCCTGAACGTGATACCGCGGACTACGGCGCGTTCGATGATCGTCGAAGCCGGACTCGAGACGGGTCTTGAGGAGACACGCGCGAACGAGGAGGCCGAGCGGATGCTCGCCCACTTCGAGCTCGATCCCGTTCTCTGGGACAGCTTCGCGCAAACCTTCTCCGGCGGGGAAAAGCTGAGGCTCAACATCGCCCGCGCGATGGTGAAGAAACCGAGGCTCCTTCTCCTCGACGAGCCGACGGCGAGCCTTGACGCGCATTCGAAACGCCGCGTCCGCCAGCTCATCGAGCGGCTGAAGGCGGACGGCACCACCATGCTCGGCATATTCCACGACATAGAGTTCATGGAAGGGCTGTGCGACCGCGAGTACCGCATGAGCGCCGGAAAGGTAGGCTGACACGATGCGGGCCGATTTGCACACTCACAGCGAGCATTCCGACGGCTCAGACCCGATAGCCCGCATTGTCGCCCTCGCCCGTGAATGCGGGGTCACGCACCTTTCGGTGACGGATCACGACACCGTCTCGCACGTCGGGGAGCTTCTCGCAGAGGGAAGCAAGGCCGGGATAGCCACGGTCCCCGGCGTCGAGATCTCGGCCTTCGATCCCTCGACGGGACGGAAGGTACACATACTCGGCTACGGATTCTCCGCGACGGAGGCCATCCGCGGCGTGTGCGACCCCATACTCCGAGCGCGCGAGGCCGCGACGCTCCGGAAGATCGAGACGCTCGAGCGGCTGGGGTACCCGGTCTCGGAGGACAGCGTGCGGAAGGCAAACGGAAATCCGCGCACGCTCTACAAACAGCACGTCATGAAGCTGCTCGTGGACGAGCGCCTGGCCGAGTCGGTGTACGGCGCTCCCTATCGGGAACTTTTCGGAAAGGGCGGCCCGTGCGCGGGGGATATCCGCTATCCCGACTGCCGGGACGCCGTCGCGGCCGTAACGGAGGACGGAGGTCTCGCCGTGCTCGCGCATCCGGGACAGCAGGGGATTCTCGATCTTGTCCCCGCGCTCGCGGGACTGGGTCTTGCGGGAATAGAGTTCTACCACGAAAGCCACCGTCTCGAGGACCACAAAAAAGTGCTCGCGGCGGCCGGGCGATACGGTCTTTTTTTGACGGGCGGAAGCGACAGCCACGGCGCGCTCGGCTCGGTCCACCGGGTGGGAGGGATTACCGCTCCCCATTCCGTATTCTCGGGCCCGCTCGCCGAGCGGTTCAAGTAGGCTAGAAGCTCCGCTTCATCCTCTCGCCCGCGGCCTCGAGGGCGATGGCCAGGGCGAGGATCGCCCAGGTAATCGATCCGACTTCGCGCAGGTCGAAGTAAAAGCTTGAGGCCATGAAGAGGTCGAATCCGATGCCGCCCGCGCCCGCGGCGGCGCCCATGGCGACGGCGGTCACGAAGTTGATCTCGAAGCGGATGAAAGTCCAGGAAAGGATAGCCGTCATCGAGGCGGGAAAGACCGCCTGGAAGACAATCTGCCACCAGCTCGCGCCCGACGCCCTGAGGGCCTCTATGACGCCCGCATCTATCTCCTCGTACGATTCCGAATACGCCTTCAGGAGATAGCCGACCGTGTGAAAGACCATGCCCACGACGGCCGCTACGGCCCCGAGTCCCGCCCCGACCGCGAATATGAGCACCCAGAGCACCGTCGGGACCGCCCTGACCACGGCGATGAAGCCCTTCAAAAACGGGCCGAAGGGACCGCGCGCGAGGTTGCGGGCGGCGGCAAGGGCGAGAAAGAGGGCGATCACCGCGCCGAGTATCGTGGTAAGGAACGAGAGAGACAGGGTAACGGCCATCTGATGGCCCGTTTCCGCGAGCGTCAGGTGCTTGAACGCCGGTTTGGCGAACATGACGCCGAGATCCCGTCCGGTTTTGGCGAGCCCCCCGAAAAAGGACACGCCCTTGCCGTCAAGCAAAAAAAAGCCGATCACGGTGATGAGGGCCATGACGCCCACGGTTATCATGGGCAGGCGGTCGTTGAACGTCCTGACGCGCAGTCGTATCGACCCGTTCTTTCCGTACATGACGGAGTTCATTGCATGGCCCTCCTGATTCGGTTTGAAAGCGTCTCGATGGCGAGCACGACGAGGACGACGGACAGCGTCACGAGGCCGGCGGCGGGATAATTCATCCGCCTGTAGTAGAGGTTGAAGGCGAAGCCGATTCCCGTGCCGGTGAGGATACCGACGAGGGTCGCCGAGCGTATGTTCGTCTCGACCATGTAGAGCATCCAGCTGACGGCCTGCGGCAGTACCGACGGCACGACCGATTGCGCGACGGTGTGGGACCACGTGGCGCCGCTCGCGCGCAGGGCCTCGACGCTGTCGCCCGATGTCTCGTCGATCGACTCGAGGAACGCGCGGGTCAGAAACCCGAACGACTCGACGAAGATCGCGAGGAAGCCCGTGAAGTCGGACTGGCCGAAGCTGAAAAGGAAGATCATGGCCCAGGCGGCCACCGGTATGTTGCGGAAAAACGAGGCGACGAGGCGGACGACCGCGGAGGCTATCCGTCCATTTCCCGTCGCGCGGCAGCCAAGGACCGCGAGGACGAAGGCGAGACCCGCGGCGACGACGGTCGACATGACCGAGATCAGGACGGTCTGCCTGAGTTTCACGAGGATGTCGGGAAGCCTCGAGAGGGCGTCCGCGTTCGGCACGAAGTTGACCGCCATCCACCGGAGCGCCGCCGGAAAGGAGAGTGCGCTTTCCGCGAAGGTAAAACCGGTCAGGCGTTTCGACGCGGACACGAGGGCCCAGGCGACGGCGATGCATATAAGCATGATCCGTCTCCGACGAACGAAAAAAGCGCGATACGAAATCGTGTTTGTCATGCGATCAATCCCCGACGAGCTCGCCGTCTTCGGTTCCGTATATCTCGTATACCGTGCGTTTCTTGAGACGTTCCGGCTCCCCGTCGAACACGAGCTCCCCGCCGCGCACGCCGATTACCCGGTCCGAGTACTTCACGGCGACGTCGACTTGATGGAGGTTGACGAGCACGGAGATGCCGAGGTCGCGGCTGATCCCGCGCAGGTGGTCCATGATGACCTTTGCCGAGCCGGGATCGAGACTCGCGATCGGCTCGTCGCAGAGGATGAGCCTGGGGTCCTGCACGAGCGCGCGCGCGATGCCCACGCGCTGCTTCTGGCCCCCGGACAGGGCGTCGCATCTCCGGTACATCTCGTCCGAGAGGCCGAGCTTGTCGATGATTCCGACCGCCTGCCGCTTCTCGTCCTCCGAGTACATCCCGAGGATTCCCTGTATGTCGTTCTTGTACCCGAGCCGCCCGTGCAGGACGTTTTCGAGGACGGTCTGGCGGTTGACCAGGTTGTAATGCTGGAAGATCATGCCGATGCGCTTGCGCGCGTGGCGCAGCTCTCCCTTCGGGAGACGATGCATGTCGTACCCGTCGAACACGACGGTGCCGGACGTCAGGTCGATCATCCTGTTGATGCAACGGAGAAGGGTCGATTTCCCCGCTCCGGACCTTCCGATCACGGACACGAACTCGCCCTTCTTGACCTTGAAACTGACGTCGTGCAGGGCACGCGTGTCGTTATAGTACTTTCCCGCCCGTTCGACTTCCAGCAGCGCCATGGTAACCGCCTTTTGCCTTACTTGCTCAGATCGCGAATCGGCTGGAACCAGCCGTCTTCGACGGTAAGGAACCGCTCCCCGCCCTTGAACATGCCCTTGTGGGCCGCGCCCTTCGGGACGAAGATCATCTGGTTGTTCGTCGTGGAATCGCGCATGAACACCTCGCGCAGCTTGGCTACCGCCTCGGGAGACACGAGGGAGGCGTTGTAGATGAAGGGGGAGTTCAGCACGGGGACCGACTGGATGACCACGAATTTCTTTCCGATGAGTCCGGTGAAGGGATCCGCCGTGTCCTTGCGGATCTGATAGACGGCGCCGGGCCTGTTCTCGGGTCCGGTCACGAGCTCGACGTAGTTCGCCACGCAGGTGTCGCAGAACGCGGCGACGTCGGCCTTCCCGGTCAGGAGGTTGACCGCCGAGCCCTGGTGGGAGTTGCCGAACAGGACCTCGCTGAAGAACTTGCCCTTTCCGCCCTCGAGCAGGCCGTCCGCCTTGAGGCCGGCCCATTCGCCTTTCTTCCCGAAGTAGGACACGATTCCCGACGAGGGAACCTTGAAGCCGGAGGTGGAACTCGTGGAGACCCACGAGAAACGCTTGCCCTGGATGGCGTCGATAGAATAGACGGAACCGTTCTTGTAGGCCCCTTCCTCGCCCTGGCGGACGTTGAGCCAGCTGTAATACACCGCGTCGAAAAGCGTTCCGGAGGCGCCCGAGTTCACGACGAGGGGGAGGACCTTCGCGTTCTTCGCGTGGGCCTCGACATAGCCCTGGGGTCCGAAGAACCCGAGATCGGCCTTGCCGTTCGCGATCGCCTCGATGGCGATGGTGTAGTCGGTGGTGAGCTTGTGGTCGACAGGCCGGCCGGTAGCCTCGGTTATGAGCGCGGCAAAGGCGTCGCGGGCTCCCTTCATGTCCTCGCCCGATTCGTTCGGGTACCAGACCATCACGAGCGGCTTGGACTTCGCGTCGGCGGTTCCCGAGGCGAACGCGCAGGCGCAGGATATCGCGAGCGCGATCAAAAGAAAGGTTCTTTTATTCATCGTTGTCGTCCTTCTCTCCGAGATTACCCGACGGCTGTCGGGATTCTACGACTATCGCCCCGGTTCGTAAGGGTACCGTGAGGATACGATGAGAAAAAGCGCTGATTTCGTTTGGTTTTCGTAAGCGTTGCCGGACGGGGACCCGCCGTTCGGCGGCGGGTCTTGCGTCAGGCGGCGGGCCGCGAGTCCGGCGGCCTTCCTACCGCCTCGCGGCTTCCTTTTGCCTGAAGAGCATGGCGACGACGATGGCGGAAAGGGCCAACGCGGTAATCACCACGACGACCGAGAAGACCGTCCTTCCCGCGTCCTTGTCGACCGCGCCGCGCCGGAATCCGGCCGTTTCCTCCTTCGTGAGAAGGGCGGCCTCGCGAACGCGCGAGGCGTCGATCTCGTTCCGGTAACTGCGTATGTCGTAGACAGGCCGCTCCACGCCCGGGTTCCCGAAGGCGAGCCGGTACGGGGGGTTCCCCGTCGGGCGGAAGACTATCCTGTCGACGGCGAACTCGGCCGTGATGCGGGAAACGGCGAGCGGGGCGTCGTCGCCGTCCTCGATCACAAGGGAGATCTCCGAGGAACGGACGGGGCGGTCGAGGACGATCTTCGTCCGCCTCGCCTCGTCCTCGCCTTTCCTGATGCGGTAGACCTCGTCGCGCGCGACGGTCCTTTTGTCGGCGATGACCGAGACGAACCTTCTGAAGGGTCCCGGGGCCTCGACGGAAACCGCCGTTACGGCGAGGCGATCGGGGTTCTCCACGCGTATCGTCGTGCGTCCTCCCTTCGAGACGGCCGCGAACGCGGGATCCGTCTCCTTCCGGAAGTCCTTCGACTCGGAACGCTCGCGGTCAAGGACCGCCGTCACCGCCAGCATGCCGAAGGGTGATGTATCCCCGCGGGACTCGACGCGCCAGAAGGGATACGCAACGATCGCGTCGAGCTCGATCGCGGTCTTCTCGACGCCGGAAATGCGGTAGATCGTGTCGGTCGCCACGCGGACCCAGTCTGATTTCGCGTCCCGAGCGAAGATCTCGAGTTTGACGGAGTATTCGGCCGTGTCCGCGTCGAACGAAAGCGCGTTTACCTCGAGGGGTTCTTCGAAATCCACGACCTGATACTCGCGCCACGAGACGGCACCGTCGCCCTCGCCGGCCGTGCCTCGGGCGGTCTCGGCCGCGGCTATCCGCTTCGTGTCCCTGCTGACGCTGACTTCGCGCGAGTCGAGCGCGTACGGGCACTGCGCGCCGAGCGAGTCGAAAATCCGGATGTCGCCGAGATCGTCACGACAGGCCCGGTAGTGGTCGGCGGAAAGGGCGAACGAGAAAAACTCGGCGTCCGTGCCCGTCGTGTCGACCGTCTGCGAGAAGGCGAAGCGCGAGGAGTCGAGGGGCATCGGCTCGCTTCCGCCCGTGTCGGCCGCTGCGGCGCGCGGGACGAACGTCAGCGAGAGCACGGCGAGCGCGACCGCCGACGAAATTCTTGCGCGCGCGTTCATCGTCTGTCCTCCCCTTCGACGGCGAGCTTCAGCCTCTGGTACAGGAAGGATATCGCGATGAGGATGAGGCCGTAGCCGAAGAACGACGCGATGCGGTATTCGAGCTTGAGCCCGTCGAGGTCGAACACGAAAAACTTCGCGAGGGTTATCACCACGAGGGAGAGGCCCGAGACGCGTATGACGCGATAGCGCCGGACGAACCCGTAGGTCACGGCCCCGAGCGAGAAGACGAGCACGGCGGTCGTCAGCGCGATCGACTCGAAGCCGAGGCCGAACTGCACGACCATGGTCGAGACGACCGCGGAAAGAAGCCAGGCCGCGATTGCCGGCGGGTATATCTCGAGCGAGCGCAGGCCCGACTTGATCGCGTCGAGCACGACCGACCGGAGGACGAGGGCATAGACGGCGTTGTACGCCACCATCAGCGCGAAGGCGGTCCAGTGAACCGCGTCTGAGTATCCCGACGCCGGAAGTACCCGCGCGGTCGCGTTGCACGCCAGGAGGTAGAGTCCCGCCAGAACGTTGAAGAACGTCGCCGCGTGGCGGTAGCCGCGCTCGCGGAGGAAGGGCGCGCGCCTGACAAGAAGCGCGAGAACGAGATGCGCCATCGAGAGGGCCATCAGGCGGAAGAAGGATTCGAGGCCGGCGAGTGAGGCCGATCCGCCGTCAGGCGGGGAGTAGAGGGCGCCGGACACCCAGTGGGGAAGGAGTGTCAGGACGTACACCCAGGCGACGAGGATCGTCACTATGTTGAAGGCCGTAACCGCGCCGTGGCTGAAAGAGCGCTCGTCCTTGCCGAGATGCCACCCGTAATACGAGGAAACGAGCGAGAAAGACAGAAGCATGGCGGTGAATTTGAAGGTGATCCCCTCGCCCGAGCCCGTCTCGAGGAAAGGCGCGAGATCGCCCGCGTAAAACGCGACGAGCGACAGGGACAGGACGATCCAGCCCGCGACCTCCACGTAACGCGCCCGGTACCGGTTGCCGACGACGGAGAGGAAGACGCCCTCGGTGGCCCAGCCGATCAGGGCCCACTCGAGTCCGAACTGGAACGGGATGGCGAGCACCGAAAAGGTAAGGCCGCACCCGAACAGGAGCGCCGTCGAGACGCTCCGCTCGGAGAAGAACCGGTACATCGCGAAGCCCTGCGCGACGAAGACGGCGGAAAACGCGACGGCTATCGCGCCGTTGTATTCGCCGAGACCCGCGTCCGCGAAGACCGCGTACACGGACGCGGCCACGAAGAGCGAGTTGAGCGAAAGGAGGACGATGTCGGACACGGTCGGCTCGCGCCTGTGGCGCAGGGGCTTGAGGAGCACCGACACCTGATACATCGCGTAGGAGACCGCGAGATACGCGACCGAGGCCGAAACCGACGGTATCTCGGAGACGAGATACACCACGCACGGTACGTGCAGGGCGAAACTGACCCAGCCGGCGATCTTCCAGGACTTGACGTAGGAAAGGGCGACGAGCGTCGCGTTCAAAAGGAAGATATACGCGAAGGCCAGATGCGCCGTCGCGAGGGTGAAGTCGAAATTGAACGAATACGAGAAGAACGGGATGAAACCGCCCACGAGGGATATGACGCCGATCGTCTCCGAGTCGTACCTCACCGTGAGGAGGACGGAAGCGACGGCGATGAGGACCGAAAGCGCGATCGCGGGCGCGAAGGGGATGATCCCGAGAATGAAATGCGAATAGAACAGCGCCCCGTAAAGCGCGGCGATGCCGCCGCCCGTGAGGCCCGAGGCGAACACCGCCTGCTTCTTCCGGAAGGCGAGCTCGCCCGTGACGGAGAGCGCGAGGGCGACCAGGAAGGCGAAGGTTCCCTTTACCCAATCGTTGAAGAAGTGCGAATACCCGTACTGCACGCTCGCGCCGACGCCGAGAAGTATCAGGATGACGCCGGCCTTGTTGACGAGGTTGAGGCCGACCTTCATCTCCATCTTGTTCTGGCGCGTCCTCCGCGCGACGGTCTCGTCGTCGAGCCCGCGGCCGGCGAGCGCGCGATACTCGTCGTCGTGCGCGGAACGCATCCGCTCGCGCTCCGCCTGCTCGGCGCGCCGTATCCCCTCGACGCGAAGGCGGATCTTCTCGTTGAGGGCGTCTATCTCCGCGGTGATCTCGGCGTTCTCGCGCGAGAACCGCTCGGGAAGGGCCATGCGGTAGCGCGCCAGCTCGTCCGCGTGCCGGCGTTGCATCGCGGAAAGCGCGTTGAGACCCGAGGCCTCCGCGTTGTCGAACAGGGCGTCGAGCCGCTCGCGCGACAGCTTCAGGATGGACATCCGCTCGCTCGCGACCTGTCCCGCGAGAGCGCCCCTGAGGTCGGCGACGCGGGAGCGCAAGGCGCCGATCTCCTCGCGGGCCTTCCCGAGGTCGGAGGCCAGCTCCCCGTTTTCCGCCTTCAGGCGGTTGTTGTCCCTGACGATGTCCGTCCGCTCGATCTCTTCCACGAGGCCTTCGAGCGCGGAAAGCGACGCCTTATGTTCGCCGAGCCGTTCCCGCAACGCGCGCACTATATCCATACACAACCCCAACCTTTTGTTTCGTGACGGTTCATTGTGGGGCCGCGTGCCGAATTTGTCAACGAGATCAGCCGGAAGTGGCCGGGTTCACGCCGCCGAGCAGCCGTATGCGGTTGAAAATAGCCTCCAGGCTTTCGGAGTGGAGGGTGTACCGGTGCCATCGCCCGTCGAGCGTCTCGGTCGATATCGCCTCGGTGGAGATGTACGGGCGTTCGTTCGTCCCGTCCGTCCAATACACGAGCGATATTCGCTCGCCGGCTATCTCGAGCGCGGTCACGCCGTGGCGTCCCGTCGCGCTTCCGGAGTTGAAAAGACACGGCACGAGAAACGGGCCGTCGTCGTACAGGCTCTGCGTCTTCCGGGAATCGGGACGGCTTTCCGAAAGCAAGGCCATCTCGCGGCGCAGCATCTCGACCTTGCGCTCGATCTCCCGTTTCCGTCCCTCCTGGGCACCGTTGTACTCGATGAGGAGCGCCTCCACGCGGAACCGTATGTTGTCGTACTTCGACAGGGACTCGAACATCGGCCGGTGGGTGTGCGCGGTAACGCCCATGATCGAGGCGTTTCTGACGGCCCGGTACACGCGGCGCTCCGTCTGGAACCGCCTGCGCGAGTCCTTCGACACGCTCGAGTTCCGGATGTGCAGGGGTTTCGCGAGAAAGCGGATCATGAGGCTGAACAACCGCTCGTATTTCACGTAGCGGTCGGACGACTGGTGGCCGTGAAAGAAAAACATGCGGTCCTCGCCGCGCTTCATGACCAGCCCCGGCAGCATCTCGAAGGGATAGTCCCGCTCGCCGATGAGCGCGAAATCGTGGTTGCCGACGATCTTCCGGAGCGAGCCGCGGTCCCGGAACGCCGCGAAGATTTCATAGAGCCCGGGCCAGGCCTTCCTGACGGCGTGAAGAGGAAACTTGTTCAGGTCCTCGACGTCGCCGTTGAGGACGAGGGTATGTCCCCGCCCGAGATACCATCGTGAAAGGACAGCCCCGACGAGCTCGCGGTTCCGGGACAGGTCGTCCCTCGAGCCGCCGTTCCCCATATGCAGGTCGCTGAAGACGACGAGCGGCGTCTCGGGCCTGAACGGCTCTACCGGACATTCGTCGAGAAAACGGTCGAAGAAAACCTGAAACTCCTCGCTGGTCATACCCTAATAATGGTCCGTATCCGCCATAATTTCCAGTACCGCGTTCCCCTCCTCGCGTTTTTTCTTCGCGGTACCGTCCTTTTCAAGCCGGAGACCAGGGCTTCAGCGACCCCGGACGTATCGAACGCGCGTTCAGGGCGGCGCACCGGACACCCTCGGCGAGCGCGCGAGAGAGGCCGCCTCCGGAAACCCAGGCATGCAGGAAGCCGGCCGAAAAGGAATCCCCGCACCCGATGACGTTGACGGGCGTGACCGGAACGACCGGCGCGACGACTGAAACGCCCGAATCGGAGGCGATGACGTCGCGCGGACCGCGGGTTACGACTATCGCGGCGCCGAGCCGCGCGCTGGTCGCCTCGACGAGCCTGATCAGGTCGGGCTCGTCCATCGCCTTGGAGCTTGCCCCACCGGAGACGCCGGCGTCACCGAAGGTACCGAGGAACTCCTCCTCGTTGATCTTGATGATCCGGGGACAGGCGGCGGCGATCGCGGCCGAAAGGTCCGCGCCGTGGAAGTCCGCCATGCAGGCCACGCCCCGCTCGCGGGCGAGCGAGCACGCGCGGGCATACAGGTCGGCCGGGTACGAGGCGGGCCTGCTCCCGGCTATCGCGAGGGCGTCGGCCCCGTCGAGCAGGCGGTCGAGCTCCCCGAGAAACATCGCGCCCGCCCGGGAGAACGCGTCGCGGGCGCCCTCTCCGTCGGCGACCGGCTCGGAGACGACGAGCTCCGTCGCGGAAAACCCGGCGCCGTCGGGAGAGAGGAGCGTATAGCAATGGCGCGTGAGGCCGGGAACGCGGACGACCCTGACGTCAAGCCCGTCCCTTCGCGCGAGGGACAGAAAGTCGTCGGCGTTCTCCTCTCCCACCGGACAGAGCGTTACGGCGCATCCCGGGTCGATCTCGGAAAGCACGCGGGCAAGGTTCACGGCCTTGCCGGAGGCGTCAAGCCGGTAGGACGCCGAGCGGTTGACCTCGCCGAGCGAGAGAGCCGGAAAGAGAATCGTTTTCTGGATGGTCGTCGAGAGCGTGCAGGCGACGATGTTCGGCATTGCGTTTTCCCCCGCTTCGGAGTATGGTAAACGGCGCAATCCTTGACAATAGGGGGACACGAGATGACGGAAACGGAACGATGGCACGCGAAGACGCTCGCCGAGGCGGCGTGCGCGGCCCTCAAAAAAAACGGGTTCGAGGCCCGGTATTTCGAGACGGGAGAAGCGGCCGCGGACTGGATCGACGCCCTCGTCTCCAAGGGCATGCGCGTGGGAACGGGCGGTTCCATGACACTCGCCGCGCTCGGTCTCCATCAACGGCTCGAGGACAAGGGGGCCGTCGTCCTCAACCATTCAAGGAAGGGCCTCGGCGCCGAGGAGAAGATGGAGGTCATGCGCGCGCAGCTCACGTGCGACCTCTTCCTCTCCGGGACGAACGCCGTTACCCTCGACGGGGAACTCTACAACATCGACGGCAACGGTAACCGCGTCGCGGCCCTTACCTTCGGGCCAAAGAAAACGGTCGTCGTGGTCGGCTACAACAAGATCGTGCGCGACATGGCCGAGGCGGAGGCGCGGCTCGAGCTCGTGGCCTCGCCCCTCAACAACAAGCGGCTCGACACCGGGAACGCCTGCACGAAGACCGGAAAGTGCGAGGACTGCAAGGCCGAGACCCGCATCTGCAAGGTCTACTCCGTCTTCAAGCGCCGCCCCGGAAAGAGTGACTTCACCGTCGTCATCGTCGGCGAGTCGCTCGGGTACTGAAAAAAAAAGGGAAGGCACCGCGACGCGCCGTCCCTCCCCATAACTCGCGCCAACGGCCGCGTCGCCGACTGTCGCTACACCGTCGCGAGCGCCTTCTTCCGCAAAAGCGAGAAGGCCGCGACGACGCATGCGAGAAGCGCGAGCGGAAGCGCGATCCAGACTGCCTCGCGCGCCGCGGCTATCTGATAATAGAGCGTGGCCGTTATCCAGGCGAGAACCGTCAGGTAGCCTATCGCGATCCACCCGAACAGGGGTCCGATCTCGCGGATGATCGCCCCGAGCGCGGCTAGGCACGGGAAGTACACCAGGATGAACAGAAGATAGGCGTAGGCTGCGTGGGCGTCACCGTTGAAGTACGACCGCATCGCGCCGAACACGCCCCGGTCGGCCTCCACGCTTTCGGCCACCGCCTCCTCGTCGTCCGTTATTATCGACGCGCCGACGGGGTCGAGTATCGTCCCGCCGAGACCGGCGAAGGCCTCGGGAATCGAGGCGAAGGCCGCCGCAACCTCGTTCCCAAAACTCCATGCCTCATCGGTCTCGCCCGAATCGCCCGCGACCTCGGCGCCCGCATCCTCCGGTTCGTCCGACGGGGACGAGCCCGATGCGAGCTGGCCGTAGAGCCCGTTCAGCGTGCCGACAACCGCCTCCTTGGCAAAGAGGCCGGTGAACATCCCGACCGTCGCGGGCCAGTTTTCCTCGGTGAGGCCCATCGGCTTGAATACGGGCGTCACGCCCTTTCCGAGCGCGGACAGGACGGACTCCTCCGTATCCTCGTTGCCGAAGCTGCCGTCGGTTCCCACGGAGTTCAGTATGCCGAGAACGGCGACGACGATCACGATGACCTTTCCCGCCCGTCCCACGAAGGAGCCGAGCCTGACTCCGACGTGGCGCATGAGGCTCGAGAACTTCGGCACGTGATACGGGGGCAGCTCCATCACGAACGGCGCCGGCTCTCCCCTGAACATCGTGTTCTTGAGCATGAAGCCGGTGAGCACCGAGAGGGCTATTCCCACGAGATAGAGGCTCATCACGACGAGGTCGGCCCTCGCGCCGAAGAAGGCCGCGCCGAAGAGGGCGTACACCGGAAGCCGCGCCCCGCACGACATGAACGGCGCCATGAACACGGTTATGAACCGGTCGCGCCTGTTCTCGAGCGTGCGCGTCGCCATGATCGCCGGCACCGTGCAGCCGAACCCGACGATCATAGGGATGAAGGCCTTGCCCGGAAGTCCGATCGCGCGGAGCGCGCGGTCCATCACGAAGGCGGCGCGCGCCATGTAACCCGAATCCTCGAGAAGCGAAAGCATGAAGAACATCGCGAACATGATCGGCACGAAGGTCGCGACGGTCTGGATGCCCGCTCCCACGCCGCCGGCGAGGAAGGCGACGAGCCATTCAGGGGCCCCGGCCGACGAGAGCAGGTTTCCGAGTCCGTCCACGAAAACGGCGCCGAAGAGGATGTCGAAGAAATCGATGAAGGCGCCGCCGACGTTGATGACGATCCAGAACATGGCGTACATGACGACGAGGAAGATCGGGATCCCGAGCGCGCGGTTCAGCACGACGCGGTCGATACGGTCGCCCGCCAGCGACCTCGACGGGTCGCTATCGGCCTTTGTCCGCGCCGAAGGTCCGGAGGCGCCGCCTGAGGCGCCGGTCCGTGCCGCGCGCGCGGCCGCCACGACGGGGGCGATCCGCTCGTACTTCGCCGCCGCTATCTCGGCGTCGGGGGAATCGCAACCCTCCCCCTCGATCGCCGCGACCGCCTCGTCGATCTCTCCTTCGCTGACGGCCCCGAGGCGGACGAGCTTCCCGGTCAGGAAGGAATCGCGCTCCAGAAGCTTGAGGGACACCCAGCGCGCGTCGGTGCCGAGTTCGTCCGCCAAGGCCCCCACCTTCGGCGAGAGAAGCCCGATGGCGCGTTCCACCGGCGCCGGATAGCTTACATCAATCGGCGACGGCCACAGCGACGGCAGGCGGGAGGCAAGCCACTCGCGAAACGACGCGACGTCGCCCGCCTTCGTGGCGTTCATCGCGAAGACGGGCACGCCGAGGGACTTCGAGAGGGAGTCGGCGTCCGCCGAAAGGCCGCGCTTCTCGGCGAGGTCCGCCATGTTGAGCACGAGCACCAGCGGCACGCGCATCTCGATGAGGTTCATCGTAAGGAAGAGATTCCGCTCAAGGTTGGCCGCGTCGACGATGTTCACGACAGCGGTCGCCTCCCCGGAAAGGAGATAGTCACGCGCCACGCGCTCGTCCTCGGAGTGCGAGGAAAGGGAATAGATGCCGGGGAGGTCGACGAGCTCGACGGCCGTCCCCCCGAGGGACGCGGAGCCCGACTTCCGCTCGACGGTCACGCCGGGCCAGTTGCCGACCCGCTGATGGCTGCCGGTCAGCGCGTTAAAGAGGGTCGTCTTTCCCGAATTGGGGTTTCCCGCTATGGCGAGAACGCTCCCTGACGCGTTCTTGCTCATGCGAGACTCCTTACGACGAGGCCGTCGGCCTCCGCCCTTCTCACGCTCAGGCGAAACCCCCGAACCTCCAGCTCGATCGGGTCGCCGAGCGGCGCCACGCGAACGACCGTGAAGGGTGTTCCTTTCGTGAGACCCATCGCGAGGAGCCGGTCGCGATACGCCCGATCCGCCTTCGAATACCCCGCCACCTCTCCCCTGTTTCCTACGGGGATATCCCTCAACTGTACTTCCATCAATCTCTCCTGACGCGCGGGTTGTTAACCCGCATCAACTATATTAGAAGACTCTAACATCCAGATCAATAAAAAAACGCGATTACGCGATATCCACCGCGCACGCGATCCCGTTCCCGAGGATGACGCGTCCGCCGAGAACCTCTACGACGACTGGCCCCGCGCCGCCGCCGCGTACGACTCGTACCGGCACCCCCGGAACGATCCCGAGATTCAACAGATGCTCGCGCCTGTGCGAACCTCCATGTACCCGAGCCACTACCCCGCGCTTTCCGCTCTCAAGCATCGCCAGCGTCACGCATTCCTCCCTTCAGGTCAAAACCCGTTCCCGCAAAGTACTCCTCGACGCATTCCGGACACGTCGCGTCGACCGCGTTATCCTCCACAAAGGCCCGAAACCCCTTGAGCCAATCCTTGTTCTTGCCCTTCGACACGAAGAGGAACTTCATGAATTGCACGAACCGTTCATAGGCCTCGGGAGGGAGGACGTGCTCGATTCTGCACGCCGTCTCGTCCGCGAGACCCTGCTCCACCCCGAGCACCTGGGAAAAAAAGGAACGGAGCAGGCGATGGCGCTCGGTAACCCCGAGCGCGACCCCGAGGCCGGCCTTCGTCAGGGATATGGTCCCGTACGGCTCGTACCGTATGAGCCCGCGCCGCTCGAGGTTCTTGAGCGCCGAGGTCACCGAGGGATACCGGACATTCAGGTCTCCCGCGATGTCCTTTACCCGGGCGGCGCCCTTTTTCAGGATGTTGCGGTAAATCGACTCGAGGTAATCCTCCAGCGACTCGGTTAAGGCGGACGATGTTGTCATCGGCTAACAGTATTACCCTTGACTAACATTGTCAAGTAGCAAAGACAAAAAAAAAGCGGGGGCATACCCCCGCTTCTCTCACTGCCCCGCCAGCGCGGCGCCCATTTTCGTAATATTGCCCATCCAGTCCGGATCAAGGGGATCGAGGGGGACGACCTTCGCCCCAACCGAATCCGCTACCTGCTTCGCCGCAGCCACGGGGAACTGTGCTTGCACGAATATCGCGCGCGCCTTTTCCTCGCGCGCCTTGGCGATCAGGGCGGAGAGGGCCTTGGCTGTAGGCTCCTTTCCGCCTACCTCGACAGCTTCCTGCCGTAGGCCGAACTCGTCAAGGAAGTACCCGAATGCCGGGTGGAAGACAAAGACGGACCGGCCCTTGAGCGGTAACAACCGTTTCGCGAGCGAATCGAAGGTCGCGTCAATCTCGGCGACGAGGGCGCGTTCATTCGCTACATAGGTCTCCCGCCCCGCGGGGTCGACGGCGACGAGGGTATCGCGCACGTGGGCGGCGAAGATCTTCGCGCTGTCCCGTCCGAGCCAGGTATGGCGGTCGATATTCGAGTCGTGACCGTCGTCATGTCCCGCCTCGTCATGGTCCTCGTCGTCATGCCCGTGCTCGTCATGCCCGTGCTCGTCATGATCCTCGTCATGCTTGTGCGCCTCGAGTTTCCGGAACGCGACGCCCGCCGTTCCGTCAACGATGAGGAGGCGAGGCATCTGCGAGCGGACCTTGGGCTCGAGGGATTCCTCAAAATCGGTATTGGACCGTATCCAGGCGCCGGAACGCGCGAGATCCGACATCTGGCGCGGCGTCGGTTCGTACGAATGCGGGCTCTGACCCGGGCCGACGAGAACGCTGACGTCGACGCGCCCCGCCGATATGCGCTCCACGAAATACCGGTGAGGCAGGATGCTGACGGTGACGAGAGGCCGTCCGGAAGGCTTCTCCCCCGCACCGCCCGCATACAGACTTGCGGAGGCGAGCAGGAGACAGGCAAACACACCAATGCGTATCTTGTTTATCATGCAAAACTCCTTCGTGTTATACATCCCTAACAATATACCAGAATTATGTCAATTTTGCAAGTCGTTTGCATTTTTTGCTCAAACAACGGAACCTTGGTATATGCTATACTCCGATCGAGGACACAGATGACGCTTCAGCAATTACGATACGCGATCGCGGTGGCCAAGGCCGGCTCGTTCAACCTGGCGGCTGGAGCCGTCTTCATCTCGCAACCGAGCCTATCCGCCGCGATAAAGGAGCTTGAGGGCGAGATCGGGATCCGGATATTCTCCCGAACGAACCGTGGGATCGAGGTAACGACGGAGGGCGCCGAGTTTCTCGCCTACGCCCGACAGGTCACCGAACAGGTCGAGCTGCTCGAATCCCGATGGGGTCCCGCGGGCCCGAAGCGCCCGCTCTTCTCGATCGCGACCCAGCACTACGCCTTCGCCGTAAACGCCTTCGTCGACACCATCAGGGAGCTCGCGGTGGACGAGTACGAGTGCACCCTCAGGGAAACGCGGACGCACGACATTATCGAGGACGTGCGCGCCATGAAAAGCGAGATCGGCATCCTCTACACCAACGCCTTCAACGAGAAGGTGCTCGGCAAGCTCTTCCGCGACAATGATCTCGTCTTCACGCCCCTCTTCGACGCCGCCCCGCATATCTTCGTGAGCGCGCGTCATCCCCTCGCCTCGCGCGACCGCGTGTCGGTCGGGGACCTCGAAAACTGGCCCTGCCTCGCCTTCGACCAGGGCGAGTTCAATTCCTTCCATTACTCAGAGGAAATTCTCAGTACGCTCTCGCACCGGAAAAGCGTCCGCGTCAGCGACCGGGCGACCCTCTTCAACCTTCTGATCGGCCTCGACGGATACACGATATCCACCGGCGTTCTGACGCGCGACCTCAACGGGAACGAGATCGTCGCCGTACCCCTCGAGATCGACGAGACGATCACCGTCGGCTATATCACCCATCGCCTCTCCTCGCGAACCCGGGCGGCGACGCTCTTTTTGCAAAAGCTCGAATCCTACGGACAGAAGGCATCCGCGTCCCTGTAGCGGCATCCTTGTAGCGTGATCCGATGTTATAGTTTTATACTATAACAGGCAATAGTTATTTAGTTTTGGACTATATCTCGTATTTGGAGTACGGTTAACCTGCCGGTTACGCAGCCGGCAAGGAGCGTACCCATGAAAACGTCAGTACAGGGCTTTCCCAGAATCGGAGCGCACCGGGAACTCAAGTTCGCAACCGAGGCCTATCTTTCAGGAAAGGCGGACTCGGGGGAACTCGGGGACGCGGCCGCCCGCATCAGGCTGGAATCCTGGAACACGATGCGCGAACACCGTATCGACCTGATTCCCTCCGGCGACTTCTCCCTCTATGACCGCGTGCTCGACATGGCATTCCTCCTTGGCGCGGTTCCCCGGCGGTACCGCGAGGCCGGTCTCTCAGCGATCGACACTTACTTCGCGATGGCGCGCGGCTATCAGGGGACGGTCGACGGGCGCCGGGTGGACCTCCACGCCCTCCCGATGAAAAAATGGTTTACCACGAACTACCACTATATCGTCCCCGAGATCGACGACGGGGCGCGAATCGCCCTTGGAGGGACGGTGACGGGGTTCGCTGGCGGGGCGCTCACGGCGTCCGTCGATCCGGTCGAGGCCTATATCGAGGCCGCGCGAAACGGCATCGACACGAGACCCTCGCTCGTCGGCCCGTTCACCCTGCTCAAGCTGGCGGCCTGCACCGGAAAGCGCGGCCCGGAGGACCTGGCCGACGAAGTGGCCGATGCCTACGGAACGCTCGTCGCGCGACTCGCCGGGGCGGGAGCGCGGGCCGTGCTCCTCGACGAGAGCGCCCTCGCGCTCGACCTTGACGCGCGGGACGTCGCCCTCTTCGAGCGGGTATCGCGACGCGCGCTCGAATCGAAGCCCGCGGGAGTCGAGATCCACGTCAACGTCTCATTCGGCGACCCGCGCGACGCCTACGACGTCCTCGTCGGCCTGCCCTTCGACGCCGTCGGTCTCGATTTCGTCGAGGGACGGAAGAGCGCGGAACTTGTCGCGACGCGCGGCTTCCCCAAAGACAAAACGCTGATCGCGGGCATTCTCAACGGCAAGAACGTCTGGAAGGCCGACGCGGAACGAGTGGCGGCGACGCTCGGCGCCCTTTCCTCGAAGGTCGCCGGTCTCGCGATCGGACCGTCCTGCTCGCTGCAGCACGTCCCGGTGACCCTCGAGGGAGAACGCTCGCTCGACGCGGCCCTGCTCTCGAGGCTTTCCTTCGCGACGGAAAAACTCGGCGAGCTCCGCGATATCGCCGACCGCGCCTCGGGCGCGAAGGCAGGCCGCGACACGGCGTTTCCCGGGACGGCCGACGCCGCGGGAAGCGGTGAGCGCGAAAGCTGGTGGCCCGCGACGGCCGAAACCGTCCGGTTACCCTCGCGGGCCGAACGGCGAGAAATCCAGCGGACGGCCCTGCCCCTCCCGCCCCTTCCCTCGACGACCATCGGCTCCTTCCCGCAAACGGCGGACGTCAGGGACCTGAGGGCGCGTCTCAGAAAAGGGGAGATTGACAAGGCCGGGTACGACGGCGCGATCCGCAGCAAGATCGCCGAGTGCGTCGCCTTCCAGGAGGAGATCGGCCTCGACGTGCTCGTGCACGGCGAGTTCGAGCGGAACGACATGGTCGAGTTTTTCGGCACCCTGCTCGAAGGCTTCGTCTTCACCTCGCTCGGATGGGTGCAGTCCTACGGGACGCGCTGCGTCAAGCCGCCGATCATCGCGGGCGACGTGTCGCGCGGCCGGCCGATGACGGTCGAGCTCGCGCGCTGGGCGCAGACGCTCACGGCGAAGCCGGTCAAGGGGATGCTCACCGGGCCGGTCACGATACTGAACTGGTCCTTCCCGCGAGAGGACATACCCGCGGCACGGGTCGCCTTCCAGATCGCCCGCGCGATCCGCGAGGAGGTTCTCGATCTCGAGCGCGCGGGGATACGCGTCATCCAGATCGACGAGGCCGCCCTGCGCGAGCGGCTCCCGCTGAGGAGGGAAGACTGGAAACGCGACTATCTCGACTGGTCGATTCCGGCCTTCCGCCTGACGCATTCGGCGGTGGCGCCGGAGACGCAGGTGCACACGCACATGTGCTACAGCGAGTTCAGGGACATCATGGAGGACATCGACGCGATGGACGCAGACGTGATCTCCTTCGAGGCCTCGCGCTCGAACCTTTCGATACTCGCGGAGCTTTCGAGGGTTTCCTTCGGCTCGGCCGTGGGGCCCGGGGTATACGACATCCACTCGCCGCGCGTTCCCTCGGTGGAGGAGATCGGCGAGGCGATACGGAGGATGACGGCGTCAGGCCTCGAGATATGGGTCAACCCGGACTGCGGCCTCAAGACGCGCGGCGAGACGGAGACGAGGCAGAGCCTCCGCAACATGATGGAGGCGGTGGAACATGCGCGAAAAACGGTTCATCGCGGTTGAGCTTGACCCGCCCGAACGCAACGCCGCCTCGGGCGGGGGACCGGCCGGAGCGGGCCGGTTTCTGGTCGATGGCGCGCGGGAGCTCGCGCGCGCGGGGGCCGACGCGATAACGGTTGCGGACAACCCCGCAGGCCGCGTGCGCGCGGACAGCGCCATCATGGCGTGCAAGATCGCGCGGGAGGCGGGAGTCCTCGCGATCCCCCATATCACGTGCCGGGACCGGAGCCGCGAGGCGATCAAGTCGGCGCTGCTCGGCCTCGACGCGGAGGGGCTGCACACGGTGCTCGCGGTCACGGGAGACCGCCCGCCACGGACGCCGGAAGCGGGCGAACCGGGACGCGCCCCGGCGCGGTTCATGAGCGGCTGGTCGTCGGAGCGGCTCGCCGCCGCCGTCGCCGCGTGGGGCATGGACTCCTTCTCGGTTCCCTTTCGCGTGTGGGGAGCCCTCAACGTCAACGCGCGGAATTTCGGGGCGGAACTCGCCCGCGCGCGCCGAAAGGCGGCCGCGGGGGTATCGGCCTTCCTGACCCAGCCGGCGTTTACCGACGCGGCCTTCAAAAACATCGCGCTCGCGCGCTCGGAGCTGGGCGCGCCGATTCTCGGCGGGGTACTGCCGGTCGTCAGCGAGCGCAACGCGGAGTTTCTCGCGCGGGGGGAAATCCCCGGCATCGCGATCGGAGAGTCCGTCGCGCGGCGGTTCGCAGGAAGGTCGCGCGAGGAGGCGACGGACCTCTCGGTCGAGCTCGCCCTCTCGCTCGCGCGGCGCATGGAGTCCGCCACCGACGGATGGTACGTGATCACGCCCTTCGCGCGGGTCGACATCGTCGCGCGCGTCGTGCGCGGGCTGGCCGCCGACGGACGCCCGGCGGAACGGGGTTCTCCCCCTCTACCGAACCGCGTCCAGCGTCTCGCGGACGAGCCGGAGGATGCCGTCGTCGAAGTCGACGTGCTGCGCGCGTAGGAGGGCTTCGCGTACGAGCGGGTTTTTCGCCGCCCGCATGCTCGAGAGTATCTGCCTGATCAGGGTCTTGTCGCGCGCCGTGTTCATCTTGTCGGTTTCGCGCGTTCCGTACTCCTCGAGGCGCGAGGCGAGGTAGCGCGCCGCCTCGTCGCTTCCGTTGACGCCCAACGTCGCGTACGCGCGGATTGACTCGTCAAGGGAGGCGTCGTCCCTCCGGTCCATCGCTATCGCCGTCGCCAAAAGCGGCACGGATTCGGGCGAGCGGTCGCGGACGCGGGCGAGCGAACTGATGGCCTCCATCCGGAAGGCGGCCGCCTCGGCGAGACCGCGCTTGTCGACCGTCGCCCGCTCGATGCCGAGCGCGAGGGAGCGTCGCGCGATGGCCGCCTTCCGCTCGTCGCCCGCCTTTGACCGGATGGCGGCGCGGAGGGCGGCCGTACGGACGGTCATCGCGGGATTCTTCTCGATGATCGCGGCGAGCGCGTCCGTCGGGTCGTCGATCATGGTCGAAAGAGCTCGCTCGGCGCTCTCCCTGACGCGCGTCGCAGAGCCGTACCAGGCCATGGAGGCCATGAAGACGCTCTCGTACCCGGCGGGATCGCGCATGAGCTCGAGGGCCTCGACGAGCGAATGCGCGAGGATCTCCTGGTCGCGCCGCGCGGGACCGTTCGGTCCGAGATTGATCCGCGCGAGATCGTCGGCGAAGCGCGGCGCGTAGGCGACGGCGCTGAGTTTGCCGAGAGCCACCGCCGCCTCGCCCCGGAGCAGCGCGTCCTTCGGGTCGACGTACGCACGGTAAAGCGTTTCGGCGGCCTCGGGATTCTTGAGGTCGCCGAGTTCGCGCACCGTCAGGCGCGCGAGCAATATGCGGTAATTGCGGTCGGTGGCCCTTCCAGACTCAATGTTTTCCACGAGAAGCCGGTCGAGGGCCCGGATCAGCATCGGCGCGATCTCGGGATCCTTCAATTCCATGATCTTGAGCATGACGGCGACGCGTTGCTCCTCGCTCGGAACGCGGTTGTATATCTCCTCCCAGACGACGGCGTCCTCGCTCGCGGCGTGGACGGACAGAAGGGATACAAGCGACAGGGCGAGCAGTACCGGGATGCGTTTCATGTTGCGTTTCATTGTGCGTTCCTCATCTCTCATCGTGCGTCACGGGCCGCGGACGCGGCCGTTTCCCCGAAGGATACCCACGCGGTTCGCGTGGTCTCCAACAGCCTTCCGTTCCGGTCAAGATAGCGCGTCTCGACCGCGTTACCGTGCGTATCGCGATCGTACTCGTAGGCGGATGAAACCGACAGGGAGGCGGTGAGCCGGTCCTCGCGGAGCAAGCTCCCGCCGGCGTAATGCCGCAGAACCGCCGACACGCGGTTACCCGCGCCGTCATACTCGTCCTCGCGAACGGGCAGGCCGTTCTCCACGGTCGTCTCGAACCTCCTGAGGATCTTTCCCGAGGAATCGCGCACGACCGTCCTGACGAGATCGTCTCCCTCGTAATCATACTCGCTCGAGGTGCCGAAACCGGAGGAGGGAACCACGACGCGCGAGACCCGCCGGCCGCGACCGTCAAGCGCATACTCCTCGGTCGACAATACCGCCCCGGCGGGGCCGAACAGGGTCTCGCCGACCAGCTTTCCGCCCGCGTACTTCCTGCTCGCCTTGCCGAGCACCTCTCCGTTCGCGCCCAGACTGACAACCTCCTCGGAGCCGTCCGCGGCGCGGACATAGGTCTTGCGCGACAGAATGGCGCCTCCCGGACCGAAGGTATCCTCGGAAAGAAGGTCCCCGTTGGGGGCGTATCCGAACGTCACGCGTCCCGACACCGTCCCGTCAGGACGGAGCCTCTCGATAGAGGAAACCTTCCAGACGGTTACCTTCCTTGCCGGCGCGCCTTCCCCTCCGGCGGCGGCCGGCGCGGTCGCGCAGGAACCGAACGCAAGAAACGCGAAGGCCGCAACGGCCACTCCGAGGATGCCGGAACGGACCCGGGCCTTGCAGTAAGTATTCATTCTCCCCCCTAGCAGGCGACCGCGAACGGGCGCCAAAAAAAAACCGCCCCCGCGCGCGAACCATGCGGCTGCGTCGCGAAAACGGCTACTTTATGCTTTTTAGTCTGGACTGAAGGATAGTGCGCCAGCCGCGAACTGTCAAGCTTACCGGAACAGGATGTTCTGGTCGGCCCTGAGACTCGCGAAGGAGTCGTGCGGGAACGAGAAGAGGGGGGAGAACAGCCGGTTGAGCAGGACGAGGTGCTGGCGGAATTTGTACGCGGCGTGATGGGCCTCCCCGCGCAACTCGGAACGCTCCCAGCTGCGGATGTCCGATATGCGAAGTTCCACCGGAACGGTATGCTGCCGGACGCGGGAGGACCCCGCGAAACCGTGCGCGACGATCCTCCCCGTACGGGCGTCATGATGTACGGGAACCGAGAAGTTCAGTTTGCACTGGAACTTCCGGTGCAAGCCGGACGAGTGCGCGTTCTCCTGGGAGTTCGAGTTGAGGGCCTCGAAGAAAGACTCGGCGTTCGCGCGCACGGCGCCGGGATCGGGAGTCTCGTCGCGTCCCTCGCGGAGGGACAACGCGTGCATGAGCTCGCGCACCGAATCCTCCATGTCGCGGGGAGAGTCGAACAGGGTCTGCGTGACGGAAGACGAGGCGATATTCTCCTGCAAGATGACGCCCTGCTTTTGCAGCGCGTGGAACAGGATGAGCGAGTCCTCGCGGCGCTTGAGAAGGAAGGTGACGGCGAGGACGTCTCGTATCCCGTAGGGCTCCTCGGACGCGTCCTTCCCGATCTTCGCTATCATGCTCTCCGGGCTCTTGAGCCGGGCCTTGACGTCGACAATCTCGACGCTGACGCCGTCTCCGCTGTTGAACACGAGCGAGCGGGAGCGCGGATTGGGATCCCGGGCGACCGAGAGGGACAGCCGCCTGAAGAAGGCCGCGAGTTTCATGTACGCGCACCGCGCGTGCTCCTCCGACGGCTCGTTGGCGGGATCGTCCCAGGCGAAGGAGAAGAGGCCCGTGAGGGGTATGCCCCTCGAGCCGAAGAACATGCCGAGCTGGGCGAAGTCAAAGATGTCCTGGCTGTCCTCCTCGAGCGCCTTGACGAGATGGCAGAGCTTCAGAAGGGAGCACGAGGCAAGACGCCATTTGGGGGGGATGCGGTCGGGCGCCCCGGGCCGCCCGCGAAACACGTGAGGGTACTTCGCGCCCGAGGCGAGCAGGAACAGATGGCGGGGGTCCTCGTCGATAAGGGAGGCAAGCTCCCCGCGAAACAGGAGATCGCCGATCTCCGCCAGGGAGTCGGTCGCCCGCCTGTACTCGCCTGCAAGAGGCGAACCGAGGGAAGAAAGGCGGCCCAGCTGGGAGGCGACCGCGGGGAGGAGCGAACCCTTGAGGTAGCCGAGCGCCATGCGGACGTACTGAGCGGCGCGTTCGAGCTCCCCGGGGTCGAGGGTCCCGTCCGTCATGGAAAACCCCCGGTTGACGAGCATGAGACTCGCGCGGGCAAGCGCGTCGTAATAGCCCGCGCAGTCCCGAAGGAGATACGGCGTCAGCTCCGACCGGTCCAGCACTGATCCGAATATCTCGTGGTATAACTCCTGTCCCGATTCCGCCATGAGAACGCCTCCCGTCCCGATGATACCCCGTGCGCGAAGGAAGGGCAACCGTCAGGCCTCAATCCCGCGCGCGCACAGGCACGTGCCGCGGACGACGTCGGATACGAAGCGGAAACCCGCGCCCTCGTAGACGCGAACGACGCCCGGCGGCACGTTCGATTCGGGGAACAGGGCGGCAAACGAGTCCGTCAAGCCGGAAAGGGCCCCCGGATTGAACCGGGACGGCGGCCCGTCCTCGGGAACGGCCGCGTAGAAGATGCCCGACTCGACGAGATCCTGGAAAAAATGGCTCCCGAACGAAAGCTCGGGCCTGTAGCCCGCGCTAGAGCAGGCAACCTCGCAGAGGATGCCCATCGCGTCGATCTCGGCGAACGAAACCGGTACGCCGAGTTCGGGGGAGGTGGTGCCGATCCTTCCCGGCGCGAAGAGGACGACCTTCCCCCCCGCAAGCCTGTAGCGCGCGTTGAGCTCGCCGATGACGCGCGCGACCGACGGCTTGTCGCGAAACGGCATCTGGTAATACGAAACCGGGTCGATGTACACGATGGCGCCGACGTCGCAGTCAAGTTGCGGGCCCATCGTGTCCCGGACGAGCCAGAGGAGCACGTCCTCCTCGGGAAGGGAGGCGACGAAGTCGCCGTCGAGCCCGGGGCGCGCCGCCGCGGCGATGGTCGGGGTCTGAAGGGGCCGGCACTGCAGGAGATTCACGAGATACTCCCCGGGCGATTTCCAGTTCACGGTGAACTCGACGTCGACGGGATTGCCGTACTCGTCCTCGAGGGCGCGGAGCATGGCGCGGAGGTCGCCGGTCAGAGCCCCGTTCGACACCGCCCCGGAACAGGTCGCGATGCGGATTCGCGCGCTTCCGCCCGAGTCGGCGAGACGCCGCTCGGTCTCGTAGTCGCGCTCGGAGATGATGTCGCAAAGCCAGTCGGGAAGCGCGGAGAGCGTCTCCTCGAGCGGAAGGGTGACGACGCTCGCGCGCCTGATGTCGACGACGTCGAGCGAGCGCTGGCAATAGACCGACCGGTCGCCGTCGCCCGAGGGCGGCAAGTCGGGACGGTCGAGGCTCGCGAGGCGGGGATAGTCGCTGTCGGTACGGTCTACGGCGCGCGTGCCGAGACCGGCGACAAGCCGGACCATGCCCGCGGAGGGGTCGAGGTCGGGATGCCATCTCCATGTGTTGAGGGAATACCCCACGCCCGCGACGGCCGGCATGAAGAAGTCGCCGTACAGCGATCCCGAGACGCGCTGGACCAGGATCGCCATCTGTTCGTCCTGGCCGTGAAGTCCGCGCAACCGGCGGTACTCGAGGGCGGACGGATCCATCGTGCTCGCGTAGACGCGGCGCATGGCGTCCTCGAAGGCCGCGAGCCTTTCCTCGCTCGCGCCCGCGTTCGCGCAGAACACCGACTCGTACTTCCCCGCGAAGGCGTGGCCGAAGCTGTCCTCGAGCAGGCTGCTCGAACGCACGATGATCGGCGCCTGGCCGAAATAGTCGAGCATGCGCGCGAACTGCTCGCGGACGCGCTCGGGGAAGGTCCCCGAGAGAAGGCCCTCGCGGAGGGCTGCCGCCTCGGAAAAATACCCCGCCTCCGTGCGCTGCACGATCCGCGTCCGCCACAGGCGGTTGTGGACGAGATAGGTATAGAAGACGTCGGAGCCGACGTAGAAGGAGTCATGCGGTTCCATGCGGGAGGCGACGTCCGGAAGCGCGCGCCCGACGATCCGCCTCGCGAGTATCATGCCGACGGCCTTGCCGCCGATCTTGCCGGAACCGATCATGCGGTCCTTCACGTCGAAAAGGTCTCTCGCGGTGCAGTTGCCGAGAACGAGCTTCATGAACCGTTCGTCGGAGCCGAAGAGGCGTTCCGCGAGCGGCCTGACGAGACGGGCCGCGTCCTCGGGACGCTTTGCCGCCTCGTCGCGCGCCTCGAGGAAAAAACGCTCCCAGCTGTCGAGGTTTCGCGCCCCGCCCGGATCTCCCGGATCGCCCGCGAGACGGTAAAAGGCGCTCACCGAAACCCCGTCCGTCAGGGGAAAGAGGGCGTCGGGATCGGACAGCGAAAGGCGATGGGGAAAGAACATCGTCGGGGAATAGCGCTTCCACACCTTGATCGGATGGATGTACATCTCGTCTTCGCCGGAAAAAAGGTCGATCAGTATCTGCGTCGTCTCGCGGACCCGCGCGACCGCGTCGTAGCTGTGGCGGTGGCGGATGATGCAAAACCAGGCGACCGTGTCGAGTTCGAACAGGTACGGGCAGGTGACGCTGAAGAAATTCCCCATCATGAGGTCGGCCGACCAGGCGGTTTGCAGTTCGGAAAGGCTGTCGAAGACGTAAAAGGCCTCGCGGCCCGCCTCGGCCGCGATGCGGTGGACCTCTCCCGTGAAGTACTCGAAGCCGGTCGACGGATCGAGCTTGTGGATGACGATTCCTTCCGCCTCGTCGTCGGCGAAGATCGCCTCGTGCGGGGCGAATCGTATGTAGATGACGCGGCGACCGTCCCGTACCGCCTGTCGCGCGAACGCGCGGGCCAGCGCGCGGTAGTCCGAAACCGAACCGACTTGCCATACGACGTTGTCGCCGAGCCTGATCGAGTCGAGCGCGCGGTCGAGACCCGCGAGACCCGACTGTATTTTTCCGAAAGCCGCCATACGGACATCATTGACGGGACAAGCCGTCTTGTCAACGAAAACCGCGCGGCGGGGACGGCCACGTGTTGACATCCGGCCGGCAGAAGGACTAATATGAGCATATGTTCATTACTTCGGGTTTCGCCACCCGCCGGGAAGAAGCGGAATGCCGCGTCCCGTAACCGGCCGCTGTCTTCGCGCGGCGATACGTCCCCGACTCATGCGTCCGGTAGGCATCCGTGTCGACGAACTCGAGGAAACCGCGCTCGGTCTCGACGAGGCGGAATCCCTCAGGCTCGCGGACCTCGAGGGCCTCTACCACGAGGCGGCCGCCCGGAACATGGGGGTATCGCGCGCGACCTTCGGCCGGATACTCCAAAGCGCCCGCAGGAAGGTCGCGGACGCGATCGTGAACGGAAAAGCCCTCCGCCTCTCCGGGGGGGAGATATTCATATCGGACAAAGGAGCACCACCGATGAAGATAGCACTGCCCTCGCGCGACGGCGCGATCGACGACCACTTCGGCCACTGCAAGGCCTTCGCCGTATTCTCCGTCGACGGCGGAACGGTTGCCGAGCTTGCGCCCATTCCCTCGGTCGAGGGATGCGGATGCAAATCGGGAATCGCCGCAACCCTGGCGAAGGAAGGAATAACGCATCTGGTCGCGGGAAACATGGGAGAGGGCGCCGTGCGCGTGCTCGGCTCGCACGGTATCGAGGTCGTTCGCGGCGCGTCGGGGTCCGTCAGGGCCGCGGCCGAGGCCTTCGCCGCGGGGCGACTCGCCGATTCCGGGATTCTCTGCCAGAGCCACGGCGACCACGACTGCACCCACTGAGGAAGGAACCGATGAACCACGGCGAACGCGCTGTCGAAAGTTTCTGCAAGGGATACAACTGCGCGCAGGCGACCGCGAGCGCGTTCGCCGCCGAGGCGGGCCTCGACGAGAAGTCCGTCATGACCATGATGGCGGGCTTCGGCGGCGGCATGGGCGGCGCGAGAGAGCTCTGCGGCGCGGTCAGCGGGATGGTATGGGCGATCGGCCTCGCCCACGGATCCTATGACCCGCACGACAACGAGGCCAAGACCCGGCTCTACCGGGACGTCCGCCGCGCCGTCGAGGCGTTCAGGGAAAAATTCGGGACCACCTGCTGCCGTGAACTCCTCCTCAAGGCGGGCTGCCTTCCCAAGCCGGAACCGTCGGTCAGAAACGCGGAGTACTACGCGAAGCGGCCGTGCGCGCATTTCGTCGCCGAGGCCGCGAACATCGCGGCGGGACTCCGCGGCGGACCGGACGCGCGGAACGACTGACGTCCGCGATCCTTACGGCAGTCTGTAAGAATTCCCGTTTCCGGAACAATCGCGAACGCGTTTCGCGCAAAAACGCCGCAATATCTGCTATACTTATTCCACAACGTAGCGACCATAACGCTCGCGCAAGGAATCAAGCATGAAGAAAAACCGTCTGGCGCTGAAAGTCATCTCGTATTCCATCGGAATGATACTCGCAATCTACATATTGATGCAGGTTATCGCCTTCTTCCGCGACAATGCCATCCTGGGCGTCTCCAGCCTCGTCGACCTTCCCGGTTACGTCATGGGCTTCATCGCCGTCTACGTTTTGCCGCCGATGGCCCTGTGCGGGGGGCTCCTGTACCTCTTCGCCCGCCCGCTCGAGAAAACCCTCGACCGTCTCCGCGCGGGGGAGCGGCTCGGCTCCAAGGACGCGGAGAAAACGCGCCTCAGGATGCTCGGCTTCTCGAGGATACTCTTCGTCCTCAACGCCGTCGGTTTCGTCCTCGGTTACGTCATACTCGTGATCATCGAGGACAGCCCTTCGGGACTTTTTACCCCGTTCAGGCTTCTCATACTCGTCTCGAACGTCTCGGCGAGCGTCATGTACGCCTCGAGCCAGGCCGCGCTCTCCAACGTCGCCTTCGGGGAACTCCGGGACCTTCTTCAGCTCAGGGAAATCGGCAACCGGAAGAGGGAGCTTTCCCGCACGAGGCGGCAGGTGCTTGTCGGGATGACGGTCGTCGTGTACGCCCTCTCCTTCATGGAATTCAACCTTCAGATGGGCGACAAGTACAACGCCCTCGCCATCGACACGATGTGCGCGCAAATCAACGGCGAGATCGACGCCGACGGGGCGGCGGAGCGGTTCCGCTCGGGGATACCCGCCGTCCTTCCGAGCGTCCGCTCCCGGGCCCACTATGACGCCGCCGAGGTCCCGCTTCCCTGGACCGTCCCGGGCCACGCGTACCGCATGCGATGGACCTCGTTTCTCCTCCACGCCGCTTTCATGCTTGCCATAGCGGCGCTCATCCACGTGACGACCGCCTACGAGGTTCGCGAGCAGATGAAGGCGATGCGGGACCGGCTCCGCGACGTCCTCGACGGCAAGGGCGATCTCAGAAAACGCCTCGTGATCCGGTCGCTCGACGAATACGGCGAACAGACCGAGCTCATCAACCGCCTCCTTTCGCGCTTCCACGACATGGCAGTCCGCATCACCTCGGCCGCGCTCGAGACCCGCGAGGTCGCCAGGGCGATCGACGCGGCGCTCCGGGACGCGGAACAGGCGTCGGACGCCGCGGGACGGAACGTCGTTTCGCTCGCCGAGTCGCTCGTAACGGAGGCGGACTCCTCGCGCGAGCTCACGAAGGCCCTCGACTCCTTCAGGGAGGCCGCGGAATCGGTGGGGTCGGCCGTCGAGGAACAGCGGAGGTTCGCGGACACGACGGCCGCGGCGATGGAGGAGATGTCGGCGAACATCCGTTCGGTGGAGACGATGACCTCGCGCTCCGGCGCCCTGACGGAGGATCTCGCACGGCGCGGGGAAGAGGGCGCGAAGGCGGTCGTCGAGACGGGCGCCGCCATCGGGGAAATCGAGACCTCGGCCGAGGGAGTGCTCCGCGTGCTCCGCTCGCTTTCGAAGATATCCGGCGACACGAACCTACTCGCGATGAACGCCGCGATCGAGGCCGCCCACGCGGGATCGTCCGGCGCGGGCTTCGCCGTCGTGGCCGACGAGGTGCGGAAGCTCGCGGGAAACGCGACGCGCGAGACGAAGGCCATCAAGGACCTGCTTGCCACGATGACCGACCGGGTGCGCCGCGGCGTCGAGACCTCGAAGGCCTCGGGCGCGTCTCTTTCCGGCCTCTCCGAGGGGATAACGCAGGCCGCCTCGATATCGAGCGAGATCGCGAGCGCCATGCGCGAGCAGGGAAAGGGAACCGAGGACGTCGAGAAGTCGATCGAGCTGCTCCGCCTCGCCGGCGAGACGATCCGCTCGAGGATGGACGAGCAGGACGGGCGGACGGGCGAGATGGAACGGGCGCTCACGCTCGCCCTCGAACGCCTCTCGGCCCTCGCCGAATCCTCCCGAGCCCAGGCCGCGTCGATGAGAGCCGTTACCGAGTCGTTCGGCTCGGTCCGCGCGGTCGCGGACCGAAACCTCGCGGCGGCGAAGGCCCTCGAGAACACGCTCGCGGGACTCTCCCTATAGCGACGCCGCGGAGCGCAGGCGGGCTATCTCGTCCATCTGCGCGGCCGTCAGCGGACCTTTCTCCATCGCCCTGACGTTCTCCTCGGCCTGCCGCTCGTTCCGGAAGCCGGGTATCGGTATCGCGTTCGGACTCCGCGCCCAGAGCCAGGCAAGGGCGCCCTGCGCGAGCGTTCTCCCGTCGGAGGTCAGGATTTCCCTGACGCTCGCGAGGGCGTCAAGCCAGGCCTTCCGCGGCTTTCCGTTCTCGTACCCGGGATGCCAGGAAACCTTCTGCCTGAAATCGTCGTTCGCGAACGAGGTCTCCGGCGAGAACTTGCCGGTCAAAAGCCCCATCGCGAGCGGACCCCGGTTCATGCTTGCCAGGTTTTCCCGCTCGCAGAACGATAGAAGCTCGCCGTTCCCGTCGAAGACGCTGAACTGCTGCTGGATGACGGAGCAGTCGGGTGACGAGGCGAAGGCCTCGGCGGCCTCCAGCCGGTCGGTGCTCCAGCCGTACGTCCTGATCTTCCCCTCCTTCACGAGGCCGTCGAGCTCGTGCCGGACCTCGAGCGCCCGAGCGACGGAAAGCCCGCCCACGTGAAGGAGGCACACGTCGATGCAGTCCACGCCGAGCCGGCGCAGGGAGTTCTCGACGTCCCCGCGAACGCGCGGGGCGACGTCTGATTCCGCTTCGTCCGGGGGGTACGGCATGACCTCCTTCGCCCGTTCGTCCACCGCGTACCCGAATTTCGTGGCTATCACAATCTTGTCGCGCCTGCCCCGTATCGCCGAACCGAGCACGCGCTCGCTGTGTCCGCAGCCGTAGTTCGCGGCCGTGTCGAAAAAGGTGACGCCCAGATCGATGGCGCGGTGTATCGCCCTCGCCGACTCGGCGTCGTCGACGACGCTCCAGCCCGCCGGTCCCCCGCAGAAATTCCACGGTCCGCCGATCGCCCAGCAGCCCAGGCCCATCGC
>LVBL01000016.1 GCA_001604405.1 Spirochaetales bacterium Spiro_10
AGGTAGCTGCCAGGCTTTTTTTATTAAAGCGTCTCAAACGAGACGCTTTAATAAAAAAAGCGGGAGAATCGCGCAGCGATTCTCCATGGCTTTCTGTTTTTATTCAAAAGGCTCACCGAAAGGTGGGCCTTTTGAATAAATGAAGGTCTAAGGATAACTAGCAGTTTTTGAGGTATACATTGTTCCCGTGAGATCCTACCGCTTCCTCCCTCAAAAACTGCAGCGCGGCTTGTCCGCGCCGGGAGCTGCGAGAAATGGCGAAGACATTTCTACGGGCTTCACATGGTAAAAACGGCTCACCGAACGGTGGGCCGTTTTCGTAAAAAAACGCGTGTACATCGGCAATACGAAACGGTATAATGAGCCATGCGCACACGCCTTTCGATGGACAAGCTCCAGCTCTTCGCATATTTCATTGGATTGTCCCTTGTCGGTTCCGTCGCGTTAAGCCTGTCGCCCATGTATGCGGACGGCGTTGCCGTTCCCTTCGTAGATGCCTTTTTTACATCCGTTTCAGCCGTGTGCGTAACGGGGCTCTCGACGGTACCGATGTCCGCGTATTCGCCCGCGGGATTCGTGACGGTCATGATTCTCATACAGTTTGGCGGGCTTGGAATAGTCACGTTCTTTTCCCTGTATATCGCGGTACCGCAAAAGAAGATGTCCCTCGTAAACAGGGCCGTCATACGGGATTTTTTCATCGATGACGTGGAAACCGAACCCCGAAGGATTGTCAGGTCCATCGTGATCTTCACGGCTTGCATCGAGATTCTGTTCGCGATACCCCTGTATTTGGGTTTCCGTTCCGCGGGATCCCGCTTCCCTTTCCTTGACGCGGCTTTCCATTCCGTTTCGGCGTTTTGCAATGCCGGTTTTTCGACGTATGGCGATAGCCTTGGCGGTTTCGGTCGCAATGACCTGGTAGTCGTGCCGGTATTCCTGCTTTTCGTAACTGGAGGAGTCGGTTTCATGGTTCTGACGGACGTAGCGCGACGTGTTGCGGGAGTTCGTTCACGGCTGAGCTTTCATTCGCGGCTCGTGCTCGCTTTGACTGGCTCGTTGTTGTTCTTCGGCGGTCTTGTTTTTTTTCTGGCCGAAAAGAACGGGGCCTTGTCCGGTATGGGTACGGCTCGAGGGGCTTTTCTCGCCGTGTTTCAGGCAGCGACGCCGCGTACCGCGGGATTTACCGTTTTGCCGCAGGAAAGCCTTTCCCCGATCACCCATCTCGTCACCGTTATCCTGATGTTCATCGGCGGATCCCCCGGTTCAATCGCGGGCGGCGTCAAGACGACCACGTTTTTTCTCGTGATGCTGTACGCCATTCGCGGAAACCCGGATCTGAGAGGGCTGAATCTCGGGCAACGGAACCTGGACACGACGCTTATCGAGCGGGCCTTCAGCATCGTAGCGAAAAGCCTGATTATCGTGATCGCCGTTATTTCGGCCCTGCTTATAACCGAACGCGCCGCGATAGAGTCAGGCATGTTCCGCATATTCGACGTGGTCTTCGAGACGGTATCCGCTTTTTCCACGGTCGGCCTGTCACTCGGAATAACCGGGTCCCTGACGGAGGCCGGAAAATACGTGGTTATACTCGCAATGTTTATCGGGCGAACGGGAGTGTTCGCCATGGCGCTCGGTTTCGCCAAGACCGAGAAGGAACGCTACGTGGAGTATCCCTCCGCGCGCGTCATGATCGGATAGGGGGGAGTCATGAAACAATTCGCAATCATCGGGCTCGGGGCGTTCGGCATTCGCATGCTCGAGGAACTGCTGTCGGTGACGAACGAGATCATCATCATCGACAAGGACAGGGAGATAATCGAGAAATACAAGGACTCCGCCAAGGCCGCCTATATCAGCGACGCGATCAACGAGATCGCCCTTTCCAAGATAATCCCGAAGGACATCGACGCGGTAATCGTCGATCTTGGAGGAAAAATCGAGGTGTCCATAATGGCGACGAATTACCTCAAAAAAATCGGGGTCAAGGAAATCGTCGTCAAGGCGCAGACGGACGAGCACGGCGAGGTACTCGCGATGGTCGGGGCGACCCGCGTGATTTATCCCGATCGCGAGGCGGCCATGCACGTGACGCCCTTGCTCGCCTCGTCGTTGTTGTTCAACTTCCTGCCGATTTCCGAGAATCTCGCCCTCGCCGAGGTCAGGGCGAACGAGTATTGCGTCGGAAAGACCCTGCTCGAGGCCAATCTTCGCAAGGAGTTCGGTTTGAACGTGGTCGCGATGCGCAACATCGAAAGCGACAAATTCGCCTTTATCAGCGATCCTGCCTATACCTTCAAGGATAACGACATATTGCTGGTCGCGGGTTCGGAGGAAAGCATTAACGCCTTTTCCCGCGAGGGAGAATCCGTCGGGAAGCGCGGGTTCGGCTCGGTATTCAAGAACTTCTTTCCCAAAGGAAGATAACCGGAACGACCGTCGCCATGACGCGCTCGCGCCCGGTGCCTGGCCGGTCAAGCCGGCCCGCCATCTACGCTGCGGGCCCGACCAAGTACGTCAACAGGTCCGCCATGTATACCGGCCGGCCGGCAACGGGTCAAACGGGCTGGTTCCTCGCGTACAGGCGCGAAAGCTTCGCGAGCCAGGAAGCCTTTTCACGCGAGAAGTGGCCCTCGTCCATGCGCCAGGCCCAGTTCGCGCCGAGGGTTGAAGGCGCGTTCATGCGTCCCTCGTTTCCGATGGTAAAGATGTCCTGGAGCGGGAAAACCGCGAACACCGCGACGGACATCATGGCGAGCCGGATCAATTCGGGCACGAGGCGGGAGTCGTCGGACATGCAGCCGAGGTACTCGCGGATCATCTCGCGCTCGGGCGCGGCGGCCGCGTCGAGCCAGCCTTGCATCGTGTCGTTGTCATGCGTACCCGTGTAGACGATCGTCCGCTCGCCGTACATGTGAGGCAAGAAGGAATTCGTGAAGCCGTTTTTCCCCGCCTCGTTCGCGTCGAATGCGAACTGGAGGACGCGCATGCCGGGGAGATCAAAGTCGTCGCGGAGGGCCCGAACCTCGTCGGTTATCACGCCGAGATCCTCGGCCAGGATTGGCACGTCGCCGAGGGCCTTCCGGACGGCGCCGAAGAAGTCGTGGCCGGGACCCTTGACCCACTCGCCGTTCATCGCGGTTTTTTCCGCCGCCGGAACCGACCAATAGCTCTCGAATCCCCGGAAGTGGTCGACGCGCACGTAATCGACGAGGGAAAGCGTCGCGCGGATCCGTTGTATCCACCAGGCATAACCGTCTTTTTTCATCGCCTTCCAGTCGTACAGGGGGTTCCCCCAAAGCTGCCCGGTCGCGCTGAAATAGTCGGGAGGCACGCCCGCCACGCGCCGGGGCGTACCGTCGTGATTGAGCTGGAAGAGGGACTGATTCGCCCAGACGTCGGATGAATCCGCCGCCACGAATATGGGGATGTCGCCGATGATCGATATCCCCTTCGAGTTCGCGTATGACTTGAGCGCCGTCCACTGGCGGAAGAAGAAGAACTGGATGATGCGCTCTTCCTCGATTCCCCCGGCATGAGCGGTCTTCCACTCGCGAAGCGCCTTCATGTCGCGGGTCGCGAGTTCCTTCGGCCAGTAATTGTTCCAGAGCTTTCCCTGCAAGCCGGCCTTTGCGGCCTCCTGGTCATAGTGGCTCTTGATATCGCGGAAGAGGGCGTAATCGTCGAGCCAGTAGGCCTGTGCCTTCGCGAAGGCCGCGTATTCGGGCGTGCCTCCCGCGGCGGCGAACTTCCGGGCCGCGACTCGCAGCAGGGGATTCTTCCAGTGGACGACGGCGCCGAAGTCGACCGGTCCGGTATCGCCTATGTGGGCGGGCGGTTCGCATTCCTCGCGGGAAAGGAGTCCTTCGGTAACGAGGGTTGCAAGGTCAATAAGCAGGGGATTTCCCGCGAACGTGGAAAACGACGCGTAGGGCGAGTCGCCGTAACCCGTAGGACCCAATGGAAGAATCTGCCAGAGCGTTTGGCGCGCTTCCGCAAGCCAGTCCACGAAGCGGTATGCCTCCTTGCCAAGCGTGCCGATCCCCGGTGAGCCTGGCAGGGACGTGGGATGTAACAGGATGCCGCTTGATCGGCGTAGGCGCATATATCCTCCAAATGGAAAGTAAACCGGTTTACCTAACTATACGATACTACACAAAACAGCACAAGACAAACGAAAAAAAAACCGCCATGACGGCGGTTTTTTTGCTTTTCTTCTACCTCAGGCGGACTACTTCTCCGCGATAAGGAGGGTCTTTACGTCAAGCTTGAGATCCGTCAGGTAGTCGGCCCGATCGTGTTCCTTGAGCGCCTTGATCTGGATGCAGTCGGCTTTCGGCTCAAGGTAGAGCACGACGTCGATGTCGTCCTTGTAGGGCGCAAGAACCGAGGGAAGTCCCTTCTCGGCGGTCTCGGCGTTGGCGCTGTACCAAACGGTGCAACCGAAGCTCTTTGCGAACTCGCGCATCTGCTTCATGCTTTCCGGCGCGGCGCGGGAAAAGTCGAAGCCGTCAACGATGATGGCCTCGGGCTTCGCCCCGCCCTCGGCGAGGGCCGTGATCGTCTTGATGACCTGCGTGGTCTTCACCGAGTCCTGGTTGAAGTTGAGCACTATGCGCTTGGCGATAAGGTCGGTTTGCACCTCGGACGCCTTGTCGAGGTTCTTCTTCTTGGCGAGCTCGTTGAAGATGTCCTCGTACCAGGTCATGACGTGCGCCGCCTGCTGGTTGAAGGAGACATGCACTACGGGAACGCCCTGAAGAAGCCTGTCAATTCCCAGCTGTACGAGGATGGACGTCTTGCCAAGGCCCTTTTTCGACACGATGACTCCGATCTCCCCGGGACGTACGCCGCCCCCGAGGGCCTTCTCGAAATTCCGGACGGGGCTTCGCTCTATAAGATCCTGTTTTACCATTGTTATCTCCTTACTTCTGCTCTGCCCGGCGCTTCGCTTCGTATTCCTTTATCAGGGTGTCGGCGACGCTCTGGGGAACCTTGCCGTACTTGGCAAACTCCATCGAATACTCTGCCTTGCCCTGCGTCGAGGAACGGAGGATGGTCGAGAATCCGAACATCTCGCTCAGGGGTACCTCGGCGTCGACGCGGGTAAAGGCGTCGTCCTCGGTGGACGAGAGGATTATACCACGGCGCTGGTTGATAAGGCCGAAAATGTTTCCCTGGAATTCCTGCGGGCCCTCGATGGACACCTTCATGATGGGCTCGAGGATCGCGGGTTTTGCCTTGAGGTACGCCTCGCGGAAACCGCCGATCGAGGCGAGCTGGAAGGCGATGTCCGAGGAGTCGACCGGGTGGGACTGACCGTCGTTGATGGTGGCGCGGAGGCCCACGATCGGGAAGCCGATGAGGGCTCCCTTCTTGAGGGATTCCTTGAAGCCCTTGTCGCACGAGGGGATGTACTCGTTCGGGATGGCGCCGCCCTTGATGGCGTCCACGAACTCGTAGTCCTTGTCCTCGATCGGCTCGATGAAGCCGGCCACGCGTCCGTACTGTCCGGAACCGCCCGTCTGCTTCTTGTGGGTATAGTTGAAATCGGCGCGCTGGGTGATGGCCTCGCGATAGGCGACCTGGGGCTTGCCCGTCTCGACTTCGCAGTTGTACTCGCGCTTCATGCGCTCGACGTAGACCTCGAGGTGGAGCTCGCCCATTCCCTGGATGATCGTCTGGTTCGACTCGGGATCGACGAAGCAGTGGAAGGTCGGGTCTTCCTTGGTGAATCGGTTGAGGGCCTTCGCCATCTGGTCGGAGGACTTTTTGTCCTTCGGGGTGATGGAAAGGTCGATGACCGGGTTCGGGACGAACATGGAGCTCATCGCGTAGTTGAGTCCGCCGCCGCAGAAGGTGTCTCCGGAGGCGCATTCGATGCCGAAGAGGGCTACGATGTCGCCGGGAACGCCTTCGTTGATGTCTTCCATCGTGGCGGAGTTCATGCGGACGAGCCGTCCGACCTTGAACCGCTTGCGGGCGCGGGTGTTATAGAGCTCGTCGCCCTTCTTGATCATGCCCTGGTAGATGCGGACGTAGGTGAGCTGGCCGTACTTGCCGTCCTCGAGCTTGAAGCCGAGGGCGACCGTGGGGGATTTCTCGTCACAGGAAAGGGTTACGGGCTCTTCGTTCTTGTCGAGGTCGAGGGCGACGTTTTTGACCTCGGTGGGGTCCGGAAGGTAGCGGATGACGCCGTCGAGCATGGGCTGGATACCCTTGTTCTTGTAGGCCGAGCCGAGGAAAACCGGCACGAGCTGCTCGGCGAGGGTTCCCTTGCGGATGGCGGCGTGGATCATCTCCTCGGTCTCTGCGCCCTCGAGGAAGGCCTCGGCGAGCTCGTCGGAGAACATGGACGCGGCGTCCACGAGTTCCTCGCGGTACTTCTGGGCGTCGGCCTGGAGGTGCGCCGGGATCTCGGCGACGCGGATCTCGGTTCCGCTTTCGCCTTCGAAATAGAGGGCTTTCATGGTAACGAGGTCGACGACGCCCTCGAGTTTGTCCTCGAGGCCGATCGGGAGCTGCATCATGTAGGCGTTAAGGCCGAGCTTCTCGCGGAGCTGCATGCGGACCTTCAGGGGGTTCGCGCCGGTGCGGTCGCACTTGTTGACGAAGGCGATGCGCGGGACGTGATAGCGCTTGAGCTGGCGGTCGACGGTGATCGACTGGGACTGGACTCCGCCGACCGAGCAGAGGACGAGGATGGCCCCGTCGAGAACGCGCAGGGAGCGCTCTACCTCGATGGTAAAGTCGACGTGTCCGGGGGTATCGATGACGTTTACCGTATAGTCCTTCCACTGAACCTGGGTCGATGCCGACTGGATGGTGATTCCGCGCTCGCGCTCGAGCTCCATGTTATCCATGACGGCGCCCACGCCGTCTTTACCGCGGACTTCATGGATCGCGTGGATCTTGTTGCAGTAAAAAAGGATGCGTTCGGATAGGGTGGTTTTCCCCGAGTCGATGTGGGCGCTGATACCGATATTCCTCATTTTGGAAATATCATAGGCCATAATCCTGTACCTCACTCATTGCTTATTTTGCGAAAAACGCAAAGGATTTCAAGAACATGTAATCTTTTGCAGTATATCGAAAAAAGTTATGAGTTGCAATACCGGGGAAATGGCGGCTTCGCCCGTCTTACTTGAGATTGACTCGTATTCCAAGGCTTCCCGAAGGGGGTGAGCGGCCCGTGTCCCGGCCTGCGGAACAGCTGATTGAAACCGTCGCCTTCCGGGGACTTCCCGGTGTTGCCGAAAGTGCGAGTTTCCATCTCGGGTCAACGCGTCCCGTATCGAGGGAATTCGTGAATCCCGCCGAACCCTGGGCCCGAAGTGACGGTACCGGCCGGGCGGTGACGGTCAGGTCGGCCGAGACGGAGGTGATCGATCGGGCTTCGTTTCCGGAAGAGGGGGCCGTGGCCGACAGGCGTGCGTGAAAACGGGCGGTTTTCGAGGGAAACTGGCTCAGAGACGCCTCGGCGGTATAGGTATCCCCGGCATCGTCCCGTTCGGCGCCAAGTTGAACGGAATACATCGGGTGTTCCACGGCGATCTCGCCCCCGAAGTAGGCACGGGACCGGTTTGGTTCGTTACAGGAGTCCCCCGAAAGGATTTCTCGCGCGACGAGGACGGATCCCCTCAGGGCAAGGGGTGAAGACCGGGCGAGCGGAACGTGGAATTCGGGCGCCAGGGCGATTTGTTCGCGGATTCTGTCCTCCGAACCGGAGAAATCCCTGAAACCGAGATCCGACCGGATCCAGCGCGCCCCGACCGCAAGTCGCGACAGCCGAAGCCGGGCGTCCGTTCTGAGGGTCCCCGCGCCCTCGAGGAGCGGTCCGAACGAGCCGAACGCCGCGCAACTTGCCTGGAGACGGCGGCCATCGAGCAGAAGCTCGGCCGCGGGAAGGAAGAGCCAGGTTTCGGGAAGGGACGGGTCCGGGACGAACCAGGTGTCCCCGGAGGAGGCGGAAAGACGGCGAAGTCCCGAAAACAGCGCGATGGAAACCCGTGTGGCGTCGGGTCCGACGGGAGGGAGATGGCCGACGGCGGATATCCAGCAGGGCGCCGCAAACCGGTCTGACGGATGCGCGACCGCCGCCATCCTTGTGCGGGCATTCCCCGCCTCGAGGCCGAGTACCCGGGTGTCAAGGGTCGTTCCCGGTCGGAGAAGGGGGTATCGAGGCGCGACGGTCTGCTTCAATGACGGCGAGGACAGCGGCGCGACGGGATTCTTGGCGCGGGAGGGAAGCCCCGAAGTCGAGATCGAGCCCGCGTAGAAGGAAAGCGTCTCTGCCGGCCGAATCCGGACCGACCAGGTTCGAAGTTCGGCGGGCTCGTCTCCTACGCCGTCCGCGTCCCTGATGAGGGCGTTCGCCGAGACGCGGGGAAGCGAAATCCCGATGCCTGAGTCCGTTTCGCCCGTCGGATACGAGGTCAGTAAGGAAAAACGGATCGGGGGAAAGACGGAGGGGGGCGGCAAGTCTTTCTTCGGGGCCTTCGTCTCGGCCGTCGGGGCGGACCAACCGATCAAAAGAAGGATGCCGAAACAGACCGCACCGGACGCGCGGGGGATATACATGCCGGTTTTTTGCGCGGGAACGGCGTTCCTGCCCGAAAAACCGGCCTATGGATTACTTTTTGATCTTTACCTCGGAGACATAGCTCGAGGAAAACTCGTTCAAGGCCTTGATCGTGCCGAGCCAGTATTCGGCTTCCTTTTTTGTCTTGTAGGGACCGACCCGAACGCGGTAACTCGTTGCGTCCTTGACCGATTTCGTGAAGATCTCGGCGTTGATGTACCGTTCCGCGAGCTTCGCCCGCGCTTTCTCGGCGTTCAGTTTTCCGGTAAACGAACCGGTTTGAATCCAGTATTCGGTAACCGTGACGGGCTTTTTGGGAGCGGGCCGTTCCGCCTTCGCCGGGGCCTTTTGGGCCGCGGGCCGGGTCTCGGAACCGGCCGTCTTGGAAGCGCCCGTCGACTTGGCGGCTGCCGCAGGCTGTGTCCGTTTCGCGGTCTCGGTCGCGGAGCCGCCCGAGGCGTCCTTTTCCGTTACCGCGGCCTCGGAGCCCCTGGTCGTGCCGGGGATCTCGGCGGGAACTTCGGTTCCCTCGGGAACTGACGTTCGGGCGGATTTTTGGGTCAGTCCCGTCACGTCGAGAACGCCGTACTGCGCCGAGGCATTGTCCCCGTTGACGATCGTCACGTTGACGTCTCCCCGGGGAGGCGGAACGGTCGAGTCGAGATTCGGGGTGGAGTCGGGGTTGCGTACCCAGTCGTCGGGATCGATCCTTCGGACGGGCGCGGTACCCTGGAGCCGCTCCTGGCTGACAGCCGTCGCCTGCGCGATCGCGGGCCCCGAACTACGGGACGGGGAATAGAGGATCAGCGCCGTTCCGAAGATGACAAGCACGAAGACGCCGACGGCGACGACGATCCATAGTATTTTTTTCTGTTCCATACCAGCCTCAATATCCCTTGGAAAGGAGTAGACGTTCGAGCCGACGTTCGAGGGCTCCAATGCTTCCATGGTTCCGTACCCTCAGAATATCGACATCTTTTCCAATGTATTGAGCGTAGAGATCGCCCTGGGCGTAAAATCTTGCGAGAATTTGGCGTATTGGAAGGGAATCGCGCCGGATGGCGCGAAAAAGGCGGATCGGGAGCCATGCCGTCACGAAGATGACGAGATCGCAGCGGTCCACGATCGGGGACTTGTGAAGGAGCGGGGCGTTTATGACGATCCCCTCGGGATGCGCGTCGATGAGCTCCCCCAGAAGTTCGTTTATGCGGGGATAGACGATGGACTCGTGGAGGGCGAGGGAGGCGGCGTCGCCGAAGAGGACGGAACCGAGGGCGCGGCGGTTGACGGTGCCGTCGGGGTTCTCGAGGCGGATACCGCGCTCGGCCGCCTTCGCGGCAAAGGCCGCCAAAACGGCCGCCTTCACGTCCTCGAGTGCCCGGTGCGCGACGGGATCCGAGTCGACGACGAACCAGCCCCGGCGGGCCAGTATCTCGCCGACTCGGTTTTTGCCCGCGCACATCGGGCCGGTGAGCCCGATGACCGCGCCGCGCGCGGCGGGCTTTCCGGCGACGGTCGTGCCGCGCGCGCCAGTAGACCTGTGCGCGACCGCAGGCGAGCGTTTGCCGCCTATGCCGCTCAATGGAAATCCCCCCAGCTCTGACCCGATTCGACGCTCACGCGGAGCGGGACGGCGAGCGAAATGACGGCCTCCATCTCGCGCTTCGCGAGCTCGCGGACGGTTGTGACCTCGGAGGCGGGGGCCTCGAGGATGAGCTCGTCGTGAACCTGCAAAAGGAGGCGCGAAGCGAGACGTTCGCGCGCGAGGGCGCGGTCCACGCGGATCATCGCCGTCTTGACGATGTCCGCCGCCGAGCCCTGAATCGGGGTGTTGACCGCGACGCGTTCGGCGCCCGCCCGCTCGAGCTTGTTCGAGCTTCCGATAGCGCGGATGTAGCGCCTGCGGCCCATGATCGTTTCCACGTATCCCGTCTTGCGAGCCGCCTCCTTCGTGTCCTCGATGAAGCGGGCGACGCCCGAATAGGTCTCGAAGTAGGAGTTGATGAAGGAGGCCGCCTGTCCGCGCGGTATGCGCAGTTCGTTCGCGAGGCGGAAGGCGCTCATCCCGTACATGACGCCGAAGTTGATCGTCTTGGCGATGCGCCTCATGTCGGCGCTCACCTCCTCGGTCGGGACGCCGAAGATGAGCGAGGCGGTGCGCTTGTGGACGTCGACGCCCGAGGTGAAGGCCGCGACGAGGTTTTCGTCGCCCGAGAGGTGCGCCAGGATCACGAGCTCGATCTGCGCGTAGTCGGCGGACACGAGCTCGAAGCCTTTTTTTGCGCGGAAGGCCGAGCGGATGCGCCGGCCGTTGTCGTCCCTGACGGGGATGTTCTGGAGGTTCGGGTCGCGGCTCGAGAGCCGTCCGGTCGCCGTTCCGGTCTGCACGAAGCTCGTGTGCACCCGACCCTCGGCGTCGGCGAGGGCGGGCAGGGCGTCCACGTAGGTGCTCTTGAGCTTGGCGAGGGCGCGGTAGTCCAGGATCTTTCCGGGGAGGACGTCCTCGGAGGCGAGGTTCTCGAGGACGGAGTTGTCGGTCGAGTAGCCGGTCTTCGTTTTCTTTCCCGGCGTGAGCTTTCGGTCGACGAAGAGTATCTCCTGGAGCTGTTTCGGCGAGGCGACGTTGAACTCCTTGCCCGCGAGCGCGTGAATCTCGCGCTCGACGGTCGTGATCTCTCCCGAGAGCTCCTCGGAAAAGGCTGCGAGGGAATCCTTCTCGAGCCGGATGCCCGCGAGTTCCATGTCCGCCAGGATCGGCACGAGGGGAAGCTCGAGGTCCGCGTAGAGGCCGTCGAGTCCCGATTCGGCGAGCCGGGGCGAGAAGAGCCCGTGCAGGCGTAGCGTGAGATCGGCGTCCTCGGCGGCGTAGGAGGCGGCGAGGGTGACCGGGACGTCCGCGAAGGTTCCGCCTTTCGGCACGACCTCGTCGTAGGATACCGTCCTGAGGGAAAGCTGGCTCGCGGCGAGGGACTCGAGGGAATACGAGGACCAGTCCGGATCGAGAAGCCAGGCCGCGAGCATCGTGTCGGCCATGCGGCACGCCGGCCGCCTGCCCGGCAGGGAGTCGAAGGCGCCGTGCGTCTTGAGAATGGAATAGTCGAACTTGCCGTTATGCGTGACGACGAGGAGGGCGGGCTCCGAGAAGAGCCGCGTGACGGCCGCGAGGGCGCGATCCCGGTCCATGAGGGGATGCGCGTTTTCGCCGAGCTCCGGCGTCGGGCCCGCGACGGGCACGTAGATGCCGCTTCCCGCCTCGACGGAAAGCGAGAAGCCCACGAGGCGGGCGGTTCGGGGGTCGAGGCCCGTGGTTTCGCAGTCGAAGGCGACCGTCCCCGCGCGAATCGCGCCGTCGACGTAGGCGTCAAGCTCGCTATCCGAGACCACGGCCCGGTAGTCGCCCTCGTTTTTGGCGAGGTCCGTGTCGGGAAGCGCGGCCGAAAGGGGCGGGCTGAAGTAGGCGCCGCCTTCCCCGAATTCCCGCTCTTCGCGTTCCGACGCGCCTGACGCGCGCGGGGGCGCCGAATGTCCGCCTGAAGACGCTCCGTCGGCGGTGTCGGCGGGGGCGAAGAGGCGCGCCACGCTCGGGAGGCCCTCGCGAAGGAGGAGCCGGGCGCAGGCGACGGCATCGAGGCTCTCGCACGCGTAGGCGTCGATGTCGCGCTCGAGCGGGACGTCCTCGTTGAGGGCGATGAGCCGGCGCGAGAAATAGGCCATCTCCCTGCCCTCGGATATCTTGGCGCCGACCGCGCCCGATATCTCGCCCGCGTGCTCGTAGATCCCGTCGAGCGTGCCCCAGGCCGCCAAAAGCTTGAGCGCCGTCTTGTCGCCGATTCCCTTGACGCCCGGCACGTTGTCCGAGGCGTCCCCGGTGAGGGAAAGGTAGTCGAGCATGAGTTCGGGACCGACACCCCATTCGGCACGGACGCCCTCGGCGTCGATCTCCTCCCATCCTCCGGTCTTGCCGGGCTTGAGCACGGAGACGGGGCCGCCGACCAGTTGCATGAGATCCTTGTCGCCAGAGACGATGCGGCACTCGCGCCCCTCGGCGCGCGCGCGGGCGGCCACCGAGGCGATGATGTCGTCGGCCTCGAAGCCGTCCTGCCTGACGATCGAAACCCCGAGCGCGGTCAGTATCTCCTCGATTACCGGAACCTGCGCGTGCAGGTCCTCCGGCGTCTTCTGCCTCGTCGCCTTGTACTCGGGATAGAGCTCGTGGCGGAAGGTCGGCGTGCGCGAGTCGAAGGCGGCGATGAAGACCTTCGGGCCGTATTTCTGGAAGAGCGAGTGAAGGTTCCTGAAGAAGCCGAATACGGCCGAGACGTTTTTCCCCTCGCGGTTGGTGAGGGGTTTCGAGATGAAGGCGAAGTAGGAGCGGTAGATGAGGCCGTAGGCGTCAAGGACGTAGACAGGGGTTTTCATGGGGGAGAGTATAGCACAAAACGGGGACGAGGGCCGCCTGCAGGTTGCCGCCGGCCTTACTGGTTGATGTCGATGCGGGTCGCGGTGTGCGCGTCCGAGGCGTAGACGCTTTCGCGCCTCGCGTAGGGGTTTCTCAGCGAGACGACCTTCTGCCTCAGGAGGGTCATGTGCGACTTGAGGAGCTCGCGGTTTTTCTCGTTTTGCGCGAGCACGTCTTCCTTCAGGCGCGCGAGATCCGTCTGAAGCCTCGGTATCTCCGAGTCGTCTGCGAACGGGTTGATCTCGCGGTAGATGTCCTCGAGCGGGTTGATGACCTTCTGGATCGTGTGAATCTCCGAGACGATCGCCTGTTCCACCTCGGTGTGCCGGACGATGGAGTCGACGTCGCCGGAGCCGATCACCGTCTCCTGCCGCTCGAGAACGCCGAGGTATTCGCGGAATTTGCTCCGTTGTTCCTCAAGAAGCTGGCGGAACCGCCTGAGTATGGCGACCCGCTCGTCCACTTCCTCCCTCGTAAGCTCCCGAACGGCCATGGCGACACTCATCCTGCAATATTGATGCCGGCCGGAGCCGACTGGACCTCGGCGGGCACGGCGGTGCTGTTGATGATCTCAACCCACGCGAGTCGCAGGTCTTCCATCATCGCCCGTACCGGGATGATCTTGCCGGCTTGTTTCTCCATATTTGCCTGGACGAGCTGGTCGTTGAACCAGGCGTAGAGCGAAAGCAGGTTTTTCGCGATATCCCCGCCCCCCGCTAGGTCGAGGGACGCCATGAGCTCGGTGATGATCTCCTGGCCTTTCAATATGTGATTGTTGATTTTTTCGATTTTGTCCGGAGCCTTCCCGAAATCGCCCTCCAGAAGGCTGATCGCCTCCCCGAGATGCCTGATTGCCCCGTCATACAGCATGACAACGAGCGTTCCCTGGCTGGCCGTCCTGACTCGAGTCTCCCGATACGCGCTTAACGCTTGATTGTAACCCACTGTGCCCTCCCGTCAATCAATGGAATGTCGAGACGCGACATCCCCGCTAACCCTATCGGCGGGCTTACAACATACTTTAGAGCAGTTTTTGACAAAATGCCAGCCAAATTGGCCGCACGGGAATGTTTTTTAATGCTCGACTCATCCGCGCATTTTTCGTATTATTAAAGCAAGGCGGTATCATCATTTATGAGCAATTCCGATAAAGACAAAAATAACGGACGGGGCAATCAGGACGATCCCTTCAATTTCTTCAAATTCAGTCCCGATTCCGGCAATGGCGGAAACGGACCCCGCCAGCCCTTTCCCCGCATTCCGTTGTGGGCCATCCTGTTGGCCATATTCGCGGGAATGGTGATTTTCAACTATATCATGCTCTCGCGGTCCGACTCCCTGATACCGTTTTCGGAATTCCGCAAGCGCGTGGAATCCGGGGAGATAACCCGCGTCCAGATTACCTCGGTCTATTTTACCGGGTACGCGGGCGCGGATCCCGCCGAGGTGAACAACGCGCCGTCCTTCGGCCTCTTTCAGCCGCCTTCCGCGCGGGTCAAGTCGTATCGCACCGTCGGACTTCATACCGAGGACTTTATCCGCCTGCTCGACGCGAACGGGGTGACCTATGCCGTACAGGCCGAGGAGCGGAACTTCTTCCTTGATTTCATCTTTCAATGGATACTTCCCTTCGCCCTCATTTTCTTCATGTGGCGTTTCCTCATGAAACGCATGGGCGGCGGCGGAATGGGCGGTCTCGGGGGGAGCATCTTCTCGGCCGGACAGGCCCGGTCGGCGGCGGTCGAGGAGGGAAAGGTCTCGACCCGCTTCAGCGACGTGGCCGGCGTCGACGAGGCGAAGGAAGAGCTCGTCGAGGTGGTCGACTTCCTCAAGTTTCCGAAGAAATACACGGATATCGGCGGAAAGATTCCGCGCGGCGTCCTGCTCGTGGGCCCGCCCGGAACCGGAAAGACCCTGCTTGCCCGCGCCGTAGCCGGCGAGGCGAACGTGCCGTTCTTCCGCATCTCGGGCTCGGACTTCGTTGAGATGTTCGTCGGCGTCGGCGCGAGCCGCGTGCGCGACCTTTTCAAGCAGGCGCGCGAGAAGGCCCCCTGCATCGTCTTTATCGACGAGCTCGACGCCATCGGCAAGAGCCGCATCAACTCGATGTCCTCCAACGACGAGCGCGAGCAGACCCTCAACCAGCTTCTCGTCGAGATGGACGGCTTTGACGGCTCGTCCGGCCTTATCCTGCTCGCCGCGACGAACCGTCCCGACGTGCTCGACCCGGCCCTGCTCAGGCCCGGCCGCTTTGACCGGCAGGTTTCCGTGGACCGGCCGGACGTGAAGGGCCGCGAGCAGATCCTCCGCATCCACGCCAAGAACGTGAAGCTCTCCCGCGAGGTGGACCTCGGCGCGGTCGCCCGGACCACGAGCGGCTCCTCGGGCGCCGACCTCGCGAACATCATCAACGAGGCCGCCCTGCTCGCGGTGCGCGCCGGCAGGAAGGAAGTAGTCATGGCCGACCTGAACGAGGCGGTCGAGAAGGCGATAGCCGGGCTCCAGAAGAAGAGCCGCGTCATCAAGGAAGACGAGCGCAAGATCGTCGCCTTCCACGAGACGGGGCATGCCCTCTCGTCGGCCTTTACCGAGGGCGCCGACAAGGTTCACAAGGTTTCGATCATCCCCCGGGGAATCGGGACGCTCGGCTATACCATGCACATGCCGGAGGAAGACCGGTACCTCAGCACGCAGAAGGAACTGCTTGCGCGGGTGGACGTCCTGCTCGGCGGACGCGCCGCGGAACAGGTGGCGCTCGGCATGATCTCGACCGGGGCCTCGAACGACCTTTCGCGCGCCACCGACATCGTCAGGCGCATGATTACCGATTACGGCATGAGCGAGAGGTTCCGGAACGTGGCCTTGAGCCAGCACGGCGCGGGCTACGGCACCGCCGACCCCAAGCTCGTGCGCGACTACGCCGAGTCGACCCAGCAGTACATCGACGAGGAGATAGCCCGGGTGATCGACGAGCGCTACAAGGTGGTGCTCCACCTCCTGTCGGGCAAAAAGGCCCTGCTTGACTACATCGCGAGCCGCCTGCTCGAGAAGGAGATCATGGAGGGGGCGGAATTCGAGGAGATCGTCGCGGCGGAGGGGAACCTCGCGGCCCTGGAAAAGAATTGACGGAACAGGTCCTTTCTGGTTTACTGGAAGGATGAAATCTTCCCTGTGCCGTTTCGCCCTCGCGGCGTGCTGTATGGTGGCGCTGAGTCCCGTGGCCGGGGCCCAGGCCATCACCACGGCGGACGCCTTTTTCACGGCCGTTTCCGATACGTATGCCGCGGTCTCGGACTATTCCGCGAATATCTCCATAACCGCCGGCTCGGGCCAACGGGCCGACGTCATGACGGGCCGCGTGGTCTTCAAGCGCCCGAACCTCCTGAGGATCGACTTTTCCAATCCCGACGAGCAGACGATAGTCTTCAACGGGGAGCTTTTGACGATCTACCTGCCCGCGTACAACGTTGTCCTGAGCCAGTCGGTCGAAAAGAACTCGGGTGCCTCCGGCGCCTCGCTCGCGACCCCGCAGGGCCTTTCGCTCATGAAGCGGTATTATTCGATCGCCTACGAAAGGGGCCCGGATCCGGTTCCGCTTGACGAGGGCTCCTCGGAGCGCGTCGTCGTCCTCGCCCTCGCGCGCCGCACGACGACCGAGATGTTCCGCACGATCAGGCTCATGGTGAATCCCGAGTCGAGGCTCATCCGGCGCATCGACGCCCAGACGATCTCCGGGGACCGCGTCGTCTTCGATTTCTCCGGGTACGCGCTCAACCAGGGTATCCTCGACAGCCGGTTCCTGTACGATTCCCCGGCGTCGGCGAACATGTTCAACAATTTCCTGTTTTCTGAATAAATACGAGGGTGGGGCAGGTTTTCGCATGGAAGCATTCGGCAAGAAACTGAGGGAAGCGAGAAGCGCACGAAATCTCGACCTTGACCAGGTATCCCGTGAGACGAATATAACGAGGCGCTATCTCGAGGCCCTCGAGGACGAGGATTTTACGGTATTCCCCGGTGAGCCCTATCTTCTCGGGTTCCTCAGGAATTATTGCGACTACCTCGGGCTCAACTCGACGGAGATCGTGACCGCCTACAAAAACCTGCGGATTCAGGAGTCCCCTGTTCCGCTCAAGGAACTCATGCCCAAGCGGCCCATTACCGACCGCTTCGTTGACAATATCGTCCTCGTCCGCGTAGGCCTGGGCGCCGCCGCCCTCGTCCTCGTCGCCCTGCTCGTTTGGGGGGGCATCAGCCTCGGTTCGCGCCTCCTTTCCGGCGGCGACGATTCCGCCTCCTCGGCCGGAGCGCGCGCGCCCGTGGAGCACGAGACGACCGGGGACGAGTTCCACGCCCGCGTATTCGAGGGGGACACCCTCATCGTGGCGACACCGAACGGGCGGTACTCCATGGGCGTCGAGTCGACCGCCTCGGCGCTCAAGCTCGCGACTCCGTCGGGAAGCCGCATCGTCGAGCTCGGGCAGGACCTGCTGATCGACCTCTCCGGCGACAACGAGCCCGACGTCAAGGTGTTCGTGGCCGACATATTCCGCAACGACCCGTCCAAGGGCGCCGAGATCCAGCTTATGACCGGCGCGGCCCTGAGCGCGACGATGACCGCGGCGCTCGCCGGCGGCGCGACGGCGGAACCCGCGGGCGCCGCGGCGGACGTGACCGTAGCCGCCCCGTCATCGACCCCCAATTCGAAACAGCTCGTCCTCTTCGAGGGCGGTTCCGCCTATCCCGTGACGATGAACGCGACCTTCCGCGGCTATTGCCTCTTCAGGCACGAGTCCGACCGGGCGAACCGCGAGGAGCGCTACTACCAGAAGTCCGAGTTGCTCACCGTGCAGGCCAACAACGGCATCCGCATCTGGGCCTCGAACGGCAACGCCGTCAAGATCCAGATCATCGCGGGCGGCAAGACGGTGGACCTCGAGATCAGCCGCCCCGGCGAGGTGATCGTCCGCGACCTCAAGTGGATCAAGGACGAGGATACCGGGCGCTTCAAGTTCGTGGTTTTCAATATTGACTGAGAAACTCTTTTTCATAGACCAGCACGGGTGCGCCAAGAACCAGGTTGACGCCGAGCTCATCGTCGGCATACTGGCCGCCGAGGGATGGTCCCGGACTTCGGACCCGGACGGCGCGGCCCTCATCATCGTCAATTCCTGCGGCTTCATAGAACCTGCGAAAAAGGAATCGATCGACGCCGTGCTCGCGGCGCGGCAGGCGTATCCCGGGGCGAAGATCCTGCTCGCCGGCTGCCTTGCGGAACGGTATGCCGACGATCTCGCGGGGAGTCTCCTTGAGGCCGACGCCTTCTTCGGAAACGGCGACCTTTCGCGCCTGCCCGAGATCGTCAGGCGTCTCTTTGCCGGACCGAATTCGCCCGGCGACGCGCCCGTCTTGCGCCCGCCGCAGCGGGGCGTGTGCGCGGGGGACCGGCCCGAGCTTTTGTCCTTTCCGCGATCCGCCTACGTCAAGATCACCGAGGGCTGCGACAACCGCTGTTCCTTTTGCGCCATCCCGATCATCCGGGGCGCGCTGCGAAGCCGCACCGTCGCCGAGATCGCCTCGGAGTGCGCGAAGCTCGTCGCGAACGGGGTATACGAGCTCAACCTTATCGGGCAGGACCTCGCCTCCTACGGACGGGGAGAGGGCGACGCGGTGGACGAGGTCGGCACGGTCGGCACGGCGGACGGCGGCGGCGCGGTGGACGGCGGCGGCGCGGTGGACGGCGGCGGCGCGATGGACGGCGGCGGCGTCAAAAGCCCGCTCGCACGGCTCCTGCGGGCGATCTCGGCCGTCACGGGGTCCTTCCGGGTCAGGCTTCTCTACCTCCATCCCGACAACTTCCCCCGCGACATCCTACCCGTCATGACCGCTGACCCGCGGTTTTTGCCGTATTTCGACATACCCTTCCAGTCGGGCGCGCGCTCGGTGCTTCCCCGCATGAACCGCCGGGGGAATCCCGAGGCCTACCTCGAACTCGTTTCGGACATACGCGCGGCCTTCGCCGCGGCGAAGAGCCCCTACGGCACGGTCGCCCTCCGGACCACCTTTCTCGTCGGCTTTCCCGGCGAAACGGACGCCGACTTCGCGGAGACGCTCGGGTTTTGCGCGAAGCTCGGGAGCATGTGGTCCGGGGCCTTTTTTTGGTCGAGGGAAGACGGCACGGCCGCCTGCGACATGAAGGGCCGCGTCGCGAAGAAGGTCGCCCAGGCGCGCGTCGACGCCGTCCGCGAGGCGCAAAACCGCATAACCCCCGAAAAGCTCGCATTTTTCATGGGAAAGACCGTCGAGGTGCTCGTCGAGGAGGTGATCCCGGGCGACGCAAGCGACGCCGGCGACGCAAGCGATGCCGGCGACGCCGACGGCTCTTCGGCCGCCATACCGGCCTCCCGGCTGGCCCTGGGGCGAGCCTGGTTCCAGGCCCCCGAAGTGGACGGTTCCGTGGTGTTACAATATGAAGAAAACCAGCGGGATATCGACGGCAAGCCGATCGGTCCCGGATCCGTCGTCGAGGCCGTCGTCATGAACGTCAACGGCGTCGACCTGGAGGCGGTGGCGCGGTGAGTCGGGAAGGCTACCTTTCGGTCCTGAACCCGGAGCAGCTCGAGGCGGTCACCCATTCGGGCTCCCCCCTTCTCATCCTCGCGGGCGCCGGTTCCGGCAAGACGCGGGTTATCACCACGAAGATAGCCTGGCTCATCTCCGAGCGCGGGGTCGATCCCGAATCCATACTCGCGGTGACCTTCACGAACAAGGCCGCCCGCGAGATGGCCGAGCGCGCGACCCGGCTCGAGAGCCGCGCGGAGCGGTCCGTGCTCCGCACCTTCCACTCCTTCGGCGCCTGGCTCCTGAGGCGCAACGCCGCGCTCGCGGGACTCGAATCCAATTTCACCATCTACGACGACGACGACGCGGTGACCCTGCTCGCCAAGGCATTGCCGGCCCTCACGCGCCAGCAGGCCTCGGCCGCTGTCCACAAGATCGCCCGCGCCAAGGACTATTGCCTCGGTCCCGAGAGCCCGTTGCTCGCCGAGATCGACCCCGACCCCGACTTCGCCGAGGTCTACGCGCTCTACGAAAAGCGCCTTCGCGAGACGGGGAACCTCGATTTCGGCGACCTCATACTCCTCCCGGTGCGCATGCTCGCCGCGCATCCGGAGGTTAAGGACCGGCTCTGCTCCCGCTTTTCGGTCGTCATGGTCGACGAGTACCAGGATTCCAACGTCGCGCAGTTCGAGTTCCTCAAGGCGATCACCGGACCGGGAACCTACCTCTGCGTCGTCGGAGACGACGACCAGTCGATCTACCGCTTCCGCGGCGCCGAGGTCCGGAACATACTCACCTTCGCCGACTCCTTTCCCGGCACGAAGATCATCCGGCTCGAGCGCAACTACCGCTCGGTGGCGCCGATCCTGTCGGTCGCCTCGGAGGTCGTCTCGAAGAACGAGGGCCGGCTCGGCAAGACCCTCGTCGCCGAGCGGGGCGGGGGCAAGCGGCCGGTGCTGACCTTCCTCGCGAACCAGGACGAGGAGGCGGCCTTTTGCGCCGAGCTCGTCTCGGGCGCCCGCAAGAAGGGCTGCCCTTACGCCGACTGGGCGATCCTCTACCGCACGAACGCCCAGTCGCTCGGCTTCGAGACCGAGTTTCTCCACAGAAAGATCCCCTACAAGGTCGTCGGCTCCCTCAAGTTCTACGAGCGCGAGGAGGTCAAGGACGCCCTCTCCTTCCTCGCCCTCGTGGCGAACGGCCGTGACGAGATCGCCTTCCGGCGCGTCGTCAACAAGCCCGCGCGCGGCATCGGCGAGGTGTCCCAGGACAAGATCGTCTCCGACGCGCGTCGCGCCCTCTTCGACGACGGCCCCGCGGGCATCGACGCCGAGTTCTCCTTCGACGACCGCGCCGACCTTTTGACCGCGGCCCGGCGCGTGATGGAAGGGCTTTCCAAAAAGGCACGCTCGGGCCTTTCCGAGTTTTTGCACGTCGT
>LVBL01000161.1 GCA_001604405.1 Spirochaetales bacterium Spiro_10
CCCATGTAGGACAGCGTCTGCTCCGCGTACTTCCCCGCGGGGACGCTCGCCGGTTCGCCGAGCGCGATCCTGGAGACGCGCTCCGTGGCGAGGTCGGCGAGCGAGGTGATGCCCTTTGAACTTGAGCTCACGACGAGGGCGAGCCTCGTTGAGGCGATGACGCGCCGCGTTTCCGCGTCCAAAAGGCCCTTTTTCGCGAGCGATTCCATCTGTTCCTCGCTCGCCGGTAGAAAGACGTCTATCGGTGCTCCCCGCTCGATCTGTCCCGCGAGAGAGCCCGAAGAGGCGAAGGTGTTGACGATCCGCACGCCCGGATGGGCTTTCCCGTACAGCTCGCCAAGCTCGGTGAGGACGGACGTAAGTCCCGCGCCCGCCCCCACGAGGATATCCGTCGGCGCCGTCCCCGCGGAATCGCTTGTTCCCGCGGCCGGGAGACGCGCCATGGCGAATAAGGCGGCGAACAAGGTCGCCTGAATCTTCATATCACCTCCTTCATGTACGTAAAAAAAACGCGCGATACTCCCGTACCGCGCGTCCTTGCCCGATTCTATTGAATCTCACCCCGAGGATAGGAAATTTTATCTCCTCGGTCAAGCGGTTTATTGCAAGAATATGCAAAAAAACATAAAAAAAATGCATAAATATTGACAATCATGCGACCAATGCGTACACTCTGAGTATGAAAGACCTTCCATACTGGAGGGCCTGCTATCGGGAAGCTACGGCCCTGCAAAAAACCGCGCAAGGAAGCGTACGACGTCCCGAACTGTTCACCCCGACAATCACGCGAAATATCGCCGCGATGAGCGCGGAGAAGTATTTCATGGCCCTCTTCGCGCG
>LVBL01000017.1 GCA_001604405.1 Spirochaetales bacterium Spiro_10
CGGCGCATCCCCGGATGGTGGAATTGGTAGACACACTAGTTTCAGGTACTAGCGCTCGCAAGGGCATGGAAGTTCAAGTCTTCTTCCGGGGAGGTAAAAAAAAGGATCGCCTTTTGGCGGTCCTTTTTTTTATTATCCATCGGAGAAGACTTGAACCGGAGGGACCGCCGAGCGAATGCGAGGAGGAGCGGCCATGGATGGCCGCGGAAGGTCCCGTAGGCGTCCCGGAGGACCGAGGCACGATGCCGAGGTCTGTAGGGCAAGTCTTCTTCCGGGGACAATCGATAAAAAAAATCGCCGCAAGGCGGTTTTTTTTTACTCTGACCTCCCGGAAGAAGACTTGATGCCCAGCCGTTTCGCAGCGAAGCGAGAAACGGCAGTCTATCTCCTTCCACTAGGCAAACGGCCCGAAGGGACGTATGGCCGCGACAGGCTTCGTAGGCGTCCCGGAAGACCGAGGCACGATGCCGAGGTCTGTAGGGCAAGTCTTCTTCCGGGGACAATCGATAAAAAAAAATCGCTGCAAGGCGGTTTTTTTTTGCACGTTCCGAACATGCCCCACATCCCGCGTTTCTGGTGTACAATAATCCGCGTGACGGTAGGTCACCAGGAGGCGAACCATGAATCTCGAGGCGCGGAAGGACGCGTATTGCGGACTGTACTGCGGTTCTTGCCCGGTATTCCGGAAGACGACTGCCGCGGTCGCCGCCGGCATGACCGACTTTTCCAACCCCGAGGGATTCTGCCTCGGCTGCAAGAGCGCGGTCGTGTCCGGGTGGTGCGCGGAGTGCACACTGAAAAGCTGCGCCAAGGCAAAGGGCTACGACACCTGCGCCGAATGCGCGGAGTATCCGTGCGAACCCATGAAGGGTTTCATCGAGGCCGCCGACTGGCCCTACCATATCGAGACCCCGTACAACATCGCCCTCATACGGAAGGAAGGCAAGGCCGCCTGGATGGCCCATCAGGAAACCCGGTGGGCCTGTCCCGGCTGCGCCGCGGGACAGGATTGGTATTCCAAGGCCTGCCCCTCGTGCGGCAAGGAACAACGCGGTTACGACAAGAAGGCGTGAGACGGGCGTTACTGCTCCACAAGCTCGACGCGGCGATTCAGCGACCGGCCTTCCTCGGTGCGGTTTGACGCGGCCGGGGAGTAGGGGCCCACGCCGATCGGTTTGAGACGCGCGGCGGCGACGCCCTTGGAGACGAGCATCTGGACGACGGCCTTGGCCCGCTCGTTGGAGAGCTGAACGCTCGTCTCGACGCTTCCGACGTTCGCCGTATGGCCCACAACGAACAGCTTGAGGGCCGCGTCCTGGCTCATGAGCCTGACGACCTGCTCGATGGCGGGGGCCGACTCGGGTTTGAGAACGGCCTTATCGGCCTCAAAGTAGATCCCCTCGACGACGGCCTTGCCGGTTGCCGCGAGGCTCGCCTTCAGCGAGGCCGCGTCCGCGACCACTTCCTGTTTCATCGCCTGTTTTTCGATTATGTGGATCGAATACCGCGTGCCTTCGTTGAAGGCCTCTACGCTCACGTACAGGACGGCCCCGTTCCTCTCGACCTTGCCCTCCATCAGGCGGATTTCCCTCTCCGCGCTCACCAGTATCTTTGCGCCGATCTTCTTCAGCGCGTTTTCGTAATTCATCGCGATCTGGCGCATGCTCGGCTGTTTGGCCCCGGTTTTCAGCGAGTAGCTTATCCGGGTCGACTTTCCCTCCCACACGGCGTCGGCCCCGCGGGCGTAGGACGACTCGAACCGCTCGAAATCCTGGACCTCGTACTCAGAGATATAAAACCCGGGCATCCGCGTAAAGAGCGGGTGGTCGGACCGGCCCTCGAGATCGACCTCCTCCTGGGCAAACGCCTGCGAAACGGCGCACACGACGATCAACAGGCAAACAAGCACGCGACGAACCATACGTACCTCCACTTTCTGCCACTATATCCGCGAATCACGGATTTCCGCAATCAAAATCCGAACGTCCCCCGTTCAGCCCCTCAGGCGCTTCCCGTGCGCCTCGAGTTCGGAGATCTCGTCCTCGGGGAAGGAAAACCGGAGGGTGGAGGCGGTTACGCGGGCGGCCTTCGCGAACAGGCGGAGCGAGGCGTCAAGGGCGTCGAGGATACCTTCCCTGCCGTAGGGGCTGAAGGATCGCTCAAGATCGTCCCGTAGATCCGGGTCGATCCAGAGCTCGAGATACCGGCCGTCATAGCGGGTGTCGTAGTCCGGCCCGTGAACCGCGCGCTCGTACCACTCGAGCATCGCGAGCGTTTTTCTCTTGAGATAGCCGTTGACGCATTGGAGGGCGACCCAGTATTCGCCCCGAAGGCATTTCTTCATCGCCCATAGATAATGAAAACAGAAATCGTGCACGAGGTTGCCGAAGTCGGCCTTCGAGGGAAAGGAGAACCCCCGCGATCCGCCCGCGAGTCCCAGAAGAGCGGAAGAGAGGCCGTCCTTGTCGAGGATCACCCGAATCCCCCCGGCGCATATCTCCCGCGCGATCCAGAGCGACTCGGGCGAGGTCTTGAGACGGCCCGCTTCGATCACTATAGCGTCGACGTCATGACCGCCCGCAAACAGAAAACGCCGCTCGTGATGATTCGCCTCCGGAACGGACTCCGAAAAGGAAAACCACACCCTGCCGACCGCCTCGGCCCACCCCGCGGAGGAGAGATACCGCTCGGGCGAATCGGTCACGAGGATGACATCAATGTCCGAGTATTCGTCGTTACGGCCGTCTTCCCGGGAGCTTGAGCCGACGAGCGCGAGGGCCCGCACGCCATCGTCGCCCCGGGCGAGTGACACGATCCTGTCCAGCAGTTCTTCGTTGTGCGCGTTCATTTTTTTTGATCCTTCGTCACATGAAATCTAGTATACGAACACGCGCGGGGAGTATTCGCTCCCGAACGCCTCTTTGAGCATGCGGGCAAGCGTGCCGTCGGCCTTCATCGATTCGAAGCCCTTCCGGGCCGCCTCGAGCACGGCCTCGCCCTCGGAACCGGGCTTCGCATACAGGCCCGCGCCGATGGTCGTATACGACAGTTCGGTAAAATCGAACTCCCCTTCCCTGCCCGGAAACTGGCGGCTGATGGTCAGAAGGCCGCCCACGTCGGCGGTAGTGACAAAGTCAACGCGACCCGCAGCGAGTTTCTGGAACATCGTCTCGAACGGCCCCTCGTCGACGATGATGCCGGCCTTCTCGAACATGGCGCGCAAGGGCGAATTGGTGACCGTGCCGACCTTCTTGCCCGCGAGGTCCTCGATCCGGGAGGGAAGCGGACGGGGGGAGCGCGACTTCAGGAAGAAGAACACGCCCTTTGCCGCGAGAAAAAGGACGTGCGGATTATGCTGGCCGGCGGTATTCGTCGGGGTAATATACAGGTCGAGGGAATCCTGTTCCAGGGACTTGAGCATCCTTCCGATCGGCAAAAACTCGAAGGAGGCCGTATACCCGCCCCGTCTCAGGGCCTCGGCGGCCACGAGGTTGATGATGCCGCCCTTCTCGGTTATGAGCGGGGGCTGGTCGCCCAGATAAATCCTGACTACCGGCCGCGCCCCGTCGGGCTGACCGTACACGGAAACCAGACAGACGACACAGAGAATGGCGAATGCGCGCAGAGTCTTTCCCATACCTCAAGTATAGGGCAGAAAAAACAAATCTCAAGCCGTCGGATGCCGATATCCCCTATTGGGCCAAATCCACGGCCGGGTCGCCGGCGGCTTCGAGGAGGCGGTTGCCGAAAAAACGTATGCCGAGAAGTCCGAGTGGAGCGGTAAAGAGGATCGCGACGACGGCGATCGCCAGGATTACGTCGCCCTCCGGAACGCCGCGGCTGAGGGCCACGCCGCCGAGGGCCGCCTGTACCGTCGCCTTCGGGAGATAGGCGATGGCGCAGAAAAGGCGCTCGCTGAAGGTCAGGGGCGATGACGCGGTCGCGATGAACACGCCGATCGAGCGGAAGGCGAGACCGCACGCGACGACGAGAAGGCCCTTTGCCCCGGCCCCGACCGCGACGGCGGGATCGAGCGAGAAGCCGATCATCACGAAAAGGACGATCTCGGCGAATACCCAGATCTTCGAGAGCTTCGCCGAAAGCTCGTGCGCGACGCGTTCGTGCCGCTCGAGCATCACGAAGCCCGCCGTCATGATGCCGAGCAGGGCCGCGAAATGCAGGCTGTCGCCGACCTCGACGAGAAGCGTCCCGCACACGAGAAGGATGAGGGCCTTCTCCGTCGCGCGGATCCGCGCGTAGTGCCTTTTGAAGAAAAAGGAAAGCGCGAGCCCGACCGCTATTCCGGCGACGATTCCCAACACGATCGATACCGGAACGGAAAGCGCCGCCGCGAGGACATTGGTCTGGCCTCCGGTCGCGAGGGCGAGAAAAACGGAAAACAGCGTGATCGCGAACACGTCGTCGATCGAGGCGCCGGCCATGATTATCGTCGGGACGTCGTTCTTCTCGCCGCGCCGCCGGGCTTTCAGGTCGAGCATGGACGGCACGACGACGGCGGGGGATACGGCGGCGAGCATGAAGGCGGTGAGACCCGAAACGGCCCATCCGAATCCGAAGACATAATGAAACAGGACGGTGAGCGAGCCCCCCTCGATGACGCACGGTACCCATGACATCAGGAAGGCCGTAAGTCCGACCTTCTTGAGGGTGACGCGGCTTATTCCCAGGCCGGCCCGCAGGAGGATGACGATGAGGGCGAAGGATTTCAAGAAGGGATTGAGTTCCCACAAAACCGGCGAGGCGACGGGCTTGAGGAAGACCGCGCAGACCACGCCGAAGACGACCATCCCGAGGATGGCCGGCAACCCAAGCCGCGAAAACAGCTTTCCCGCCAACCAGCCGCCGGAAAGCACGACCGCCAAGGTTACGCTGAAACTCAACTGATCCATGATGCCCCCCGAAACCGCGCTACGGCATGGTCAGCTCATGGTATCGGATGAAAGAAAGTGGCTCAAGAGCCCTATCGCTCGAGGACGAACGGCCAGTCGCTGATAGCCCCGAGATCGCGCACGTTCGAATAGCCCAGATCGCGCAGGGTTTTGGCAGCTATCTCCGAACGCCGTCCGCTCCGGCAGTATACGATGACCTTCGAATCCTTCGCGGGGATTACCCCGGCCGCCGAGGCCTTCGTTATCTCGTCGAAGGGAAGCAGGACCGCCCCGGGAATCCGCGCGGAACGGTACTCCCCCTCCGTGCGCACGTCTATCAAAATGGCGGGAGGCCTGCCCGCGAGCTGCTGGCGGGCCTCGGCCGGCGTGATCCGCGCGTCAGGGGATCGCGCGAAGATTCCAAAAAGCGAAACGGCAAGTAATGATACCGTCGACAGCATTCTTTTCATACACGCCTCCGTATACTGAAAGTATACGCCATGCAAACACCTGAGTCGGTGATTAGGTCACGTACCGACAAGGGCGCAAAACGCGGGATCATGCGGTATCCGGTTGTTATCGAGGTAGTTTCGTATAATCGCGTCCGCCCCCGGCGCGAGCGAGACGAACCGCGTTCCGAAATCCTCGCGTACCGACACGAGGCCGGCGGAACAAAGCACCCTGATATGCCCGTCCGTCTCGGAAGCGGCGGCGGGCACGCGCCTGGCCAGGGCCTCGGCCGTATACTCGCCGCAAGCAAGAACGCGAAGTATAAACGCGCGAACGGGATCGGACACGGCCTCTACAAGCTTTTGCCCCTCATGAAAGGTTATCGTCATACCGCACCTCCTCTACTCCGGACTTACTATCACCGACACAATAATACGGCCGAAAACGGGCCTGAACAATCGCCCGATTGTTAGAATTTCATGAGTTATACGCAGGAGGATTTTGCCTGAAGGCGTGATATCATGAGTATGGCGACCCGGTCACCAAATCACGTTTCAAAAAGGAAGGGAACCATGAAGACGCTATTCCCGGGCAGAACGCTCGCCACGCTGTGCATCATCATGCAACTGACGGCTCTTTCCGCGTTCGCCCAGACGGGTGCCGCCGGGGAACCGGACATCGACTCGCTGATCCGTCTGGGAGAGGAGGCGACGGAGTCCCTCCGCGAGTTCGCCTCCGTCATGGAGGAGGAGGGCCGCAAGACGGACCTCCGGGTCGCCCTCGTGGAGGCGGTCAAACAGGACGATCTCGCCGCATTACGGGCGGCTGAGGCCAGGGGCGCCGACCTGAAATACGTACAGCCCATGACGGGAGAGACGATCCTCATGATCGCCTCCTATTGGGGTGCACTCGACTGCGTCAAATACCTCGTCCGGTCCGGACTCGATCCCCGCAAAAAGACGGTGACGGGATCCACGAGCCTTCACGCCGCGTGCATGCTCGACCGCGAACATGTCGGGCCGGAATACGCGCGGCTCCGGAAAAAGAAGGCGGAGGTAATCCGCCATTACGTCTCGGCCGGATACGGCAAGCCGAAGGACATCGCGTGGAACGTCGTGTGGAACGTGGCGCACCTCGCGGCGAGCATGGACAACCCCGAGGCCCTCGAGGCCCTCAAGCAGTCGGGTATCGACACCGACGCGCCGATGGAGCCGCTACAGATCAGGCCGCTCGCGATGATCGCCGGCAACGCGAAACTCGAGACCGTCAAGGCCCTTGTCAGGCTCGGCGCACAGGTCTCGGCGGAAACCGGATACGGCACGACGGCTCTCGACGCGGCGATATCCGGGGAAAACGGGCCGGTCGCGGAATACCTCGCGTCCGTCGGAGCGAAACGGGGAACGCTCGCGGGCATCGTCGACGAAGCCATGGCGGAGGCAGAGCGCGAGGAACGGGAGGAACGCGAATCACTCGAGGCAAGCGGCTTTTCAAACGAGGGGATGCCGCTACTGCTCGCGTGCATGGAGGGAAACCTCGCGCGCGCGCGGGAGCTCGTCGCCGGGGGAATGAGTCCGAACTTCACCCTCCTCGAGACGACCCCGCTCATCTCTTCAATATCCGCCGACAAGTCGCCCGAGATCGCCAGATTTCTTCTGTCAAAAGGCGCCGATCCGAACCTCGCGACCGATGGCGGGCTTACCCCGCTCATAGCCGCATGCATGATTCCCAGCCCCGCGTTCGTCAAGGTCCTGCTTGCCTCGGGTGCCGATCCGAACCTCGGCATGGGGGGACTGACTCCGATCGAGTTTGCCCGCATGTCGGAAAGCGCCGAGGTCGAGTCGCTCCTTAAAAAAGCCGGAGCAAAGAGATGAACACGCCGTACAACCGCGCCTACGCGCGGAGGCTTCCGTCCTAACCGGCCGCTCACGGACACCTAACAATCCGGGCGGCCCTAACCGAATTCTAACAATCCAATCACGCAATACTCACGGCCCTTGCCTATCCTTCGTATCGTGACGGAGAGGGATTTCCCGGATGGGGACTCCCCCCGGAACGCACGGAGGTAGATATGAAACGAATCGCAGCGGCCGCCCTCATCGCGCTCGCCGGAGCGCTCATCGCGACTAACGTCGTAGCCGAGGACGCGAAACTCAAGTACGCATGGATCGACAAGGTTTCCGACGATCCCGACAAGATCCTTCCCGGCGTCGATCCGACGAAGGTAACCGGGGCCATCGTGACCTCGGGCTCGTCGACGGTATTCCCGCTTTCCGAGGCGGTCACCGAACTTTTCGTGAAGGAAGGCTATACCGGACAGGTAAGCATCGACTCGATCGGCTCGGGCGGCGGTTTCGAGCGTTTCGGCAAGGGCGAAATCGACATCGCCAACGCCTCGCGCGCCATCAAGAAGTCCGAGGCGGAAAAGGCCGCTGCCGCGTTCGGCAGCGCCCCGCTGGAAATCAGGGTCGGAACCGACGCCATCGCGGTATGCGTCTCGAAGAAGAACAAGTTCGCCAACGACCTTACTATGGAAGAACTCGCCAAGCTCTTCTCCGACGCGACGTACTGGTCCGACGTGCGCGCTTCCTTCCCCAAGAAGGAAATCAAGCGCTACACCCCCGGAACCGACTCGGGAACCTTCGACTTCTTCACCGAGGTCGTTCTCGCCAAGAAGAAGGAGCCCCTGCTTCTCGCCAAGAACCTGCAGATGTCCGAGGACGACAACGTCCTCGTCCAGGGAATCCAGGGTTCCGAATACGCGGTCGGTTTCTTCGGTTACGCGTACTTCGTCGAGAACAAGTCGAAACTGAACGCCGTCTCCCTCAAGGGGATCGCCCCGAACCAGGAGAGCGTGGACAAGGGTACCTATCCCCTCGCGCGGCCCCTGTTCATCTACACCACGCCCGCCACACTCGCCGCGAAACCCCAGGTAGCGGCCTATGTCGACTTCTATCTCTCGAACGTGAACCGGGTCATCAAGAAGGTCGGATACTTCCCGGCCCCCCAGAATGATCTTCTGGCAGCCAAGAAGGCCTTCCTCGCGGCGATCGCCGGCAGGTACTGATCCATGGAGGGCAGGGTGAACAAAACGCTCGGCGCGAAGGACCTCGCGAGCGGGAAACGGCCCGCGGAGGCCGCGATACGGGGATTCCTCTTTTTCGCGGCGACGGTGTCCGTGCTCACGACGGCAGGAATCGTGCTGACGCTCGGCAAGGAATCCCTGCCCTTCTTCCGCGAGGTACGCCTCGCGGAGTTCTTTCTCGAAACGAGGTGGCAGCCCCAGATAGATTCCTTCGGGATACTGCCCCTCTTCACCGCGACGCTCGTAACGAGTCTCGTCGCGATGGCGGTGGCCCTGCCCGCGGGGCTTTTTTCGGCGATTTATCTTTCCGAATACGCGAGGCCCCGCGTTCGCAACGCGCTGAAACCCGTTCTCGAGGTGCTCGCGGGGATTCCCTCGGTAGTGTACGGATTCTTCGCCCTTCAGACGGTCACGCCCATCCTGCAGGGACTCTTCGGCAGGGACGGCGTGGACGTCTACAACACGCTCTCGGCGGGCCTTGTGATGGGAGTGCTGATCCTGCCGCTCATATCCTCGATGTGCGAGGACGCCCTCTCGTCGGTTCCCGGAGCCCTTCGCGAGGGGGCCTATGCCCTCGGGGCGACCAAACTCGAGGTCTCGTTGAAAATCGTTTTGCCCGCGGCCTTCTCGGGCGTGTCGGCGGCCTTCATAGTCGGCCTTTCGCGCGCGGTCGGCGAGACGATGATCGTCGCTCTCGCGGCCGGAGCGGGACCGAACCTTACGCTGAATCCCTTCCGGGCGGCCGAAACGATGACCGGACACATCGTCCGCATCTCCGGCGGGGATCTCTCGTACGATTCCATCGACTACAACTCGCTGTTCGCGATCGGCCTCGTGCTCTTCGCGATCACCCTGGCGCTCAACATATTGTCGAACCACCTCGTGCGGAAATACCAGGAGGTATACGAATGAACGATATCGCGCGGCGGCACCGCGACGGAAAAATAATGGCGACGATATTCGTCGCGGCGACCGGGTTCGCCATCCTGTGCCTCGCCATACTCATCGTATCGGTCCTGGACCAGACCGCCGGCTACGTGCTCGTAGAGTACGAAACCCTTCCCGAGTACGTCCTTCCGTCGGTAGACGGCGGCGAACCCACCGGGGACCCGGCAACGACGGCGAAACTCGATTCGCTCGACTCGGCCGCGCTCGTCTCGGTGCTGGAGGAAAACGTCAGTTCCCGGCGGCTCAAGGCGCTCGACATCGAGCGGCCGCTCGCCGAACGCGGGCGAAACGGCCTTGCCGCCCTCGTCCTCGCGGAGGTCCTCGAGCCGACAGTCGTCCGAAGCTGGTCCTTTTTCGATTCGATGACCAAGCGAAGCAAGATATTCGAGTGGGTCGAGGAGAACGGAGAGGGCGGAAACCTCTCCTTCAGGTACTGGATGAACCCCTCTTTTCTCGGCGCTTCCCAGTCGTCGAACGCCCTCTTTGCCGGCATCCGGAGCGCGATTCTCGGATCCCTCATGACGATAGTCCTGACCATAGTCGTCGCCTTCCCGATCGCACTGGGGGCGGCCGTGTATCTCGAGGAATACGCCAAGGACAACCTGTTCAACCGGATAATCAAGACGAACATCTACAACCTTGCCGGAGTCCCGTCCATCATCTACGGAATGCTCGGGCTCGGCATCTTCGTGCGCGTCCTCTCGCCCCTCACCTCCGGCGCGATATTCGGGGTGACGGGAGGCAATTCCTCGGGCGACGGCCGCACGGTCCTCTCCGCCGCGCTCACGCTCGCGCTTCTGCTGCTGCCGACCATCATCATCAACGCCGAGGAGGCCATACGGGCGGTGCCCCGCACCCTCCGGGAATCCGGCTACGCCTTGGGCGCCACGAGATGGCAGGTGGTCGCGCACCACGTGCTCCCGGCATCGATGGACCGCATCCTGACCGGAACGGTTCTCGCCGTCTCGCGCGGCATCGGAGAAACGGCGCCGCTCGTGCTCGTCGGCGCCGCGACCTTCCTCACGAAGGACCCGACCGGCGCCTTTTCCCGTTTCACCACGCTTCCGATACAGATATACCAGTGGACGGCGCGGCCCCAGGCGGAATTCAGGAATCTCGCCGCGGCGGCCATCGTCATCCTCCTGCTTCTCTCGTTATCGATCAACGCCACGGCCATTGCGCTCCGCAACAAGTTGCGCGCGGAGAAGAGGGGGTAAGCAATGAACGACTCTAACGCGTCCTTCGCCATAGAGACGAAGGGAATGAATTTCTTTTACGAGTCCTTTCACGCGGTCATAGACCTTGACATGAGGATCGCCAAAAACCGGGTGACGGCCATTATCGGTCCGTCGGGCTGCGGCAAATCGACCGCGCTCAGGTCGTTCAACCGGATGAACGACCTCATCCCGGGCACGCGCGTGGAGGGAGAAATCCTCTTCAACGGAATGGACATCTACGATCCGTCCGTCGATCCCGTCCGCCTGCGTCGCTGGATCGGCATGGTATTCCAGAAGCCGAACCCCTTCCCGAAAAGCGTGCGCGAGAACATCGCCTGGGGGGCGCGCATCAACGGATTCAAGGGCGACCTCGACGAGCTGGTGGAAACGAGCCTGAAAAAGGTCTACCTCTGGGACGAGGTCAAGGACAAGCTCAAGAAGAGCGCCTACGACCTTTCCGGCGGTCAGCAGCAGCGGCTGTGCATCGCGCGGGCCATCGCCGTCGAGCCGGAGATCCTCCTCATGGACGAGCCGACGAGCGCGCTTGACCCGATTTCCTCGGGCAAGATCGAGGACCTGATGACGGAGCTCAAGGAGCGCTATACTATAATCGTCGTGACGCACAACATGCAGCAGGCGGGACGCGTATCCGACGATACCGCGTTCTTCCTGAACGGCGTGCTCGTCGAGATGGGAGAGACATCGGACATCTTCTTCAACCCGAAGGACAAGCGTACCGAGAACTATATCTCTGGCCGCTTCGGCTGAGAAAGGAAACGGAATCCGCCTTCAAAAAAACCGGACGATGACGTATACTGGGACGAGAGGTCCCGAAGGAGTGCCACGGTGACGATGTCAAGAACGAATCTGGACGAGAAGATGGACCGCGTCAGGTCCGATATATTGCAGATGTCCTCGCGCGTCGAGGAGGATCTCAGAAAGGCGATCGAGGCGCTTCGCGAACGCGACGCCGAGCTCGCGGCCTGGGTGCGGGACGACGACGGAACGGTAAACGCCATGCAGGCGCGCGTTCAGGACATGGCCGGCACGCTCATGGCGACCCAGGGGCCCGTGGCGCAGGATCTCCGCGAGCTCGTCTCCTCCATCCGCCTCGCCGACAATCTCGAGCGGATGGGCGACTACGCCGTCCACCTCGCCAAGACGGCGATCAAGCTCAAGGATTCCGAATGGCCCAGGCAGTTCGCCCTTCTCGCCGAGATGGGCGAGCGCGGCTGCGAGATGATCCGCCTCATGACCGAGGCCTACCTGAGCCGCAACGTCGAGGCCGCCGCCGCATGCGCAGCCATGGACGGCCGCGTCGACGAGATACACCACGAGATCATGGAGATCACCCTGAAGGACCTCAAGGCCTCGGCCGGCCAGGCAGAGGAGGCGATCAAGCTGATCCGCACCTCCGCCTTTCTGGAACGGCTCGCGGATCACGTCACCAATTCGTGCGAACTCGTCGCGTACATAGTGACGGGATCCCACGCCGAGTTCAACGACTAGGAAGGCCCATGACGACCAAGGCATCCATACTGGTAATCGAGGACGAGCGCGACATCAGGGACCTCATCAGCTACAATCTCACGCGCGAGGGTTACTCGGTACGCGAGGCGGACACGGCCGAAAAGGGCCTCGAATACCTCAAGGCTCACAAGGCCGACATCGTCCTTCTCGACATGATGCTCCCGGGCATCGACGGTATCGAGGCCCTCAGGCGCATCCGCGCCGACAAGTCCACGGCCGTACTGCCGGTCATCATGGTAACCGCACGAAGCGAGGACGCCGACGTGGTCGCGTGCCTCGAACTCGGCGCCGACGACTACGTCTCCAAGCCCTTCTCGCCGCGCGTGCTGGTCGCCCGCGTACGGGCGCGCCTCAGGGAAACCGGTCGCGAGCGCGAGGGCGACGAGACCTTGCCCGAGTCGATCACGTCGGGCAACGTGGAGCTCGACGGCGCCCGTCACGAGGTTCGCGTGGACGGGAAGGACGTATTCCTCTCGGCTACCGAATTCGCGCTGCTCGCCTTTCTCATGAAGAATCCCTCCCACGTGTTCTCCCGCCAGAGGCTTATCGACGCGCTTCACGGACCCGGATATCCCGTCACGGACCGTTCGATCGACGTTCAGGTGCTCGGGCTCAGGAAAAAGCTCCTCTCCGCCGGCGACTCGGTGGAGACCGTACGCGGCGTCGGCTACCGCTGGAAAGAAGGAAGGAACGCATGAGACGAAGCCTGTTTCTCTGGATCTTTCCCCCCTACATCATAACCGTCATTCTTACGGCACTGGCCTTCACGGCCTTCGCCGCGCAGGGCGCGACGGACTTCTTCTACGACCTCTCCTCGATCAAGCTGCGCGAGACCGCGCTCATCGCCAGGAACGCCCTCGCCGAATCGTTCGCGACCCCGCTCGACGGCGATCACGCGGGGCTCCGGAAGAAGGCGCTCGCCCTTACGGCAGGAACCGACATCCGCCTCACGATTATCGCGCCGAGCGGAAGGGTAATCGTCGACACGGCTGCGAGTCCCGACGCGATGGACCTGCACCTCGACCGGGAGGAGGTCCGCAAGGCGCTCGCCTCGGGCGCGGGCTCGGCGATGCGCAAGTCGGTATCGACCGGCGTCACCACGACCTACGAGGCGGTCTCCGTCCCGACGTCCGACGGCTCCCTTGCCGTCATTCGCGTGGCCACCCCGCTGAGCATCATCGACGACAGGAAAACCGCGCTCGTCTTCGAGGTCGCCTTTTTCGGCCTGTGCCTCTCCGTGATCGTGTCCTTACTCGCCGTATGGCTAACCCGGCGCCTCTCCGCTCCCATACTCCGCATCGACGCGGGCGCGCGCGCCTTTTCCGCGGGACGCCTCGAGGAGCGCATACCGGAGGAAGGCCCCTACGAGGTCGCGAACCTCGCCGGCGTGCTGAACCGGATGGCGGTCCTGCTCGACGAGCGCATCAAGACGGTGGCTGAACAGAACGGCAGGCTCGCGGCCATCCTGAACGGGATGTCCGAGGCGGTCGCGGTCGTCGACGGACGTCTCGCGGTACTCAGCTCGAATCCCGCGTTCTGCTCCCTCTTTCCCGGAAAACAGGCGGGCAACCTGCTTTCCGTGACGCGCAGCACGGAACTCTGCGAGTTCATGGAGACGGCGCTCAAGACGGAAGGCCCGCTCGAGACCGACATCACCCTCTACGGCGAGCGTCCACGGCAGCTCAGGATAGCATCGGCACCCATCGACGGCGGCAAGGCGGTTCTCGTCATCACCGATCTCACGCGACTGTACCGGCTCGAGACGGTCCGGCGAGACTTCACCTCGAACGTCTCGCACGAGCTCAAGACGCCCATAACCACCGTCAAGGCCGCGATAGAGACGCTGAGGGAATCGGATCTCGACGACAGGGCCGCGTGCTCGCGATTCCTCGATATCGCCTCCCGGGGCGCGGAGCGGCTCGAGGCCATACTGGCGGACCTCCTTTCGCTCGCGAGAATCGAGGAGGAAGAGGGAAAGACGGGGATCGAGAAGGCGGAGGTACGGCTCGACGACGTCATCGCGGCCGCGATTGCCGAGGCGGCGCGGCGCGCCTCGTCGCCAAACTTCGCCTTCAGGCAGGACGGCGAGGCGGGCATCGTCATACGCGCGAACGAGGGACTGATCCGCCAGGCGCTCGTGAACCTTCTCGACAACGCGCGCAAATACGCCTCCGAGGGAGGACTCGCCACCGTTCGCGTCTCCGTGGAGAGCGGGCACGCCGTGGTGTCGGTCATCGATCGCGGGCAAGGCATACCGGAACGCGACCGCTCGCGGATCTTCGAGCGCTTCTACCGCATAGACAAGGCGCGGTCGCGCGATACCGGCGGAACCGGACTCGGGCTCTCGATCGTCAAGCACATAGCGCTCGCGCACTCGGGATCGGTCCGTCTGGAAAGCGCCGAGGGGAAGGGCTCGACGTTCAGCCTGCTCCTGCCGCTCAGCTGACGGTCACGGCGTCCGTAAGGCGGAGCCGCGATTATCGGATCACGCCGATATCGAGCGCGATAAAGGGTATGTAGTCGCGGGTTATGTTCCGCGAAACGCCTCCCCGAAGCGCGACGGCGAATCCGTCGTTGAACCTGAGTCCGGCGCCGAGGGTCGAGTTCCAGTGAAAGATACCGCCCGGCTCGCGCAAGTCGGCCCTGTCCTGGGCCGTTACGCCGCAGGCCGCGTTGACCAGAACGAACACGGGAAGGTTTATGAACGACGAGGCGAGATTCCACCGCCGTTTCGCGCCTATGCCGACGCCCGCGACGTGGCACCCGGTCCGCTCGTCGATGGTCATCGGATTCGGAAACAGCAGGCGATCCCCAAGCGTGGGCCGGTAGTACAAGGGCGAGGCGTTCGCGTGCGAGGAGGCCTCGCTGAAGTCGGTTCCCGCCATCCAGCGCACCGTGACCGAATAGGGCGAGTCGAACGAAAGGGAGAACTCGCCTGACGTCTCCAGAATGGAGAAGTCCCGCGAGGATCCCGCCTTGACGGACGACGTCGTGTATTGCGCGCGTAGCGCGAAACCGCCGGTGCTGAAAAGCGCCGAGTCGAGCGTGCTCACGTCGAAACGGGCGCGCGTCAGGAAATACCGCTCGTATCCCTCGGTCGTCTCGACGCTCGGCAAGGCCGAGGAGTCGATCCAGTTCGCGCTCCATCCGACCGAAAGTTCCGCGTATCTCGAGAGGAACAAACCGACGGTCCCGCCCATCGACAGGGACGTCGTCTCGAACTGAAGCCCGACCGATGAGTCGTACCGGTACGTGTCGAGTTCCCGCATGTACGAAACCGCCGGCTCCACGAAAAAAAGGCCTCCGAAGGGCTGAAGGTATGTCGCCTCCGCGGTGAGGGCGCCGTTGAAACCCACGTCGAACGTGCAGCGCGAACCGGCTCCGGTAAGGTTTCTCAGCGTCACCCCCTGGGTAACCACGGAGAAATTCGAGAGCGAGTCCGAGTAGGTTCCGCGATGCGTGAACCCGGCGTGCGCCTCGTGAACGGGCTTCTTCGTCGGCTCGAGCGTCACCAGGAGCGTCGGGCCCTCGCTCTCGCGCGTCATGCGGACGGTCCTGAACCGGCCGGTCGACGAGAGGGCCGCGTAGGCCTCGGACAGGGTCTTGTCGTCGGCGGCCAACTCGCCGTTTTTCTCGAGCAGTCGCCTGACAAGGGCCCTGTCCCGCTCGGTACCGCCAAGCACGCGCAGTCGTTCGAGGGGAGCCGCAAGCGCCGGGATGTACACGGGAACGGGGGGGAGCGTGACGTCCGGGGGGGCGTCGCCCGCGTAGGACGGTCCCTTCATGAAGGCGGTAAGGCGGGGAACCTCGGCGCGAGCGGAGGACTCCCCCCGCTCGATGATCACCGAGGCGGAATCGAAGCTGTACGGGCCGAAGCCCGAGATGTCCACGTCGATCACGAAGTCGGCGTTCTCAAGCTGGGAACGCACGGTTATCTCGGTCAGGACGTCCAGGGTCCTCGAGAGGGTCTCGACGACGCTCGAGCCGATTTCGCCGGGCTCGCGCGGTGTGTTGTCGACCAGATTGACCGCGATGACGGTTTTCGCGCCAAGGGAGCGCGCGACGTTTATCGGAAGGTTGTCGAGAACCCCGCCGTCCACGTAGTAGCGCTCGCCGATCCGGTACGGCTCGAACACGCCGGGTATGCTCATGCTCGCGCGCATGGCGTCGGAGATAGACCCCCCGGAAAGGACTACCGACTCGCGCGAGGACAAGTCCGAGGCAACCGCCCGGAAGCGCCTCGGAAGGGTGTCGAAATCGGCGGGCATCGCGTGCGGCAGCGAAAGGCGGTCGAATATGGCAAGGGCGTTCCTGCCGGAAAGGATTCCGGAGCCGAGCGAGAATCCGTCGCGCGTGAAGGCGAACCGGAGCGCGTACTTCGACCGGTCCTGCCGCTCACGAAAGGAGCTTGCGGCGAGGGATTCCGGCTCGGAGAAAACGTCCGTCCAGCGTATCCCGCGCACTATCGAGTCGAGTTCGGCGGCCGAATAGCCCATGGAATAGAGGCCTCCGACTATCGAGCCCATGCTCGTTCCCACGACAAGGTCGGGGGATATCCCGAGTTCCTCGAGCACCTTGATGACGCCCACATGGGCGATGCCGAGGGCCCCGCCGCCCTTCAGCACGAGGGCCACGCGCGGCGGTTCGCGTCCGGGCGCGCTCTCGGCCGAAACGCCGTAAAAAACCGACATGAAAAGCGCGAGGAGGAGACACGTACGAGCGGACTTCATCATGTCTCCCAGAATAGCCCCCGCATATCGCAAAGTCAACATTTACGTCGTGTCAGATGCCTAAAGGCTTTGCTCAACGGTCCCATTCATGATATACTCGCCGACAAGCACTGCGCTTATAGTATCAAGGAGAAAACAACAATGAACAAAGCGGAACTTATTGACGCGATCGCCGACGATGCCGGCCTGAGCAAGAAAGACGCCGGTAACGCCCTCAAGGCCCTCATCGACACCGTATCGAAGGAACTCAAGAAGGGCGGTTCCGTCCAGCTGGTGGGTTTCGGAACCTTCGAGGTCGGAAAACGCGCCGCGCGCACCGGTCGCAATCCCAAAACCGGCGAGGCGATCAAGATCAAGGCCGCCAAGACCCCGAAGTTCAAGGCCGGCAAGGCCCTGAAAGACCTCGTCAACAAGAAGTAAACCTTCCACAACGGAACGCCGCCTGCCGCCAACGGCCGACGGCGGCTCCCGCTCTCGCTCGCCCCCGGACAGCCTGCAAACCCTTTGCGCAACCCGCCTTATATGGAGTACAATCAGCCTTCGGGAGGAACCTTCCATGTGGTTTGTATTCGCCTTGCTGTCGGCGCTCTTCGCGGCGCTCACGTCGATTCTCGCCAAAATCGGCATAGCCGGTATCAATTCGAATCTCGCGACCGCCATCCGGACGGGCGTCGTGCTCGTCATGGCGTGGCTCGTCGTTCTCGTCTCCGGGTCGGTCGGGGGAATCAAGAACATCTCGGGCAAAAGCCTGCTCTTCCTCGTTCTGTCCGGCATCGCGACGGGGCTGTCCTGGCTCTGTTACTTTCGTGCCCTGCAAATCGGCGAGGCGTCGAAGGTGGTTCCCGTCGACAAATTCAGCCTCGTCATCACCATCGTCTTCGCCTTCATATTTCTCCACGAGGCGGTTACGCTCAAGACGGTGGTCGGGTGCGTTCTCATCGCGGGGGGAACCTTCGTGATGCTCCTCAAGTAGGCATAAGATGAAAGACCACGCCAAGTCCACCGTGAACTACCGCCGGGCGAGTCTCTTTTTGCTCGGGCTCATCGCCCTCATACTCACCGGCGGCGCTCTGAAGCTCACGACCCCCGTCGTGCTCCCCTTCGTCATCGCCGTTCTTCTCACCTTCGTTCTCGAGCCGCTCGTCGCGGTCCTGACGAAAATCAGGATCCCTCGCGCGATCGCGTCCGTGCTCATCGTGCTCATGATCGGCATGGCCGTTTACGCCGCGGGCTTCATCCTTTTCAAGAGCGTGGGCTCCATCGCCACCCTCTACCCGAAGTACGAGGCGCGCTTCACGGAGATCTACCGGAAGATAGCGGAGACCTTCGACTTCGCGTACGACGAGCATCTTTCCCTCTTCGACAACCTCTGGAGCCACCTGAACGTGCGCACGAAGGTACAGAGCCTCGCCTTCCGCTTCTCCGAGTCGTTCGTCTATTTGCTGAAGGACTCCGTCATGGTGACGCTCTTTATCGTGTTCCTTCTTCTGGAGATCGGCCACTTCAGGGATCGCGCCGAGATCGCCTTCGCGAGGACCTTCCCCGGAGGTCTCTCGTCGATCATGGAATCCGTCGTTCACCAGATCACGAGGTATCTCAGCATAAAGTTTTTCCTCAGTCTCGCCACGGGCGTTTTGGTCGGCTTGTCCCTCTCGCTCGTCGGCATGGACTTCCCCGTCGTGTGGGGCATCGTCTCGTTCATACTCAATTTCATCCCCACCATCGGGTCCATCGCGGCGGGCGGCGGGATCGCGGTATTCTCGATCGTCCAGTTCTACCCGGACCCGACGCCGATCGGGCTTTCGATAGGGTCCGTACTGGCGATAAACCTGATAATCGGCAACGTGTTCGAGCCGAAGATCCAGGGCGACAACCTCGGCCTCTCGCCGTTCATCATACTCGCCTCCCTGCTGGCGTGGGGATGGCTATGGGGCTTCGTGGGACTCGTGCTCGCGGTCCCGATGACGGTCATCGTCAAGATATTCTGCGAGAACATACCCGGCCTCGAGGCCGTCTCGATCATGATCGGTTCCTACAAGGCGGCGCGGGAGGCACGGGAACAGGACGTCCAGTCCCCCGGCGCCGCGGCCGGCGCGGCGTCAAGCCCGGACGAATAAAAAAGAAGGCCCTCCGCGAGGAGGGCCTTCCCGTATCATACTCGATACTCAGAACTTGAATCCGATGGCCACGCCGATCTCCACGTCGATGATGGAAAGGCTGTCGATCGCATCCAACGCATCCGATGAAACCTGATATCCGACGATCGCTGTGGGGCGGATATAGAGATTCTCCATGAAATCGATATCGGCGCCGACACCGGCCTTTACCGAAATCGCGTTCGCTCCGCTGTTACTTGGATTCATCAGATACCCGACTCCGACCATCGGAAAGAGCTTGAAGGACGACATGTCAAAGGGGTACTTGAACAAAAGGCTAAGGTCCAGAACGTTATCCATACCTTCTTCAGTGATAAGGTAGGCGACGCTGACCTGAGCATAGGTCACGTCGAAGAAACCCTTCACGCCGAAGGCGGTAGACGTGTCATCCCCAAAGTCGCTGGAGATGGAGGAATAATCGAACACGGCTCCCACGCCGGCGCTCATGTCGAAATCCAGGGCGAAAGTCGCGGAAACCGCGACAACCAGTACGAGAGCGATTGCGATACACTTTTTCATGGGCATTCTCCTCTACGGCAAGTCTAGGACCGCGGAGGCAGAATGCAAGAGAGAGGCGTGACTTATGCCACGCTTCGGCGCCATTGATGGCCAAAAGCCCTTCGGCCGGTTCCTACGCCGTCTGTCCCACCTCGCGGGACGCCCGTTCGGCGGGGAGCGTGACGCGGAAGGTCGTTCCCTTCCCGTCCTCGGACTGTATGCGGATGGAGCCCTTCATCTCGCGGACGCGGTCGCGCACGTACGAAAGGCCGACCCCGCGGCCCGCGTGCATGGAAGCCGACTTCGCGGTGCTGAAGCCCGGCGAGAACAATACCTGCAACAGCGCGTTGCGGTCCGAAAGGAGTGCCGGTTCGGAGATCAGCCCGAGATCGCGGGCCTTCGCGCCGATCGCGTGGAAATCGAGCCCCTTTCCGTCGTCGGCAAGGGCGATCTCTATCCTGTCGCCCGTAATCCCTATCGAAAGGGACACGGAGCCCTCCTCCTCCTTGCCGGACGAGGCCCGGTCAAGGGGCGACTCGATCCCGTGATACATGGCGTTCCGCACGAGCTGCACGAGCACGTCCTTCACGACGCGGCGCGGTGCGCGCTCTATGGCGCGCGGGTCGATCGAGCGGATCGTGAGCCGCGCCTTCTTTCCGAGGTCCGCCGAGGCCTTGTCGATCACGCGCTGAAGCGACTGGACGATGACGTGCTCCTCCTGCATGCGGCTCTCGCCGGTATTGAAGGAGAGGATCTTGTGTATGAGGCCCTTGAAGCCGTCCTTGATGGTCATAAGCTTGTCCAGCTCGACGGTTATGTGGAGAATCTCCTGGAACGAAACGTCGGCATGCTCGCGAAGGTCGCGTATCTCGTCCTCGAGCTGGTGCAGCTTCGTGGAAAAGCTCGAAAGCCCGAGGATGACCGCGTTCGACTTGATGGCGTGCACGCCCTGGTAGATCTCCGAAACGACGTCGGGTGCCGCCTTCGTCTTGTCCTTCATGGCCGCGTTTATGCGGTCAAACTCGTATTCCGCGTCGGAGATGAAGTCGTTGAGGACGCGGGGCTCGACGTGGATGACCTCGAAGAGGGCCTTCATCTCCTCCTGCCGCTTGCCCTCCTCCTCGGAGAGCTGCTGCCGCAGTTCCGTCTCGCGCGTCTGGTCGTCGATCGTGCCGAGGATGTACGAGAGCCCGTCGTCGCGGTCTATCGGCGCGAACGTGCACCTGAGCGTCTTGGTCTCGCCAGAGGCGATGCCGACGTACGTGAACTCGTGCAGCGGGTTGATGTCTTCCAGCATCTGCGCGTCGTACGACTTGTTGAACACCATCTCGAAATAGTCGCGAAGCGTCTCGCGCTCCTTTTCCTGGACGGAGTTCTTCAACAGGTCGAGGAAATTCCTGCCGCTCAGGGCCGCCTCCCCGACGATCCCCTCGAGCGCGCGCGAGTACTGGGGCTGGATCACGTAGTCGCGGTCCATGAGAAAGAGGCCCGTCTTGAGGTTGTCCTTCATCGCGGCGATCTCGTCGCGCTCGGACTTCAGCTCGCGCGTCAGGCGCGCGACCCACTGGTCCTTCGCGATCTTCGTGCGCTCGTAGACCATCGTGCACACGAGCACGAGCACGTACACGCCGACCGTCCGGTGCGCGAACGAGGGATGGAACGTCATCGGCGAGACGCCGGGCACGTAGACGGCGGCCACGACGCCCGCGAGAAGCACGATCGCGAGGGCGGTGCCGGCCTTCATTCCCAGAAGGAAGATGGCCAGCAGCGGAAAGGAGAATATCCACAGGACGCCGGACCCCTGAACGCCTCCGCTCACGGCGAGGAAGCCGCAGAGCATCATGTAGGGGATGACGGTGAGCAGGCCGGAGATGACGAAGGGGGCATTGGTCCTGAGAACGACGAAGGCGACGAGCGTCATGAAGCCCATCGCGAGGTCGAAGGTGCCCTGGGCGTGGGCTCCCGAACGCAGGCTCTCGAAGCCGAAGAGAAAGAGGAGCGTGCCCCCGAGGAAGATCATCGAGTTGAGGAGGATGTACCGGACCATCGTGTCCATCGTCGCCTCGTCGCGCGAGCCGAAGTTCCTTCCGCTCGTCATGACGTTCATGAACGGGTTAAATCTGACTTTATTCATACGTTTGTCTCCATGAAAGGCTATGCGCCGGAAGAGGCCTCTATCGCCACGGAGAGGCAAAAGACCTCGTTCTCGAAAATATGGAAGGGTATGCAGATGATGCGCGCCTGGTCGTTCGGCCACTGGATCGAATGCCCCGCGCCCCGGACGATGGTGGGGAGCGAGATGACGAGACGGAAGGACTCCTCGAGACCGCGCTTCGCGTTTCCGGCGATGATGTTGATGATCTCGCCGATGGCGTCGATAACCTCGTCGTCAAGCTCGTCGTGCGTCGAGCCGGTCAGCGCGCCGGTCAGCTTTCGCGCGAGCGCCTGCTTCATCGATATGACGACCGCGCCCCGGGCCTCGCCCGTCAGCCCTATGACGGCGGAGACGTCCCATTCGTGCGGGTCTTCCTTGTTGGCGAAATGCGGCCGCTCGGTCTCGAGCTCGACGCCGATAAAATCCCGGAACACGTTTACGCAAACGTCGACGAAAGGCTGTATGTACTTTTCCACCTTGAACTCCTACAGGGTAATCTTGGAGAGCTTCTCGTGAAAGCTCTTTTCGTTTACGGGCTTGATGATATAGTCCGTCGCGCCGTTCTTGAGCGCCTCGATGACGTTATACCGGGCCGCCTCGCTCGTGACCATGATGATCGGCAAGTCCTTGTACTTCTCCATGACCCTGACCTTCTTGAGGAAATCGAGCCCGGAAAGCTCCGGCATGTTCCAGTCGAGAAGAACGAGATGCACGTCGCGTTCCTCGAGCCGCGCGAGCGCCTCTTTGCCGTTTCCGGCCTCGACGAATTCGCACGGGATCCCCATCGTGGAAAAGGTGTTTTTTACGATGTTTCGCATAATCCGGGAATCGTCCACAACAAGCACGGTACGAACGTCCATGATACCCCCATACATTTAGTCATATATCGAATATCGTAATTATATCCGTTTTCCCCGGCATTTCAACGTATTTATGACAAGACACACGCGTTTCGTCGGGAACGCCTTGCCTCGCGAGTCCGCGCGTGGGTATATTTCAGTCATGAAATCGCCAAAAGAGCTTTCTATAGAGAAAAAAATACTCGAACGACTGACGCCGGGGAGCGCCCCGTACCGGATAGCCGAGATTCTGACCCAGGACCCCGAGGTGGAGCAGATGCAGGAATACGCCAACACCGTTTCCATCCTGCGCCTCGGATATAACGATCACGGCCCCGTTCACATGCGGACGGTTACCCGGAACGCCGTGCAGATGATGGACCTGTTGCGAAGCGCGGGGATACGCACGAGCATCGAAGCGGAAAACTCGGGTTCCTACGAGGACAGCCTCAGCGCGGTGATCCTCGCCGCCTTCCTGCACGACCTCGGGATGGCCATGGGGCGGCAGGACCACGAACTCCACAGCGCCACGCTCGCCACCCCGCTCATAGACCGGGCGCTCGCCGCCGTGTATCCGGACAGCCTTGAAAAGCGGGTCGTGGTCAGGTCGGTGGCCCTCGAGGGGATCATCGGCCACATGGCGAACCGGCGGATCAACTCCCTTGAGGCGGGGATCATCCTGATAGCGGACGGATGCGACATGGAAAAGGGACGGGCGAGGATACCGCTCGTGCTCAACACGGAGCCACGGGCAGGCGACATACACAAGTACTCGGCCAATTCTATAGAGAAGGTGCGGATCGCGGCGGGAGACCCGAAACCCATACGCGTGTCCGTGGAGATGTCGAGCGACGTGGGTTTTTTCCAGATAGAGGAAGTGCTTCTGCCAAAGGTGAACGCGAGCCCGGCCAAGCAGTACATCGAGCTCTACGCGGGGATTCAGGGCCAGGAGCTGAAGAAGTACCTCTAGCTAGAGGAACGCGACGCCATACGCCGCCCCGATCAGAACGAAGAACACGGGGTGCCAGTCGAGCTTGCGGCTGAGAACGAAGGTGCCGGCGAAGAGGGCGAGCGCGGGCCAGCTGAAAAGCGCCAGCAGGGATCCCTCACCGAGGGCAGTCAGGCCCCCGGCGGAACGGAATGCCGCGAATCTGAAGACGGTGACCGTCAGAACGTTCCAGGCGGCGACGGCGACCATGCCGGTCGTGCCGGCGCGCAGGGTATAGAACGCGGACTTCACGCCGGGACGATCCTGAAACTTGCCGAAATACCGGGCAATGACGATTATGCACACGAGCGAGGGGATTACCGTGCCGATCGTGGTCACGAGACCCCCGACGGGACCGAACATCCGGTAACCGATATACGTCGCCATGTTGATCCCGATGGGCCCGGGCGTCGACTCGGATATGGCGACCATAGTGAAAAAATCGTCGGGAGAGAGCAACCCCTTCCCGACGATCTCCTGCTGCATGAAGGTAATGGCGACGAGCCCCCCGCCTATCGTAAACGCCCCCACGTAGAGAAACGTCAAAAACAGGGAGAAGAGGCTCATCCGGGAATTACCGTCAGTCGATGCCCGGCACGGGGAAGGACGAGCACAGGGCCTCGACTTCCTTCGCGGTCGCGGCGAGGAAGGCCTCGTCGCCGGTCTTTCCGGCGACGGCATCCATCCAGGCAGCGATCTTCTTCATCTCGGGGACGCCGAAGCCGCGGCTCGTCACCGACGGGGTGCCGAGTCGGATACCCGAGGGATCCGAGGCCTTGCGGGTCTCGCCGGGGACGGTGTTGTAGTTGAGCACGATCCCCGCCTTCTCGAGGGCCACGGCCATCTCCTTGCCAGTCACGCCCTTGTTCGAAAGGTCAATGAGCATGAGGTGGTTGTCCGTGCCGCCCGACACGAGGTTGAACCCGCGCGCGACGAGCTCGGCGGCGAGCGCCTTGGCGTTCTCGCAGGTCTTCGCGGCGTAGTCCCTGAAAGACGGCAGCATCGCCTCGCCGAGGGCGACGGCGATTCCGGCGGTCGTGGCGTTGTGCGGCCCTCCCTGGAGTCCGGGGAAGACGGCCTTGTCGATCGCCTTGGCGTGGATCTCCTTGCAGAGGATGAGGGCGCCGCGCGGGCCCCGGAGGGTCTTGTGCGTGGTCGTCGTGACGACGTCGGCGTAGGATACGGGGTTCGGGTGGGCCCCTCCGGCGACGAGGCCGGCGAAGTGGGCCATGTCGACGAAGAGGATGCATCCGGCCTCGTCGGCGATCGCGCGGAACTTCGCGAAGTCGAGCTGGCGCGGATAGGCCGAGTGCCCGGCGATCAGGATCTTCGGCTTGTGCTCGAGGGCGAGCTTGCGGATCTCGTCGTAGTCGAGGAGGCCCGTTTCGGGATTGAGGCTGTAGTGGACGGCGTTGAACCATTTGCCGGTCGCGCTCGCCTTGGAGCCGTGGGTCAGGTGCCCGCCGTGCGAGAGGTTGAGCCCGAGGACGGTGTCGCCGGGCTTCGCGAAGGCGAGGTAGACCGCGAGGTTCGCGGGCGAGCCGGAATAGGGCTGGACGTTCGCGTGTTCGGCGCCGAAAAGCCGCTTTGCCCGCTCGATGGCGACCGTCTCGAGGGCGTCGCAGTTTACCTGGCCCTGGTAGAAGCGGGCGCCGGGATAGCCCTCCGAATACTTGTTCTGGAATACCGTGCCGCAGGCCTCGAGGACCGCCTTCGAGGTGTAGTTCTCGCTCGCTATCAGGCGGATCGTCGCCTTCTGGTAGGCCTCCTCGGCCTTTACGAGCTTGTAGATCTCGGGATCGTTCTTCTCAAGTGCGCTCATGTCTTCGCTCCTTCTGTTCCGGTCGCGCGCGGCACCCGGGCGTCGGACGAGAAGTCCTGCGTCGCGGGAGATCGTGGCTTCGAAACGTATCGTGGAATATGCCCAGACGCGCGGCAGGCAACGGTCCGCACTTCCCCGGGGTACTCCCCGTTCGCGTCAGTCATGCGGACACGCCCATAATACCTTCGGGCGCGAAAAAAGACCAGCCCTCGGGAGGGAATTTTACGGACTAATCGGGGCGTCGGGCGGCCGGGGACCCCGGGGCCGCCAGTCGCGGAATTTGACGAGAAGGCCGAGTACGGCCGAGATGAGGACGACGAAGAGGGCGGGAACGTCAAAGACGGCGATGGCGACAAAGGCCCCGCAGGCCACGGCCGCGGTTATCCGGTCGTACACCGTCTTTTTGCCGATTCCCCACACGGCCGACACGAGCAGGACGGCGACGACGACGTTGATCCCGCGGAGGGCCCGCTGTACCCACAGTATCTCGGCGAAGTTCTCCAGAAACATGGCGAGGGCCGTGATGACGATGACCGACGGCGCCACGACCCCGGCGGTCGTCAGGAACGCTCCGGGGATGCCCTTCCGCTTGTGTCCGATGAAGGTCGCCACGTTCACCGCGACGATGCCGGGGGTCACCTGGCCGATGGCGAAGTAGTCGACCAGCTCCTCGCTCGTCATCCATCCCCGTTTCTTGATAAGCTCGCGCTCCAGGATCGGAAGCATGGCGAGGCCGCCCCCGAAGGTCACGGAACCTATGAAAAAAAACACGGAGAACAGCTGCAGACACTCGCGAAACGCGCCCATGACGGTGAGTATAGGGACTTTCCGCGTCGCGGGCAAGCGGACGCCCTGCCAGCCTGATGGCCCGGCGGCGGACGCGGACGCGCCGGGGCGCCGATTCCCCGTTCTTGTAACGATGAGCCCCTTTACTATAGAATGGACCCATTATATTCCGTGTGTAACGGCTCAGGAGCGGCAATCATGGCAAAATATCCCTTCGAGACCATCGAGCCCAAGTGGCAGAAGTTCTGGGACGAAAACAAAACATTCAGGGCGACCGAGAACGCGTCCGTGCCGAAGGACAAGCGCCGGTACGTGCTCGACATGTTCCCCTACCCTTCCGCCGCAGGACTCCACGTCGGACATCCCGAGGGCTATACGGCCACCGACATCTGGTGCCGCTACCTCCGCATGAACGGCTATTCGGTGCTTCACCCCATGGGCTTCGACTCTTTCGGCCTTCCGGCCGAAAACTACGCGATCAAGACGGGCACGCACCCCCGCGCGACGACGGTCGCGAACATCGACAAATTCCGCCAGCAGATCAAGGCCTTCGGCTTCAGCTACGACTGGGACCGGGAGCTCTCGACCTGCGAGGCCGACTACTACCACTGGACCCAGTGGATCTTCCTCCAGCTGTTCAAGCGCGGTCTCGCGTACGAGTCCGAGACGCCGATCAACTGGTGCCCCTCGTGCAAGACGGGCCTCGCGAACGAGGAAGTCAAGGAAGGCAAGTGCGACCGGTGCGGCACGCAGACGACGCGAAAGAACATCCGCCAATGGATACTCAGGATAACCGAGTACGCCGAGCGCCTGCTCGCCGACCTTGACGGACTCGACTGGCCGGAGTCGGTCAAGTCGATGCAGCGGAACTGGATCGGCAAGAGCGAGGGCGCGGAAGTCGTCTTCAGGATCGACGGGCATGACGACGAACTGCTGATCTACACGACGCGCGCCGACACCCTCTTCGGCGCGACCTACATGGTGCTCTCGCCCGAGCATCCGCTCGTGCCGAAAATTACCTCGGCCGAAAACGCGGCGGCGGTCCGGGCATACGCCGAATCCGCGGCAAAAAAAAGCGACCTCGAGCGGACCGACCTCGCGAAGGAGAAGACGGGAGTCTTCACCGGCGCCTACGCGGTCAATCCCGTCAACGGGAAAAAGATACCGATATGGGTCTCCGACTACGTCCTCATCTCGTACGGCACGGGCGCCATCATGGCGGTTCCCGCGCACGACGAGCGCGACTGGGACTTCGCGAAGCGGTTCGATCTCCCGGTCGTCCAGGTCGTCGCGAGCGAGGCCGAATGGGCGGCCAAGGGACCTGACGGCGATTACTCGGCCCGGCCCGCGGAGTGCACGCCGGCGGACGGCAAGAGCGTGAACTCGCCCGGCTTCAACGGCCTCGGCACGCAGGAATGCATCGAAAGGATGATCGCCTGGCTCGGCGAGAAAAAGATCGGTCGCAAGGCCGTGAACTACAAGCTCCGCGACTGGGTCTTCAGCCGCCAGCGCTACTGGGGAGAGCCGATTCCGCTCGTCCACTGCCCATCGTGCGGCACCGTGCCGCTTAACGACTCGGACCTTCCCCTCCGCCTTCCGGAGGTCGAAAGCTACCAGCCCACCGGAACGGGGGAAAGCCCGCTCGCCGGCATCGACTCCTGGGTGAACTGCGCGTGCCCGAAGTGCGGCGGCAAGGCCAAGCGAGAGACGAACACGATGCCCCAATGGGCCGGCTCGTGCTGGTACTACATCCGCTACCTCGACCCGAAGAACGCGAACGCGTTCGCGGACAAGTCGAAGATCGACTACTGGCTTCCCGTCGACCTCTACGTCGGCGGCGCCGAGCACGCGGTGCTCCACCTCCTGTATTCGCGCTTCTGGCACAAGGTCCTCTTCGACATCGGGCTCGTCCAGACCGACGAACCGTTCCGCAGGCTCATCAACCAGGGGATGATCACGAGCTTCGCATACCAGCGTAAGAACAAGACCCTCGTGCCGGTCGACGAGGTCCGCCCCGTCGCGGGGGAGACGGACCAGTTCGAGGAGATCGCCACGGGCGAGCGGCTCGAGCGCGTCATCGCCAAGATGTCGAAGTCGCTCAAGAACGTCATCAACCCCGACGACGTGATCCGCGACTACGGCGCCGACAGCTGCCGCATGTACGAGATGTTCATGGGCCCGCTCGAGGTCTCGAAGCCCTGGAGCACGCAGGGCCTCGTCGGCGTGAGCCGCTTCCTCGAGCGCGTGTGGTCCCTTTCCGACCGCCCCATGACGGGAGCCGCGGGAGACCCGTATTCCGACGCGTCGAGCCCCGAGGCCCTCGCGCTGACCCGCGCCCTCCACAAGACGATCAAGAAGGTCACCGACGACACGGCGAGCCTCGACTTCAACACCGCCATCAGCCAGATGATGATCTTCGTGAACGAGCTGTCGAAGCGCGAGAGCTTTCCCGCGTCAGTCTGGATGGCCTTCGTCAAGATCCTCTCGCCCTACGCGCCGCATCTCGGCGAGGAGCTCTGGCAAAAGCTCGGGTTCGCGAAAACGATAGCCTACGAGAGCTGGCCCGGATACGACGCGGCCTACTGCGTCGACGATTCCTGCACGGTCGTCGTGCAGGTCAACGGCAAGATCCGCGACAAGCTCGAGACAGCCGTCGGGACCGGAAAGGACGAGCTCGAGCGCATGGCGCTCGCGAGCGCGGGCGCGGTGAAGTTCATGGAAGGCAAGGCGCCCAAGAAGGTGATCGTCGTCCAGGACAAGCTCGTCAACATCGTCGTGTAACGGAGGCGGCATGATCGAGATACGTCGCGGAATCCGGGCGGACGTTGCCCTGGCCGTCCCTCCGTCAAAGGCGCACACCCTCAGGGCGCTCGTGCTCGGCGCGCTCGCCGAGGGAACGACGCGCGTCAGGAACCCCCTTCTCGGCGAGGACCAGATCCATCTCATCGAGTGCCTCAGGGGGCTCGGCGTCGCCGTGCGAGTCGACGGAAACGCCGTCGGGATCGACGGCTGCGGCGGTGCCTTCGAGCCGGCCGCCGACTCGCTCGACTGCGGCGAATCCGGCGTCGCGATGAACTTCCTCGCCTCGCTCGCCTGCCTGTCGTCGAGACCCGTCACGCTCACCGGCAAGGAAGGCCTCCTCCGGCGGCCCGTCGCCGAGATCGTCTCGGGCGTGCGCCAGCTCGGGGGGGACGTCTCCTTCGTCTCGGCCGACGGCTACCCGCCCCTTCTCGCGCGTCCCTCAGGGCTCGCGGGGGGACTGGCCCGCATGAGCGGCTCAAAGACCTCGCAGTATTTCAGCTCGCTCGCGGTGGCCGCGGCCCTCGCGAAAGCCGACTCTCTCGTCGTCTGTACCGACGACATGGCGGAAAAACCGTACTTCGACATCACGGTCGAGATGATGCGCCGCTTCGGCGGGACGATCTCCGGCGGAGAATACCGCGAGATCGCGATACCCGGCCGCCAACGGTACCGCGCGACGGACGTCGACGTCGAGTCCGACTACTCGAGCGCCTCCTACTTCATCGCGGCGGCCGCCATCATGAAATCCCGCGTCGCGCTCTCGGGCCTCTCGCGCGACTCCGTGCAGGGAGACCGAAAGATCGTCGACTACGCGCGCGCCATGGGATGCAAGGCGGAGTTCTCGGAAGAAGGGCTCGTCGTGACGGGGTGCGGCATGACGCCCGTCGACGAGAGCTTCCGCGACACGCCGGACCTCGTGCCGACGGTCGCCGTCATGGCGGCGTTCGCCCCCGGAGAGAGCCGGATCAGGGACGTCGCCCACCTCAAGTTCAAGGAATGCGACCGCGTCGGCGCGATTCGCGAAGGGCTGTCGAACATGGGAATCGGCACGCGCGTCGAGGGGGAGGATCTCGTCATCGAGGGAGACCCGTCGCGCGTCAGGGGCGCCGCGATAGCCTCGCACAACGACCATCGCATCGCCATGAGTTTCGCCGTCGCGGGCCTCGCCCTCGACGGCCAGACGATCGACGACGGCGACTGCGTCAGAAAATCCTTTCCCGACTTCTGGAAGGCGTTCTCGGCGTTCGAGGCTCGCGAGAGTTAGCCTGGTGCGCACGTCGGGGTTACGCCCCTTGCCCGTTTTCACGCTTTGTACTACTGTGCTTCACACCATGAACATCATCGATTTGCGAAGCGACACGGTAACCTGGCCTACCGAGGCCATGAGGGCGGCGATGGCATCGGCGTCCGTCGGCGACGACGTATACGGGGACGACCCGACGGTACGGGAACTTGAGGCGTATTCCGCAAGCCTCGTCGGCAAGGAAGCGGCGCTGTTCGTTCCCTCGGGAACCTTCGGAAACCAGCTGGCCCTTTTTTCGCATTGCCCCCGGGGAAGCGAGGTCATACTCGACGAGTCCTGCCATATCGTCCAGCACGAGGCGGGAGCCGCCGCCGTAATCGCGGGAGTGCAGCTTCGCGCCATCGACACGGGCAACCGGTTTCTCGACGGCACCGCCGTTGCCGCGCGCGTCCGTTCGGGCGACGACATCCACGAGCCCAAAACCTCGCTTATCGCGATCGAGAACGCGCACTCGAAGGGCACCGTCATGACGCTCGCCGAGATGGAGGACGTGCGTCGCGCGGCCAACAGGTTCCGCGTCCCGATACACCTTGACGGGGCGCGCGTGTTCAACGCCGCTGCCGCGCTCGGCGTGCAGGCCCAGGAGATCGCCCAGTTCTCCGACTCCGTGATGTTCTGCCTTTCGAAGGGGCTGTGCGCCCCCGTGGGCTCCGTGCTCGCGGGAACGAGGAAATTCGTGGACGACGCGAGAAAAAAGCGCAAGCTCATGGGCGGGGGACTCCGCCAGGCGGGCATCCTCGCCGCGGCGGGCCTCGTCGCGCTCAAGGACACGAGACTCAGGATCGCGGACGATCACGAGAACGCGCGCCTTCTCGAGCAGGGGCTCGGCACGATACCGGGCCTCTTGGTGGAGACCGGCGGCGCAAGGATAAACATGGTATTCTTCTCGCACGAGGAAGGCTCGCGCATAGACGGCGAGGCGCTCGTCGACTTCCTGAAAGAACGGGGAATACTCGTCAACATGCATGACGGCGCGGGCCGCTTCCGGCTCGTGACCCATTACTGGATTAACCGGGAGCGCGTCGAGCGGACGGTCGACGCGATACGGGAATTCCACGCGCGGGGGTAAGGAACAGTGGCGGTTGACTGCGGCGACGACAAGGGAAAACACGTGCGCAAGGCGGCGGTCATCGCGATCGCCGGAAACTTCGCCCTCGCGGCGGCGAAGATCACGATCGGCCTTTTGGCCGGCAGCCTCGCGGTGCTCGGCGACGGAATCGACTCCTCGACCGACGTCGTGATCGCCGCGATGTCTCTCGTCGTCGCCTCGGTCATCAGCCAGCCGTCCGACAAGGAACACCCCTGGGGTCACGGACGGGCCGAGACGGTCGCCACGGTACTGATCGCCTTCATCATCCTTCTCGCGGGCTTTCAGCTGTCCGCCTCGGCGGTGGCGCGCCTTACCTCGGGCGCGGCCCTCGTGCCACCGTCCGCGGCCGCCCTCTGGGTAACCTCGCTTTCGATTCTCGGCAAGGCAGGACTCGCCGCGAGCCAGTACCGGATCGCGAGAAAATCGGGAAGCGCCATCGTGCTCGCGAACGCCAAGAACATGGCGAGCGACATCGTCATATCGTCGTCCGTGCTCGCGGGGCTCGCCGCGTCCATCGCGTTCTCCCTGCCCGTGCTCGATACCGTCATCGCCCTGCTCGTCGGCATATGGGTCATGAAAACGGCGCTCGGAATCTTTCTCGAGCAGAACATGGAGCTGATGGACGGGACGACGGACGAAGGCCTGTACCGGGCGCTCTTCGACGCGGTTCGCTCGGTTCCCGGCGCGGGCAACCCCCACAAGGCGCGAATCAGGAAGATGGCCTCGAGCTGGGACATCGATCTCGACATAGAAGTCGACGGCGACCTGACGGTTCGCGAGGCGCACGACATAGCGGAAGGGGTCGAGCGCGCGGTCAAGTGCCAGATCGCCGACGTGTACGATATCATGGTGCACGTGGAGCCGGAGGGTTCCGTCAGGCACGGCGAGCAGTTCGGGCTGTCGGCGTCAGACGTCGAGGAGCGCTGAGGGCGGGATTCCTTCGGAGCGTGAACGCGGCTATCGGCGCTTCCAGGCGTCCACGAACTCGATCATGTATTGCTGGACGTCGCCGAACCATTCCCGCTGCAGGGCGGCGGCCTCGACGCCGACGTAGCGGTAGTGCCAGCTTTCCCAGCGAAACCCGGTAACGGCCTCATATCCGTCGGGAAAGGAAAGCGACCAACCGAACTTGTACGCGTTCTCCGCGAGCCACTTCCCGGCTTTCGTCCCGGCGAAGGCGTCGGTTATCGAGCCGAAGTCCGCCGCGGCGCCCAGCTGGTGCTGGCTCGCCCCCGGCATGGCCGACTCCCTGTCGGCCGCCTCGCGGCCGAGCTCGCGGACGTTTCTCTCGTATACCTTTTTCTGATACTCCCAGGAGCGATACGTCGAGCTGACGACGAGGGTGACGCCGTCCGCGCGCGCGGCCGCGGCCATCCGCTCGAGGGCGGCCTCCGCCTCCCGCCTCAGCGACAGGCCCTCCCTGCCGGGAACGTATGACCGCCCGGCGCCGACGGGCACGAGGTCGGCCGGGACGTAGTCGGCGGGAAGGAGGCGCTTCTTGTCGACGAGCGCGAGAAACCCGCCGGAGTCGGCGGCTATCACGCGTTCGAGGGCCGGAACGAAGGACTCGCGCCCGTCATTCAGGGCGCGCGTGATCTCGGCCGGTATGACGGCCGGCGCCAGGAAGGTTTCGCTCCGGTCCGCCGGGGCTGCAGGGGCTGCCGGGGCGGGAGCCGCCGCGGACGGCGTCGGGGCGGGAGTCGCGTCGCGTTGGGCGAAGCACGCCGACAGGGAAAGCGCGCCGAAGGCGAGCAGGAAGGTCCGTCTTTTCATGAGAAATCCTTTATGGTCCACCCGCGGCGCCGGGCGACGGCCCTGAGCCTGAAATCGGGATTTGCCGCGACGGGGCGCCCGATGATCTCGAGCAGGGGCAGGTCATGCACGCTGTCCGAATAGAACGAACAGAGGCGGATGTCGACGCCGCTTCTGGAAAGAAAATCCCGGATGATCCGCCCCTTGAAACGGGAGAACACCGGAGCGCCGACAAGCTTGCCTTCGAAAACGCCGTCGGCGTACGAGAACTGCGTGGCGATGACGTCGGAGGGACTGAATCCGCAATGCCGCGCGAGCGGATACACGGCCTCGAAAGGCGCCGAGGTCGCCATGATGACCCGGATGCCCTCGCTCCGCAATTGCTCGATCTCGCGCATCGCGCCGGGATAGATCCTTTTTTTGAGCCACTTCTCGAAGGCCGCGTCCGCTATGTCCTCGAGCGTCGCGCGGGATATCCCCCTCAGCTTCGGAAGGCTCACGCGGAACAGGCGCTCGACGCTGACGTTGGAGAGGCGGTAGAGCACGTACAGGACGGGGGCGGCCGCGAGATACCACCAGGCGATAATCCCGCGGCGGACGCATTCCAGCATGAAGAAGAGGCTCGTCGATACGCGCGAGATGGTGTGATCAACGTCGAAAAAGGCTATCGCCTCGCGTCTCATGCTCACAGGATAATGCGAATGGAGCCCTTGAACAAGCCCTTTTTGTACGTCACGTTCCGGGCGATGTTGCGGCACATCAACAGGCCGAGGCCGCGGTATCTTCGGGAACCGCGGTCGTAGTACGGCCTCGCGGAACCGTGCGCCTCCACCATGCGGCCGAAGGTTTCCGAACGGTAGGAAATCAGTATCCTCACCTGACCCGCGTCGCCGCGCGCGCGGCCGCGCGATATCCTGACCGACACGAGTGAGCCGGGCGGGCACTTCCCGTGCATGACGATGTTGTCGAAGTATTCGGTTACGACGATAAGAGCGCGGTTCCTCTCTCCTCCTTCCAGCAACGGACAGGACAGGACGAACCGCTCGAGGGCATCAAGGCTGGCGAAGTCCGGCGCGACGCGCGCTCGACAGGGCCGAGGCATGCGGGTTTATACGACTTCGGTAAGCGAGTAAATGACGGTAAACATCTCGTTGAAGCCCGTGGACTCGATCGCGAGACGCACCACCTCGGAAGGCTTCATCACGTAGAGTTTGTTGCCGACCGACTCGCCGTCGTCGAGGGCCGCCATCAGGACGCCGAGACCGGAGGAAGAAAGGTTCACGACGCGCGAAAGGTCCAGTACGAGGTTCGTCTCCTTGATTAACGAGTAGACCTTCTCCTGGAATTCCGTGTAGGTGTAGGAGTTGATCGTTCCGGACACCTCGAGGAGCGCGTAGTTGGGGCCGCTCTTTTCGACGATCGATATGCTTTCCATGAAATCTTCCCCTTATTTGCCCAGATATTTTACGACGAGCACCGTTATGTCGTCTTCAAGCTCGCGCGAGACGAACTCCCCGAGGTTGTCGCACAGGAATTTCGCCATGCGCGACGCCGGGTACGAGCGGTTGTCCATCAGATGCCGCTGTACGCGGTCCTTGCCGAACCGCTCCCCGCGGAGGTTCGTTGCGTCAATGAGTCCGTCTGTCGTCATGAGGAGGATGTCCTGCGGGTTCAGCGCGATCTTTTTCACCTTGAGATACTTGCCGACGTCGCGCACGAAGCCGAGCACGCGCCCGTCGCCCTGGATCTCTATCGCGTTGTTGTACGCCGCCGTATAGAGGAACATCGCGGGGACGCCGCAGTTGAGGTAATACATGACGTTGGAAGAGAAATCGAGGAGGCCGAACACGCCGGCGAAGAAGGTTCCCTTGGGAAGGTTGTTCTTGATGAAAAGGTTGACCTTGACGACGAGCTGCTTGAAGTCCTTCGTCTCGGTCAGGAAGGTCCGGAGAACCGACTTGAGGATGACCATGGACATGCTCGCGTTCAGGCCCTTGCCCGAAACGTCGCCCATGACGTACAGGTATTTGTCCTCGCCGAGCTTGATGAAGTCGATGAAGTCGCCGCCGAGCTTTCTCGCGGAACGCGTGATGAAGTCGACGTCGATCTTCTCGTGCTCGATCCGGTCGATGTTCTCCTGTATTGAGGTGATTATCTGTCCCGAGAACTCGATCTCCCGGTCGACCGTAAGCACGACCGACTCGTTCGCGATGTTCTTCAGGTAGTACATGACGAGGAAGAAGTTGGAGTACAGCTTCGAGAGAACGGTGTAGTCGTAGTCGGTGAAGTCGGCGCCGCGCTTCTTCGCCCCGAGCAGGATGATGCCGACGACGCGGTGGCCTTCCCGAAGGAGGATGAACGCGTCCGAGTGGCCGATGTCGAAGATCTTGAGGAGGTTCGCCTTCACGTCCGCGTAAATGTGGTTCGTGATTGCCTGGGTCTTGAGCACGATTGACTCGCTGTGCCCGAGGAGGAAATCGATCGCCTTGTTCTCGGCGATGACAAGCTCGTTCTTCGCTCCCAGCGAGGAGAACACGGTAACGAGCTTTCCCTTGTCGTCGGAAACCATGATCTCCACGGAGGAGCACTCGACGTACTGCTCGAGCAGCGTGACGGTTTTCTGGATGACGACGTCGCCCCCCGAGGCGTAATCGATGGAATCCAGCCCGGCCTCGAGTTCCGTCTCGTAGTCGCTTCCGACCCGCACGTAGCGCCGCAGGCGCTTCCGCGCGATCTCGCGAAGGAAAAGCATGGCGACCGCGAGAAGGACCAGCGAGGCGACGAGCAGGGGCCGCGACTTGACGACGGCGATAAGCGCCGCGGCCGCGAAACCCGTTGCCATGCTGAACACGAGGTTGAGGACGGTGAAGTTGATGGCGGTCGCCGTAGCGAGGGCGCGGTCGAAGAGGGTCGTGACCGATTCCGACTGGTAAACCATGACGAGCATGACCGCGAGCCCGAACGGCACGAGCGGCAGGGCCCAGACGTACGCAAGGGAGAGGGTGTACAGGGCGTAGGAAACGGCGAGACCGGAACACACCGACACCGCGACGAAGACGAGACGTTGCCGGAAGATGCGGCTCCGTATGCCCACCGCGCGGGAAAGGAGCGTCAGGACGGTAAGCCCCGGCAGGCCGAGCACGAACACGGCCGCATACAGGAAGAGACCGTCGCCGAGCGCGTAAAAATCGGTTGACGTTATGAAATAGCGCCCGTCGACGGTCCCGAGCGTCACGCCCTCGATCGACACGAACGAAAGATAGGCCGCGAACAGAACAAGAAGGACGCCGAAGAACCTCGCGAGCGAGTGCTTGGCGAAATACGGCACGGTAAGGGAGTAGCGGAAGAGCGCCACCGACGACATAGAGAAGGCGATGAGGCACAGCCTGAACGAAAGGAGGCTGAGCGTGGGGTTCCTCGTGTACAGGAGCGTCGCGGAGACGCCCGCGAAGAAGGCGGTAAACGCTGACGTCATCGAGAGCGCCGTCAGCAGGTTGTTCTGCTTCTCGGACCGCGAGTCGAGGTAGTACGAGAAGGCGAACAGGAAGGCCGCAAGGATATAGCTGAAAATGAGCATGCTCATGATTACTCCTCGATCTTTGCGACGAGCATCGTCACGTCGTCGCGAAGTTTCTTGTCGCCGTTATACTCAAGGACCAGGTCCGCGATGTCGCCGATAAAATGCTTGGCGCTCTTGTGCGCGCTGTTCTTCACGGTATTCATGTACAGTTCGGTGTCCCCGAGTTCGACGCCCGTCTCGTCCATGACCTCCGACACGCCGTCCGAGGCCATGAGCACCACGTCGCCGCGGTACAGGGGCGCTTCCTCCTGCGTTATGTCGTCGAGGTCGATGATGCCGACGAGACTGCAGTTCGACTGGAGCGGCTTGATCTTGTAACCGCCGGGCGCGCGGGTGATGATGATGGGATCGGCCATGGAGGCGTTTACGTAGCGGATCTTCATCACCTTCGTGTCGACGATTCCTATGAACAGGACGGCGTACTTGTCCTGGAGACGCATCGACTTGATAGCGGTGTCGATCGCCCGTACGACTCCGGGAAGGTCTTCCTTGTTCTCGATGATCTTGACCGTGTTCATGATGACGCCCATGATGAGCGCCGAGGCGAGACCCTTGCCGGAAACGTCGCCGAGAAGGAAGAACGTCCGGTGCTCGTCGAGCGGTATGACGTCGTAGAAGTCGCCCGAGACGTTGACGAGCGGCCTGAAATACGCGGCGATGTCGAGCTTCGGTATCTCCGGCATCTTCTGGGGCAAGAAGGAAACCTGCGTCTCAGCGACCATGTCCCATTCCTTCGAAAGTTCGGATATGGCGGTGAGCTGGGTAATAGTCTTGGTGCGTTTCTGGAAGTTCGCGAATTCGTACAGCATGTTCTGGAACACGCTCTTCTCGAATACCTTCATGTACCTGCACAGGACGTAGAAGTGCAACTTCTCGTATACGAGGAAAAAACCGCGCGCGCGCGAAAAGTCGGACACGAGGCCGAGCTCCTCGTCGATGAGGTAGAATCCCTCGGGCCAGGTGTCCGAGAAGTTCCGTGAAAGGACCTCCAGGGTCTCGGGATCGGTGGCAACCCGCGTGGGGCTGTTGTACACGACGTAGGAATTCTCCGCGTTGACGTACAGGACCGAGCAGTCGGCCTCGTGCTCGAGAACGGTCTGCACGGCGTCGATCAGGTCTTCCACCGTGTACGAAAACCTGAGCCGGTCGGTGAAATTGACCATGAGCCGGCTGTCGCGGACCTTGAAGGCGCGAAACTCGAGCCTGCCCCACACCTCGCGGGTCACGAGCGACGAGGAGGTCGCCGCCACGAAAAACATGATGGCGGCCGTGATCATGCGCCCGCCGAACGCGAATTGCGGGATTATTATGAACATGAAAAAGGAAAACACGAGCCCGACACCGGTATCGATAGCCAGTTTCGCGAGTCGCTTTCTGGATTGAATCATCCTGCTGCACCTCTTCGGAGAATCAAATTAATCACACCTCGGGAAAAACCCGCCGGGTCCGTCCCGACACGCGCCTGAAGGCTCGTGTCCAGCACTAAATTGTACCACATTTGGAGAGATTTGGGGTAAGAAAACGAATGGCCTAGCCCTGGAGGTCGGCGAGTGGCACGGGATTCGGGTTCGCGTTCTCGCCCTCGAGGCGGGAAACCTCCTCAAGGAGGCTTTTTGCCTTGGCGGAGAGCTTCGTGGGAACCTGGACGAGCAGTTTGATATAGAGGTCGCCCTTCTTCCCGTTCGCCACCGGAACGCCCTCGTCCCGGACCCGAAGAAGCTTCCCGCTTTGCGCGCCCGAGGGGATCTTGATCCTCAGCTGTTTCTCGTCGAGGGAGGTTACGGTAATCTCCGCGCCGAGCGCGGCCTGGGTGATGGATATGGGGATCGCGCAATACAGGTCCGCGCCGGCGCGCTCGAACCAGGGGTGGCCCTTGACGCGCAGGAATACCACGAGGTCCCCGTACGGGCCGCCGTTGGGGCCGGCGTCGCCCTGCCTCGGGATGGTTATGCGTTTTCCGTCCTCGACGCCCGCGGGTATCGTGACGAGAATCTTCTGCCTCTTCTTCTGCACGCCCGACCCCCCGCACTCGCGGCAGGGATTCTCGATGATCGTGCCCTCGCCGTGGCAGGAGGGACACGGCGACGCGATGGAAAAGAAGCCGGAACTGTGGCGTACCTGACCCGCGCCCTGGCATGTCGGGCACGTCTTGCGTCCCGAACCGCCCGAGGCCCCGGAACCCTTGCACGCGGCGCAGGATTCGTTTCTGGAATACTGGACTTCCGACTTGGAGCCGTACACGGCGTCCTTGAAATTGATCTGAAGGTCGTACCGGAGGCTCGCGCCCTGCGCCGGGCCGCCGCGGCCGCCGGACCTGCGCCGCGATCCGCCGCCTCCTCCGCCGAAGAGATTCTCGAATATGCCGGAGAAATCGCCGAAGATGTCCTCAAAGCCCTGGAAGGCGCTCGGATCGAAGCCGCCCGGACCGCCGGGTCCGCCCATGCCCTCGAGGCCCGCATGGCCGTACTGATCGTAAATCTGGCGCTTCTGGTCGTCCGAAAGGACCTCGTAGGCCTCGGTCGCTTCCTTGAATTTTTCCTCGGCCGCGTGATCCCCGGGATTCTTGTCCGGATGGTATTGTATCGCGAGTTTTCGGTAGCCCTTTTTGATGTCGTCTTTCGACGCGTTTTTCTGAACGCCGAGAACTTCGTAATAATCTCTTTTCGCTGCCACGGGGAACTCCAGACACTTGGGGATATGCCGAACTATACGCTAAAAAATCCGGAACGTCGAGAACGCCGGGGACCGAAGTCCCCGCATGCGCGTTCCCCGCCCCGGATTTTTGCGTCGGTCGTCCGGCGTTGATTACTTCTTGTCGTCGTCGTTCACGACCTCGTAGTCGACGTCGTCGGCCGAACCCTTGTTCGGGCCGCTCGCGCCCGCGCCGGCAAAGCCGCCCGCGTTCGCGCCGCCCATATCGGGGCCCGCTCCCGCGGAGGCGTCGCCGCCTTGCTGGGCGCCCTGCTGCTTGTACATCTCCTCGGCGATCTTGTACGAGGCCTGCTTGAGTTCCTCGGTCTTTGCCCTGATCTGGGCGACGTCGCCCGACTCGAGCTCCTTCCTGAGGGCCGCGACGGCCGACTCGATGTTCTGCTTGTCGGACGCGCCCACCTTGTCGCCCATGTCCTTGAGCGCCTTTTCGGTCGAGTAGATCATGGAGTCGGCCTCGTTCCGGGCCTCTACCTTCTCGCGCTCGGCCTTGTCGGCGGCCGCGTTCGCCTCGGCTTCCTTGACCATGCGGTCTATCTCGCTCTCGGATAGCCCCGAGGAGCTCTCGATGCGGATCTTCTGTTCCTTGCCGGTGCCGAGGTCCTTGGCCGCGACGTGCACGATGCCGTTCGCGTCGATGTCGAAGGTTACCTCGATCTGGGGCACGCCGCGCGGCGCGGGGGGAATGCCGACGAGGTCGAACTTCCCGAGGGTCCGGTTCTGTCCAGCCATCTCGCGCTCTCCCTGGAGAACGTGGATCGACACGGCGGTCTGGCCGTCCGCGGCCGTGGAGAACACCTGGCTCTTGCGGGTCGGGATGGTCGTATTGCGGTTGATGAGGCGCGTGAACACGCCGCCCATCGTCTCGATACCGAGCGAGAGCGGGGTAACGTCGAGAAGGAGCACGTCCTTGACGTCGCCGCCGAGGATTCCGCCCTGGATGGCCGCGCCCACGGCAACGGCCTCGTCGGGGTTGACGCCCTTCGATCCTTCCTTGCCGAAGAGCTCCTTGACGATCTGCAACACCTTGGGCATGCGGGTCGAGCCGCCGACGAGGAGCACCTCGTCGATCTGGTCGACGGTGATCCCGGCGTCCTTGACCGCCTTGCGGCACGGTTCCTTGGTGCGCTCGAAGAGGTCGTCGGTCATCTGCTCGAACTTGGCGCGCGAAAGGCTCTTCTGGAGATGCTTGGGTCCGGAGGCGTCAGCGGTGATGAACGGGAGGTTGATCTCGGCATTCGCGACGGCGGAAAGCTCGATCTTCGCCTTCTCGGCGGCCTCGCGGAGGCGCTGGAGGGCCATGCGGTCCTGGGAAAGGTCGATGCCGGTGTCGCCCTTGAATTCGTCGACGAGCCAGTTCATGATGCGCCTGTCCCAGTCGTCGCCTCCGAGGTGGGTGTCGCCGTTGGTCGACTTGACCTCGAAGACGCCGTCTCCGAGCTCGAGTATCGAGATATCGAAGGTACCGCCGCCGAGGTCGTACACGGCGATGGTCTTTTCCTTCTTGGAGTCCTTGTTGAAACCGAAGGCGAGCGAGGCCGCGGTCGGCTCGTTGATGATGCGCTTCACCTCGAGGCCGGCGATCTTGCCGGCGTCCTTGGTGGCCTGCCTCTGGGCGTCGTTGAAGTACGCGGGCACGGTGATGACGGCCTCGGTGACCTCCTCGCCGAGGTAGTCCTCCGCGGTCTTCTTCATTTTCTGGAGGATGAAGGCGCTGATCTCCTGGGCGGAATAGAGCTTGCCGTCGATGTCCACGCGGACGTCGTCTCCCTGCGGGACGACCTTGTAGGGCACGAGCTTCGCCTCGCCGGTGAGCTCCCCGTAGCGGTGACCGATAAACCGCTTGATCGAGTAGACGGTCTTGTCGGGGTTGGTGATCATCTGGTTCTTGGCGGGCTGGCCGACGACGCGCTCGCCCTTGGCGGTGAATCCCACGATTGACGGGGTGGTCCGTCCGCCTTCCGCGTTCTGGATTACGACGGGTTCCCCGCCTTCCATGACCGCGACGCACGAATTAGTCGTTCCAAGGTCGATTCCGATTATTTTTCCCATAGTATCAAGTCTCCTTTATCGTCTGTCACTGCCCGTTCGCGGCAGGGGTATGCACCATAACCTTCGAGTGCCGGATGATCCGGTCACGAAGCTTGTAGCCCTTCACGTACTCCTCGGCTACGGTCGCCTCGGTCACGTCGGGCGAGGGGGCGGTCGCTATCGCCTCGTGGAAGTTCGGGTCGAAGGCCGCTCCCTTGGCCGGATAATACGTCAGCGAATACTTGCTCTCGAGCATGCTCGCCATCTGGTTTCGTATCATGACGACGCCGTTGGCCAAGGCCGCCGCGGGAGACCCCTCCTCGTGCGCGCCGCCGGCGTCGATCGCCCGGTCAAAATCGTCCAAAACCTGGACGAGATCCGCCAAAAGGGAGGCATTGGCGTAGTCTATCGCCTCCTGCTTCTCGCGAATCATCCGCTTGCGGTAATTGTCAAAATCCGCGGCCTTTCGGAGATACTGGTCCTGAAGGTCCGCGTTAAGCCGTTCCAGCTCGGAAATCCGGTCGGACATGCTGGCCATTCCCGGTTCGGAGGCGGTGTCCTTGCCCGGTTCCGCGGCGGTTTTTCCCTCTTCCGCTCCCTGTTTCCCCGAATCGGCCGCCGAGGCCGTCCGTTCCGCCGCGTCCTGGGCGGTTTCTTTCCCGGAATCCGATCCCGAAGTAGTCGAATCCGATGCCGCTTCGTGTTGTGATTCCTGTTCGGCGTGCTTTTTCATCGTTTATCCTCAAAAAAAAGATACTGATTTGGCCTACCGGCGGTCAACTGAAAAACCGATCCGGTTCATTTCGCGTCGTTGGCGCCAAAAATGAGGTTCCAGGCGACCGTCCCCGGCCGCGGAACGTTTGGCAGCGCGTCACGGGGAAACCACCGGGCTTCCAGGATCTCGACCGGATCCACCCGGATCTCGCCCGAGTCCCAGTCCGCCCGGAAGGCGACCATCAACTGGTCGGGATACGGCCACCCCTGGCTTCCCGCGTACCGGACGTTTTTCACGCGAAGCGAGGTTTCTTCATATACTTCGCGCGCGACGCATTCCTCGAGGGTTTCACCGTGCTCGACGTAGCCCGCGATGCAGGAAAAGACGTCCTGGTTCCGGTCCGTATGGCGGGCCAGCAGCAGCTCGTCACCCTTCGTCACGAGCACGATGACGCAGGGCGATATCCGCGGGTATACGGAAACCCCGCACGCGCCGCACGTTCTGGCGCAGTCGGTTGTATGGTCCGAAAGCGGCCCCCCGCACCTGCCGCAAAACCGCGTCGCGGAGTGCCAGTTGACGAGACCGAGCGCGCGCGTCGCGGGCGCGGCAAGCCGTCGAAGCGCGGGGTCGTCGGAGGCGAGGATCTCGCGGAGCCGCATCCACGTTCCGCGGCCCCCGGCGTTGACCGGGATTTCGCCGCTCACCGAGGCCGAAACGACCGAGGAGACGGGCGCGGAGCCCTCAAGCAGGACCACCCGGGCATTCTCGTCCGCCAGGCGCGCGTCGAGGGTATCAAGAACCGTCGAGCCCGGGATTTCGGGAAATTGCCGGGGCAACGTGGTATCATCAAGGAGAAAGAGCTCTCCCGACCTGAAAACGTAATAGACTTGCGGGGTTTGCATGGCGATCTCGCTACAATATATTGAATTCCCGGGCAGGATACAACAGGTCGGGAATGCGGGGCTCGATAATAAAGGAGCAAACATGAAAAAACTTGTCGCGTCGCTCGTTATGGCAGCCCTCTGCGTCATGGCACTCGCGGCGGAGGACGCCGCCCTCGGCTTATGGAAGAGCATCGACGAAAAAACGGGGAAGGTCACCGCCTACTGGCGCGTGTACGAAGCGGACGGGGTCCTGCTCGGGGAGATACTCACCGTGCCGAACCAGTCGGACGAGACGATCGCGAAGGATTGCAAGGCCTCCTACAAGGACTTCCCCGTCCCGGGAGAGGTCAACAAGATGACGGTCGTCAAGACGCCGTTTATCTTCGGCCTCAGGAAAAAGGCACCGGGTCAGTGGGCGAACGGCTCGATCATCGACCCGAAGGACGGCAAGATCTACAAATGCAAGATCACCTTCCACGCGGCCGACGGCAAGGACTACGCCGAGGACACCCTCGAGATGCGCGGCGAAATCGGCCTTGGCATCGGACGGAGCCAATACTGGAAACGCACGACCGAGGAAGAAATCCGGGAAAACCGGTTTACGGGCGCCTGATCTTCGGATCGCCTACGCGTCGGATCGCCCGGGCTACCCGGGCAACGGCCTCATTCTTTTAGCGAACCCATCGTCAGCCCGGAGATGATGAATCTCGACGCGAAGGCGTACGCGCATATGGCGGGGATGAACGACACGGCTATCCCGAGGTAGATACCGCCGAAATCCACGTTATGGATGTCTGCCTGCAAAAGCGCGGCTATCATGGGCACGGTAAACAGCTCGCGGTCGCTCAGAAGCATGTACGGCAACATGAAATTGTTCCATGCCCCGAGGAATATGAAAAAAGCCTGCGTCGCGAGCGCGGGGCCCATGATCGGAAGGATGATCAAGTTGAACGTCCAGAACTCCCCGGCCCCGTCTATCCGGGAGACGTCGGCGAGTTCGCGCACGGGCAGCGACAGAAGGTATTGCCGTAAAAAGAAGACGACGGCCGGGGACGCGATGGCGGGCACGATAAGCGGGATATACGAGTCAAGCAGGCGCAGGGAGAACACCATCCGGAAAAAACCGATGTAGGCCACGGACGTCGGAAGCAGCATGACGAACATGATCAGCCCCCAAAAGGCCCGTCTGCCGCGGAATTGGTACATGTACACGCCGTACGCCGCCATGGCCGAGGAATAGGTCGCGCACAACGAGGTCAGTGAGGATATGAAAAAACTGTTGAAAAAACCCCGCGGCAGGGAAAACCCCGTGGAATTGAGAACGCGCCAGTTGTCTCCAAGATGAACGGAGGGAAGGAGGGAAAGGCCCGAGTTGATCTCGGCCGTCGAGCGGGTGATGTTGACCAGAACCAGGTACACCGGAAGGGCCGCGAGCAGGCCCAGGAAGACCATCACGGCATGAATGACTATCGTTTTTACAGATATATGCCTTTTTTCGCGCGTCATACCCGGATCCTATCATCATTTATCGTGGTACACTATGCTATATTCGACTTTTTCCTGTACTATACGTTCATGGGCCACGAGGTAGACACTTCGGGTATTTACCCAATCCATTCGGCGAACGGGGCTACGGAGACACCGCCCCTCAGTCCCGCCCTCATCACGGCATACTACTTTCGTCCCCTTGACTCCTGGCCCCGCGGCATGGCGCTTCAGGAAAGGACGGTGGCCGACTACGAGATCGAGTTCATCATAGATTCGGACGGAGGCGTTCAATCTTTCGACGGAGAACCCGAGCGCGTCGGCCCGGGAGACGTTATTTTCAGACGTCCGGGAGAAACCACGCGGGGAACCATGAGATACGAATGCATCTGTCTCATTTTCAGCCCGTCGGGGGCGTTGCCGCGCATGCGGCACTACGACATCAACGGGCCCAAACCGATTCAGAAAACCTTTCCGCACGAGCTGTTCGAGACCTTGCCGCACGTGGTGCCCGACGCGGGAGACCCCGCTTTTCGCTCGCTCTTCGACCGCCTGTTCCGCTCGTTCGTCAGTCCCCGCCCCCGCGCCGATATCCTTGAACAGGCATTGCTCCTTGAGCTGCTGTACCGATCGGCCCTTGCCGCGCGGCCGATCGCCCGAAACGGGAGGCGTATCCCCCTTGACGCGAGCGGGAGGACGGGCCGTACGAGCGAACGTCTTTCGGAAGCGCGCGTCTGGATGGAGACACACTACGCCGATAAAATCACCGTAGCGGATATCGCCGCTCGCGCGGGTCTTTCGGAAAGCCATTTCCGGAGGGCCTACGAACGGGACTTCTCCCAAACCCCGCTCGAGGCGCTTACGGAAATCAGACTCGAAAAGGCAAAGGACGCGCTTATCATGACAGACAAACCGATCAAGGCAATCGGTCATGAATGCGGCTACCCCGGCGAACGGTATTTCTACGCCCGGTTCGCGCAATTGACCGGCATGTCTCCCGGTGAATTCCGGAACGCCCACCGTTTTCCCCTTGCCTGACCGGGACCGGCCGGCGTCTTGAAACTGAGGCCCCTCTATGCTATATTCAGGCATGAAAGTCGCCATCTTTTTCGGATCCACATCAGATACAGCAGTAATGAAGAAGGCCGCCGACGTCCTCAGGGATTTCGGAGTGGACTTTTCCGCGTATGCCATATCGGCGCACCGCGCCGGAGAACTTCTCGCCGAGACGATACGCCTCGTCGAGAAAGAAGGCGCCGAGGTCATCATTGCCGGCGCCGGTCTCGCGGCGCACCTCCCGGGAGTCATCGCCTCCATGACCGTCCTTCCGGTCATCGGGGTCCCGCTCGACGGCGGCAAGGTCGGGGGCCTCGATTCGCTCCTGTCGATCGTCCAAATGCCGAAGCAGATTCCCGTCGCGACCGTCGGGCTCGACAACGCCGCGAACGCGGGATACCTCGCCTGCCAAATTCTCGCCATCAAATATCCCGCGCTCAAGGAAAAGCTCGTTTCGTTCAGGGCGCGACTGAAGCAGGAAATCGCCGCGGGCGGCGGCATGGGCGTCGCCCTCTAGGCGCATCGGCTACGGAATGGCCGAGCGACCGGGTTTCCGGAACGGCGGCCATGGGCATACATGACGAACGGGGAGACCATGGACAGTCATTCGGAAATCGGTGAAGACGACAAGCTTCGGGAATATTGCGGCGTAATCGGGGTGTACCTTTCGGACCATGAGCCGATCGCGGCCCGCCTCGGGTACTACGGCCTCCAGTCATTGCAGCACCGGGGCCAGGAAAGCACGGGACTCGCGGTCGCGGACGGCGAGAAGGTCGACCACTTCCGCGAGATGGGCCTCGTCTCCGAGGTCTACAACAAGGAAAACATCGCGGCACTTCGCGGGCATATCGCCATCGGGCACGTCCTGTACTCGACCTCGGGAAAGGCGACGATAGAGAACGCCCAGCCGTTCGTGTCGCGCTCGAGGCTCGGCACGGTCGCGATCGCCCACAACGGAAGCCTCGTCAACACGGAGCCGATGAAGGAGTTCCTCGAGGAGACGGGCTCGACCTTCACCTCGTCGAGCGACACCGAGGTCATCATCAAGCTCATCGCGAAGAACTACAAGAAGGGCCTCGAGCGGGCCCTGACAGACACCATCCAGCTCATCAAGGGATCCTTCGCCCTCGTCGTCATGACGGAAAAGACGCTCATCGGGGCGCGCGACCCGAACGGCATCAGGCCCCTGTGCCTGGGCAAGCTCCAGAACGGATGGGTGCTCGCGAGCGAGTCGTGCGCCATCGACGCTATGGGCGGCGACCTCGTGCGGGACATCGCGCCCGGGGAGATCGTCATCATCAACGACGACGGCGTGCTCTCCTTCAACTTCGGCGAGAAGACCGCGAAGAAAACGTGCATCTTCGAATACGTGTACTTCGCGCGGCCCGACTCCATCATCGACGGCATCGGAGTGCTCGAGGCCAGGCACAAGATGGGCGAGGTGCTCGCGCGCGAATCGGGGATCGCGGCCGACGTCGTCATCGGCGTGCCGGACTCCGGCCTCGGCGCCGCCATGGGCTACTCGAAGGCCTCGGGCATCCCCTACGCTATGGGCATCGTGAAAAACAAGTACATCGGGCGCACCTTCATCGCGCCGAGCCAGGAGGAGCGCGAGGCGATGGTCTTCGTCAAGCTGAACGCCCTCAAGAGCGACGTCGCGGGAAAGCGGGTCGTCATCATCGACGACTCCATCGTGCGCGGCACGACGAGCCGGCGGCTCATCCAGATACTCAGGAAGGCCGGCGCCCGCGAGGTCCACTTCCGCATCTCGAGCCCGCCGGTGAAGTTTCCCTGCTATTTCGGAATCGACACGCCGGCGCGGGCCGAGCTCATATCGGCCCAGCACGAGATCGACGAGATACGCGACGCCATCGGCGCCGACTCGCTCGCCTTCATCTCGATGGAAGGGATGATCGACGCCCTCCAGTCCTGCGAGTGGGAAGAAGACGTCCGGCTGGGCGTCGACCGCAGCGGCAAGACCGAGAAATCGCACGGCGAGGGAGCGACGAACTGCGGCTACTGCCAGGGCTGCTTCCTCGGCGAATACCCGATGCCGATGATTGGCGAATTGGGCAAGCGGTAGCTTGCTCAATTCGCTCGGAGAATTTCGCGCACCGCGAAATTCTCCACGGCTCATTGACCTCACGGCGACAAATGCGGAAAACGGCAAGGAGAACATGATGATCGATTACAGGCAATCCGGGGTAGACGTCGAGGAAGGCTACCGCGCGGTGGACAACTATAAGGAAAGCGCGCGGCGCACGATGATCCCGGGCGTGCTCAACGGCCTGGGGAGTTTCGCCGGGATGTTCCAGGTTCCGGCGGGATACACGGAGCCGGTCATCGTGTCCGGCACCGACGGCGTCGGCACCAAGCTCGACGTCGCCTTCGCGCTCAGGAAGTACGACACCGTCGGCATCGACTGCGTCGCGATGTGCGTCAACGACATCCTGTGCCACGGCGCGAAGCCCCTGTTCTTCCTCGACTACGTCGCGTGCGGCAAGCTCGACGCGAACGTGGCGGGCGATCTCGTCCGCGGCGTATCCGACGGATGCTTACTTTCGGGCGCGGCGCTCATGGGCGGGGAAACCGCGGAGATGCCCGGCTTCTACGACGCGGGCAAATACGACATCGCCGGCTTCGCGGTCGGCATCGTGGAAAAATCGAGAATAATCGACGGATCGAAAATACGCGAGGGGGACGTCCTCGTCGGCGTCGCCTCGAGCGGCGTCCACTCGAACGGCTTCAGCCTCGTGCGCAAGCTCGTCACCGACTACTCCGAGCCCTTCGGCGGAAAGACGATCGGCGAGGTCCTGCTCGAACCGACTAAGATATACGTGAAACCCGTGCTCTCCATTCTCGAGAAGGTAGACGTCCACGGAATGGTGCATATCACCGGCGGCGGCTTTTACGAGAACGTGCCCCGCATGTATCCGTCCGGCGGCGTTCATGGCGGCGGAAAGGACGCGCGGCTCGTGTCGGTAATCAAAAACGGCAGCTGGCCCGTCCCCCCGATCTTCGGCGAGCTCGTCAGGCGGGGCGCCGACCCGTCACGGATGTTCAACACCTTCAACATGGGAATCGGTTTCGTGATCGCCCTCGCCAAGGAGGACGCGCCCGCGGCCATCGCCTCGCTCGGGGCCGACGGCTTCCCCGCCTACGCGATAGGCCGCGTCGCCTCGGGAACCGAGGATGTCGTCTTTGAGTGAGCCCGAAGGAATGGCTGAGCGACTCGTAAGCGAGCCGGTAACTGCCGTCCCGGGCACGCACAACGCCTCTTCAATGGCGTCGGGCGAACCGGGAGTCCCGATGGCCTTCGTCTGGCGCGGACGCGAGTATCGCGTGTCGCGCGTCCTTTCGTCCGACAAGACCCTCAGGCCCTGCAGAAACGGCTCCGGGGAGTCCTACGTCGACAAACACCTGCATACGGTCGAGACCGAATCGGGCGAGATCATGACGCTCTACCGGAAGCGGACGGGTTCCGCCTCCGACTCGTGGATACTCTATACGACGCGCATGACGAAAGCCCGCGCTCCCATCAGGATCGCCGTGCTCGTCTCGGGCGGCGGCAGCAACCTCCAGGCGCTTATCGACGCCGCCGAACGCGACAGAGAGGCGGCCCGCTACGAGATCGCGCTCGTCGTGGCGGACCGCGAGGGAACCGGGGCGGTAGAGCGCGCCGGGCGCCACGGGATACCGACGGCCCTCGCCCTGCCTCCCGCGGGAATGCCGCGGCCCCAGGCGCGCGAAGCGGTCTCGAACGAAGTGCTCCGTCTCGCGCGGCAGGCCGACGTCGAGGCGCTCGTTCTCGCGGGCTTTCTCACGATCTTCTCGGGCGAGCTGATCGACGCCTTCTCCGGCCGGATCGTCAACATCCACCCCGCGCTCCTGCCGAAATTCGGCGGGAAGGGAATGTGGGGACATCACGTGCACGAGGCGGTGCTCGCGGCCGGCGAGAGCGAATCCGGCTGTACCGTCCACCTCGTCGATGCAGGCTGCGACACGGGACCCGTCCTCCTGCAAAAACGGGTTCCGGTCCTTCCCGGGGACACGGCCGACTCGCTCGCCGCGCGCGTCCTGCTCGCCGAGCACCGGGCCATCGTGGAGGGGGTAAACGCCCTCCATGACCTGCTCCGCGCCGAGAGGCCGGCGGACTAGCCGTGCGGTTCGCGCTTTCCTTCCTGAAGGGGGTGCTCATCGGAGCCGGCGCCATCCTGCCCGGGCTTTCGGGGGCCTCGCTCGCCGTCGCGCTCGGCGTGTACGAGGACCTCACGATCCTGGTCGGGCATCCGGTTACCGGACTCCGCTCGTTCGCCAAAAAAAATCCACTGCTGCTCGCCGGCGCCGCGGCCGGCTTCGTGGCGATGTCCCGGGTCCTTTCCACGCTCTTTGCCGGCTACACGACGGAGATCCTCTACGCCTTCTCGGGGTTCATCGCCGGAACCGTTCCCGGGCTCTGGCGCCGGGCGCGCGCGAACGGGGCGGGCGCGCGGGAATACGCGGTCTTCGGACTGTCCTTCGCCGCCATATTCGCGCTCGCGCTCTGGACACGGTCGGCGGACCCGCTTCGGACCATGGCATCCGCCGGCGCGGACGGCACGGAAGGGATCCTGTCGCCCGTATGGGCCGTATCTGGGGCCATCGTCGGCGCGGGTTCCCTCCTTCCGGGAATCAGCGCGTCCTTTTTCCTCGTGTACCTCGGCTGGTACGACGATCTCATCGCCGCGGTAAGCAGGATATCGATACCGGCGCTCGCCCAGGTCGGCGCGGGCGCCGCCCTCACACTATTCGCGCTTTCGCGGGTAGCCTCCTGGCTCTACCGGAGGTTTTGCGGCGCGACCTCCTTCGCCGTGGCCGGAATCACCCTCGGATCCCTCGCCCTCGTCCTCCCCTCGCCGTTCGCGGCGCCCCGCCTCCTTCTCAGCTCGGCCCTTTTCGCGCTCGGCCTCGCGGCGGCCTTCGCGGCCGACGCGGCAAAGCTATAACGGACTGGCCCTTCCAGCTTGCAATTCCGATTTCCGTGTGCTATTGTCGACCCATACCCACCGAAGGAGGCAGTGTCCATGGATACGGAACCTGGCAGTAGTAGACCCGGCAGCCATACCCGACCAGCAAAGCCTCCGCGAACGACGCGTCGCCCCCGGTAACCGCAGGACGAAACGACAAACCCGCCGAGGCCACCATGCCGCATTACGGAGGGCGTTTCGATGATAACGATCTGGAAACAGGAAAACAGGAAACTCGTCGAGGGTACGCGCGAGGACAGCCCCATCTGGGTCGACGCGCGCAACGTGACGCGCGAGGACATCCGGACGCTCGAGACGGAGTACCAGATAGAAACCGAGATCATCATGGACATCCTCGACCAGGACGAGCTTTCGCGCATCGACCGAGAGGACGCCTATACCCTGATCATCGTCCGTCTGCCGATATTCATCGCTGCGAACGAGGTCAGCTACTTCACGATACCGCTCGGCATCCTCATCTTCCCGAACATGATACTGACCATATGCTGGGCCGACTGCGAGGTCCTGCACGACATAACCAACAACCGCGTGCGGGGGATCACCCTCGGAGACCTTCCCGCCTTCGTGATCCGGGTGCTCGCCCGGGCCGACCTCATCTACCTTCGGTACCTCAAGGAGATCAACCGCAGGTCGAACTCGATCGAGCTCGAGCTCCAGAAGTCGGTCAAGAACCTCGAACTCATCCAGCTCCTGAACCTCGAGAAGTCGCTCGTGTACTTCACGACCTCCCTCAAGGGAAACCAGCTCCTCTTCGAGAAGCTCATGAAAACGCGCCTCATCCAGCTCGACGAGGAGGACCGCGACTGGCTCGAGGACGTCGCGACCGACAACCGCCAGGCGATCGAGATGGCGGACATCTACAGCAACATCCTCTCGGGGATGATGGACGCCTTCGCCTCGGTCATTTCCAACAACCTCAGCATCGTGATGAAGCGGCTCACGGTCATATCCCTCGTGCTCATGATCCCGACGATGATCACGAGCCTTTTCGGGATGAACATACCCCTGCCCTTCGGGAACCTTCCCGGCTATGCGGGCCTCTCGATCGTCCTCGGGGTCTGTCTCGTATCCTCCCTCGTCGCGATGGTCCTGCTCGGGGACAAGCGTCCCAAGCGGCCGCGCCTCGACCCCGTCGAGCGGAAAAAACTCAGGCGAAAAAACAGGGCGGTAGAGTAGGACATTCGGCCGGACAAGTCGCGCTCGACGCGCCGGTCGCGCTTGACGGATGCCGAAAACCGGACTATCATTGCTCCATGTACGACTCGGACACCATCCTAAAGATTCAATCCTTCAGATCCGCGGGCACGCTCGCCCCTGACGGGAGAGGTGTGTCCATCGCGGTAATCTGCGACCGGAAGGATTCTGTGGGCGTGTAAGCGCGCGAAAGCGCGAAGGAACCCCCCGGCGAAAACCGCGGCACCCTCTTCGAAAGACGGGGGCGCCGCGGTTTTTTTTTTGCGCGATCCCGTCTCCATCACGGTGTCCGGCCGGCAATGACAAGGAGTAACGGGATGATCGACGCAATCGGAATAACGAAACACTATGGCAGCGAGCCGGTGCTCAAGGGGGTCTCCTTGCGCATCGGGAAGACCGACAAGATAGGCATCGTGGGAAAGAACGGGGCCGGAAAAACCACGCTCGCCGGGATACTCGCGGGAGAGGACCGGGATTTCGAGGGCGACCTCAGGAAAACGGCCGAATGCCGCGTCGCGTACGTGCGCCAGTCCTTCGCGTCAAGCGGGGCCACCGCGGTGGAATACATGATCGAGCCCTTCATCGCCCGCCGGAGCGAACTCGCGCGACTTGAGGAGGAGATGTCGGCAGCGACGGGGAGGGAGCTCGAGTCGGTACTCGGGCGGTACGGCGAGCTTCGAAGCCGTTACGACGCGGAGGCGGGCGACGGGGCCGAGGACCGCGCCGTGCGGTACCTGGCCGGAATCGGGCTCGGCGACCGCGCGGACACGCCCGTCTCCGTCCTGTCGGGCGGCGAGCGGAACGCGCTGGCGCTGGGTCGGGCCCTCGTCGCGCGGCCGGACGTCCTCATTCTCGACGAGCCGGGAAACCACCTCGACATATGGGGACTTGCCTGGCTCGAGGGGTTTATCCGGGAATACCCGGGCGCCGTCCTGGTGGTTTCCCATAACCGCTATCTTCTGGACCGCGTCGCGAACCGCATCGTCGAGGTCGAAGACGGCGTCGCGACGGAGTACGCGGGGAACTACTCCGCGTACCGGCTCGAGCGGCTCCGCACGGCCGTTTCCGGGGAGATGGCATGGAAGGCCGACGAGAAGAAAATCGCAAGGCTCGAGGAGGTGGTAAGGCGGTTCGAGGAGATAGCCCGCCGCACCGCCGACCCCGCCTGGGGACGGAGGCTCAGGGCAAGGCGCACGCACCTCGAGAAGACGAGGGAAACCGCCGCGCGGCGTCCGGACGCGCCCGACGCGTCCTTCTCGATATCGTTCGCGACGGATGCCTCCAAGGCCGACTTCGCCCTGCGCGCGACCGGACTTTCGCGCGCCTTCCCCGGAAAACCGCTGTTCGAGAACGTCTCGCTGACGATCCGAACGGGGGAGCGGGTCGCCCTCGTCGGCGAGAACGGCTCCGGAAAGACGACTCTTCTCGAGGAGATACTCGCGCGCGCGCGGACGGGCGACCGCTCGGTGATGATCGGGCCGAGCATGACGGTCTCGTACTGCTCCCAGCACGGCGACGGTTTCGCGAGAGGGGAGACGGTCTTCGGCGCGTGCCAGAAGGCCGGCGCCAAAACCGAGGACGAGGCATGGAAGGCCCTGTCGCGCTTTCTCTTCAGCAGGGAGGTCCTGCCGCGGGAGATCCGCACCCTTTCGGGAGGAGAGACGAACCGGTTGCAGCTTTCGCTCGCGATTATCGCCCGCTCGAACTTCCTCATCCTCGACGAGCCGACGAACCACCTCGACATCGCCGCCTGCGAGGCGGTCGAGGACGCCCTCGCCGAATACGACGGAACGATTCTTGCCGTGTCCCACGACCGCTACTTCCTCGACAGGATCGCGACGCGCGTCGTCGAGATCGACAACGGATCGCTCGTCGAATGGGAGGGGAACTTCTCGGAATTCTGGCTGTCACGCTACGGCAGTTCGGTGAGAAGCCCCCGGAAGCCGGCGAAGAAGGAGGCGTCCGGAACTACGAGGGAAACGCCGAGGAAGGGAGCGGCGAGAACGCCGGCGAACGGTAACGGCGACAACCGGACGAGGGAGAACATCGAGGCGCGCATCATGGCGCTCGAGGCCGAACAGCGCGAGACGGAGGCCGCGATGAACGCGGCGTTCTCCAGGGGAGAACTCTCCAAGGCACGCTCGCTCGGTTCGCGGCTCGCGACGATAACGAGGGAGATCGAGCGCCTGTACGAGCGGTGGTCGTAAGGCGGGCTAGGCCTTCTCCTTGCCCGTGAGCGATTCGACGTCGAGGCGCAGAACCTCGGTAACGGCGAAGACCCGGTCGTCGTAGGCGAAACCGCGCGTTCCCGAGTAGTGTTCCATAAGGAGGTCGAGCCCGTGGCGCTTCTCGGCGTCGTCCCGCACGAAGGAGACGACGCCGCTTCCGGCCACGCTCCGGTATTTCATCCCCCAGTCGCAGCCCGTTTCCCCGCGGACGAGCTCGTGCGCCGCGTCGATGACGAAGGCGGCGCGGGGATCCTTGCGTATCGCGTCAAGCTTGCGGCCTTCGCGCGCGCAATGGAAATAGAGCACGAGAGATCCGCCGGCTACGCGCTCGAAGCCGTAGTTGAGCGTCACCGCGTAAGGCGCGCCCCCGTCGACAAGCGCGAGATGGCACGCGTCGGCCTCGCCCAGTATGGCGTCGATTTTCCCGGCGTCGACGACCTCACGATCGCTTCTTCTCATCATGGTCTCCTGAAATGGATTCGAAAATGGCAGCGCCCGCCGCCACCGAGAACCGTCGAGACGGTTTCCACACGGACGGAACCGGGGCCAAGTACCGCCTCCCAGTTTATCGCAAGGCTCGAGGCGGAACAAGCGCAGAGGCGTGGAGAGGCGATCCTGCCCGACAGCGCGAGCGGACAGCCGCACCGACCGTAAAAGACGTCGACGCGGTCCTCGTGCAGCTCGTAGGAGAAATCCTCGAAGGAGTTCCGCAATTCCTCGAGGGCCTCGGCGACTGACCGTCCGTGCGCGAATGCCCTGCGGTAGACGCCGAGCGGCCGGGATTCCGAACAGGAGCGCGCGGTCTCCCCGAGAAACTGCGAAAGAGACGCCTCTCCCGCCGTATCCAGAAACCGGTTCACACCCTCAAACCACAGGCGGTAGAATTCGCCGTCTTCGTCCATCATCGAACCTCCGTGCGACGCCCGACAGGCGCGTCAGCGAACGACCTCAAAGCCCGCCCCGGACAAGGCCGCGGCGGCCGCCCCGAGATCGCGCTCCCTCACGAGCACATAATCGGTGTCGTACGTCGAGACGGCAAAGATGCTGACGTCTGCCGCCGCGAGTGGCGCGCTTATGGAGGAAAGAATCCCCGTAAGCGCGAAATCGAGCGGCCCCTCTACCATCATGAGGCTCCAGCCCCGTTCCTCACGCGAGGCGGAAAGGAGGGGCACGAGGCCCGATTCGCACACGACGGAGAGTTCGTCCCCGGTTCTCGTGACGCTCAGGAACCTCCCCGCTCCAGGCGCTTCGGGACCGAAAAGGGCGGCCGCCGCCTGACTTGCCGCGTCAAACCGCGCGACCGAATAGGCGCCGGGAATCTGTCGTACTTTCATTGTACCTTCCTTTTTCGCATGTACCAAGTATCGGCGTCGAAACGCGCGGCCGGTACGCGTCATTGAAGAAGGACGCGTTTCTTGGTACTATGTGCCATCTTACACGAATTTGCGGAAAAGGGAGCTACCGATGAAAAAACGGGCGCTGATCAGCGTATTCTACAAGGACGGCGTGCTCGATTTGGCACGATATCTCGTGTCGCGTGACTGGGAGATCCTTTCTACGGGCGGGACGAAAAAACACCTTGCCGACGCGGGTCTTCCCGTGACCGACGTTTCCTCGGTTACCGGCTTCCCCGAATGCCTCGACGGCCGGGTCAAGACGCTGCATCCCAAGATTCACGCGGGCTTGCTCGCCATACGGGGCAACCCCGACCACATGAAGACGATGGCCGACCTTTCCGTCGACACGATCGACCTCGTCTGCGTCAACCTCTATCCCTTTTTCGAGAAAGTACAGGCGGGCCTCTCCTTCGACGAGACCGTCGAGTTCATCGACATCGGCGGGCCGACCATGCTCCGCTCGGCGGCGAAGAACCACGCCGACGTGCTCGTTCTCACGGAGGCCGCCGACTACGCGGAGGTCATGCAGGCCCTCGACGGCGCCGCGCAGGACACATCCAAGGTGCCTATGGATCTCAAGCGGCGGCTTGCCGGCAAGGTGTTCAACCTGACGAGCGCGTACGACGCGGCCGTTTCGCGCTTCCTTCTGGGCGAGGCGGCCCGGCCGGCGTCCGAGGCCTCCCCGCTGTGGCCCCAGTACCTCACAGTCCCCTACCGGCTCTCGCAGTCCCTCCGTTACGGCGAAAACGGCCATCAGCAGGCGGCGCTCTACCTCACGGCTGACTCGACAGGCGCGTTCGGCGGGATGAAGCAACTGCAGGGCAAGGAACTCTCCTACAACAACATGCGCGACCTCGACATCGCCTGGAAGGCCGCGTGCGCCTATGACGGTTTCGTCGCCCGCCTGCCGGCCGATTTCCCGGCAAGCGCGCGCGCGTCTCTCGCGGCCGATTCGGCCGTGTGCGTGGCGCTCAAGCACAACACGCCATGCGGGGCCGCGACGGGCAAGACCGTCCTCGAGGCGTATTCGAAGACCTTCCTCGTCGATCCGGTTTCCATTTTCGGCGGGATCGTTGGCTGCAACAAGACGGTAGACCGGGAGGCCGCCGCCGAGATGGTGAAGACCTTTCTCGAGGTCGTCGTCGCCCCGGACTTCGACGAGGGAGCCCTCGAGGTCTTTTCCGCCAAAAAGAACCTTCGCCTCGTGCGCGCCGAGATCGCCCCGAACGGCGCTACCGAGACGATCGGCGTCGACGGGGGAATCCTCGTGCAGGAACGCGACAACGTGCTCTTCAACGAATGGAAGGTCGTGACGGATAAATCCCCGACGGCCGAGGAGGCGGCCGACATGGCCTTCGGCATGTCGATGGCCCTCTTCGTGAAGTCGAACGCGATCGTCGTCGTGCGGGACGGGGTCGCGATCGGCGTCGCCGGCGGCCAGGTCAACCGGATATGGCCTACGGAACAGTCGCTCGCCCGCGCGAAGGCGCTCACCGACGCCGGCTTCCCCGCGGCCGACGGAACGTCGTCGACGAAGCCCGCCACGGTGATGGTCTCCGACGCGTTCTTCCCCTTTGCCGACTGCGTCGAGATGGCGTCGAAATACGGTATCAGGTCCATCGTACAGCCCGGCGGCTCGATGCGGGACCAGGAATCGATCGACGCCGCGAACCGCCTCGGAATCGCCATGGTCTTTACCGGGGCGCGCCACTTCAAGCACTGACCGCTCCCCCTGCCGAGGCGCCCCGCGTCCGTGACAAAATCACGGACGCGGACGACCCGGACGGCGTACACTGGCAGCATGAAAAGAACCGCGAAGAGCATGAAACTGGCATTACTCGTGTTGGCAATGGCCTTTGTATCCTCGTGCTTCTCGGGCAGGGCCGAGTCGCCCGGCTCCCGGACCGGAGGGGAAGGACAAGGTGCCGGTAAAAACGGCGGCGAAACGGGTACCCCGGCGGAACGGCAATCTCCCGCCGAAACACTGCGCCGGCTCGGCTTTCACGTGTTCGACGAACCCATCCCCCTTCCCGACCGTTCTTTCGCGTCGCTTGACGGAACGCCCCAGCGGCTTGGCGCCTTGTCGGGCTCCGTGACCCTTCTCAATTTCTGGGCGACCTGGTGCCCGCCATGCAGAAAGGAGATGCCGTCTATAGAGCGGCTCAAAAAGGCCATGGACGGGGAAAACTTCCGGATAGTGGCGATATCGACCGGGGAGGACGCGAAGACCGTACGCGCGTTTATCAAGCGCGAGGGATACACCTTCCCGATATACCTCGACGAATCAGGGGCCCTCGGCTCGGAATTCGCCTCGCAGGGAATCCCGACCACCTACGTCGTGGACGCGCGGGGAAACATCATTGCCGGCGCCGTCGGCGCCCGCGAGTATGACGACCCCGCCCTGGTAGCCGCCTTCAAGGAGCTGTCCCGGTGATTTCCGTCATGCCCGGCGTATCCGCCGCCTTCCTCGCGGGACTTCTTTCTTTCCTCAGTCCCTGCGTACTGCCGCTCATACCGGTTTACCTCTCGTACATATCGGGTGAATCCGCCTCGGCCCTGTACTCGGGGACCAAACGGCCCCGGTACCTGCTCGCGAGGAGCGCGCTTTTCGTGGCGGGGTTCACGCTCGTATTCGTGTCCCTCGCGATCGTTCTGAGCGGCGGAATGCGTCTCGTCGGCTCCTCGGGCGGAAGGCTGCTTACGACGGTATCGGGACTCCTCGTCATGCTCCTCGCGGCGAACATGGCCTTCGACTTTCTTCCGGCGCTCAGGTTCGAAAAGCGCGCGGCTTTCCTCGGCTCGCAGGCTCCCGCGGGCGAATCCGGCGTGCCGCGGCAGGGCCGGCGGCGCGTCTTTCTCGGGTCGCTTCGCCCCGTTTTGCTCGGCATGGCCTTCGCCGCCGGATGGACGCCCTGCGTCGGCCCCATCCTCTCGGCGATCCTCCTCTACGCGAGCCGTTCGGGCGACACGGCCCGCACCGTCACGCTCCTTTCGGCCTACTCGGCGGGCCTCGGCCTGCCCTTTTTGCTGGCCGGGGTATTCCTCGACCGAGCGCGACCCCTGCTCGACTTTTTCAAACGAAGGGCCGTTGCCGTACGGATGGTTTCCGCCTTGCTCCTGGCGCTTCTGGGCCTTTCGATCCTGACCGGTTCGCTTTCGGCTCTGCCTTCGCTCGTCCTCAAGGCGGGTTATGCCCTGGAGGTCTACGCGGAAACGGCGCCTCCCTGGATTCGCCCGGTGGCGGAGGCGCTGTCGCGCTGGCTTTCGTTCCAGGGACTATAAATCGGGGATTGTGCAATTCTCGGTATTGGCGTTACAATAAATAATGCTGTATTTGCTCGCGTCATTGCTCCAGCGGTATTTCGGACCGTTTCGCCTTCTGCAATCCTACACAATACTGATTATCGTCTCCCTCTACGCGGGTTTTTTCCTGACGGTATTCATTCTTCCCGCGGTGTACCGCTTTCTCCCCAAAGACCGCGGCAGGGAGTTTTCGGTAAACGCCGAGGCGGCGGTCGGCAAGCCCACCGGGGCCGGAGTCGTATTCGTCTCGATCTTCGTCGCCATCTCCTTCCTGTTCGCGCCCGTCAGCCTTCCCCACTCGATCGTCCTCTTCCTTACCTGGCTCGTCATGCTCACCGGGTATCTCGACGACCGCTCGACGCATTCCTGGGGCGAGTACCGCAAGGGCGCGATGGATCTCGCCCTCTCGCTCGCCGCGTCCGTCTCCCTGCTCTACTGCTACTTCGGCGGCGAGGCGAGTTACTGGATACCCTTCGTAAGTTCCGTGATCGCCGTCCACCCCGCCGTCTTCCTCGTCGTCTCGACGATCGTGATTTGGGTTTCGATCAACACGACGAACTGCACCGACGGCGTCGACGGCCTTTCCGGCACGCTTGCGATGATAGCGCTCGTCTCGCTCGGGATCATCTTTTATTTCGTCCTCGGCCACAAGAACATAGCCGCGTACCTGCTCGTTCCCCACATGAAGGACGGCGCCCAATGGGCCGTGCTGGTATTCGCGCTGACGGGCGTGTTGATGGGGTACCTGTGGCACAACGCCTTCCCGAGCAAGGTTCTCATGGGGGACGCGGGCTCGCGCGCCCTCGGCTTCTTTATCGGGGTGTGCGTGATACTGTCGGGCAACCCCTTCCTGTTGCTCATGACGAGCACGATGATCCTGATCAACGGGGGAACGGGGCTTCTCAAGGTGGCCCTTCTCCGCTTCTTCAAGATCCGCATCCTTCACAACATCAGGTTTCCCCTGCACGACCACATGCGGAAGACGCGGGCATGGTCGCCCACGCAGATACTCCTCAAGTACATGATAATGCAGGTGCTTATCACGCTCGCCGTTCTCGGCATGTTCTTCAAGATCCGATAAAAAAGGCGCCTCGCGGCGCCTGTCGTCCTCTACTTTTTACCGCCAAGTCCCGTGACAAAGCCGGCAAAGGCCGTACCGAACTCCGATCGGATCTTCCGTTCGGCCGCGCGTATCGCGCGGTTGTCGGCCTCGCTCTGGCTCGTGTGCCCGTCCCTGCCGGACGCGGAGTACGGCAACAGGGCGTTCCCCGTCACCGCGTCCGCGAGGGTCGCGTCAACGGTGTACCGGGAGAATTTATTCGGGTTCTCCGGCAGTTCGACCGGGGAAAGCGCGAGCGTGCCGGTCAGCGAGTAGCGGGTACCGGAGCCGCCCGTCATGAAGCCCGCGGAGGTAAGGACGGCCGAGAAGGCGGCGGCTATCCGGCCGTCGCGGTCGTTTTTGATGGACACGGCGATCGGGATGCTCTGCGCGATCTTCAACGCCTCGACGCGAAGGTCCTCGGGGCGCGTCGTCGTTCCGCGCCGCGCCGCCGCCGCGCCTGGGCTGACGACGGAAAGCACGTTGAGGAACCGTCCGCTCGTCTCCGCGATCTCCGCGGCAAGGTCGTACCGCGCGTAGGCTTCCATGGTATTCCGCTCCGCGGCGGGTATGGCCGTAAGGGAACGGATGGACGACTCGTTGGTCTCTATGAGGTCCGCGTACAGCATGGCGGCCTTTTGCCGGTCCATGACCGCCACCGCGTAGGTCGTCGAGGAGCGGTCGGACCATACGCCCTTGATCTCCGCGCCGACCACGGTCTCGAGCGCGTACGAGCTCGTCACCGCGCGCCCGACGTCCGTGCTTTCCGAAACCTCGAGCGCGCCGCTTTTCACGGCCTCGAGGTAGCGAGAACTCACGGTGGTCTCCCCCTTGATCGTCTGCCCGAACACGGCGACGAGAGCGCCCATCGCGCTCTTTTCCGCCGCCTCGCGGTTTTCGCCGTACCCGACGGCGGAGACGTAGCGTTCCTCGGGGAAGGAAGCCCTCGGGTTCGCGACCCACGCGGGCTCGGGATCGTAGCCTCCCTTGGCGGCCGTGTCGGACGAGCCCTTCCGGGGGCCCGGAGAAGGCTGATTCGCGGAACCCGTGGCCGAGGACGCCGCGGTCGCGCAGCCTGATATCGATACGCAGAACGCGACGACCGTCGCGAGCAAAAGCATCCTGGTTATTTTACGCATACTGCCTCCGAAAGGCTCAGCCGTCCAGGCTGAACCTCGACGGAATCGAACCTCACGCTCTCGACAAGGCGATTCGCGCCGTTAAAATACCGTACGGTAAAGGAATACGTCCCGGGTTCCACGGTAAACCCGCCCACGTGCGCCTTTCCCGGAAAATAGCGGGATATCCGCAGATCCGCCTGCTCGCTCGCCTCGGCGTAAATCTGCGTCCCGAGGCTCAAAAGCCCGAGCAGGAAGGCCCCGTCGGAATCCTTCGTCTTCTTGGCGGATTTTTCCAGGGCCATCGAGGTAGTCGTCTTGGCGATCGAGCGGACGATCGTCTTGAAATAGATGAACCCGGCCTTCGCCTTGAACGTCTCCGCGGCGACGGCCGCCATGTCCTCGATCACCTCGAGGTCGAAGCGCCTGCCGTCGTCGAAAAGGACGTCCGCGCGCGCGACGGCGGAGGGGCGCTTGGTCATCACGGGAAGGGCGATCTTGACCCAGTTGTTTCCCTTCAGGAATATCCGGTCCACCTTCTCGGTCTTGACGGGGCCCTTGCCGCTGAAGGCGATGACGTTGATGCGTCCCATGTCACGCGGCACGGAAAGTTCCTCGTCGAGCGAGGACGGAACGGGAAAACCGTATACGTTCTTGTGGTTGGCGAACGCGAGCTTGACCTGGTCGCGGTCTATGCGCGCGTCGTCGTACAGCCCGTCGGCACGGTAGAACAGCATGCCGAGGTAGCGGGCAAGCGCCGAATTGGCGAACTTCGTGGTATGAGCCTCGGCGTCGTAGGGAACGTCGCGGTTCTTCTCCAGGGCCGCGCGCTGAGCGTTCGACGTCGCGACGCCGTATTTCGCGGAAAGGTACTTGAGCTTGTTGTCGATGCGCCTGATCTCGACGAGGGCCCCGTCAAGCGAGCCCGCGCGATAGTAATTCAGGGAATTGAAGACGTTCAGGTAGATGTCCTCGTAATCCTCGCCCGGGTATTCCTTCGTGGAATCGTTGACGAGATACGAGGAGACCTCCTGGGTCACGCTCTTGGTGAACGCCGCCTCGATCCCGCGCTCGGCGTCCCGCAGTCTCTTCGAGGATTCGGTCAGGTCGCCTGCGTAGTGCGAAAGCATCCCGACGTCGAGATTGAACAAAACCGCGTCCTTGTCCCGATACCCCTTCCCCTTCTGGGCGCGCACCTGTTTGAGGGCGGCCTGATAGTCGCCCGAGGCGAACGAGGCGTCGGGTCCCTTGCTGTGCTCGACGCTTGCGCAGGACGCGAGCGTCAGGACGCACAGGGCCGCAAGTACGGCGTAAAACGTTTTGTTCATCGCTTGCCTGTATTCTCCGGGGCCGATCGCGTCAAAGCTTGATCAGCGGGGCCTTGATGACCTTCTTGATGGAATCGTTCTCGCCGATCCATATCTTCCGGTTCGACTCGAGATCGACGAGCTCGGCGTACACGAAATACGTCCTGGTCGAGGTCTTGCCCGCGCGGTCCACTATCGTCTTCACGGACCCGATCATCATGAAGTCGGCCCCGGTTTCGTTGGCGAGCGCCTTGGCGGTCTCCTCGCTAGCCCAGGACTGCTGTTCCCGGCGCTCGTCGCGAAGTTCGCCCCGCTCGCCGCTCGAGGCGACGAATTCGGCCTTTCCGCTGTTCAGGATCGCGGTTTCCATCTTTTTGGTGATGATGGAGGTGTCGATATGCTCGTCGCTCTGGTTGCGGAAGGAACCGACGATTATGACGGGCTCCTTGCCGGTCTTTTTCTGGAACTGGGCGACGCGCGGCGACGACAGGCAGTCCTTCAGAAGGGTCTCGCATACGATCCGGACGTCCGTGTCGTTCCAGTACCCGCTCAGGTCAGTCTGGGTATCCGATGAAACCCGGGTTACCTTCGGGGCGGACGAACAGGAAGCGAGGGCGAGGGCGGCGACGCAAGCGACCGCAATGATTATTCGGTTTTTCATCAATTTCCTCCATAAAGAACTATACACTCAGATTCGGGTAAAAAACAACATTACCCGACAGGCGAACCCTATTCCTCGATAAAATCGAGCTCCACCCCGTTCGGGTCGACAGCGGTCAGTATCTTCTTTCCGTCCTTGATCGTCCGCGGCGGGGAGATGATCCTCACGCCGTTCGCGGCGAGGTATTTCTCGGTTTCCCCGATCTGGTCGACGCTGAACGTCAGGGATATGCTGCCGCAGGAGATCGATTTTCCGCGCTCGTTGTACAAAAGCTCGATGGATCCGCCGCCGTTCTTGTCGGACAGGAAGGCGATCTGCTTGCCCGGGGCCGCGGAGATCATCGAGTCGAAGGAAAAACCGAGTACCTTTTCGTAGAAGGCGATCGATTTCTGGATGTCGGTAGTCCTGATAACCACGCTTTTCATCTTCACGGAAACACTCCTTGCATGAGGTAAAACTTATATGCCCTACCGTATGATACACTTATTTCAACACCCGGGGCAAATGGTTCGCGTCACTCCCTCGGGCGCCAGGGACCGCCCGAACGGATCTCCCGGCACTTGGAATTCCGGTTCAAGGGGGTTTTCTGCCCGTTCTCGTCAACGGCCACGAAGGTCACGTTGTTGGTGAATATGAGCCGTTCCTCGACGCTACCCGGCATGTCCGCGTAGACGTCCACGGAGTAGAGCACGGAGGTCACGCCCAGTCTCCGTTGCTCGACGCGGAAGCGGAGGATGGACCCGTTCGGGACGGCATACTTGAATTCGCTGTTGTCCATCGCCCGCGTCACGAGAACGGAGCCGCAGAAATCCCGGGCGGCGGCGAGCCAGGCGAACTCGTCCACCCATTTCAGGAGCTGTCCGCCGAAAAGCTTGCCGTTGTGGTTCAGATGCTCGGTCCTGACCAGGGTGAATGTATCCATGTAAAAAGCTCCTCCCCGCGGTCCCGAAACAGTCAGCCGCGTTCCGGCCCAAACAGGCCCCGGAACACCTCGGGGTCGTACGGCTTCACGATGTAACCCGCGACGACGTCGCTGTTCTTCTCGAGCATCTCGGCGTTCTCGCTCGTGGCGGTCACGGCCAGGATGGGACAGGCGACGCGCAGTTCCGTTTTCAGGATCCTCGCGGAATCATACCCGTTCATGCGCGGCATGTGAATATCCATCAGGACAAGATCGTAAAAATCGGGTGGCAGCGAGCGGCACAGCTCGACCGCCTCGAGTCCGTCCACGGCCCGGTCGACGACGCAACCGGCGTTCGAAAGAAGCGTCTCGGCGATCTCGCTGTTGATGTCGTTGTCCTCCACGAGAAGGACGCGCCCGGTCTTTCTCGGGATGCTGGGGAGGGCCGCGGACAGCTCGCCTCCCGAGACCTCGAGGGGTTTTTTCATGACGACGATGAAATAGAACGACGAGCCCTTGCCCGGCGAGCTGTCGACCCAGATCACCCCGTGCATGAGCTCCACGAGGCGCTTGCAGATGGCAAGCCCCAGCCCCGTGCCCTCGTGCGTCTTTACGAGAACCTGGCCGAACTGCTCGAAGTCGGTAAAGAGCTTGGTCATGTCCTCCTCCGAAAGCCCGCAGCCGGTGTCGCGGACGGCGCACCTGAGTATGATGTCCTGGCCGATCTGCTCGTGGTTGAGGGAAACGGAAACGAAGCCCTTGTCGGTGAACTTGATGGCGTTTCCGACGAGGTTGATGAAAATCTGGGTGAGGCGGAACTGGTCGCCGAAGACGTAAAAACGCTCGGGGCAGTTGAACTCCACGAGAAAGGACAAGCCCTTCTGCTGTACCTTGAGGGCGAAGAGGTCCGTGATGATCTTCTTGAGGTCGAACAGGTTGAAGTTTTCGGGGTTGAGCGAGAACTTGTGCTCCTGCATCTTGGAAAAGTCGAGGATGTCGTTGACGACGGACAGGAGGAGCTCCGAGGCGTTCTCTATCTTGCCGATATACTCGAGGCACTTCGGGTCCTTGCAGAGGTTCCGCGCGAAATACGTCATCCCGAGGATCGCGTTGATCGGCGTGCGTATCTCGTGGCTCATGTTCGCGAAAAAATTGTCCTTCGAGACGGCATACCGGTGGGTCTCCTCGAGCTGCTGGGAAAGCCTCTGCTTGATCTCGTCCTCGCGCGTCCTGTCCTCGAGGGACAGGATGCTCACGAGCCCGAGCCGGGCATCCCTGACCGTGTAAAAATCGCACTCGATGCAGCGGACGCCGCTCGGGAGGAACACGCGGTATTCCCGGGAAAAACGCTCGCCGCTCTCGAGCGAGGCGGCGAGGCGTTCCGCGACGGGAACGAGCAGGGGGTCCACGAGTTCTCCGTAGTGGACGAGCTGCGGCGGGGAGCCGCTCTCCCATCCGAGCAGGCGGCAACAGGCGGGATTGATGTACCTGACCCGCCCGTGCGAGTCAAGGACCATGAGACCGGTCGAAAGCCCGTGAAAGACGTATTGGTACAGCTGCGACAGGCCGTAATGGAGGGTCGCGCGCACGTTCGTCCTTCTCATTCCGATAAAAGCCACCAGGGTCATGACGAGGGTTATGGCCGGAAGGGCTATGAGCGCGCACACGCGAATGAGCGGCCGATCCGCGACCAGGCAGACTCCTCTCGCGACGTTTCCGTGCGCAAACGAGAGCGCGCCGATACTCACCATGCCCGCCAGCATGGCGCAATACAGGATGAACAGCAGTTTCGTAATGGTTCTCATCGCGTTCCCGGGGGCTTCCGGAGCCCATGTTTATGGTTACCTACGATTATAGTCCCATAAACCCCCGGATTGCAAATTCATACTCGCCGTTCGGGGCCCTGGGACCGTCCTCCCGTACCGGAACCGGCAAGCTCGCGGGCCTTTTTTTCGACCGCCAGCCGGACCGCGTCAGGACCGTCGGCCGCGCTCTCCGCGATGAGGGTGACGAACACGGAACCCGCCACGACGGCGTGCACGTGCGGGGCCAATGCCCCCGACTGTTCGCCGGTACGAATCCCGAAGCCCCCCAATACGGGCGTTTCAGGCGCCCCGAGGCTCCGCAGGAAGGCGAGCGTGTCGTCGTCTATCACGGTCGCCTTCCCGGTTATCCCCGCGCGCAGGGCGGCGTAGACATACGGGAAACCGCGTCCCGAAAGCAGGGCGATGCGTCCGGGGGACATGGAGGGCGCCGCGACGGGAACCGATACGAGGGACCGGGCTTCGCATTCGGCCCGCAGGCCCTCGTCGGAGTCGAAGGGCAGGTCGGGGACGATGAGTCCAGCGACTCCCGCGTCGGCCGCCCGGGCGACAAAGTCGCGTATGCCCGGTTTCCACAGGAGATTCGCGTAGCTCATCAGGAACACCGGGATTTCGGGAAAGGCGGCCCTGAGGCGGCTCGCGAACGCGAAGCCGCCGGACACGCGGAACCCCCGTTCGAGCGACCGCGCGCACGCGGTCTGAATCGCGGGCCCGTCCGCGCTCGGGTCGCTGAAGGGAAGCTGGATCTCGAAGTACGAGACGCCGCCGGCGGCCAGACCCTCGGCGGCGGCGAACGCCACGTCGTCGGTGGTATATCCCGCGACAAGATGCGCCATAACCCTGATATCGGCCCGCGCGGGCCCGTTCGTCTGCGCGTTCATCGCGACCCCCCGAATACGTGAATGTCGACGCCGGACTCGAGCCGCTCGAGCTCCGCCCTGAGAAACCGGCGCCATTCCTCCGGCCTGAATACCGGGGAGGTTATGAAGATGTCCTTGTCGCCGCGTCCTGACATGTTGACGATGACGGCCTTGTCCTTCGGCGCGCGCCGCGCGACCTCGAGCGCCGCCGCGCCGGCGTGCGCGCTCTCGAGCGCGAAGAGCACGCCTTCGGTCCGCGCGAAAAACGCGAGCGCCTCGAGCGCGGCGGCGTCCGGCACGGAGGTGAACTCGATGCGTCCCGACTCGCCGAGGGCGGCGAGCTCCGGGCCTATGCCCGGATAGTCGAGACCCGCCGAGATCGACCGGGTCTCCGCGACCTGTCCGTCCGCGTCGACGAGAAACCGGCTCTTGTAGCCCTGCAATATGCCGTCGCTCGCGGCGGTCCCGGTCATGCGCACGGCGTTCTCGCCGACCCCGGGCCCGACGCCGCCGGCCTCGGCGCCTATGAGGCGCGGCGAGGAGAGCGTCGTGAACGGCGAGAAGAAGCCGATCGCGTTCGACCCCCCTCCCACGCAGGCCACGAGGGCCTCGACGTCAAGGCCGCGCGCGCGGATCTGCTCGGCCGTCTCCGTGCCGATGACGGACTGGAAGGTCCGGACGATGTCCGGGAACGGCGCGGGGCCGAGCGCGGAGCCGATGAGGTAATGGGTGTCCGCGAAGCTCGAGGCCCAGTCGCGCATCGCCTCGTTGATGGCGTCCTTGAGCACGCGCGAACCCGAGGTCACCGCGACGACGCGGGCGCCGTAGAGCTCCATGGAGGCCACGTTCGGCTGCTGCCGGCGCACGTCCACCTCGCCCATGTAGACGACGCACTCGAGGCCGAGCTTCGCGCAGGCCGAGGCGGTGGCGAGACCGTGCTGTCCGGCGCCCGTCTCTGCTATGACGCGCTTCTTTCCCATCCGGCGCGCGAGCAGGGCCTGCCCGATCGCGTTGTTTATCTTGTGCGCCCCGGTATGCGCGAGGCCTTCCATCTTCACGTAGATCCGCGCGCCGCCCGTTTCCCGCGTGGCGTTCTCCGCGTAGAGGAACGGGGTCGGCCGGCCTATGAAATCCGCCCTGAGCTCCTCAAGCTCCGCGACGAACGCGGGGTCCGCCATGGCCCCGGCAAAGGCGGTCTCGAGCTCCTCGAGGGGACGCCTCAGTATCTCCGCCACGTACCTTCCGCCGAAGCGGCTGAAATATCCGTTTTCGCTCATGAGGTTCGTCTCCCGTTCGTCATCGTTCCATCTCCCTGAAAAAGGCCTTCATCGCGACGTGATCCTTCTTCCCCGGCGCGGACTCGAGTCCGCTCGAGGCGTCGATCAGCTCGGGCGCGAACTCGTCGATATAGCCGCGTACGTTCGCCGGGTTGATTCCGCCGGCGATCCAGAGAACCCCGCGCTCCGAGAGTTTCCTCACGAGGCTTTTGGGAATCGTCGAGCCGGTGCCGCCGGCTATTCCCGCCACGCGGGCGTCGACGAGAACGCGCGGCTCGCCGTTCGCCGCGAGCTCGCCGATCCTCGCGAGGTCGTCCTCGGAACCGAGCCTGACGACAGCGTAGCGGCCGATGCCGTAGCTCCCGCCCGCCTCGTCGATTTTCGCGAAGTCGCCGAGCGCGTCCTCGCCGTGGTACTGCACCGCGTCGAGCACGCCGTCGAGGGCGAGCGCGTAGGCGGCCCTGGCCCGTTCGCCCGAGGCGTCGACGATGACGCCGACGAGCAGGGGTCGAACCGGCAGCGAGCCGAGTGCCGAGGCTATCGCGCGCACGGTGGCCCCGTCGGTCTCGCGCGGACTGTCCGCGAAGACGAAGCCGAGCAGGTCCGCGCCGAGGGAAGCGGCCGTCATGGCGTCCTCGACGTTCGTGATCCCGCACACCTTCACGAGCGGCCGAAACGCGCCCTGGCTCCCGGCGGTTGCCCGTCGCGCGGCGGCGCGCCGGGCGATCTCCCTCCAGAACTGCCCGACCCAGTCGGGACGCGAGCCGAGAAAGGCGGACACGAGTCCGCCGGCCGATCCGGGATCGCGGGCGGCGGCCTCCCCTATCAGTATCCCGTCAAAGCCGAGCCGGCGCGCGAAGCGAGCGGCGCCCGGCGTGGAGGTTCCCGACTCGAAGACGGTCCTGCACGGCAGGCGCGAGCGGAGGGTCGCGGGGACGAGCGGGTCGAGGCGGAAGGTGGCGAG
>LVBL01000082.1:0-8988 GCA_001604405.1 Spirochaetales bacterium Spiro_10
TCGGATTTCCGGGCCGCGTCGGAGACCTTACGGTGCCATACGTCCCTTCGGGCCGTTTGCCTACAGGAAATTCATTGAGCGTGTTCTCCTTCGGCGAACCGGGCATTCATAGGCGTTCATCCTCCCGTTGGTCGGCGCTCGCTCCGGTTCAAGTCCATCGATGCGTCAAATAAGAAAGGCGATCTACCACTAGGGCAGATCGCCTTTCTTACTGGGCCCACCTGGACTTGCCCTCCAGTCGCGCACTTCGTGTGCGCTCCTTTCGGGCCGCCTTCGCTCCTGAACCTGCATCCATGCAGGTTCGCGCTCCCTTCTGGTCGCGCCGGAGCTCCGGTTCAAGTCCAGGTAGGCCTCCAAATAAAAAACCGCCCACCCCGTAGGGGTAAGGCGGTTTTTTAGTGGGCCCACCTGGACTTGAACCAGGGACCGACGGATTATGAGCACACAAAAACGGCTCTTTGAGATACTAAATGCAGGATAATCCATAAAAACGTAACGGTCAACAAGGGACAGGAGAGGTCAGGAAGTTTCCGAGAGGGGCCATGGCACACTTCGTGGCACAGTTGTGTTCTCATAACGGAAAGACTTTTATACAACAAAACCAGAAAATAAAGCCGCGATGAAAGACCGAGAATTCAGGAATAGGAAACCAAAAAATTAGCTTCCTATTCCATTTGATTAGGTAGAAGTAATAAGTAATCTATTCCGTTAACTGCACATTCGTCGTTACACTACCTGCTCTCATCCCATCCGTGCTGAACGCCGTCACGTCGATACGGTAGTAGCCCTCGTCCCAGCTCGAATCGAAGGTGAAGTCCTGCCCCGTCGCGACCGCGGTGGCGTTCACATACCACACGTAGGTGATGTTACCGGCGTAGTTACTTACCGATGCATGGAGGGACTGGCTCTGATTCTTCGGTTTCGCCTCTTCCGCTCCGGTTATGCTCACGTCGAGCGGGTCGCGCATGTCGGGCGTAATGCCCACTTCAATGCTGCCCCGTCCCGAGTTGACATTCTCGAACACGATCGTTCCGCTCGTCGTCTGGTCGGCTACGATACGCACGACCTCGACCGCGCCCATGGCGAGGAAGTCGTTATCAAGAAGCTTGAGAACGAGGGTATGGTATCCGGCGGCGACGTCGTTCGCGCTGAAAGAGGCGGTTCCCGCCGCACCGTTGACGGTGAACGCGAGGGTCCGACTGCTTCCGCTGTACGGGGCAAGGGTCGACTCGATGGCGGCTTCTTGTACCTGATCCGCGGGCCAGGTGACACCGAGCTCGAGCGTTCCGAAGCCGTCGAAGGGTCGCACGGTAATCATGATATAGGACGTACGATTGGTGGAGACGACAACCGTGCCGCTTCCCTGTCCGATAGGAGTACCATCCGCGTTTCGGGCGGTTACAACCACCGTCCATTCTCCGAAGGCGAGCCCGGGGATAGTAACATTCGCTCCGTTGGTGGTTTGCTCGAAGGTCGCGCCCTTCGGCCCGGTCCCGACGATGCGATAGCTTGCCGGGTCCATGGAGATGTTCGGCAGGATGCTTCGCGACACCTGATCGGTGACAGCGATGGTAAGGCTGCTATCATTTTCAATGATGGGGCCGCCTCCCGTGTTTGAACAACCAGCCCCCGCAATGATGAAGAATGCGGTAAAAATGACGCATAACGAAATAAATACTTTTCTCATAGGATCCTCCATAGAAATTTAATATCAAAGATAACCGTTATAGTTGAGCCATAACGGGGAATATCATCCGGTGCCAGGCAGTTTCTGCCCGTTGGTTATTGGGTTAGCCCTCCGTCATAAATGGTCCAACCATAATCACTGATCAATTTCTGTCGTGCTGCTGAGGCTATTGTGGAGTACTTGGTAGGTTTTGCGTGAAGTAACACGTTTCGTTGAAGTGAAGGCAAATTGCTCCATCCAATCAAGATGTCACTGTAGTTAGTAGTGCTGAGATTTGTATTATTGAGCATACCATTCATAATTATCACCTTAGAGACATCCCAATTACCAATATTCTGATTGAAGGCGGTTGCACTAGAGAACATCATACTCATACTTGTCACATTCGAGACATTCCAATTACCAATATTCTGATTGAAAGCGGCTGCACTGGAGAACATATTACTCATATTTGTCACCTTAGAGACATCCCACTTCCCAATATCTTTATTAAAAGATGTTGCTTTATCGAACATCGCCATTATACTTGTCACTTTAGAGACATTCCAGTTACCAATTTCTTGGTTAAATGACGTTGCTTCCCCAAACATTAAGGCCATATCTGTTACACTTGATACATCCCAGTTGCCAATAGCCCCGTCAAAAGCAGTTGATTTATTAAACATACTTTGCATATTTATTACTTTTGATACATTCCAATCACCAATATCTTGATTGAATGATTTTGCTTCAAAGAACATCAATCTCATACTCGTTACATTTGAGACATCCCACTGTCCGATGTCCTGATTGAAGGCAACGGCTTTGTAAAACATCATTTCCATATTTGTCACTTTAGAGACATCCCATTTGCCAATTTCCTGGTTGAATGTGCTGGCGTTAATAAACATACCATACATTGTTGTCACATTCGAAACATCCCATTTACCGATGTCTTGATTAAAGGCACTAGCAGTATTGAACATGCTCACCATTAGTGTCACATTTGAGACGTCCCAGTTACCTATATTCTGATTGAACGATGTTGCTCCGGCAAACATTTCGATCATAGCACTTACATTTGAAACATCCCAATTGCCAATATCTTTATTAAAAGATGTTGCTCCGGCGAACATACCGCTCATATTCGTAACATTAGAAACATTCCAATTGTTGATGTCTTGATTGAATAATGTTGCTTCTTGAAACATGCTGCCCATATTCGTTACCTTCGAAACATCCCAATACTCAATCCCTGGGATATTTATTAGTGCAGAGCATCGCAAAAAAAAGGATGTAAAATTATTGATTCCCTCCAAGTTTAACTTATCAGTAGCACTGATGATCATATTGGAGCATATGGAAAAGTATCCACCCCGATTCCCGAGTCTTAATGGACCCCATTCCTTGATTTCCAGAAGTTTCTTTGAATCTCCAGGAATACCAGCATAACCACTATTACGTGTGCCAAACGAAAACCCCTTAATAACCCCAGTAATCTTCACTTCATACTGACCCGCAGTCGCATAGGTGTGGGTCGCCTCGGGAGCATTCCACGTAGTAATGACATTGTTCGTACCGTCGCCCCAATCTACGGTGAAGTTGTAGACACCCTGGTTTTCCAGAGGAAGGCATATCTGGTTGCTCGCGGATTCTCCAAGGTTTGACGTCTTCCACACCGTAGTGAAGGTGCCCGTCGGGGGAGCTTCTTCGCGCGTTACAGTCACGGTGTATGCGAGAGTAGTAACGCCATCAGCGGCGGTTACCGTCAGGGTGATCGCGTTTGCTCCGGTCGAAAGGGTTTGTGCGACGCCATTGTTCGCGCTTATCGTGGCCTCGGGATCAGAAGCGACACCCGTTACCGTGATGCTCGTCGTGGTGTTGGGAACCGTGACCGCATAGGCGGTCGTAGTAGAATCGAAAACGGGGGTAAGCGTCCCGTTGTTTACGGTAAGAGACGTAAGCGTCGCATTCGTCCCGATCACCGCCTCGGATACCGTAACAGTAGCGGACGAACTGCCCGCACGGGTACCGTCGGTGGTAAAGGCCGTCACGTCGATACGGTAATAGCCCTCGTCCCAGCTCGAATCGAAGGTGAAGTCCTGCCCCGTCGCGACCGCGGTGGCGTTCACATACCACACGTAGGTGATGTTCCCGGCATAGTTGCTCACCGAGGCATGGAGGGACTGGCTCTGATTCTTCGGTTTCGCCTGTTCCGCTCCGGTTATACTCACGTCAAGCGGGTCGCGCATGTCGGGAGTAATGCCCACTTCAATGCTACCCCGTCCCGAGTTGACGTTCTCGAACACGATCGTTCCGCTCGTCGTCTGGTCGGCTACGATACGCACGACCTCAACCGCACCCATGGCGAGGAAGTCGTTGTCAAGAAGCTTGAGAACAAGGGTATGATACCCGGCGGCGACGTCGTTCGCGCTGAAAGAAGCGGTTCCCGCCGCACCGTTGACAGTGAACGCAAGGGTCCGGCTACTTCCGCTGTACGGGGTAAGGGTCGACTCGATGGCGGCCTCTTGCACCTGATCCACGGGCCAGGTGACACCAAGCTCGAGCGTTCCGAACCCGTCGAAGGGCCGCACGGTAATCATGATATAGGACGTACGATTGGTGGAGACAACAACCGTGCCGCTTCCCTGTCCGATAGGAGTACCATCCGCGTTACGGGCGGTTACGACCACCGTCCATTCGCCGAAGGCGAGCCCAGGGATAGTAACATTCGCCCCGTTGGTGGTTTGCTCGAAGGTCGCGCCCTTTGGCCCGGTCCCGACGATGCGATAGCTTGCCGGGTCCATGGATATATTCGGCAGGATGCTTCGCGACACCTGATCGGTGACGGCGATGGTAAGGCTGCTATCATTTTCAACGACGGGTCCGCCTCCCGTGTTAGAACAACCGATTCCCGCAAAGACAGCCAATGCGGCAAGAATAGCAACTAATGGCCGAAATACTTTTTTCATATGGTCCTCCATAAATATGTTTATCAAAGAGCCCCGTTATGGATGAACCATAACGGGGAATTACATCCTATGCCGGGCAGTTCATACCCGTGTTGGTTATTGGGCTAGTCCTCCGTCATAAATGGTCCAGCCATAATCGCTGATTAGTTTCTGTCGGGCTGCTGAGGCGGCAGATAAATATTGCTTTTGGTATGCACCAAGTTCTACATTTCGTTGAAGCGATGGCAAATTGCTCCAACCTATCAACATGGTGCTGTAGTTCGCTGTATTGAGATTTGAATTTTGAAACATATAACCCATATCTGTCACATTTGAGACATCCCAATTTCCAATATCTTGATTGAACGAGGTTGCTTGACGGAACATCTGGAACATAGTCGTTACTTTCGATACATCCCAATTGCCGATGTCCTGATTAAAAGAGGTCGCTTGATAGAACATACAATACATATTAGTCACGCTTGAGACATCCCATTTGCCGATGTCCCGGTTGAAGGAAGTTGAACCACAGAACATCATTTGCATATTCGTAACATTCGAGACATCCCAGTTGCCGATGTCTTGGTTGAAGGAACTTGCTCCGGAGAACATCATTTGCATATTCGTAACACTCGAGACATCCCAGTTATCAATGCTAGTATTGAAGGCAGTTGCACCATCGAACATCTGCTGCATAAACGTCACATTCGAGACATCCCAGTTGCCGATGTCTTGGTTGAAGGAACTTGCATCGGAGAACATTAACTGCATAGTCGTAACACTCGAGACCTCCCAGTTATCAATATCACCATTGAAGGCGGTTGCACAGAAGAACATCTGATCCATAATCGCCACTTTCGAAACATCCCAGTTTCCGATATCCTGATTGAAGGAACTTGCATTAGAGAACATCATTTTCATATTCGTAACACTCGAGACATCCCAGTTATCAATGTCGCCATTGAAAGCGGTTGAACCTTCGAACATCTGCTGCATAAGTGTCACTTTCGAGACATCCCATTTACCGATGTCCTGGTTGAAGGAAGTTGAACCACGGAACATACTCTGCATATCCGTCACATTCGAGACATCCCATTTGCCGATATCCCGGTTGAAGGAAGTTGAACCTTCGAACATACCGCTCATATTCGTCACATTCGAGACATCCCAGTCGCCGATGTCCTGATTGAAAGAGCTTGCACTGTAAAACATAGACCGCATATCCGTCACATTCGAGACATCCCATTTTCCAATATCCTGATTAAACGATTTTGCACCAGCGAACAACCCAGCCAACCATATTACTTTCGGGAATTCCCAATTTCCGATATCAGCATTGAACGCAGTTGCATTCTGAAACATATACTGCATAATCATCACATTTGAGACATCCCAGCTTCCAATGTCCTGGTTAAATGAGCTTGCATAATAGAACATCTTCTGCATGTTCGTCACATTCGAGACATCCCAATTATCGATGTCCTGATTAAATAATTTTGCTTCTGAGAACATGTTACTCATATCAGTCACATTTGAGACATCCCAGTTGTCTATGTCACCATTGAACTCGGTTGCCTTCTTAAACATATACGCCATATTCGTCACATTCGAGACATCCCAATTGCCGATGTTTTGATTGAAGACAGATGCATCACTGAACATGTAACTCATATCAGTCACACTAGAGACATCCCAGTCACCAATATTCTGATTGAAATTAGTTGCTTCGCAGAACATTCTCTCCATAATTGTCACTTTCGAGACATCCCAATTACCGATGTCCTGATTAAATAATTTTGCTTCTGAGAACATGTTACTCATATCAGTCACATTTGAGACATTCCATTTGCCGATGTACTGGTTGAAGGAAGATGCACCGATGAACATTCTCTCCATATTCGTCACTTTCGAGACATCCCAGCTGCCAATGTCCTGATTGAATGAGATTGCACTTAAGAACATCTGCTGCATATTCGTAACATTTGAGACATCCCAGTTGCCAATATCCTGATTGAAAGCGGAAGCCCCTGCGAACATACCAAACATAATTGTCACTTTAGAGACATCCCAGTTGCTTATGCCGGGAACATTTGTTAACTTAGTACAACCCAAGAAAAAGTATGTGAAATTAGTTGTTCCATCTAAATTTAGCTTATCAGTAGCGTTAATTGTCATGTTGGAGCAAAGATAAAAGTAACCACCTCTGTTCCCGAGGTTTATCGGCCCCCATTCCTTGATTTCTAGGAGCTTTGGGGAATCGCCGTAATACAAAGGATAAGAATCCCACGAACGTGTTCCGAACGAAAAACCCTTAATCACCCCAGTAATCTTCACTTCATACTGTCCAGCGGCCGCATAGGTATGAGTCGTCTCGGGGGCGTTCCAAACAGTAATCACATTGCTCGTACCATCACCCCAATCTACGGTGAAGTTATATACACCCTGATCTTCAAGAGGAAGGCATATCTGATTACTCGCGGATTCTCCGGGGTTTGACGTCTGCCACACCGTGGTAAAGGTCCCCGTCGGGGGAGCCTCTTCGCGCGTCACAGTTACGATATATGCGAGAGACGTTACGCCATCTACGGCGGTTACCGTCAGGGTGATCGCGTTTGCTCCGGTCGAAAGGGTTTGTGCGACGCCGTTGTTCGCGCTTATCGTGGCCTCGGGATCAGAAGCGACACCCGTTACCGTGATGCTCGTCGTGGTGTTGGGAACGGTGACCGCATAGGCGGTCGTAGTAGAATCGAAAACGGGGGTAAGCGTCCCGTTGTTTACGGTAAGAGATGTCAGCGTCGCGTTCGTGCCGATCACCGCCTCGGATACCGTAACAGTAGCGGACGAACTGCCCGCGCGGGTACCGTCCGTGGTAAAGGCCGTCACGTCGATACGGTAATAGCCCTCGTCCCAGCTCGAATCGAAGGTGAAGTCCTGCCCCGTCGCGACCGCCGTGGCGTTGACGTACCACACGTAGGTGATGTTCCCGGCGTAGTTGCTCACCGAGGCATGAAGGGACTGGCTCTGATTCTTCGGTTTCGCCTCTTCCGCTCCGGTTATACTCACGTCAAGCGGGTCGCGCATGTCGGGAGTAATGCCCACTTCAATGCTGCCCCGTCCCGAGTTGACGTTCTCGAACACGATCGTTCCGCTCGTCGTCTGGTCGGCTACGATACGCACGACTTCGACCGCGCCCATGGCGAGGAAGTCGTTGTCAAGAAGCTTGAGAACGAGGGTATGGTAGCCGGCGGCGACGTCGTTCGCGCTGAAAGAGGCGGTTCCCGCCGCACCGTTGACGGTGAACGCAAGGGTCCGGCTGCTTCCACTGTACGGGGTAAGGGTCGACTCGATGGCGGCTTCTTGCACCTGATCGGCGGGCCAAGTGACACCGAGCTCGAGCGTTCCGAACCCGTCGAAGGGTCGCACGGTAATCATGATATAGGACGTACGATTGGTGGAGACAACAACCGTGCCGCTTCCCTGTCCGATAGGAGTACCATCCGCGTTACGGGCGGTTACGACCACCGTCCATTCGCCGAAGGCGAGCCCGGGGATAGTAACATTCGCCCCGTTGGTGGTTTGCTCGAAGGTCGCGCCCTTTGGCCCGGTCCCGACGATGCGATAGCTTGCCGGGTCCATGGATATATTCGGCAGGATGCTTCGCGATACCTGATCTGTGACGGCGATGGTAAGGCTGCTATCATTTTCAACGACGGGGCCGCCTCCCGTGTTAGAACAACCAGTCCCCGCAAGTACGGCCAGTGCCGCAAGAAGCGCGCACAGCGCTACGGATACTTTTTTCATGGTGAGTCTCCATTCGTGAAAGGTAGGTACGGTTTCTTTTGTGGAAGGCAATTGTTTTAATACTAACCGGTACTTTTTATTGAGCTAAACGCCAATACCTCATTGTAAACGCGGTATAATCTCATTGTAAAGAAAAACTTACCTCTATGTGACCCTCGTTGGTTGCCTCACACAACTTACGCACAAGAGCTTTTCCTTATTCCGGATTAAGTAATTCGATGGTAGGTATGTTAAAAGGATATTTTAGAACCGGTTTTCATGTTATAGAAACTCAAACACAACAATTCAGTAGCATCAGCCGCGGCAGGTTGCGAGTTTGGGCCAACGTGGACTTGCCCTTCATTCGCGCACCTCGTGTGCGCTCCTTTCGGGCCGCCTCCGCTCCTGAACCTGCATCCATGCAGGTTCGCGCTCCCTTTCGGTCGCGCCGGAGCTCCGGTTCAAGTCCAGGTGGGCCCCTCAAATAAAAAACCGCCCCACCCCGTAGGGGTAAGGCGGTTTTTTAGTGGGCCCACCTGGACTTGCCCTTCAATCCTCGGCCTCGTGCCTCGGATTTCCGGGCCGCGTCGG
>LVBL01000082.1:9128-10648 GCA_001604405.1 Spirochaetales bacterium Spiro_10
CCGAAGGACGGCTTTTATTTTGGGCCCACCTGGACTTGAACCAGGGACCGACGGATTATGAGTCCGCAGCTCTAACCAACTGAGCTATAGGCCCGGGCGCATTCCCGGCGAAAAACGGGATGACTGACTGATGGAAATGCTCGGTCACTATAGCGGAAGAGGGGGATGGGGGTCAAGATGAGGTAAAAATGGAGATTTTTCGCCTACCTCACGTAACAATAGTTGCATAATTATACACTACAACCCCGGCTAACACCGTTTTTTTGTATATTTATACAGCAAGAGGCTTCCCATACAACCACAAGGTTGCTATAGTCACGCCATGGCAATAATCGAGGCAATGGGGCTGTGCAAGACCTACCAGAGCGCGGTAAAAGAGCCGGGACTCGCGGGAGCGGTCAAGCACGTATTCAAGCCGGTCTTTCGCGAGATCGGAGCGGTACGCGACGTCAATCTTTCCATAAACCCAGGGGAGACGGTGGCCTACGTCGGGCCGAACGGGGCGGGCAAATCGACCACCATCAAGATGCTCACCGGTATACTGATGCCGAGCTCGGGGTCGGTGCGCGTCAACGGGATGGACCCGTACCGGGATCGGATGGAAAACACCAAGCGAATGGGCGTGGTCTTCGGCCAGCGCACGCAGTTGTGGTGGGACATCCCGGTGGCAGAGTCCTTCACCCTCCTACGCGACATCTACGCCATCCCGAAACGCCGCTACGAGGACAACCTCGCGTATCTCACCGAGATGCTCGGTCTCGCGGAGTTCATGGGCTCTTCCGCGCGAAAGCTCTCGCTCGGCCAGCGGATGAGGGCCGACCTCGCGCTCTCGTTTCTCCACGACCCGGCGGTCGTCTTCCTCGACGAGCCGACGATAGGGCTCGACATCGCGGTCCGGGAGCGCATCCGCGAGTTCCTCTCGATGGTCAACCGGGAACGCGGCGTGACGATACTCCTGACCTCCCACGATCTCGACGACATCAAGGACGTCTGCAAGCGGCTCGTCGTCATAGACCGCGGAACGATCATCTACGACGGCGCCCTGCAGGATCTCCTCGACCGCTGCGTGCGCTCGCGCACGATGCACATCAGGCTCGATTCCGACGTCGCGGATTTCGCGCGCAAACTCGGGAAACAGCGGGACCTGGAGATTGTCGCCTCGGGCGAACGGGAGATATCGATCGAATTCGACCGTTTCGCCCTGTCCGCGAAGGACGTCATCTCGCTCGCCATCGCCTCGGGGGAGGTGATCGACTTCCGCATCGACGAGCCGAACATCGAGCGCGTGATAAAAAACGTGTACGAGGGCAAGCTGGAACTGTCCGACGCAAAACCGTCGGCCGACGCGAAAACGCCGGCAGGCGAAAGGGCGAACGCATGAACGCGCGGAAATACTGGCGGCACACCGCGCTCGCCATACAGGAGACCCTCGCGTACCGCGTGTCGTACGTCGTCAACATGATTTCGGCGGTCATCACCTATTCCGTCATCTTCTGCATCTGGTCGGCGGTCTACTCGGG
>LVBL01000083.1 GCA_001604405.1 Spirochaetales bacterium Spiro_10
CAACCGCGTGCTCAATTCCTCCGCGTACGCCCTGTGGTCGTTCGGCGGCGAAAACAGTTCCCTCTCGGGGGAAATCGGCGCCCGCGTCGAGCACTACTACCTCTGGAACGACGCCTTCGACATCAACACGTATCCCGTCGTGAGCCCGAGGGCCTCCGTGAACTGGACGCCGATCGTAAACTCGGGGAACCTCGAGCGGCTGACGTTCTCCGCGGGTTCGGGACTCTTTTCCATGTTTCCCACCCACCTTCTCGCCGCGGAGGACAGGTACGAGATCAGGGACTTCGGCATCACGCCCGACAGGGCCCTCTTCCAGGTAGCGGGCGTCGAGGCCTCCTTCCCGGACGACTGGTCCTTCCGGCTCGAGGCATACTACAAGTACTACCTGAACCGCCTCTACATAACGATGTTCCCGAACGAGACGCTCGGGGAATACGACATTGACGTGAAGGACGACGGAATGGGCCACATCGCGGGCTTCGACCTGATGCTCAGAAAGAAAACCGGCCGCTACCTCGACGGATACCTTTCGTATTCCTTCGTCTACGCACGGTACAAGAACCCGACCGCGCCCACCCTCAACGAAAACCAGACGGCGCACGGGGATCCCCTCGACGAGTGGTACTACCCGAGCTTTCACCGATTTCATACCCTCAACCTGGTGCTCAACTACCGGCCGGCCCCCGGCTGGACGGTCAGCCTCATGGGAACGCTCGCCACGGGCATGCCCCGCCGCCGGCTCGGGGATCCGGAGATGTATCCGGTCATCTATGACGGGCAGATCATCGAGCGGTACCGGAGCACCTCGTTCTACAGCGACACACTCAGGACCGACATCTCCTGCCCGATCGACCTGAGGATATCCTATTCGAACTACTACAAGAACTCGAAGGTTCGCTGGGAGTACTACATCGGCGCCGAGGACATCCTGGTGAACCTCTACAAGCCGAAGGGGGGGACGACGTACGACGAGTACACCGGAGAGGAGATCGCCGACGGCGCCTCGGCCGATTTCAATATCGGCATACCCGTCATCTCGGTCGGGTACAAGGTCAGCTATTAGGGTACGGGGAGGAAACAATGAACATGACGGCACAATCTGGCATCGACGCCCTTCGCCCGGAAAAGCGGGCCGTACCGGCGGTCATACTGGCGCTCGCGGCGACGGCGCTTTCGCTCGCGGCCTCCGGCTGCGCAAGCCCGCCGCCGCCCGACGCGGTTTCCTGGCAGTCCCTGAAACGTTCCGGGGATTCGGTCACGCTCGCCCTCGACGCCGGCTCGAAGATCGCGTTTACCGGCGTCGCGGAACGCGGGGAAACCGACGGCGAGACGGTAATCCTCGTCGAGGATCTCGCATGGTTCGACAACTGGCACGACGGATGGACGGAGGCCGTGATCCCCTGCGAGGGCCGGATCGTCGCGAAAAAGGAGGGCGCCGGATGGTCCGTGCGCGTGACGGAGCCGGTACTGCTGGCCAGAGCGTCGAAGGCGACCATCCGGTATCGCGACGCGCTCCTTCGCGGCAACGACGCGCGGGACCTGCTCGACCGCCGGGTGCTCCGAATCCGGTCCGCGTGCGACTTCCTGAGAACGCGCCTCGAAGGGCGCGAATTCGCGCTCTATGACACGGAGGAACGCGACCACCGTCACGCCTCCTTCCGCCACGCCGCGGGCATGGTCCTCTTTCCCGAGGTGTACGGGTACGCGGAAGGCGCCAAGCCCGCCGACGGGGAGACGGAAGGCGGATCCCGGTACCGGAAGGGCGAAGGGCTTCGCTGGGACACGCTCTACAGCGAACGCGAGTTGCCCGCCGAGCTCCGCGAGGTTCGGGACTCCGGAACGCTGTGGCGCGACTGGGAAGAAACGGGACGGATGTTCTACTATATTTACATGATGGAGAGAAAGCAGAATGGAAAATGAATGGAGCGTTTTGGGACTGTTCGAGCTTGGCGGCGTTTTCATGTGGCCCCTTCTCGCGTTCTCGGTCGCGACGATCGCCCTCGCGATCGAGCGGGTAATCTACCTCTACTGGCACAACATGCGCGTGGCCGACCTCAAGAACCACGTCATAGACCTCATTGAGCGCGGCCGCCTCCCCGAGGCCGTCGCGGAACTCGCGGCCCAGCCCCGCAAGAACACCTCCGCCTCGATCCTCCTGGCCGTGGCCCAAAGCGCCGACCGCGGCGAGACGCGGATGGAAAAGGCGGCGGAGGCCGAGGCCCAGGAGCGGATCAGGAGATGCGAGAACGGCTTCAACTACCTTACCGCCCTCGCCTCGCTTTCACCGCTCACGGGATTCCTCGGAACGGTCTCCGGCATGATCGGCGCGTTCAAGTCCATCGCGAGCGCGACGGAGGTAAACGCCCAGCTCGTCGCGAACGGCATCTACGAGGCCCTCATCACCACGGTGTTCGGCCTCAGCATAGCGATCGTCGCGCTCATCTCGTACAACCTGCTCGTCCAGCGCGTCGATACCTTCGCCGCCGAGGTTACGAAGGCCGTCAGCGACATGGTTTCGGCGATTCTCAAGACGCAGGAACGGGGGGAAGAAGCGCGATGATCCGCATCCGCAAAAGGCGGGAGCCCGACGATCCCTCGAACTCGGGGTCCCTCAACGACCTTTCGTTCCTGCTGATAATCTTTTTCATAGTGATCGCCGGATTCAACGTCAACAAGGGTTTTTTGCTGACCCTGCCGGACCGCGAGAAGGCGCGCGTCGTGCGCACGCAGGAACTGATGAAGTGCTCGGTCTCGGCGACCGGGGCCATATCGATGGACGGCGCCGAGGTCGACGTTCCGACGCTCCGCCTGAGGTCCTCGGAGCGCCTTTCGGAATATCCGAACATGACATTCCTGCTCGAGGTTCATCCCGACGCGCCGTACGGATCTGTCATCTCGGTGATCCACGAGGTCAGGGCCCTGAAGATCGAGAATTTCTCGTTCAGGATGTCGGAGGTCGAATCGTGATACGCCTCAAGCGCGCGAAGCGGAAGCCCATCATCCCGATGTCGTCGATGTCGGACATCGGTTTTCTCCTGCTCATATTCATCATGCTCATCTCGCTCATCAACCAGCGCCATGAGGTCAAGATCGAGTATTGCGAGGCGAAGGAACTCGAGCGCACGCAGGACGCGGAAAACCTCGAGATATGGATCGAGCGCACGGGCGCGATCTCCGTCGACGGGTCGCTCGTCGACGGCGGCGAACTCGAGCTCGTCGTTGCCGGAAGGCTCGCGGAAAAGCCGGGCACGCGCGTGCACGTCATCGCCGACAGGAACACGCCCTACCGGTACGTCAACTCGACGGTATGAGCGCGTCGTCACGACCGACGAGGTCGTCGTCGAGACGCATGACGAGGAGGCCGACTACCTGCCGCAGCACAAGATCTCGGTCGTGCCCGAGATACCGAGCAGGGAGATCCTGTCACGCATCCGGTATCCGGCGCTCGCGTTGCGGCAGGAGATCGAGGGAGTCGTGTACCTCGAGCTTTTCATCGACGGCGGCGGGACGATCCGCATGATACGGGTCCTCAAGGATCCGGGCTACGGCTTCGCCGAGGCCGCTGTGGAGGCGCTGACGGGCATGCGGTGCAAGCCTGCGCTCGCGAACGGAAAGCCGGTGGCGGTCCGCTTCCGCTACCCGGTCCGCTTCACGCTCCAGAGATAGCCGCGCGGCCTTCGGGCAGCCGGCCGTCGGGCAGCCGGCCGTCTGACAGCCGGGCGTCTGACAGACGGGCGTCGTACCTACGCGCGGCGTTTGAAGGCCGGGCGTCCGTCAGGCGTTGCCCCGGGAGCCGCCTGAAAGCGACTTCTTTATCGAATAGAGATACCGCTTGATCTTCTGGCTCGCGGTCTTTTCGAAGGAATCGATGAGCTCCACGCGGTCTATGCGGGACATGCGGTTCACGTTCTCGTTCACGAAGAACTTGATCTCGTTCATGATCTCCTCGCGCTTATACTGCAGGGCCTGGCCCATCCCGTTCATGGCTCCGTGCATCGCGTCCCCGACGGCCTCGCCCATCGCGTGGAGCTGTTGTCCCATGTCCGGCCTCGCCTCGTGCGCCGCCGCGCGTTCGGCGCGAAGACCCGCCTCCCTGGCGACTTTCTCCTCGTCGATCTGCACGAGGGCCACGAGGGACGAATGCTCGCCCTCGACGACGAGCGACTCCGCGACGAAGGGATGCTGATTGAGCACGAACTCGATGTCCTCGGGATAGATGTTCTCGCCCGAGGCCCCGAGTATCATGTTCTTCGACCTGCCCTTGAGGCCGAGCCGTCCCTTTTCGTCCATCGCGCCGAGGTCGCCGGTGCGCAACCAGCCGTCCTTGTCGATCACCGTCGCGGTAAGCTCGGGATCGCGGTAGTACCCCTTCATGACGTTCGGGCCGCGCGCAACGACCTCGCCGATTCCGGTGGCCGGATCGGGATCCGCTATCTTGAGCTCGACTCCGGGCATCGCCGGCCCGATGGTTCCCGGCACGGTTATCGAGGGACCCGAGCCCGCGAGCAGCGGCGAGGTCTCGGTGAGCCCGTAGCCGATGGCGTAGGGGAAGCGGGCCTCCTTGAGAAAACGCTCGACCACGGGATCGACCTTCGCGCCGCCGATCCCGAAGAACTTGATCCTGCCGCCGAAGGTCCGCCTCAGGGACTTGCCCGCGAGGCGATGGAAAAGAACCCGGAACAAAGGCATCCCGTAGAGTTTGGCCACGAGCGGCTTCGAGGTGAACGTCGGTACTATCTTGTTCTTGTAGATCTTTTCCATGATGATCGGCACGCTCAGCATGATCGTGGGCCTGACCTTGGCGAGGGCCGGCAACAGCGTCGTTACGGCGGGCGGCTTGTCCAGGTAGTACACGCAGGCGCCGTTCAGGAAGAACATCAGGAACCCGATCGTGAACTCGTAGACGTGCGACATCGGCAGGATGGAAAGGCCGACGTCGAACTTGTTGATGCGCTGGAAGAACTGTCCGCCAATGGCGGTGAAGGCGAGGTTTTTATGGCTGAGCTCGACGCCCTTCGAGCGGCCGGTGGTTCCGGAGGTATAGATGATCGAGGCGGTATCCTCCTCGCGGGCGGTCCGGGCGGACTCCCCCGCGTCGCGTACAATCCCGCCGACGAGGAGCTCGAGATCGTCGAGACGGAACACCCGCGTTATTCCCAAAGCCGCGGGATCGGGAATCTTGTCCGCGAGCTTGGTCGCGATAACGAGGGTCTCGGCCCCGGAATGGCGTATGCAGGCATCCGCCTCCTTGGCGCTGAAATCGGGCAACAGCGGTACGGCGACGGCGCCGAGGGAAACGATGGAGAAGTAGGCTATGCCCCAGCTGGGAGAGCTCGGGCCGAACAGCACTACGCGCTGGCCTTTGTCCACTCCCGCGGAATGCAGGAGATCCCTGAACCGGGCGATGCGGCGGCCCATTTCCGCGTAGGTGATCGGCTCCTCCCCCACATAGGCTACGGCGGGCCGCTCGGCGAACTTCGCCACGCTGTTTTCGAGCATTGCGGTTAGCGTATATGTCCCAAGATCCTTGATCGTTTCCATGCGTCTCTCCCCTTACGTCATTGTGTCAGGTAATCCACTCTGAGACCCGTAGGTAACAGTCTAATTGACAAAGTTTGTGATAATGTCACATACAAGCACAGGTAAAAAAAAAGCGACGAACGCAAGTATGCATCCGTCACTTTCATTTATTCAATAATACTTCTACTTGGCCCGTACGTCAATGCAATACTGGAGATCACGCCCCGGAAGGCCCTCGCGGACGCTTCCGGACCCGTTACCACACCTTTTCGAGGATAAAGGTGTCATGCCGGTCGTATCCGACCGAGATGATGCCGATCTTCGTCCCGCAGTATTCGCTGATAAAATCGACATAGGCCTTCGCCTCGGCGGGGAGCGTCTCGTAGGAACGGCAGTCCTTGAGGCAGGTTTTCCACCCCGGGAAGTGCTTCAATATGGGCTTCGCTATCTCGAGATCGGCGATGGACGCGGGGAATTCCTCGGTCACGGTCCCGCCGATGTCGTAGGCGACGCAGGCCTCGATGTCGGAGAGGGTGTCATAGACGTCAAGGTGGGTCAACACGAGCTCGTCGATGGAATTCGAGCGGCAGGCGTACCGAAGGGCCACGAGGTCGAGATATCCGCAGCGGCGGGGGCGCCCGGTCGTGACGCCGTACTCGCGCCCGGTTTCGCGAACGAAGTGGTAGAGTTCGCTCTGGCTTTCCGCGTCGAATTCGGTCGGCATCGGGCCGTTGCCCACGCGCGTGGAATAGGCCTTGAAGACGCCGAGGACCTTGTCGAGATCGCGGGGTCCGATACAGGCCCCGACGGCGGCGCCCGAGGAAGACGAGAAGCCCGAGGAGACGTAGGGATAGGTGCCGAGATCGAGGTCCAGGAGCGCGCCCTGGGCGCCCTCGAACAGGACCTTCTTCCCGCGCGCCTTCCAGAGCTCGCTCGTGAGGTTTACCTTCATGGAAAGAAGCCGGTCGAGGAAGGGCGCGAGAAAGGCGCGATCGGCCTCCTCAAGCTCGTCCATCTTGTCCTTCCAGGTCAGGTCGGCGATGCGGATTCCGTCGCGCTCGCTCTTCATCGCGTAGGTCGTGCCGATTCCGCGTCCGGTCGTGCCGATGGGCCGTTTTCTCGCCTTGTCGCGGGCCTTGTCCATCTCGCGGTATTTCGGCAGGACGATATGGGCCCTGTCGGATATGAATACCCGGCCTTCCCAGTCGATCCCGCGCTCCTTGAGCATGGCGAGCTCGGCGAAGAGGGCCTCCGGGTCGATGACCATGCCCGCGCCGAGGTACACGACGTTATTCGGGTGAAGGATCCCCGAAGGCACCAGATGCAAGGCATACTGGACGCCGTTCGAAACAATCGTGTGGCCGGCGTTCGCCCCGCCGGAAAACCGCACGATACACTGGGACTCCGAGGCAAGATAATCGACAATCTTGCCCTTTCCCTCGTCGCCCCACTGGGCCCCGATAACGACTACGTTCATGTACACCTACTTACGAGCGAGAATAGTTCGGCGCCTCCTGCGTTATGGTGACGTCATGGGCATGACTCTCGCGAAGGCCTGACGCCGTGATCCTAACAAATTTCCGGTATTTCTTCAATTCCTCGATGCTCTTGCAGCCGCAATATCCCATGCCTTTGCGCAATCCGGACACCATCTGGTGGAGGAAGCTCTTGAGCTCGCCCTTGTAGGGTACGCGTCCCTCGATCCCCTCGGGAACCGGGGTTTCGTCCTTCGCGATCCCGTAGCGGTCGCCCGAGCCGTCCTTGATGGCCCCGAGGCTTCCCATGCCGCGATACTCCTTGTAGATGCGTCCGTCGAAGATGATCTCGCGGCCGGGGGCCTCCTTGAGGCCGGCGAAGAGGTTGCCGATCATGACGGCGTTCGCGCCCGCTCCGATGGCCTTGGAGATGTCGCCCGAGAACTTGATGCCGCCGTCGGCGATGACCGGGATTTTCGACTTCGCGGCCTCCTCGGCGCACTCGCATACGGCCGAGAACTGGGCCGCCCCGACGCCCGAAACGACGCGGGTGGTGCAGATAGATCCGGGACCCACGCCGACCTTGACCGCGTCCACGCCGGCCTCGATGAGATGGCGCGTGCCCGCGGCGGTGGCGACGTTTCCGCCGATGACGGGAAGGTCCGGATAGGCCTTGCGAAGCGCCCGGACCGCCTCGATGACGCCCTTCGAGTCGCCGTGCGCGGTGTCGAAGACGACGAAGTCGGCCTTCGCCTCGATGAGGAGCGGGATGCGCACGGACCAGTCGTTGTTGCTGACGGCCGCCCCGACGATGAGCCTGCCCTTCTTGTCGCGCGCGGCCTTCGGGAACATCTCCTGTTTTTCCATGTCCTTCACGGTGATGAGCCCGGTAAGATGGCCGTCATGGTCGATGACGGGAAGTTTCTCGATGCGGTGCTTGTCGAATTTCTGCCGGGCGTCGTCGACGGTCGGCTTACCCTCCGTAACGACCATGTCCTTGGTCATTACGTCGCGGACGAAGAGGCTGTCGTCGCGGCAAAAGCGGAGATCGCGGCCGGTGATGATGCCGACGAGCCGGCCGTCCTTGGTGATGACGGGAAGTCCCGATACGTTGTAGCGCGTCATGATCTGCTTGACGTCACCGATCGTCCGGTCGTCCTCGACGGTAACGGGTGATTCTATGACCCAGTTGAGGTAGCGCTTCGCGTTCGAGACCTGCTCGGCCTGTATCTCGGGTGAGAGGTTGCGGTGGATGACACCGGCGCCGCCCTCGAGCGCGAGCGCGACGGCCATCTTCTCCTCGGTCACGGTGTCCATGGCGGCCGAGATGACCGGAACGTTCAGGCGCACGTCCCGAACGAGAATCGTGCTCACGTCGGTTTCGCGCGGAAGCACCTCGGAATAGCCGGGCTCAAGGAGCACGTCGTCGTAGGAAAGGGTTTCTTTCAGTTCTATCATATATACCTCCACTATAAACGGATACAAAAAACCGGCTGTCCGGGAGCCATACGGGCGCCGCGCAGCCGGTCATTCTGGTCAGCGGCCTTCCGGCCCCTTCATCAGGTCGCGGTACTTCGCCGCGAGCGATTGCGCCTTCTCGGCCGCGAGCCCGCGGTACCGCTCGGGATTCTCGAAAAAGCCCGCGCCATCACTCACGCCGAGCTTCTCGAGCTGCGCGGTGATCCTGGCGAACGCGTCCCCGTTTGCCTTGAGGGCCTCGAAGAAGGTCACGCCTCTCGTCTCGGCGTCAAGGGTGATCTTCCTGATGACCTCGTGGCCGTCCGAGATTCCAGACTCGGCGAGCAGTATGTAGGCGGGCTCCGCGAGAACGCCGCCTCTCACCTTCCCGCCCGCGTTCGCGAGGTTTTTCGCCATGCCCTCGCGGTCCGCCTGCAGGCCCGAGACGACGCTTTTCATGCGCGCGACGGCGAGCGTGAAACCGGCGAGGTAGTCGGCGACGAAGCGCTGGCTCGCGGAGTTCGTGAGGTCCCGCTGGTGCTCGGATATCTGGTCCATGAAGAAGGTCATGACGCGCGGGGCGAAGGCCTTCCAGAGGCTCTTTACGTGTTCGGAGTTCCACGGGTTCCGCTTTTGCGGCATCGTCGAGGAACCGACCTGGGTCGAGCTGAAGTACTCGAACACCTCGCCGACCTCGGAGCGCTGGAGGTTCCGGAGGTCGTCGGCGAGGTTCGCGATGACGCCGAAGGCGACGTTGCACTCGAGAAGGAGGCGCAGCAGGTACTCGGGCTCCACGAGCTGGGTCGAGTGCTCGGAGGGCTTGAGGCCGAGATACGAAAGATATCGGCGCTCCAGGTCCTCGGGATCGCGGACGATCATGCTCGTGGCGTTGTACGCCCCGACCGCGCCGGCGAGTTTGCCCGCGAGCGCGTCGGCTCGCGTCTCCATCTCCAGGATCGACTTTCCGAGGCGGCTGACGTATTCGGCCATCGCGAAGCCGAAGGTTATCGGGACCGCGTGCTGACCGTGCGTGCGCCCGACCTCGGGGGTTTCGGCCTCGCGCGCGGCGATCTCGCAGAGCTTGAGCTCGAGACCGCGGAGCTCCGGCAGGATCACGTCCTTGACGCAGTCGCGAACGCGGACCGAGAGGGCCGTGTCGAGTATGTCGACGCTCGTGGCCCCGAGATGCACGAGCGGGGCGACCCGCTCGCTTACCATCGTCTTCAGGACGTTCACGAGGGCGCGTATGTTGTGCTTGGTTTTCTCTTCCTCGGCGTACACGAGGGAGGGGTCGATCGTCTCGGCGACCCTGTCGAGTTCGCGCTCGGTGGCGGCGTCCAGTTCTCCGCGCGTGGCGAGATGCGCCTTTACGAGGGCTATTTCTGCGCGCGCGCAGGAGACGATCGCGGCCTGCTCGGAGATATGCGCGGAAAGGCGCTCGAACACGGCGGCTTCCGAGAGTGAGTAACGATGATCTAACGGGGAGATATTCAGAAAGATTGTACGTGCTTCCATAATATATACTGCCAGAATCTTGCCTAGTGTGTCAAGAGATGATATCCTGAGGGCGCATGAATTTTATCCATAAAATCAAGGAAACGGCGATCGCCATCGTCCCCATATCGGCGCTGGTTGTCGCCCTTTCGCTGACCGTCGCGCCCGTTCCCCCGTCCGTACTCTTCGCCTTCATGCCCGGCTCGATACTGGTACTGCTGGGGCTTTCCTTTTTCCTCGCCGGAACGGACCTGGGAATCCTTCCCGCCGGGTCGTTTATCGGCTCGGCGATCACCAAATCGAAGAGCATCCTCCTCGTACTCTTTACCGGGTTATTGGTCGGTTTTTTCATAACCGTCGCCGAGCCCGATCTCGCGGTCCTCGGCGCCCAGGTCGAGCGCGCAACCGGGTACATACCGTCCTGGCCGCTCATTCTCTCCGTCGCGGGCGGCGTCGGCGTGTTCGTGACGATCGCGCTTCTCAGGGCCATCATCCAGATACCGTTCAGGGTCGTGACGCTCGCGGGCTACGCGCTCGTGTTCGTCCTCGCCTCCCGCGTGCATCCCCAGGCGATGGCGATAGCATTCGACTCGGGGGGCGCCACGACGGGCCCGATGACCGTCCCGTTCATCATCGCGCTCGGCGTCGGCGTCGCGGCCGTCCGGGGAGACCGCTCGTCAGACGAGGACAGTTTCGGCTTCACCGGCATCGCCTCTATCGGTCCGATACTCGCCGTCGCCCTGCTTGCCCTCTCCCTTGAACCGCGTACGGCCGAGGCGGCGGGCGCCCTGGACACTGCGGGCGCGGCGGAATCCGGGATGCGCGCCGCGGAACGGGCACTCGCGGACGGAGGGAACGGTCTTGCGCGGATGGCGGGAGACCTTCTCGCGCTCTACTCGCGGGAGCTTGGCCACGTCGCCGGAAACGTCGCCCTGGCCCTTTCACCCATCGCGGTCCTCCTCTTCGCGTACCAGTTTTTCCTGTTGCGCCTTCCGCCCATGCAAGTACGGCGCATCGCGCTCGGCGTCGTCTACGCGTACGTAGGACTTGTGCTCTTTTTCCTGGGAACGGAGACGGCGTTCATACCCGCGGGGAGGGAACTCGGAAGGTCGCTCGCCGCGATCGGGAACGGATGGCCGCTCATTCCCGTCGGCCTCGCGCTCGGCGCGGCCGTGGTGTGCGCCGAACCCGCGATATGGATACTGACCGAGCAGGTCGAGGAGGTCTCGGCCGGGAACATACGGAGGCATGTGCTCCTCGCGGCGCTCGCGACCGGCGTGTCGCTCGCGGTTGCCCTGTCGCTCTGGCGCGTCCTGTCGGGCTTCGGCGTATGGTATCTCCTCGCTCCGTCGTACGCCCTCGCGCTCGCCCTCACGTTCGTCTCGCCGCGGCTATTCACCGCGATAGCCTTCGACTCGGGCGGCGTCGCGTCGGGGCCGATGTCCAGCACCTTCGTGCTCGCGCTCGCGCTCGGGGCCGCCTCGGAACGCGGAAGCGCCGGCGCGACGGACGCCTTCGGTCTCATAGCCATGATCGCGGTCACGCCCATCGTGAGCATCCAGTTGCTCGGATGGCTGTATGCCCGCAAGGAGCGCGCCATGCTGCGCAAAGAAACGCGTGAAGGGGGTTCCCGTTGAACTATACGCGCCAGATACTGACCATCGTGAATCACGGACTGGGAGAGAAATTCGCCGCCGTCGCGCGCGGGGCGGGAGCGAGGGGCGGAACCGTGCTCGTCGGGAGAGGCAGCGCGAGCGCCCTTCTGCTGAGGCTGCTCTCGCTGTCGGACGTCGAGCGTGACGTCCTTATTACCCTCGTGGGCGACGGGGAATACGACCGCGTCTGGGACGCGATCGCGACGTCGCGCCTGTGCGGCAAGTCGTCGGGGATTTCATACGCCATACCATTGGGAGGAACGCAGGTGGAGACGAGATTCGATCACGAGCTCATTACGGTCATTGTGAACCGGGGATACGCGGACGACGTCATGGCCGCGGCGAGGAAGGCCGGCGCGCGCGGCGGCACGATACTGCACGCGCGCGGAACGGGCAAACCCGACGACGAGCGGTTCTTCGGGGTCACCATCGTTCCCGAAAAGGAGCAGGTGCTCATCCTTTCCGAAAAGGCGACATCGCAGTCCATCCGCGACTCGATATCGGCGCTTCCGTGCCTGGT
>LVBL01000162.1 GCA_001604405.1 Spirochaetales bacterium Spiro_10
AGACTATCAAGATCATTTTTGTTAATATCAGATCGATAATTGCCAAATAAAAGGGATCGACGCGCCAACATCGATGATTTTGGGAAACGATCCATGACTTTGAGCTGAAACTCACCAATTTTACTCTCTAAAAAGAACAAGTTGGGGAACTTTATTTGAAAAATAACCTGCTTAACAGTTGGGTAAGGGAACACTTCATAAGTATCCATTGTCAGCTCCTTAATTCTATTAATATTAATTGCAGTTTATATCTTTTTCATTTCTTAAGATATAAATATTTGCTAATTCGATAATATTCACAGCAAAAAACTTATCAATTATAATTAAGTTTTAACGAATAGTAATCCTCAAATAATGATCAAATTTTACATCGCTTAATACTCTTCAAAAGCATATTCATTTTCATCTTTGTTCAAGTATTCCTAAAGTAGTTATTCTATCACTATATATGTTTTTATAGAGCATTTTTCTGGGCACAATTTGCACTAATACAGATATCTTTTTAACCAGTAAATCATAAAAAGTTCCTTGTTTTCGGTTATATATCTTCTTGTTCCGAAATATTTGGTTTATTTCGGCGCTTTTGCTATAATAAGCCTGCGAAGTAAAGGAGCAAGAGTGGAAATAGATCATCGGTTAATCGTCAATTTTCTCATTGATTATCAAACCTATTACAGAGACTTGCGATATACCGACACTCCACTGATCCTAACCGAAGTCTATCTTGACCCTTCCATTTTGCCCATAGGCGCTTTTTATCAAAACATGGGGATAATCCATGTAGTAGATGATGAGGGGTATATTTCCTCTCTATCTTCTCGTAATGAAGAAAGTGTTGATCAATATGGTCTCTGCATTAAGCAAGTCTATTCTGATTGTAAAACGAATACTATTTCAGAGTATAACGCCAAGCAAGAAAAGAAGTTTAATTCGGACAATGATGTGCTGTTTGTTTTACAGGATATTTTATGACTGTCCCAAAGGTATAGCTTTTTGACACTGAGCTTTAGGGCGTCATAAACTTTACTTTTCGTATTATTGACACCATAGTATTCATAGACAAGATTTCTGACACTTTCCGTGAGGAGGTTTTAGTGGCACGAATCGGTTATATTCGAGTTTCCACAGTCGGGCAGCACACGGACCGGCAGGAAGATGAGATGGCTAAGCTGGGTGTTGAGAAAGTCTTTATGGAGAAAGCCTCTGGAAAAAACACCCATAGACCCGAGCTGAAGAAACTGTTGGACTATATCCGCGATGGTGATGTGCTTGTTGTTTCAGAGATCAGTCGTTTAGCCCGCTCGACCAGAGACTTGCTTGCAATCGTTGACACCCTTAACCAGAAGCAAGTCGGTTTCGTGTCCCTCAAAGAAGCAATTGATACTACCTCTCCACAAGGCAGGTTTATCCTTACGATTTTTGCTGCATTATCTGAACTGGAGCGCGAGGGCATTCTGTCTCGTCAGAAAGAAGGAATTGAATCCGCTAAATCGCGAGGCAAGCATCTGGGTCGTCCAGCCAAACAGTTCCCTGTAGGCTGGGAATCCGTCTATATGGCATGGCGGCAAAGCGAACTAACTCCTTCTGAAGCAGCTCGGCGGCTGGGACTGAAACGCCCCACCTTCTATATCATGGTTAAGCGTTGGGAGGCATCTGTGCCTCTGGCTGGCTGATATCTGGTGAATCTGTTTAGGCTGTTTGTCTGGTTAGGCTGGTAAATCTGGTTTGTCTGGTTGATAAGTGTAGGATTGACTGTAGGATTAGCAAGCCTGTTTGTCTGGTAGAAAACCAGACAAACAGGCTGATGTTTAATTTAACTTGTTATATTTCAAAAACTTGTATAATCTATGGTTATATAAGGAATGGGACTTAAGCGGTTCGCAATCAATAGGCCAGGGGTTCGAATCCCCTATTC
>LVBL01000018.1 GCA_001604405.1 Spirochaetales bacterium Spiro_10
AAGGTGACTGCATGATGAAGAACAAGCTAACGTCAATTCCGGACGCGCGCGCGCGCCGTTCGGCGGAAAACGCCTTCAGGGCGTTCATGATATCCCCGGCGCTCCTGATGCTCGGGGTGTTCATGTTCTACCCGATCTTCGAGACGTTCCGCCTCTCGTTCACGAACTCGAGCGCCCTTGGGGAGGTCCGGTACGTCGGGCTGAGAAACTACGCGTATCTCTTCGGGAATGCCGACTTCCTCGCGGGGCTCGGTCACGCGATCCAGTGGGCCTTTTTCAGCGTCGTCATCCAGGTGCCGCTCGCGTTCTTCATCGCGTACGCGTGCGTCTCCCTCAAGACGCCGCTCGTGCGCTGGCTGAGAAGCGTCTACTATCTCGGCAACGTCATTCCGGTGGCGATCGTCTGCATGATCGCCCTCTTCATCTTCGGGCCGAACACCGGCGCGCTCGTCACGCTCGCCGACCGCCTCGGGCTGAAGTGGCTCTCCTCCATCGACTTTACCGGAAGCGCCAAACACGCCTTTCCCACGCTCTTCGGCGTCGCGACCTGGGCGTACATCGGCTTCGGCATCGTGTATCTCATGTCGAGCATCGACCAGATACCGGCGGAGGTCACCGAGGCGGCGATGATAGACGGCGCGAACCGCTGGCAGATGGCCCGGTACATAGTCCTGCCGCAGGCAGGATACGCGGTGCGAATCCAGGCGCTTCTCGCGGTGGTCGGGAGCATCAGGCTCTTCGACCTTCCGTGGCTCATCACGGTCGGCGGGCCCGGGAACAGCACCACCACGCTCGGCATCGAGCTGTACAAGCAGGGCTTCCTCAACTGGCAATACGGCCTCGGCGCGGCCATCGGCGTCGTCATATTCCTGCTCTCGCTCGGATTCACGGTGCTCCAGTTCTCGGTGAAGCCCGACAACGAGTAGGCCAACAAGGGAGAAAAAATGGCTGATATACTTGCATTGAACGAAGCGCCCGGCGCGAGGGCGATGAATAACCGGCGCAGGGAACCCGTAACCCTGGCCGTCGCGACCGTCCACGTGTTCCTGGTCCTGCTCGCGGCGCTCTTTGTCGTTCCCCTGATACTGCCCCTGCTGTTCGCGTTCAAGACGCGGCTCGAGTTCGCCTACAATCCGTGGGCGCTGCCGAAGAAGCTCGACTTCAGCAACTTCGTCTGGGCGTGGAACTCGGTGAAGATAGGACGGTCGATGGCGAACAGCCTCGTCGTGTGCGCGGGAACCATCCTCGTCACCGTTCCCTTCTCGGCGATGGCGGGATACGCCTTCTCGAAATTCCGGACGCGGCTTACCGACGTCGTCTTCTATCTCGTGATGTCGGGATTCTTCATACCGGTGCAGATGGTGCTCATTCCCCTCGTCCGGATCAACACCTCGCTCGGGCTGATGAACACCCTGCCGGGGCTGGTCCTGCCGCTTGCCTCTTTCGGCATCCCCTTTTGGACGATGATCTTCCGCGCCTTCTTCAACAAGACGCCCAACGACCTCATCGAATCGGCCAAGATCGACGGCTCCGGCCACTGGAGGACCTTCTTCACGATCATGCTCCCGCTCGCCGAGCCGGTCCTCGTCATGTCGACCCTGCTCACTTTTTTCGGGGCCTGGAGCGACTTCCTCCTTGGCTTCATCTTCATCAACAACCCGGACCTCTTCACCGTCCAGCTGAAGGTGCAGTCGCTCATGGGCACGACCGGGAACAACTACTTCCCGCAGTACTCAGCGGCCCTCCTGATCTCGGTCGCGCCGACGGTTCTCCTGTACCTGCTGTTCCACCGGCAGATCATGAAGGGCGCCATGCTCGGGGGCGCGCTCAAGGGCTAAGCCGCAAATCAGGGCGCGAGAAGCCGGCCGATCGCGGCGTCCAGTTGGTCGTCGGTTCCCAGTGCCAGCCGGCCGGAGGAGTTGTGGATCTCCGAATCTACCGGGAGCATGTCGCCGTCGACGATGGTGTCGCGGATCATCAGGTTGTTGACCGTGCCGAGGCGGAGTACCCATCCGTTGGGCAATTCCCTCGGCACGTTGTTCCCGACCAATTCCGCCCGGGACGGCACGCCGATGGTGAAGGCGTCGGTGAACTCCTGGAAGCCCGCGATGACCATATCGGTCGTGCTCGAGCTCCCTTCGTTGATCAGAATGACGATCTCGTGCTGGCGCGGAACGGCGCGCGCGGGGTGTATCCATAGTTCACGCTCGACGGGAGGGACATCCGGTCCGACGGGAAGGATATCCCGTCCGTATAAAATCGGCTCGTCGATGAATTGGGCAATGAGCGCCTCTCCGTTCGCGCCGTTACCGCCGCCGTTGTTACGTAAATCCAGTATCAGCCCGTCGCAAGACGCGAAGCGGTCAAGCTCGGTCGAGAAATTTCCCGTCCAACCGCTTCCTGAAAACGTTGAGACCCACATATAGCCTATTTCGTCGTCGATAAAGCCGGAGTAAATATTTCCGTATCCGTCGGATCGTCCGTCGGCAAGATAGCGGTCCCGTATGACGGTAAAATCGAACGGTATCGAGGCATACTCGGGAATTACCGAAATTTTCCCGTTTCCCGCGAACAGTATCATGTGACCGTCATTCAGGCGTGTAATAATATCGGTGAAAGCCGCGAGCACTGTTTCTTCCCGGGGACTATCGACCACGGACTGCCGGTGCAACATCCTCAGTGCCTCCCAGTCCTCGGTCGTCTTCGTGTAAAAGCCCGCGTAGTCGCGATTCAGGACCGACCAGAAGGAGTCGTATACGGAAAGCGGGTCGTCCGGCGGATCATCCCCGATAACCAGGGAGCAGGAAGCGAGTATCACGGTCATCATTACCGTTGAGAGCGTCAATTTCGCGTGTTTTATCATTTCGTCTCTCCGAAGTCCATTTCCAGGCCGATGCCGACGCAGTTGTGCAGGCGGTCGGACACGAAAGGCTTGTCATTTTGTTGCGCGACGCAGGAAAGAAAAAACAGCACTTCCGTGCGCTCGGTTATCCTGAGCCCGGCGGACAGCTTTGCTTCCAGTGATAGAAAATCGGGACTTGCGCACCATTCCCCGAAGGTCTCTCCCCCCGAACCGTTGACCCATGCCGGCTTCCAGCAGTACGCCGCGAGCGGCACGGACAGCTGCAAGCGGAACGTCCATAGGTCAAGGGACTTGTTCTCTACAAAAACCGCGGGGCCGCCTCCGAGACAGACCTGGTTATATACGTCGATTTCGTGATTGTATGTGCCCTCGCTGAACGTTCCCGCCGCCTCTATCACAGCGCCGACCGCGAATGTCGTGGAGATGGGCGTAACCGGAAAGAGGATGAAGCCCCCCGTCCGTGCCGTAAGCAGACTCGATTCGACCTCAATGCCGCCGTTCCCGGAACGGGAGACCGATGCGTGCGAATATGATATCTGTCCGTTCCAGAGCACGCGCCGAGCGCGAAGCGCCCACCCGCCCTCTATCCGGAATACGGCGCCCGAGTGCGTGAGCGGAGAATACTGTTCGTTTTTTTCGAACGAAACGCCGCCGCCCGCGCCGACCCAGAACATCAGCGGCTTCTCGCCTTCGTTGGCGAAAGAGCTTAGGCAGGAGAACAGCGATAGCAGGATGAAAGCAATCGTTCTTCGCGTGAGTAAGCTCCGCGAATGCGGTTGAACGGTAGCAAGAACGTCAGGATGCATGTTTTTTCTCCGTTATCGACACTTATATATGCAATTACTTTTTACACCATCTTTCGGTTTTTTTCAGCCGCCGGCGCCGCTCGGGTCATTCCAGCGCGAGGCCGCCCGTCACGGCAATGCGCCCGTCGGTCGCGGGAACGAGCGTCTTCCTTTCTGCGGCGTAGGCGATGACGATGTCGCGCAGGGTCGTCGAGGTGTTCCAGGACGACACGTTGTCGGCGAGGACCGCGTAGCCGTCGCCGCCCGCCATGAGGTAGTCGTTCGTGGCGAAGGTGTAGAGGGCCCCGGGGTCGACGGCCGCGCCGCCTATCGCGAGGTTCTTGAGGACGCCTTTGCCGTCGGCGCCGGTGTAGTCGATCTCGTAGCGGACCTCGCCCGAGACCTGCGCCCAGCCTCCGGCTCCCTGCGGGATGGAGGCGATGTACCGGAAGAGGCGGATGACGTCCGCTCCCCTCATCGTGGTCAGGTATATCCAGTTGTCGAAGGGGAGGACGGTCGCGATCCGCTCGCGGGTTACGGGACCCGCGGGCAATTCCGCGCGTATGTTCCCGCCGTTGGTAAAGGCGAAGTCCGCTTTTTTCTTCAGTACGGTACGGACATACCAGACGGCGGCGTCGTTGACCATGTTCCCCAGGGCGATCTCCCGTTTGCGCGAAAGCCGGTCGCCGAACTCGAAGCGCTCGCCCGCGTTCGCCACGACCTCCTTGAGCGTCGCGTCGGCCTTCTCCTTGTAGGGCGCGATGAGCGCGGCAACGGAGGGGTCGGGGGCGTAGGTCATGTCGTTCTCGTCGTTGATCTTGACCGGCCGCCACGCGAAGGAAACCTTCTTTCCGTCGCGGATGCCCATGGTTCCCAGTCCCACGTACTTGCCCCATTCGCCTGCTGAGACGATCGGCGCGCCTCCCTCCGCGAGCGGCTCGGCGAGGAAGCTGTGGGAGTGGCCGTCGATGACGAGGTCGATGCCGGCAACCTCGCGCGCGAGGTCGCGGGAGGTCACGTGTCCCTCCGACTCGGAGGAAAGGCCCATGTGAACCAGGGCGATGACGATGTCGCACCTCTCCCGCCCGCGCAGTTTCGCGACCGTCGAGCGGGCGGTTTCGATCTCGTCGAGGAAGACGAGCTCCTTGTCCGGGCTCGCGATGAGCGCGGTGCGCCGCGTGGTGAGGCCGAAGACGCCCACCCGGAATCCCTTGTAGTCTTTCACGATGTACGCGGGCGCGAACGGCTTGCCGCCGGCCTTCCGGATGTTCGCGGAGATCCAGGGAAAGGTCGACAAGGACCGCTGGCGTTCAAGGGTTTCTCCGTCATGGTCGAACTCGTGGTTGCCCAGGGTCACGGCGTCGTAGCCCATGAGGTTGTATGCCTTGATGTCGATCTCGGCCCTGAAGAGGTTTGAGAGGGCGGTGCCGGTGTTGATGTCTCCCGCGTCGAGGAGGAGGACGTTGGCGTTGCCCGAGCGGACTTCCCCGACGAAGGTCGCGCGCTCGGCGAGCCCCGCGGCTCCGTTGACGGGGAGTATCGTCCCGTGATGGTCGTTCGTGTGAAGGATGACCAGCTCGTAGGTCGTTCCCGCCTCGCGTGCTGCCGGCGCGACGCCCGCGCACGCGGCAACCGACAAAAACGCCACGCCGGCCAAAAGGGCTATCGCCGAATACAGTCTCCGTGCCTTGTTCATGGAAGCCTCCGTTTCCCGAGTATAGCGCCGAATCCTGAAAAACGTCGAGTCAATATCCGCCGGATACGGTACAGTAACAATGTCTTCCGGAAGACGAATTCACATTACTAGCGAGGCGGACGGTACCATGGAATACTACTGTCTTCTGCAATCCGCGGTTTCGTACATCGAAAGCCGCGTGCGCTCCGAGATCGACTGCGGCCGTTTGAGCGGCTCGTTCGGCGTGTCCGAGGCCCATTTTCGCGACGTGTTCGCGGCGCAGATGGGAATACCCCCGGGCCGCTACGCGCTTTCCAGGCGCGTGGCGAACGCCGCGTTCGAGATGGCTCATACCGACCGGAGCATCGTCGACATCGCGCTCGACTTCGGTTTCGACTGTCCCGATACCTTTACCCGCGCGTTCCGGCGCGAGACGGGCATGACGCCGTCCGCGTTCCGCTCCGCGCGCGTGCCGGTCGGGAGGGTGAGGCTTGCGGCCGGCGCGTACGGTCCGGGATTGGGGAAGACGAGAGAGGTTCCGGCGGGTCCGCCCCGCCCGGAGGAAATCATGACCACATCGAGAATCGAAAAGACCGGCGACTCCTGCGTGCTGTACGGGGTCCAGAAGGTGCAGTACAAACCCGGCGAATGCACGCCCTTCCCGGCGTCCCTGCGGTCCTGCCTCAACTACATGGGACAGGACATACGGTATCACCATCTCATGGCGGCCACCGGCGCGGCGTTCCGCCTCCGCTGGAACGCGTCCGCCTGGGATCCGGGAAACGTCGACATCATGAACGTCTTCGCCGATCCCGAGGAGGCCTTTGTCCGGGGATTCCGGGCGGCGGGCCGCTCGTTCTCAATTCTGAGGAGAACCGCCGACTCCACAAAGGAGGAGTTCGCGTCGTTCATCCGCGCGGAGATCGACGCGGGGCGTCCCGTGATCGCGCTCGGCATCATCGGTCCGCCCGAGGCGTGCATCGTTACCGGCTACCGCGCGGGCGGCGACGTCCTGCTCGGCTGGAATTTCTTCCAGGACTTCCCCGAGTTCGGCGGGGGAGGGGCGGCCGACGAGTCGGGATATTTCCTGACGGACGGCTGGTGGGAAAACCCCTCCACACGGATGCTCATGTCGATCGGCGAGGAATGCGCGGAACCGCCCGCCCTTGCCGGGCTTCTCGAAACGGCGATCGAGGTCTTGGGGACGGAAACGGTCACGAAGGCGGGAGGCTGTTCCCACTTCGGGGGCCAGGCGGCGTATCGCGCCCTGGCGGCGGCCCTCTCCGATGACGCGAACTTTCCCGGGGGCATGCCGCTTCCGGCCCTGTTCGAGCGGCTCATGTGCGTGGACGACGCGCTCATGATGATCGGGGAGGCGCGGGCCGCGGGCGCGGCATGGATGGAAGAGGTCGCGGCCTCGCTCGACGGGTCGGGGAAGGCGGCCCCCGCGTCCCTTGCCCGGAAGGCGGCGGAGAGTCTCGCGCGCGAGCGCGGCGTCGCCGACGAGATCGAGGCGATGCCCGAGTGGCGCGAGCCGGGAGAGAAGCGGGCGCTCGCGCTCGCAAGTCCCGCGGTACGGAAGAAAATCGTCGCGCTGGTCCGCAAGGCCGCGGAGTTCGATCAAGCCGCCGCGGCCGCGATTCGGGAACTGCGCGACGCCTTGCGCTGACGCGTTGCACCGAAGCGTCGCGCGACGCGTTGCGCTGACGCGTCGCGCTGGCGGTATCAGAACCGGGACTTGCCGTCGAAGCCGAAGTCAAGCAGCTCGGTAACGGTCTTTCCGTCCTTCGACTGGCTCTTGACCATGCCGTTGACCGGAACCGCGGAGTTGAACCAGCAGTCGGTCTCGATCGTCATCCCCATGATCTTGGTGCTCGTCTTGTAGAGGTTCGTTCCGGCGAAGGTGCCCGCCGGAACGACGACCTCGCCCCCGTCGGTGAACTTCGAGATGTTGACGACGAGATTCTCGTACGTCGACTTGGCGAACATGTTGAAAAGCGCCATCTGGTCCTCGGTGATTTCCTGGACCGCGCCGGTCTCGTCCTTCATCTTCATCCAGCCGATCGTCACCTTCTGATAGTCGTTCGCCTCGAGGGCGGCCTCGTATCCCTTGAGATACAGCTGGCTCGCGGTTTCCTTTCCCTTCTTGTCGATGGTGTTCACCTCGATGATCCAGCCGTTTCCTTCCTTGCCGACCACGAGCGTCCTCGACACGGATTCGTACTTTCCCTTTACCTTCGTGCCGGTAAGGAAATACTGCCCGACGGCCCATTTGGCCGGCTTGACGAAGTTCTTTCCGGCGGGGAACGACTTTCCGCTTTCCTTCCAGTACTTCGCGAGGGGCGACTTGTCCTGCGCCGAAAGCGGGGCGAGGCAGGCGAACGCGGCGAGGGCAAAAACGGCAAAGGCGGTCTTTTTCGACATTTTGATCATGTATGACTCCTTGAACCGCGCAGTATACCACACGACCCGCGTGATTTCAGGGATTCTCGCGGCCGTCTCCGCGCGACGGCTGACCTCTCCCCGGTTGCCGCCCGCCTTTCAATATTGCGGGAATCCGGGTTGGCCTGTATACTGATGCCATTATGAGAAACAAAACACTTGCTGTCGCCCTAACGGGTCTTGTCGTCGCGGCGGTTGCCGTCTCCTGCGCTTCCCAGCCGAAGGCAACCTCGGCCGCCGTGGACGCGGGCGTTATGGCCATGGTCAACAAAAACTGCTTCGAGGTCGTCGTCCGCAAGCCCGTCAAGGACTCGATGGTATACGACAAGGAGCTGAACTGGGACTTGGTCGACTACCGCATCAGAAAAGACGATTTCTACGGGGTCGGCACCGCCTTTGCCATAAGCGCCACGGAGCTGGTAACGGCCGCGCACGTGCTGGGGGTGAACCAGGATTCGCTCGTATACACGGAGCGGCTGATTCGCCAGAAAATCCGCAACGAAAAGGGCGAAATGGTCGAGAAGGTATGGGAGATCGAGTCCGTCAAGGCCTTCTCCTCGAACCGCGACTACGTCGTCTTCACCGCCAAGGGTCTCGTCCTCGATTCCTGGTTCACCACGGCCCAGAAGCTCGATTTCAACAAGAAGATCTACACCGCGGGCAACGCCTACGGTGAGGGCATCGTCATCCGCGACGGCGTTCTCCTCGATACCATCCCGGAGAACGAAAAGGGCGAATGGGAGTTCCTGAAGAGCTCGATCGCCACGAATCCCGGAAACTCGGGCGGCCCGCTCCTCAACGCGAACTTCGAGGTGATCGGCATCGTGCTCCAGAAGAAGGACGATTTCTGCTACGCCCTCAAGATCAGCGACATCCTGCCGAACAAGGCGATCCTGCACATGCGCACCAACTTCGGCTTTTCCGTCTTCAACAAGCAGGTCACGCGCGTATACGACCGGCAAACGCCCCTGCCCATGCCGTACAAGGACCTCGTTTCCTGGTACGCCAAGGAGCTGACCGCCCTGACCGAGGACGGCATGAAGGCCCTCCTCGCCGAGAACAAGGACGACCTCTTCCCCGCCGGGGAGAATTCCCGAAAGGCGCTCTATGCGCTCATGTTCTCGTCCTTCCCGCAGTTCTTCCTGCAGGGAAGCAACGACATGGCCTGGTTCATGACGAACGTGAAAACGAGCGTGTCGGATATCGGGCAGAACGGGAAGATCTTCTGGGCCGAGCCGTACGAAAAGGCCGGCATATTCCTCCTCGACATCGAGCATCCCGACAACGTCCCGGCCGCCGAGTTCACCGACAAGCCGGTCGTGATGATGGACGCGATCCTGAAGGGAATCAAGTTCGACAGGAAGCTGACGAACCAGGATTCCGGCTCGCGCATCCTGTCGATGGGAAAGCCGATCTATTCGGGCACCCACAAGGACAGGTGGGGCCGCGTGTGGAACGTCAACCAGTGGCTCATGGAGTTCTCCGACCGGCTCGTCATCGTCTTCTCGACCCCCACGCCGCAGGGCGTCTCCATGCTGTACAAGGAAGTCGCGAGTCACGAGCGCGCTGCCTGGATGTGGGACATGAAGAAGCTCGTCGACTTCATCAACGTTTCCTATATGGGAACGCTCGAGGAATGGCAGGCCTTCTTCGCCCGCCCCGACTTCCTCTTCGGCCCCGTGTCCGGCGCGAAGTTCTCCTACAAGGACGGCGACCGCGCCCGGCTCGTGACGAAGGACTTCGACCTTTCGGTCGTCAACGACGTCATAAAGATCGAGGACAAGACCTCGCTCGTGCTCAACATGAACGTGTTCCTGAAGAAGGGCACGCCGGTGTGGGACGTGCGGCGCGTCGTGTTCTCCGAGAACACCGACAAGCAGAATTACTGCATGTTCCTCCACTTCAGTGAGCCCGACAAGAACCTTCCGAAGGATTTCCAGGACGAGTGGCAAAAGCTCGCGATAGACAGGCAGCACCCCTACACCGGGGAGGCCTTCCGGGAAGAGGGCAATACCAAGATCGGGAAACTGCACGACGCCTTCGTCGCCGGCGGCAAAACCGTGTTCCCGCAGGGCTTCGTGTACACCCTGTTCGCCTCCCGCTCGGGCAACAAGGATGACGCGGCGATGCTGAACATCCTCAAGAAGTTCGAGGCGGGCGTCCTTCCGAAGTAATAAAAAAAAGCCGGAGCGGAAGTGATTCCGCCCCGGCAAGGACCTTCGCATGAGGGGGCTCCGAAGGACGATCGTTCGCCCTTCGTGCGCCCCCTGCCTCGTTCTTACTTCCTTTCCGCGCGCCTTTTCCGTTCCCTGAGCGCGACGCCGGCCGCAACCGCGAGCGCGGCAACGACCGCCGCGATCCCGATTCCCGCCACGACAGCGACCCGACCGATCCCGCCGGCAGACGAGCCCTTTCCCGCGACCCTGACGCCCGATGCCGGGTTGTTCTTCTCGTCGAGATACGAGGCGACCCAGGCGAGGGGAGCGTTCCAGTTTATGGCGACCTCGTTCGTGGAGTACGAGCGGATGTCGTCGGCGTAGCGCTTGGAGCGCGCGTTCTTTTGCACCATGAAGGAGGTGGCCTCGTCGCTCGCCTTTTCGTTCGGGCCGCCCGAGAGCGCGCCGGCCGGAGGCGGCGGGAAGCCCGCGTCCTCCTCGTCGGCCCAGAAGCGGTGGTGCGGATAGTGCACGGGGTTTTCGCCGTAGCCCGCCACGAAGCTCTTGCAGAGGGCGTTCCGCCCGAGGAGGTAGTCGGCCGAAACGGTGAGCGCGTCGAGGTAGGCCTTCTTTCCCGTCGCGTCGTGCGCGTAGGCCATGAGGATGATCTTGTTGAGCACGCTCGACGTCGAACCCCACTCGTACTCGAACATCGGCACGAGGTATCCTTCTTCCTTTATCTGCCCGACGTAGCGGTCGGCGCCGGCCATCACGAGCGACGTGACTTTTTCGAGCGTCGCCTTTCCGTCCTCGTCGGAGGCGAGCTTGTCGCCGTTCAGCATCAGCGAAAGGTGGGCGAGCGTCGCGACGTTGCCCCAGTACATCGGCCCGTTCGGCGCGCTCGACGCGGCGAGTATCCTGTCGGACTCGAGCGCCTTCGAGATCTCTCCCCGGTACTCGGCCTTGCCCGTCGTCACGAAGAGCTCGGCGGCCGCCCAGTAGTATTCGTCCTGGAGGTAGAAGTCGTCGTAGTTGCCGCCCCCGTTGCCCGGGATGCGTCCGTACTTGAACTCGGGATTTTCCCGCGCGGCCTTCCACGCGCGCTCGGCGGCTTGGAGGCACCGCGCCGAATACTCCGCGTCGAAGCCCTTCACGAGACGCGCCATCTGCGCCGCGCTCGCCGCGAGGTTGAGCGTGGCCGCCGTGGACGGCGTGAAGGCGAAGCGGTCCTTCACGCGCTCGGCGGGCTTGTAGGGAATCGGCGACCATACCGGCTCGTGGAGCTTGTGGTGCACCATCCCCGCCTGCTCGTGTCCCTCGGGCACCTGCATGCCGAGCATGAAGTCCATCTCCCAGCGCGCCTCGTCGAGGACGTCGGGCACCTTGTTGCCCGCCTCGGGAATGGCGAGCGAGCCGTCCGGGAATTGCGTCGGGTTCCGCTCGTAGAGATTGAGGAGCGTCCACACCGAGATTCCGCCGTTCACCACGTACTTGCCGTAGTCGCCCGCGTCGAACCAGCCCTTGCCCGCGTTCAGCACGTAGTCGCGCTTGGGCCACACGACGCCGAAGGAATCCGCGCCCGAGAAGGGCTCGACGGAATCGTCCGAGGCGTACCAGGGGCCGTGCGCCCATATCCCGGCGAGGGACTCGTCAAGCGCGACACCCGCGCGGTTGAGATAGAAATAGCGCATCGCGTCCTTCGCGAGGCCGTGGTAGAGATCCTTTTTGATGTCGAAGGGGAAGCTCTCCGCGCTGCCAGCGCCGCTGCCAGCGCCGCCGCCAGCGCCGCCCCCCGCGCCGCCGACGCGGAGGATGAAGCCCTCTCCCTCGCCCTTGAACGCCGAAAAATCTATGCGATGCAAAGGGTCGCGCGAGCTCAGGTCCTCGCCTAACGGAATCGTCTTTCCCTTCGCGACGGTTTTTCCTCCCGCGCCCACGAGCTCCCACGCGAGCGGCTCCGCCGCGTCGCTCACCACGGCCGCCCACTTCACCGCCTTGGGAAGGTAGCCCGTCTGGTTCACGCGCACGGTCGGGAACTTGTCGAGCGGCAGGTTCTTCCGCGCGATCACCTTTGGCAGGTTTTTCCGCGCGGGCTCCGGCACGTCGGTACTGCCGAGCTTGAAGAAGACGCCCGTGCCGAAGAGCTTGGGGTTCTTCCACGAGTTGTCGCCCGTGTCGTAAATCGACCAGATGAGCTTCGAGTCGCGGTCCTTGACCGTGGCCCCGTTCGCCTGGAACTGCATCCCCACGGTAAAGCCGTGGTACGGCACGATGTTGTTGTCGAGCTTCACCGCGAGCTCCACGCCCCAGCCGCCCGCCGTCTTGAAGGCGTAGCCCGACACGTCATAGCCCTCTTCCTTGAAACGCACGCCCGTGAGCGAAAGACCCGTCGGGTCGTCCTTGCCGATGTTCGTGGCGTTCACGTTCGCCTGCACGATCCCCGGCCCGTAGGCGACCGCGTCGAGGTCCCCCGAAAGGTTGAAGTAAAACTCGACCGAGTCCTCGTTCCAGAAATCCTGGCCGTGCCGGCCCGCGATGATCTTCTTGTCGGGCATCTCCATGCGGATGTAGATGTTCCTCATGTCCGCGCAAATCGCCCAGGTGAACTGGCCGTTGTCGGAAGCGTCTCCCGACACGTACGGTCCCGTCGTCACCGTGTAGTGCGGCACTCCGGCCCAGTCGTCCGTCTTGCCGTCGACCGTGATCTTGACCGGGTACGGGATGTACGCGAGCTCCCCCGGCTTCCCCTGGGGTACTCCCGCGGGCACTCCCGCGAGACCCGCCTCGGCCGTTGCGGCCGTTTGCAGCGCCGCCGCCGCCACCAGCGCGAGCGCCGCCCGCATCATTCGTGTATTCATGGACCCCTCCTTGTTCGGGAATTAGTTTCCATATTCAATCAAAACAGTGTACGACGGTTTTGCGGATTTGGAAAGGATAAATACGAGGCAGAACGCGCGACGGGGCGCGAACTTTCCATCCGCGGAGCCGCCGCGAAGGGCGCGACCGGAGGTCGCGCGCGCACCCTCCGGGTGCGCACGGTCCTTGCAGGGGCGGGGGTGCGATCTCCTGCGTGCGCGACGTTGCCGGAGGTGCGTTGCGTGTAAGGTTCGCCCTGTAACCGCCTGATTCACCGAGTTGTTAGTGGGGGCATATAAAGGAGATCGGTTTCATGAAAAACGCATTCAGAAAAACGCACGTTATTCTCGCCGTGCTTGCCCTCGCGCTTCTCGCGTCGTCCTGCTCGGACTCAGGTAACGCCTTTACGGCCGAATTCACCGGCTGCAATTTTTCGGGCGCGAACGTCGCGCGGGTCGAGATGTTCGAAAGCGGCTCGCTGGTAGCCTACGGAAGCGGTGCCCTGTCGGGCGGTTCGGCCTCGTTCACGATGCACGACGCGGACACCGGCGCCACGTGGTTTCCGACCCTGGGCGTCACGTACACGGCGTACGCCTATTGCTTTGCCGGTACTGTCGGGGGCGATGTGCCCGCAAGCGACTTTTGGCGCGCGTACGCGTCGGCCTACACGCAATATGCCGAATCGGCCTACGCGGAAATCGGTTTCGAATACGACAATTTTTCGTTTATAGACTGACGGCGACGCCGTCGCGCATTGAGCGGGAACCGGAAGGTTCCCGCTTTTTTTTGCCGAAAGGTGCCATCAAAACAGCAACGCGAGCTTGAGACCGGGGAAGCGCTGAAAGTCCCGGTCGCCCGTGTCGAGTGTTGCGTTACGCTCGAGGGCGAGGGCGGCAAGGTGCGCGTCGGTCACGAGGTTGGCGCCCGTTCCGAGCAGCAAGAGGAGATGGCGGAGTATCCCGCGATGCGCGTCCCCGGGGTTGAGCATGCGGACCGACGGGCGGGACTCGAGCGACTCGAGCCACTCGCTTGCGGCCTCGACGGTGAGGGGCCGGCTGAAGACGCGCGGGTTCGTCGTCAGGCGGAGGAAGCCCAGGTGCACGACCCAGGGGATGCCGATGGTCTCCTTCCCCGAATTGACGACCCCCTCCAGCCAGGCCACGGCCTCGCGATTCCGGGGAGAGGAAGAATCCGCCGCGTAGAGGAGCACGTTCAAATCGGGGATTATCATTTGCGCGCGTCCAGTTTTTCGGCGACCGCCGAGGCCTCGAGTTCGTCGATTTTTTCCCACGCCTTCGTATAGTCAAACCCGCCGCCCATGTCAAAGCTCGCGCATTTCCAGGGTTCTGCCGCGCCTACCTCGTTCTGCCGCAGTCCCCGGTTCAGGGTCTCCGACACCACCTCCGTCAACGTGCGCTGCTCTCGCGCCGCCAGTTCCTTGAGGGTAATCATCATTGTGTCGTCCAGAATGAGGGTTGTTCGCATATAGACATACTAATGCAGGGAAAAGGATATGTCAAAACATATTGTTTTTACTTTATAAGAATAACTATAATATATAAGTTATAATAAGATGGTGTGATATAATACAAAGGTTATTGGTCAATGAACGAGAAAAAGATGATTATCCGGCTTTTGGACAAGCGCTTTGCCGGGATAGACAGCGAGTTACTCAAAAAACCGTCCCAGGGGTGGATCAGGACTATTCGTGAGGCCCTGGGGATGACGAGTACTCAGCTTGCCCGGCGGATGGGTTTGAGCCAACCGCGGGTTATCCAGATGGAAAAGAACGAGAAGAACCTGAAGCTTGCCACGCTGGAGAAGGCGGCCGCCGCGCTGGGGTGTCGCCTGGTCTATGCCCTCGTCCCGGACGAACCGATCGAAGAGATGCTTCGCGACAGGGCCCGCGAGAAGGCCACGGAGCTTACGCGGAAGGTGAACATCAATATGGCGCTTGAAAACCAGCAGGTTGACTCTAGTGCCCAGATCGACGAGCTCGCGGCCGAACTTCTCTCGCGTTCGTTGAGCGCTTTGTGGGAGGACTGATGGATATTTGTACGGAAGAAGAAGGATTGTCTTAATGAAAGCATTGATATCAGAGTTGATTGAATTTAGGAACAAGCGTGATTGGGACGTTTTTCATACTCCCGAGAACCTTGCCAAGTCCATTTCCATTGAGGCTGCTGAGCTCTTGGAGTTGTTTCAGTGGGGAAAACCTTATAGTCCGGCTGATCTGGAAGACGAGTTAGCTGATGTGTTTATTTACGCATTGTATCTTGCTGACAAAGCAGGTCTGGATCCTGAAGAAATAATTAGGAATAAGATCAAAGTTAATGAGAGTCGATTTCCGGTTGTGAAATAAACTGATAAAAAGGATTAAGATTTGTTTTCTAATCGAATAAGTAAACATACATTTTCTGATGGTTATGTAAAGACATTGGCTCATCAAGAAATGATGATAAACTGGCCAGTCGTATATATTCTTGAAAACTCGAAAGAGGCATATGTCGGCGAAACTATAAGCGCTGTACAGCGTATGAAGGAACATCTTGTAAATAAAGACCGTTCAGTGTTCAATACATTCTATTTAATACGTGATGATCGATTTAATAAATCTGCGACTCTTGATATTGAATCACAATTAATTGAGTATATCTCAGCTGATGGAAAGTACGTACTTCAGAACAGCAACAAAGGGCTTCGAAATCATAATTATTACGATAAAGAACAGTATACCAATCTATTTAAAGAGATTTGGAATGAACTTAAAGAATTAAAGGTAGTTAAAAATTCGTTAAACACCATTCGAAATAGTGATCTGTTCAAGTACTCTCCGTTTAAGGCATTGACTATAGATCAGATTTCAGTTGCTGAATCACTAATTGCCACGATCTCAAGCAAGAAACGATCTGTTTCAGTCGTAAAGGGGGAGCCAGGATCGGGGAAAACAATTCTTGCCGTATATCTCTGTAAGTATTTAATCCATGAGGAAAAGAAGAATCAATCAGATATCGCGTTGGTTTTGCCGCAAACATCTATTCGTGAGACTATAAAAAAAGTGTTTAAGCACATAAAACATCTCAAGGCGAATATGGTAATCAGCCCAAATCATGTTGCTGAAAGAGAGGGTTTATATGACGTGCTAATCGTCGATGAATCGCATCGACTGGCTCAAAGGCGGAAGATAATCAGTTATAAATCATTTGACGAAACAAGTAAAAAGCTTGGAATGGATCCAAAAAACGCCACGCAGCTTGATTGGATTATGAGAAAAGCAAAACATGTAATAATCTTGTATGATGAAAAACAACGAGTAAAACCTGCAGATTTGGATACGATTGACTTTGCGCGAATAACAAAGGGCGCGGACGAGTATCAGCTGTTATCTCAACTACGCGTGTTAGCCGGAAACAGGTATGCGGGATATATAGATTCGATGTTTCGAGGTTTGCAGAAAAGCCGTGAGTATTTTGACAAGTATGAATTCTACTTATTTAATGACTTTGGTAAGATGAAACAACGTATTGAGAATATGGAAAAAGAATACGGCTTGTCGAGGATTGTTGCCGGTTATGCATGGGACTGGAAAACAAAGGATAATCCAACCGGTTATGATATTGAAATCCAAGGACATAGATTGCGATGGAATTCGATCACGAAGGATTGGATTTTCTCAGAGAACTCCCCTCGCGAGGTTGGCTGTATTCATACGGTGCAAGGATATGATCTCAATTACTGTGGAGTGATTATCGGGCCTGAGTTAGTGTACCGCGACGGAGAAGTACGGTTTATAAGAGAAAAATATAAAGATACGCATGGAAATAGTACATCGTTGTCCGATACTGAAATGCTGACTTATATAATAAATATCTACAAGACTCTTATGACGCGAGGTATAAAGGGTACCTTTGTGTTTGCCTGTGATGAAGCGTTGTATGAGTATCTCAGTAGGTATATTGAAAAAACTAATAGCGTGTTTATTGAGGATATCAATTAAAGTGTATCTATGACTTAATCGTCATACTGATATAAATCCATTAGCTTCTTGGTTATTTTGGTCCTTTCTTCGCTTCCGGTGGTGCTCAGGCGCAGGAGGGGAATCTTGTAAAATTCCAGTATATGATCTTTCATCCGGTCTCTTTTTTCTTGTACCGATCCTTTCTTGTGAAAGTGGAAGCCGTCAACCTCGATTGCAAGTGTAGGTTTTTTGGTTATGCGATTAAAGAGTAGAAAGTCAAGATGTGTGGCGTCGTGGGTTGCGTATCTGCGCTCTTCCTCATTTAAAAGATTGACGTCTCGAAGCAACATGGCAACGGGCTGATGGCAGATAATCTGCAGTTCGGTGAAAGGATCAGTGCTGATGATATCGGCGAGTAGCGAAAACATGAGGTTCTCCGAATCGTACTCTGATATCCTCTTTTTTGTAGTAAGATACGCAATTCTCTGTTTTGTATACTGACTGTAGAGCAAATCGAATACCGAGCGAATGCTGCTCTGGGAAACTGTGAGGTTATGATACTCCGCATAGTCGATTAAATCTTTTATATTGCCTTGCCTTTGCTGATCATTTCCTGAAACAACCACCCATAAATGCTTCCTTGCCCGGGAAACCGCTACATTGAGCAAATTCGGATCATCCGCAAATTCCGTCAAAATGTCGTCAACCGTCGATATGATTATCGCGTCCTTTTCACGTCCCTGAAACTTGTGCACGGTTGCGACATCGGTTCCGTATTCCTTGGCAGCATGTGATATCGCGTCCACTTGAGCATTGTACGGCGCAATAATGCCGACATCTGCTCCCGAATACGGCATCGCAGGGAGTATCTCTTGGGTAATCACGTCTACTTGGCGTTGATTGAGATGTCCCTTGGCATGGTTCCCGGCAACGGTTTTTATAATTGCAATCGCATCCCGTTTGTCATCGTCTTTCGTCATGATAATCAGATCGCCATTGTAAAACTTCTGATTGCAGAAATTGATGATTTGCGGGTGGCACCGGTAGTNNTACAGGCAAAATTATAGCCGGGGTCAAGGGAATATGAGTCAAAAATGTCTTGTAGCGTTTTCTTGTTACTCTTTGTAATCACGTTCGGTAATTGCTTGGTGTCCCCGACTATCACAGCATTATGGGCGCTTGAAACGGCAAGGGCTCCCGTGGCGACATCCACCTGAGAAGCCTCGTCGATTATGACGTAGTCAAACGTGGCTTTGGCGCACAGGCTGTTTCGAGCCGAGAACGTTGTGCTCAGAATGGCTGGGTATTCTGCCAGAAAATCCGCATGTTTCTTCCAAAGATCCTCTTCACTGAATACTGTGCGATGTTGCTTGCCTCCATATTTTTTGAAGAGCGAATCTCTGAAACACTCCATAGACAGGTTCTGTAAATTCTTGGATTTGTCATCAACATTATTGAAAGACAGATTCTTTTTTAAATTAGTGGTCTCTGTCTTAAGTTCGGATATTCGCATAGTGTAAAAAAGGTATTGGAAGAGCATGACAACATCATCAGGACGCTCTTTATAGAATTGCAAAGTTGCTATGCCATATAGCAGTCTGCATTTGACTATAAAAAGTAATGGCAAGGATCCCTTCATATATAGATGCTGTTGGCACTCTTGCCACAAGTCAACTAGCGTCTTTGAAGCGACATGGTTTCGAACTTTGATATCCAAAAATGACTTGTTGATTTCTTTTAGGTACTCTAAAAAATGAAAGTATTCGGTCTCGATGTTGGCAAGCTCCTGGTTTAAAGTAGACAATCTCTCTTGACAACTGTATAGCTCATGGAGCTGTTCTGACAACTCTCTGATGTGTGATACATGATCTGATGTTTTTTGTGTTTCAGATGTAGTGATCCATTCGGGATACTCGCCTGTTTGGTTTTGAATGAACTCTTTTTTGTTATCCTGTTTACCCAGTGGTGCAAGGATAAAACCCAATTCATATGAACACATTTTTTCATAGATATTGGAAGTCGCCGAATTGTTATTTGAGACGATTAGGACTGTCTTTCCCGCTATGATCAAATTGGCGAGGATATTCAGTATTGTCTGCGTTTTGCCTGTGCCCGGAGGACCTTCTATGACGCTGATTTGGTTTTCCAGCGCATTTTTTACGGCTTTGTATTGACTCGTATTGCACCCAAAGGGAAATATTGGAATAACATCGGTTGGGTGTCGCGGAATGAACTTTTTCGGCTGGGTATACATTGAAAAGACAGTATCATTTGCAATAAAACCGATATTTTCGAATTGCTTCGAAAGCAGATTTGTTCCGTCGTCAGTCTGTAGGCTGGTTAAATCAACTGTTTTCCGCAGATACTCAAGAACGTTTTTGGTGTTAAGTTCGGAAAGGCAAGATTGCACGATATGTAGGTCATTTTTCTCAAAGTCATAACTACGGTCGTTCTCACAGCTAATATGCCAGTATCGAAGTCCATGAAAAGAAAATTCATATATGCCGACAATGTTGAATAACTGTTTCTCTTTGTAGGAGACTTGATAATCAATCGGATTCAAGAAAACCGGACTTTTCATCCAAATAACATTGGCGGCATTATAGGTAAATGTCTTTCCGCTGTGGAAGCGGATTGCATATTTATTGGTATCAGGCCGATACTCGCAGGTATCAATTTGCTTTGTTATAATCTTGCCTTTGACTACTATGCAGTTTTGGCATGGATTCATACTTGTTACCTGAGTATGTATTTTACAACAGAAATGAGGTTTTCTTATTTCTTTTTTAACTTTTCTTTGAAAAATTAACTCAATCACTCATGTCAAGGATCTCAACATGGAAAGGAATGTCGCAATAAGTGATGATTCTAGGTTGCTTTTCGTTATATCGACTTAAACCCTTATAGACCTCTCGCGCGCGAGCGACGTCCTGTCGCCGCCCTCCGCACCCAACCCCAACCCCAACCCCCCTCCTCCCCCATCCGACAACAAACAGTTTGACAAGGCCCCGTTCCCGCCCGATACTGGTTCCCAGGAGCACTCGCATGACAAAAATGACCGCTTCCCTTTCAAGACACCCCGCCCGAACCGCCTTTGTACGTATCGCTTTTCTCTCCGCCTTCGCCGCCTGTCTTGTTGTGGGCCTCGCGGCATGCGCCAATAACAAGGTAGCCCCGCTCTCCGGTTCGCTTCTTCCGGTACCGCTCACCGACTACCGTGCCTCGAAAACCCCCTCCGACCCCAACGCCCTGCCGGCGGCAAAGGCCGAACTTGCCTTCCTCGCCTCGCTTTCCAACGATACGCGGAAAGGAGTCATCGCGGGACAAAACGTCGGTCACGGCGACCAGATCCTGAATCCTTCCGGCTTTTTCGGGTATCAACCCCTTGTGGCCGAACTGGAACGCGAGACCGGCGAAGTGCCGGGCATGATCGGCCTTGATTTCGAACATGATCAGATCTTCAGCGAAGCGCAATTGCACGCGGCGATCCAGCCCTTGATAGAACACGCCCGCAAGGGCGGCATGGTCACTGTCAACTGGGCGCCCCATAGTCCTTGGCTTAACGACGAATCGGATATACAGAATCACCCCGGCGTATGGACCGACACCAGAACCCTTGGCGGCAACGGTGAAAAAGTGAACATGCGCGAGCTTGTCGACCCGACGTCGCCCCTGTTCACCGTCTGGCGGCGCAAGCTCGACCGCATCGCCACTGCCCTGGCGGAATTGCAGGAGGCGGGCGTGGTCGTCCTCTGGCGGCCCTTGCAGGAGATGAACGGCGACTGGTTCTGGTGGGGCATCAGCAGCCACAAGTACAGCGGAGACCCGTACATCAACCTCTGGCGAGACATGCACGCGTACTTCACCGAAACCAAGGGCCTCCATAACCTCCTGTGGGTGTTCTCGCCGGCCATGGAGGAAAAGTATGTGTTCGGCTGGCTCTACCCGGGCGAGGCGTACGTCGATATCGTGGCGGGCACCAAGTATGACGACCAGCTGATCGTGCCGGGGTACGCCGACCTCCAGCGGTACAACAAGGTTGTCGCGATGGCCGAATTCGGCACGCGGACCTGGCGCCTTGGGGACGGCGGCGGGATGCACAGTTTGCGGGGCGAGTCCGATACGACCCTCTTCGCGCACCGGCTCTTGAACACCTATCCCAGCGCGGCCTACTGGGTCTCGTGGCACAACTGGCCCAACGACGACGGCACCAGCGAGCATCAAGCCCTCGTCTCGAACCGCAACGCCAGGCAACTGCTGCAAGACCCCCGGGTCCTTACCTTGAGCCGACTGCGGAAGTAGAGTTAAAAGATTCAGATTGAGGCAGAGCGCGTTACGCGGCGCGAACTACGCAGCGCGGAGCCCCCGCGAGCGGCGCAACCTCCGGTCGCGCTTGGTCCTTGCAGGGGCGAAGGATTATTCAATGGAAGGGTCATCTTCCACTTGATGATTAATAATCCAGTTAAGGAGATCATCCGCAGTGACACTGCTATCCGCTATACCGAGAATGGTTGAACTCAATTCTTCCTGTGTGTAACGAAGGTGTGTTCCATTCAAGGCAAGAAACACAAGCATCACATGTGCCCCGATTCGCTTGTTGCCGTCAAGCAGTGCGTGATTTTTAACAAGACCGAAACCAAGCCTTGCGGCTTTTGCCTGAATTGAAGGATATAAGTCCTCTCCGTCAAATGATTGAAATGGTTGTGCGATTGCTGAATCAAGAAGGGCTTCATCCCGGATACCGCAAGTTCCGCCTGTTTGTGTAACGAGTTCCGAATGCATCTGAAGGATTTGGTCCTTCGTCAGTATGATCAATGTGAAAGAACCTCATACGCGTCTTTGTTTTGCGCCATGATCTTTCGGGAAACATACTGAACATCTTGGTCGGCAGCGGTTGTGTATTCTTCGGCTTTGCCGAACTCGATGATTAAATAGCGGGGTACGTTGTTTTTGAGGATTACCGCTGATCCGTGTTCATCTACCAGACGGGCGACTTTGGAGAAATTCTGGTTGGCTTCGGTAATGGAAACCAGGGTTTCCGAATTGATGGTCATGATTCACCTCTGCAACAAGTATACTATAAAATAGGATAAATACAACCTAGAATAAAGGGGAAAGTCAAGAGAATGGCCACCAGCGGTCGTGTCGATAATGCTCCGTTACTTGGACTGGATCAGCGCGTCGTGGAAGCCATCCTGCGCCACGATCAGGCGGTCAAAATAACCCCAGAAAGAACTTCGTGATCATCTCGGTCGCGGTGGGAGGCCAGCCGTGGCCGCCCTGGAAGCGCGTCGCGACGACGCACGTTGCTTCCGGGCCGCGCCAGATGCGGCCGTCGAAGCCCTGGCCTGCAGGGTACTCGGTCCAGGTATCGGAGCAGCCGTTCACCGTGTTCCAGAACTCGAGCGTGTGCTTGACCGAGTAGATGTTGCCGATGATCTTTCCGTCGTAGGGGATGACGTCGTCGTCCAGGGAATGGATGAAAAGGACGCTCACGGGTTTCGCCTCGTGTTGCTGGTGCTGGGGGCCGAGGCGGACCGTGAGTGCCGCGGTGTCGGCGCACATGGGGCCTGAGACCGGGGCGATGGCGCGGACGCGTCCTTCGAGGAGGACGGCGCTTTCGTGGCACTGGACCGCGCCGAGGGAGTGACCGGTCATGAAGACCGCGCGCTCGTCGATGCGGTATCTCTTGCGGATTCCGTCGATGATGTAACCGAAGAAGGCGGTATCGTCGGGCGAGCTCCAGCCGCCCGAGAGGCCGTCGGGATAGACGACGATGAAGCCGTGCCGTTCGGCGAACATGTCGAAGCCGCGCGCGCGGAAGGCCTCGCCGGTCGAGCCCATGCCGTGGAGGGCGATGACGAGGCCCGTGCCCGACTTCGGAAGCGAGCGCGGCACATAGAGCGCGCCGCCCCGTGTCTGCACCGAGAGGTTGACCGTGAAGCGCCGCTCGTCGGGCGCGATTGTCATCGCTCCGTGTTTTTTTGCCGCGTTCGCGCCGCACGACGCGAATGGGAGCGCGACGGTGAGCGCGAGTATGATTGTCAGGGGCGCAAGAAGAATCGCGAGTTTCCGTGCTGTCATGGCGGACCTCCGTGGCGCGTTCATGCGCGTGCCTTTCCTTCGACGCGTTCGATCAGGTAGTCGGGCTTGAGCGCGCGGAGGGCGTCATCGTCGCCGAGGCCGCCGGTGATGCCGCACGAGGCTATCCCCGCGTTACGCGCGGTCAGGATGTCCACGGTCGAATCCCCGATGAGGATCGTGCGCTCAGCCGGGACGCCGGTGTGTTTCATGATGAGTTCGACTCCCGCGGGATCCGGTTTGAGGGCTCCGGCGGACTCGGGGCCGACGATGCAGGCAAAGAGGTCCGCCGCGCCGAGGCCCTGCAGTATGCGGACGGCGAGGTCTTCGGGCTTATTGGTAAGGACGGCGAGGCGCGCGCCTTGTCGTTTCAGCGTCTCCAGCCACTCGCGCATTCCCGGATAGAGGGCGGTTTTGTCGCAACAGCGCGCGGCATAGTCCGCGCGGTATTCGGGCAGGGCAGCCTCTGCCGTGGCGACGAGTTCCTCCGGTGTTTGCCCCGAGGCCGCGCTGAAGGTTTTGCGGACGAGGTTTTTCGCGCCGTTGCCGATTCCCCGGCGCACGGTTTCGCGGTCGACCGCGGCGAGTCCGTACCGCGCGAGGGTGACGTTCATGGCCGCGGTGAGGTCGTCGAGGGAGTCGATGAGCGTGCCGTCAAGGTCGAAGACGTAGAGGTCAAAGCGTGCGGGTAGGTGCGCGGCGTAGTCCATACGCAGGATTCTACGGGTATTTGCCCGGCGCGTCGAGGGGCGCCGCCCGTGACCGGGAGGGACCGGGTTCGCCCTTGCAGGGGCGTTGCGCGGCGCGGCAAAATGGCTGATACTTGAGTACATGGATCCATTCGCGGACGATTTCGAGAACCGGATGACTCGCCAGGTGTTCAAGTGGATCTCCGCGTTTTTTGCCGGACTTATCCTGTTCATGACCCTCCTGAACCTCAGGCTCAGCATGCTGACGTCCCTTGAGAACTCCGCGCGGATGCTGGTTCGCTCCGCCACCCTTGTCTTCAATGCGGCCGTCTGCCTGTGGGCGTTCCGGAGCAGGGCCTCGGACAGGGCATTCTTGCGCGTCCCGCCCTTCTTTTTGCTGGTCAACTTCGCCGGAACGGTCTTCGTCACCGTGGCCGGAAACGCGGACCCCCTGGTTGCCGTCGGGTCGTACATCGTGCAGACGAACCTGTACCTCCTGACGTTCAGTTTCTTCGCCCGAAGGCAGGGCCTGACCCTCGCGTTCGGCGGCGCGTTGCTCGGCATCGGCTACCTCCTGTTCGGCGTGCACTACCGTGACTCGGTCGCGCCGGCGCTCGACCGCGCCGCGACGATGCGGGTGTATTCGCACATGATGACCTTCGGCGTCGTGCAGACGACCGTGCTCGTCGCGTTCAGCAACAAGTTCTTCGCCATGCTGCTAGCCAAGGTGCGCGCCCACGCGGACGAGATGGCGCTCCTGGCCTTCACCGACTCGGAGACGGGCCTTCCGAACGCGCAACAGCTGGCGAAGGACATCGACTCGCGGGAGCGGAATCCCGAGCTCGCAGGACGCCCCTGCGTCATGGTCGGCTTCAGGCTCGAGGGTCTCGAGACGGTAAACGAGACCCTCGGCATAGATTTCACGAACGCCCTCCTCCGGAAGCTCGTCCTCCGCTATGACGCGGAGCTTTCCGCCCTCATGGACAGGAAGGCCATCCGAAAGCTGGAAGGATTCGTGCCGTTGTACCGGGTCGAAAGCAACACCTTCGCGTTCCTTGTCGAACCTCCCGGCAGCGAATTCTACAACCCGAACCGGGTGACGGCGCTTCAGACGACCATCGACGGCGTCTGCCTGGAATACCGCGAACGGATTTCTCTTTCGTTCCGCGGGGGCTTTTCCGCGTACCCCGAGGACGCGCAGAACCTGGAACAACTGCTGAAGAACCTCCTGAATATCGTCCACGCGAAGCGCGGCGAGGGACTCGGCGTGTTCACGCCCTTCGACATGGACCGGTATCAGGCCTTTCTGCGGGAACAGGGCGTCAAGGCCGCCATCCCGAATGCGATGGAACGAGGAGAGTTCGGCCTCGTGTTCCAGCCGAAGGTTTCCACGGCGACAGGCGTCGTGCTCGGATTCGAGGCGTTGGCCCGTTGGGAAAGCGCGGAGTTTGGAAAGGTTTCGCCCGCCGAGTTCATATCGCTTGCCGAGGAGAGCGGTGATATCTCGGAGCTCACCGAGCGGCTCGTGGATCAGGCCCTCGATTTCGCCGCGCTCCTGGCCCGGAACGGCCGGATGCTGCCGGTTTCGGTGAACCTCTCGCCGGGGGCCGTGCGACCCGACTTCTTGCGTCTCATCGGAGAAAGGATCGCCGACGCCGGCCTCGGCGGCTCCATCGAGCTCGAGATCACCGAGGGGATCATCATGAAGATGACGACCGAGATCGCCGACGATTTCCGCAAGCTCAAGGCCCTCGGCATCACCTTCTCGATCGACGACTTCGGCACCGGCTACTCGAACCTCGGCTACCTCCAGAACTTCGAGGCGCAGGTGCTCAAGATCGACAAAAGCTTCATCGACGGCATACCGTTCGACGAGAAAAACGCCACCCTCGTGAAGACCATCGTCAGGATGGGAAAGTCGTTCGGCATGAAGATCGTCGCCGAGGGCGTCGAGTACATCGAGCAGCGGGACTTCCTCGCGCGATGCGAGTGCGATATGATACAGGGATATCTGTATTCAAGGCCGCTTGCCGCCGACGACGCGCTTGCCTACGCGCTGGCGCACGCGGACGGACGGGACGGGGAAGGAACGAGATGAATGCGATGATTATCGGAATGAACGAGATCGCCCCGGTCGAGGCGCTGTTCACGGACGTCTTTACCGGAGAGCCCTGGAACGACGACTGGTCGGACCGCGCGCAGCTCAGGGCGTACCTGACGGACATCATGGGATGCCCGAACTCGCTTTCTTTCGCGCTCCATGACGGAGCGAACCTCGTCGGCGCGTCGCTGGGCTCCGTCATCCACTGGTATGCGGGCACCGAGTATTATATCCGCGAGTTTTTCGTCGCGACTCGCAGGCAGCACGGCGGTCTCGGCTCGTTGCTGCTGCGTTCGGTCGAGGAAGCGATAGCTTCCCGCGGCGTGAAGTCCGTCGTCCTCAACACGGAACGGAACGTTCCCGCCTACGGTTTTTACGTCAAGAACGGATTTGCCGAGTCTTCCGAGACGAGGTTCCTCTACAAGAACGTGTAGGGCCCCGGGCGGCGGTTGGCGGCGATTTTTAAACGGTTCCCTCTTACTTCCCCTTCAGCTTTCCGACCACGTACGCTCCCGACTCGGTGAGGTCGGCGTCGGTCCATCCGCCCGAGGCTGAGGCGCCGGGCTTGAGGGCGGAGGCGGTCTCCTTCTTGTCGAAGAGCGACCAGTTGCACCAGGAGATCCCGTTCTCGTCCATCCACTTGACCCACGCGTCGCTTGCCGAGGGCGAAAAGTTCCCGTTGCCCGAGGCGTGGCAGGTTCCCCACTCGCTCACGAAGAGGGCGATGCCCTTTTTCATGGCGGCATTCGCCTTCGAGCGGAGCGAGGCGCCGTGGCTCGCCGCGTAGAAGTGCAGGGTATAGGCCACGTTCGCGTACTCCGTGACCGGCTTCGCGGCGGCGAGGTTGACGTCCTGCGACCAGTGCGGCGAGCCGACGAGCACGAGGTTGTTCGCGCCGGCGCCTCGGATGGCGGCTATCACCTCGACGGCGTACGCGCGCACCTGTTTCCAGCTGGCCTCGGGAAGGGGCTCGTTGTAGATCTCGAAGATCACGTTCGGCGTGTCCTTGTAGAGCGCGGCCATCTCGGCGAAGAAGGCCGCGGCCTCGCGCGTGTGCTTGTGCGCGTGGTGGTCGTGCCAGTCGATGATCGCGTAGATGCCGAGTTCGCGGGCGACCTCGACCGCCTCGCGGACGCGAGCCTTTTCCGCTTCCGGATGCTCGAGGTAGCCGCCCATCTCGACGCCCATCGCGATCCTCACGACCGTCGCGCCCCACGCCTCGCTCGTATGCGCGATCGCGCCCCGGGTGTAGTACTTGCTTCCCCACTGGCTCCAGAAAAGGCTCATGCCCTTGAGCTGGACGGGCGCGTCGCGCGCGTCGACGATCTTCGACCCCGATACGGACAGGGCCCCATGGAGCTCGACGGGCGTCGGCTCGGCGTACGCGAACAGGGCCGCGGCAAACGCCAGGCCGAGCGATACAAGACAAAGGTGTATTCTCATGTGGCACAGGATACACCCGAATAGTTTATATCGTCAATTTATTATTGATCGGAGCCGCCCCCTGCACATGTATGACTCCGAACGCGCCATGACCGACGCTATCGAGCCTCAATAAGTCCGTGTCTTTTGCAGTACGCCAGGATCTTTGCTTTTCCTTTCATTCCGAAACGGATTTCCGCATTCTGCTCGGGGTAGACTAGCTCGATTCGTAGGTGGTTCTTCGCTATATCCTGCAAGACGATCCTGATGTTTTGCACCACGAGGCGATGAACCGCTGCGCCGTCGTGCTTGGCGTTTCCACGCCATTGGCAGATACGTAGTATAGTAGGCTGGAATGGTAAACGCGCAAAGAAAAAGGCTGGCGCGTCAAAAACGGCCAACCGTGTAACCTGATTATATCAAAATTAGACTAGTGGAAGATGTAGGCCGCTCCGGCATCGCTACAAGGATTCCCCGCTCCTCCATCTTCAGTGTATGCTCCCACGATCGCGTAGTTCCCGTCGATTGCTACGGAATTGCCGAAATAATCACTTGTTTGGGCATCAGAGGCCATCAGCTTTACACCACTATCCCAGGTATTCGATCCTGTCCGGTGGAAGATATAGGCTGCCCCCGAATTGCTTAGCGGATTGCCCATACCTCCATCTTCTTGGGGCGCCCCCACGATCGCGTACTCCCCGCTGATTGCGACTGACCAGCCGAGCATGTCATTCCATTGGAGATCTGAAGACTCAAGCTTTACGCCGCTATCCCAAGAGGTCGTACCCGTTCTGTGGAAGACGTAAGCCGCTCCGGCTTCAACTCCCAAATTTTCAGATTCGATCATTGCTCCAACTATTGCGTAGGACCCGCTGATTGCGACAGAATAACCGAAGGACGCCATAATATTGGCATCTTCAGCTACCAATTTTACGCCACTATCCCATATGTTGGCGCCAATGCGATGAAAAATATAAGCCGCTCCGGTGCCGTTACACGGATCGCCCGTGCCACCATCTTCACCATGCGCGCCAACGATCGCGTAGTCTCCGCTAATCGCTACGGAAGTACCGAAAAGATCACTTTCCTGAGCATCCGGGGCCACTAGTTTGACTCCGTTATCCCACGTATTGGAGCCAGTCCGCCGGAAGCAATAGACCGCTCCCGCAGAGCTCAGCGGATTACCCTCCCCGCCATCTTCCTGATATGCTCCCACGATCGCGTAATCTTCGCTTATCGTGACGGAACATCCAAAATAGTCATAAGCCTGTGCATCAGGAGCAACAAGCTTTATACCGTTATCCCACGTGTTGGTTCCATTACGATGAAACACGTAAGCTGCTCCGGCAGTATTAATTGGATCACCAGCGCCTCCATCTTCATATAATGCCCCTACTATCGCGTAATCCCCGTTGATCGCTACTGAATAGCCAAACCTATCAAACTCCTGGGCATCCGATGCCATTAACTTTACGCCACTATCCCAGGTAGTCGCACTTGTGCGATGAAAGATATAAGCGGCTCCGGAGGCAGATCCCCCGCCATCTTCCTGATACGCCCCCACGATCGCGTAATCTCCGCTGATCGCCACGGAATAGCCAAAAGCGTCATAAGCTTGTGCATCGTTCGCCATGGTCTTGTGAATCATGGTGGTGAACGACGGGGTTCCCGAACCGGGGTCTTCAGGATCGGGGCCATCCCCTCCCGAAGGGCTACTGCATGTGATGACAAGGAGCGCGAAAACGGAACAAAGAACGGCGATGGTTTTCTTCATAAACATTCCTTACATAGATTTGGTTTTATATCCCGAATATGCTCATTCGGTTTATTGTTAGGTGTCATTGTATACCTGCATCACTTCACGGGCAAGTTTATTTCTCATGAGAATCAGGCTAATCCATTTTCTTGCCGGATTCGACCCTCTCGGATTGACCGTATGAAAAATGTACAACATTCATGGAGCAACGATTTCTTTCGCGGTGACGTGCGTGAGGGTATCCCCCCTGAAACGCCGCGATGCGTGAATGCCTGGTAGTTCATGGGGTAGGCTGCCCGGACGCGCGCCGGCTATCCGCAAACGCGCGGACTGAGGGCGCCCGGCCGGTTGCCTTACCCCGCGAAGCCCCCGATCCGCGCATAGCAATGGAGCGGATTCCGCCGGAACTCGGGTCCCAGGATCATCCGGTGTATCCGCTTGACTTCCGTGTATCCGAGCGAGGCGAGATACCGATAGGCGTCCTCGTTTTCCTCGGGGATGAATACGGGTTTATCCTCGCGTACGCGCTCGGTCAGCAGGGCACATCCCGCTTGCTCCGTCGTCGCGTAGACGCCGCCGTCGCCGAAGTCGGGCAGGTAAAAACCGAACACCCTGCCGCCCCGTTCGTATACGCGGGCGGTATGGAGTATCGGAAGCAGGAACTCTTTCCGGTCCTCTCCCGACACTTCCCGGTCGATGGCGAGCACCTGCTCGACGTGATCGGCTCCGCACGCGCGGATATGACTGTCGTCGGCACGGGGGAGCGGCGCGTCCTGCGGCCTGACCATTATGCGGTAGAGGCTTTGATCCTTGAAGCCAAGCTTTTGGTAGAGGGGATAGCCCTGGTCCGTGGCGGTCAAGGTGACGGACGCGCATCCGGGAGTCTCCCGGATGGCCCGTATCCGGTTTTGAACGATGGCGGTTCCTAATCCCCGCTTTTGATGCGCGCCGGACACGATGATATGTGCAAGCCAGCCCGTTGCGCCGAAAACCAGGGCCGTCCCGATGCCGAGAAGCTCGCCTGAGTCCGACACCGCCTTTACGCATCGCGCGCTCGGGGTGGTCAGGTAATGCGCGTGAATCTCCTCGACGCTCGACCAGGTGTCCGGCTTGATCGAGTCAAGCGCGGGAAGGTCCCTTTGCTCCAGATCGACGATCGAGTATTCCATCGGTATCTCCTTTATTTGTCCAATCGCATACGAGCTCATGTCTAATAAGCGACGCTGACCATGAAGCCGTAGCCTCCGTCCGAAATCAGGGGGACGAAGGACGGTGGCGTCGCGCGCGCGGATCGCGAGGACGCGCTTTTATTGAGGCGCGATCTGAAATCCTTGCCGATTGTCCAGCCGATGGCGTGGCCGATGAGGGCGCCGGCGACGACGTCGGAGGCCCAGTGGATGTTGCCGTCTATCATGGCGTAGCCCATGAGGGCGGAGGCGGCGTAGGCGAGGACCGCGAACGGGAGGAAGGATTCGTCGTCGCGGTAGAAGGCGGCGAGTGCGGAGGCGGCCGCGAAGGCTGTAGCCGTGTGACCCGAGGGCCAGAGGCCGCCGAGGTTTTGAAAGGGGTAAAAGTCGCGGGCGTCCGTGCTCTTCCGAAAGGGGAGATAGGACGGAAGGTCCTTGTCGCCGTCGTCTATGAAGGGTCGGCCGAACGCGAACTTTTCCGCGGTGGTGACGAGGAAGGTGACGCCGACCGCCTGTATGACCGCGCCCGAGGCGTACTTGTATTCCGGCGTGTCCGTCGACCAGTACACCACGGCGGCGGGGAGGACGTGCCACCAGGTGCCGACGATCAGGGCACCGGTATTGAAGGCGTCGCCGAAGAAGTTTTTGTCCGCTTCGACCACGAGCTGGTCGGCGGGCGTCGCGATCATCGCCGCCGTCGCCCCGAGGGCCCCGAGGTGCCAGAGGGAGTTCCTGCCCGTGTGGCTTTCGATCATGTTGGTCCAGAACCCGACGAACGGGGAGGGTGAGACGGCGGACGGTGCCGAAATCGCGGGCGATGCCTCGCGCGGCTCCTCGGCGAAGAGGCTGGGCACGGGGACGAGGAGAAGGATGAGGGCGAGCGCGAGGGTGGACTTCATACCGGCTCCACATACTGTATCCTATGGTGAGTTTAATTGACAACTGATTAAGATAGTCTTACGGTAATCATATGGAGACCATATCCGTATCGCAGTAAAAAACGCATCTCAGCGCAGAACTCAAGCGTATCGAGGGCGGGATCGTGCTTACGGTGGTTGATCACAAGCGCCCGGTGGCGACGCTTTCGCCCGTTCGCGCGGAGTGCCTGTACGCGCGGGAACCGTCGAAGCGGTACGCGTATAAACCGCTCGCTCCGTTGATTGACAAAGACCCGCTCTCGCTGTTGGACGAGGAACGGAAGGACTCGTGGTAGCCTATCTCGACTCGTCGGTGGTTCTTCGCTATATCCTGCAAGGCGATCCGGCGATACGGCATGCCCTCGCGTGCGACTCCGTCGTCTCTAGCGAACTTCTCGAGATCGAGTGCAAGCGGGTGTTGCAGGGATGTCTCTTATCGGGAATCCGCCGAAACGCTCCTGGTGTTTTCGCACGACGAGGAGATGAACCGCTGCGCCGCCGTGCTTGGCTTTGCCGTGCCGTTGGCGACGTAATCGGACTTCTTGCCGGATTCGGCCCGCTCGTGTAGGATCGCCTCTATGAAAAGCGTAAAACGTTTATGGAGCGACCATGGCGCTCTCGCGGTGACGTGCGTGATTGTCTTTGTCCTTCACATGATAGCGAACGCGAATTACGGGTTCCATCGGGATGAATTGCAGTTTATCGCCGACTCCCGGCACCTTCAGGCGGGCTTTGTCGCCTATCCCCCGGTAACGCCCGTCATGGCCTTTTTGGCCAGGGTTCTGTTCGGAGAATCCCTCGTCGCGTACCGCGTGTTTTCGGCAATAGCCCATTCGCTCATCGTGTTGATCGCCGCTCTCATGGCCAAGGAACTGGGAGGCTCGTCCTTCTCGCGCGTGTTTTCGGCCCTGCTTTCCCTCGCGTCTCCCGTCCTCCTTTTCTCCGGCTCGGTCATCATGTACATGATTTTCGACTACCTGGCCTGGGCCGCGACGGCGTACTTCGTGCTGCGCGTGCTGCGGGGTTCCGCGCGAAGCTGGATCGGAGTCGGTATCTCGGTGGGCTTCGGCATGATGACGAAGTACTCGATCGCCTTCGTGGTCCTCGCGATGATCGTGTCGCTCCTGGCGTTTCCGGAGCGAAAGGTTTTCGCGACCCGCTACTTTCCGCTCGCAGTCGCCATCGCGCTCGCGATCTTCCTGCCGAACCTCGCATGGCTCGTAGAAAACGATTTCGTGTATCTTGATTTCATCAGGTCGATTCACGAGCGGGATATTCGATGGGGAAGGACCGAGGGCTTTTTCATGGATCAGCTTTCGGACTGCATCGGTTTCGGCGCGGTTCCCTTCGGATTAGCCGGCGCCGTTTTTTTGCTTGCGCGCCGCGATGTCCCTTCCTTCCGCGCCGTAACGGTCTGGGTGCTGGTAACGATAGCCCTCTTCGTCGCGATGAAGGGACGCGGCTATTACGCGGGCGCGCTCTATCTTCCGCTTACGGCGGCAGGGGCCGTCGCGACCGAACGATTCTTGATCGCCCGCGCGTCTTATTTTCGTACGGCCGCGCTTTCGGCGGCCCTGATGGCCTTGTACGCGTTGAACGCCGCGGCCACTTCGGCCCTGGCCCTTCCGCTCGCGCCGCGCGGGACCGCGTGGTTTTACCTTGTCGCGTCGCTCAACGACTCGTTCAACGAGCAATTCGGCTGGGAGGAACTTGCCGCGGACGTCGCGGCAATCCGCGATTCGCTTCCGGAAGCCGAGCGGGCCCGTTTCGGGGTGCTGGCCGGCAACTACGGCGAGGCCGGCGCCCTTGAATTCTACGGTCGCGCGTACGGGCTTCCGAAAATCATGTGCGTGACGAATTCGTTTTACGATCGGGGTTACGACGAATCGGAGCCGGAGATCGTCGTCGTTACGGGCGTCGACCGCGAACGTCTCGAGTCGATGTTCGAGTCGGTCGAAGTCGCCGCTCGCGCGAGGAACGCGTTGGGAGTGGCCAACGAGGAGACGAAGTTTTTTCCGGAAATTTTTTTCTGCAGGAAGCCGACATTCCGCTGGTCAGAGCTCTGGAAGGGAAACCGGCGATTCGGATAAGCGGGATTCCGCGTCTGTCACGCGGGACTTCGTCTTTGCAAGGACCCGCCCTTGAGGGGGCTCCGAACGACGACGTTCGCGCCCCGTGATTCCCTCTGCCTCGATTTGTTTCTTAATCGCGATTCCCATGGATTGAAAAGCTTCATGCCGATCCCGGAGTAACCAGCGACGTTTCTCGTTCGCGTTCAAGGCAGGGTCAGTATACCACGGGCTGTGGAGAAAGCGTATCTTCGGCTCGGAGATAGCCGGCAAGCGTTTCTATGATGAGGATGCAGCCCTGTAGATGAGCTGCATCGACGCTGCTTGATTTTTTTCTTAATCTACATAGCGCATCAACCGCACCCGCTTGTCGATTGCGGCATCAAGGGTGGCGAGCCAGAGACGACCAGCGGAATCAAAGAGAATCCTTGAAGAAAAGGTATCAGTCGTCGGCAGCCCAACCTCGGACAGGGTTACCCACTGGTCGTTATCCAGGCGTTCGACCCGGGTGACCCTGGGCTGTCCGTCCACCAGCTGGATCCAGGCCAAATAGAGAACACCGGAAGGACTCTCGGCGAGAGAGGTATGTCCTGGTTCGACGGCAATGGTCTGTCCGAGCTGTTGCCATGCCGTCCCGGTCCAGTTGATCACGCGCAAGAGCCTTTTGGGCAGGATGTAATCCTGGAAGGCAATCGTCATGCTCCCATCTCCCCGCCGCCGGAGCATGCTGCTATAATATCCCCGACTGGTTGAAGCTGAAGTGCTGGCGACGTCCTCCCAGACCGTGCCCGTCCAACGCATCACCCCGAGCCGGTTGGTGACCTGGTCGCGGAAGGACACCCAGGGATGCCCATTTCCGTCCACGGCCATTGCTATCCGGTCGGCATTACCGGCCGATATGGCCGCCCCGCCGAGCACCGACCAGTTGGTCCCGTCCCAGGCCGCACCCAGATCTTGCCGTCAGCCATATCCTGGCAGCTATGATACAAAAGTCCGTTGCCGCTTGCGAGGGTATTGAAGTAGGCCTGCCCTGTCGAGAGCCCGGCCGTTCCGACCAGTTCCCAGGCGTTGCCGCTGTAGCGGTAGACTACGGCGCGGTAGTCGTTGCTCCAATCCTGGAAGGCCAGAACGGGATTGCCGGAGGCATCCAGCACAAGGTCATGCGCCGTGGCTCCTTCGAGGTTGTTGACATCCCCGCCGAGCGGGTTGAGGGTGTCTCCCACCAGCGCGCAAACGAAGATTCCGGAATCATAACTGGTGCTATTGTAGGCGAGGAGTAACTCCCCGGCCGCGTTGCAAGCCATGGGCAACGGACAACCGACATTACCGCCTCGTTGTTCCGTGACGGCAACGGTCCTCCATCCTGGCAGATGGTGCAGGATAAGCGGGATCTCCCGCGTTGTCATCGCAGTGTCATTGGTAAGGGTGGCCGTTAGGTTGACCGTGACGTCTCCTTCTTGCGGCCCCGGGCGGCTAAAGGAAGCCGTTGCCCCGGCGATCTGCACTTCGGGGTCGGTACTGCTCCAGCTGATCGAGCTGCCGTTGGTCCCGGTGAGCGGCAGGATTACGTCGGTGGTTACCCGTACCGCGCTGTCACCGGACGCATATCCAAACGCCGCGGCGTTAAGAAGTGCCCGATCCGCTTCTAGTAGTCCGACAGGATCAGAACTGCCGGCATTTCCGCAGGAGAGCAAACTCATGAACACTATGCCACACAACAAAAAAAAGGAACCGTATCGTTTCCCCATGTAGTACCCCTTATTTGGCTAATTACTGCAGTGCCGTCACTGAAATCGAACGTACCGTCATTCACTGTTCAGCGACGGCACTCCAATACCGGAATTCCCGGCCAGTATGACCCGGGGCGGAGTGATGCGCATCGTGGAGATTACGTAGAGTCGGAGGATTGCTCAGGCTTTGATGCCGAACTCCGCGGTTACGGCCATCAGTTCCAGTTTGTTGCCGATTCCGAGCTTGTTGTAGATATTGGTCTGGTGGGTTTCCACCGTCCTGCGGGCGATCGACAGTTTGTCGGCGATGACGCCGTTGGGCAGTCCCGAGATGGTCAGGAGGACTATTTCCGTCTCGCGCGCGGTGAGGCGGAAATATCCGCGGAACTCCGGGATGCCGCGGCTTTCGCGGGAGACGGCGAGTATCGCGGCAAAATCGCCGAAGCGGTCGGTCACGCGCGAAAAACGGGTATCGGAGAATACTTCCTCGTCGCGGCGGAACTTCAGCCGCGCGGACAGGGGCGTCGCGTCTCCCCGGACCATATCCCTCAGTCGTCCCTCCAGTTCACGGTTCAGCATGACAAGGTCCCCAAGTGCTTGCCCGGAATACCCGTCCGCCCGGTCGGGGATGAGCCGTCCGGGGGCTCCCCCGGTCTCGATGATACGGAGCCGGTCGTCCAGGAGTATCAGGGCGTCGCCGACCTGCGACAGGACCTCGCGGGAACAGTCGCGGATCGAATGGACCATGAGCTTGTAGTTGTCCAGGGCGTAAAACACGCCGTAGAGGTAGATCGCGAAGAAGTAGGGAGTCAGCAGGGGAGCGCGGTACACCCGGAGCAAGGGGAGGATCATCAGGAACACGTAACCCCCCGCGCAGGAGACCAGGATGGCGACGGTCATGGTCCGGGCCTGGAGCCGCTCCTTTGCCGTGACGGCCGATCGCGAAAAACGGTGCAGGGTAACCAGCATGGCCGTTATGATGACGGCCAGAAGCGGCGTATACAGGAGGTACCAGAACAGGTTTCCTTTCATTTCGTAGACCCACATCCCGCCGGTCCTGGTCAGGACAAGCAGTGACTGGACCCGCGTCAGGAACAGGACGAATACCGCCAGCGTCATGGGGACCAGCGCCGCCAGAAGCAGCGGTCCCGGTTTGGCGCCGGCAAAAAGGAGCGAGAAATTGAGCGACGCCAGGAGAAAGAGGATGAGGAGTATGTTGTAGATGCCCTGGATCGTTTTCGCCGTCGTTTCGTCGGGGGACAGCTGGATCAGGATCGTCGAGAGGATTACCAGAAAGAGGAGGAGGGAATTGACGGCGAAGTGGACGTTCCGGGACGAACTCCTGCCGGCCCTGAGGATGTACGAACCGAGGATGACGCAGACCGTCGCCACGACGACCTGCGTTGTCAGGTACAGCCAGTGAAACATGGAATATGGGCTCCCCCGCTAACTATAGCACGCCGGGGGAACGCCGTCCAAGATTTCAGCAGCCGGGACCGCGCCCCTGCAGGGACCTTCGCCTGAGGGGGCTCCGAAGAAGGGCGTTCGCCCCTCGTAGTTTTGTCTGCCTCGGCCTTTGCCGTTCCGGTCAGTCCGCGAACAGCTTGAGCCGTTCGGCGGCCTTCGCGGCCTCGCGCGAGCCGAGGCGGAGGCGTTCGTTGACGGCGACGGATTCCTTCCAGTGGAGGGTCGCGGCCTCCAGGTTGCCGCGCGACTTTTCGATCTCCCCCAGGTTGTAGTGGGCGTTGCACATGTAGCCCTCGATGTCCCGTTGGCCCGTATAGAAGTCGCGGACGTATTCGAAGTCAGCGATGGCGACGTCGCGTTTCTTGAAGGACGACGGAAGGTTGATGAAGAAGTTCGCGCGCATGTACCGCACGTACCATTCGCGCGGCTGGTTCGCGGAGAGATCCACCGCCTTGTCGAAGACGGAGATGGCCTTTTTGACCATCTTCATTTTCGTGAAGGGGTTTCCGGAGTCGCGGCTGACGAGGGAACAGCCGAGTCCGTAGTAGGTCATGGCCAGGGGGTTGTCCTTCTCCTTTTTCTCGAAGAGTTCGCCGTATTTCACGATTTTTTCGGACGCCCCCTTTTCCGGATTCTCGTCGGGCGCCGAGAGGGCCGAGTAGAGGACCGAAAGCGCGAGGTACGCGTAGTGGTCATCCCCGTCAGCCGCGAGCCTCCGCTCGTACTCGGCGATCTTCTCGCGCGTCTCCGCGGGTGGCTTGTTGAAGTACTCGTTCAGCCGGAAGCATTCCTCGATATCCGTTCCGGACATGCCGGAAAGGAATACGGTCGCGCACGCGATAATCGAAACTAACGTCTTGTTCATGGCAACTCCTTGTATATGTCAGATCCACAGTTCCATCGTTATGTCCGCCCGCCACCGCTCGCCGTACAGGGCGTACTCGGTGTAGGTCCCGCCGATGACTCTCATGAGCCCCGCCTTGACGGTCAGGCGGTCAAAGCCCGAGTAGGCGACGGCGGGCATGAGGACAACCCCGAGGTCCTGCAGGTTCGCGAGCGCGGTGAGCGAGATCTCGTAGTCGTCGGTCGCGGGATTCGACACGCGCACCATGAGATAGTGGCGGCCGTTGAGGCCCTCGTTGGAAGAATGCGCTGCGTAGGCCGCGCCGAGGTTGTAGAGGTAGAGGGGGTTCAAGGGGTCGGAACGGGCAAGGGCCGCGTACCGGGACCTGACCGACTCCCATTCGGATGCGGAATAACCCGCCTGGGTTCCGTAGTATTCCGCGAGGATCGAAACGCGGGACAGGTGGACGGAGAGGCCGAGAACGCCCTCGAGACAATTGGAAACGTTTATGGCCCGAACCGAATGGAGGACGAGGGGGTCGCCTGGCCCGGCAAGCTCGACCCGCTTCTTTTTTCCGTCAAAGACCAGTTCCGCGTGCGCCTCCGCGTACTTCCCGATCGGGCGGGAAACCTGCGCGCCGATTCTCCACCGGTCGTCGAGCGAGACGGCGAGGCCGACCGAGAGGTCCCCCGCGGTCCCGTCGTACCGCGCGTACAGCTGGCGCGCTTGCGGCGGGGAGACGTAGCGTTCGAAGTCTCCGCCGAATTCGACGCGCGGGATGAACGAGAGGGCGAAGAGGCCGTAGTCGGAGAAGCATTCAAGGTTGAGCATGGCGCGTCCGTTCGAGTAGCGGAGCTCGTAGCCCGAGTAGTCGTCCAGCGCGAAGTTGATCGGCGACTTGAAGTAGCTCAACGACTGGCAGACGCGCTTTTTTCCGACGTCAAGGAAGAAGGTCCCGATCTTCACGGTGCCGAAGAGCTCCCCCACGCGGTTTTCCGCCGGTTCGGCGTTTCTGGCCGAGAAGGATCCGTAATCGCGGAAGGAGAGCGAGAACCGTTTGCCCGTGTAGGCGTATTCAACCGAGTATCGTTCTTCGTCGAGCCAGCCTTCGCCGGGGCCGAAGGCGTTGTCGGGGTTGAGCGGCGTGTCGCGCGAGACGCAGGCCTGCTCCGACTCGACGCTCGCGTTCAGCTTTCCGCCGGCGAGGGAGACTTCCCCGAAGGCCGCCTGAGCTGCCGCCACGGCGAACAGGGCACAGGGGACGCAGAGTGCGAGTCTTTCGATTACTGTCGCGCGTTTCAACCGGTTCATCCTTTCGGTGTTTCCGTCACATTCGCATGAGGTAGTCTTTGCTGAAGAAGGCGTCGGGGATCTCCTCCGCGGTCATGTCCGTAAACTCGATGACGGTACGGGAGTCCCTCGCGATAGTGTCGCGGAGCGTGGTTTTCGTGACGACCTCTTTTCCCCCGATCACCCGTATATTCGAATATTCCGCCGTCTTAAGGAGCTTTCCGCTTGCGGCGAAGCATTCCGCCTTGACGGGGAAGTATCCGGTCTCGCTGACCCAGAGGGTCATCGAGGCGTAGGCGGAGCCCTTGCGTTTCGCGGCAAGTTCCAGCACGATGCATCGAACGGGTCCGTCGGCCGTATCGGCCGTTTCTTCCCTTGCGATCCTCGGCGAGTAGTCGCACCGGAACCTGACGTTCATGACGTCGCCGTTCGAGGCCTGTCCCAGTAGCCGCTGCGACGCGGTGAGCCTGACGGGCCGTTTTGTCCTTGGCGCGAAGAAAAAGGTTTCGTCGTCGACCATCAGGAGCTTCTTGCCCCGCATGGACGCGGGCTCTTCGTACCGGACGAGCGTCTTGTTCATGCCCTTGGCGCTTCCGCTCATCGTGGCGCTCTGCGCGAGCATTCCCCTTTCGTAGTCGTCGATACGGATGGTAAAGCGGAACGACGGGGCGACGGCGCGCCGTTCGTCGACGCGCGCGAGGATTTCGTCGGCGTCAAGGGCGTGGGCGCGGCAGGTCAGCGCGGCAAGCAGGGACAGCACGATCGCGATCGGTTTCGTTCGAATCACTTGAGAACTCCTTATGGTTTCATATCCAGCGCAAGGTATCGGAGATCGATATCCTCGCCGCCTTCCGCGCGGGAACGAGCGAAGATCCGATCGAGACCAGGAGCAAGAGGCCCGCATACAGTGCCGTGTCGGAAAGTTCGAGCAGGATCATCCCGCGGTAGGCGCGCGTATTGCCGGGCGGGGGCGGCAGGGGGATGCCCCCCGCCGCGTTTACCGCGAAGGCGACGGCGAGGGCAAGGAGGACCCCGAGGAGGCAGCCGGCAAGACCGATCGCAAGCCCTTCGGCTCCTATCATGCGCGTCGTCTGGGACGAGGTCATGCCTATCGCCCGCATCGATCCGATTTCCCGAATCCGGTCATAGAGCGACATGAGCATGGTGTTGATGACCGACAAGACGACGATGGAAAGGATGACGACGAGGGAGACGTTCATGGCCGACGAGTAGAACTCGCGCGCTCCCTCGTAATACGGCACGATTTCGTTCCAGGTACGGTACTCGAGGCCGTGCTTGCCGCAGAGCTCCCGTATCCGCCCTTCCGTCGCGCCGACCGCGTCCGTGTCGGCGAGCATGACGATCAGAGAATCGATGGCGTTTGGCTCTCCGAGCAGGGCTTGCGCGTCCTCGAGGGATACGCACGCGAACGAGTTTTCCATTTCCTCCAGCTGGGTGGAGACAAGACCCGTCACGGTAAAGTCCGTCGCGTTTACGGCCCCCGAGGGCATCACGGCCGAGAGGACACACTCGTCTCCGACGGCGAGACCGGCTAGGTTCGCGACGCCCCGGCCGAGCAAAATGCCGTTGGCAACCGCCCTGCCGTTCGGGCCGGCGTCTCCGCCGCGGTCGCGTTCCACGGTCGAGAAGGCCATGAGTTTGTCCTCTTCCCTGGCCCAGCCGCCATGACCGACGACGACCGCGGAGCTTTCGCGTCCGGAGAGAAGTCCCGTGAAGGAAAGCCGGGGCGCGACGAACTGCACGCCGGGTACTAGCGAGAAATCGCGAAGCATCTTCCGGTAGTCCCTGATGAGGAGCGCGACGTCGTCGCCGTCGTTGTCGGAACGCTCCGCGTACCCTTGCGCGCGGATCTGATAGTGGCCCACGCCGCCGTTTATGATGGATTCTCGCAATCCCCAGAGACAGTAGTTCGCGTATCCCTTTGAAAGGAGGAGGCAGACGAATCCGAGCGAGACCGTCAGGAGGGTGAGGATCGTCTTTCGTTTGTGTTTGATCAAGTTTCTTATCCCGAGTGCGAGGTACGGCATGGTTTCTCCTTCAGTTCCAGCGGAGGGAATCGGCGATCGGTATCCGCAACGATCGGAACGCTATGACGAGTGAGCTGACGAGCGAGACGCATACAAAGAGCCCGTAACAGGATAGGATCGCGAGCGGCTCCGGCGTGATGAGCGTAGAAAACGGCTCTTCGTTGAAGACGGAGGCGGGGTGGTAGATCCCGCCACACGCGTTTACGGCAAGCGCTATCGCCGACGCCGCGATGACGCCCAGCGTACAGCCGAGAACCGAGAGGATGACGCCCTCGGTTGTCACGATCAACGCGACCTGCGTCTTTCTGGTTCCGATCGCGCGCATGGTGCCGATCTCCCTCACGCGCTCCATGTACGCCATGTAGAGCGTGTTGAGGATTATGAACACCGATATGACGAGGATTATGGCCGTGAGAATGCGCTCGTTCATGGCGAAAACCTCGCGCGAGCGCGCGTAGAACACCGCGAGCTCGTCCCACCTGCGGTATTCAAGGCCGTGTTTCCCGCAAAACTCCGCGATCGCCCGCTCGGCCTCCCGCTCCCTGCGCCCTTCCTTGAGGTGCACGATGACGGTGTCGACGGAGTCGTCCGCGCCCACGAGATCCTGCACTCCGCGAAGGTCCGCCACCATGAGCATATGGTTGAGCGCGTCGTTTTCCCCGAAGCCCTTTTTTGCACCCGTTATAAGAAAGTCGCCGGCCGACGCTCCTCCCTCTTTCATGTTCGCGAGGACGGTTACGCTTTCCCCGACCGAGGCGCCCGTTTTCCCGAGGGCGCCCTCACCGAGGACGGCATGAGGCCCTTCGGCCGACCTGGAGAAGTCGCCGGCAGACGCGTCGCTTTCCGGCGGCAGGAAGGACCCCTCGGATACCGTGCCGAACTCCATGCGCCGTTCCGCCCCGGCGCGTCCCCCGAAGCCCCTGACGATCGCGCTCCGGTCGTCGCCTGCCGCGATTCCCGTGAAGGAAAGGCGCGGAGCGACGTAGTCGATGTCGTCGTTGCTCAGGAGTTCAGGCTCGATTCGCGAGAAGTTTTCTATAAGATAGCCGTACGGCGATGCGGTGCCGTGTTCCAGAAACCCCGCGGCATGGAGCTGGAAGTGGCCGTATTGCAGGCGAATCACGCCGTCCCTGAATTGGCCGAACATGTGCGCGTTCGATCCGCCGTAGACGGTAAGGGCGACGACGCCGAACGAGATCATGAGGACCGTCAGCGAGTTTTTCCTGAGGTTTTTTACGATGTTGCGGAATGCGATCGTGAAATACGGCATGGCTTCCCTAGTCCTTTACGATCTCGCCGTCGAGTATGCGCACGGTCCGTTTGGCGAATCGGGCGAGCGACTCGTTATGGGTCGAAAAGACGAAGGTGGTCTTCGATTCCTCGTTGAGCCTCGTGAGAAGGTCGATGATCACGCTTCCCGTTTTCGAGTCGAGGTTCGCGGTCGGTTCGTCGGCGATGATTATGTCGGGCTCGCCGACGAGAGCGCGCGCTATCGCGACGCGCTGGCGCTGTCCGCCCGAGAGCTCGTCGGGACGGTGCCTCATGAGGTCGGAAAGGCCGACCGATTCGATGACGGACGTCACGCGGTCCCGGTCGAATTTTTTCCCCCGTATCAGCAGGGGGAACTCGACGTTTTCGCGCACGTTCAGCACCGAGACGAGGTTGAAACTCTGGAAGATGAACCCGATGTGCCGGTTCCGGAAGCGAGACAGGGCCCCGTCGTTCATCGCCCTGGTGTTCTCCCCGTCTATCAGCACGTCGCCCGACGAGGGGTTCTCGATGCATCCCATCACGTGCAGCATCGTCGATTTGCCCGATCCGCTCGGGCCCATGAGACACACGAAGTCTCCCCTCGCGATGTCGAGGTTCGCGTTTTTCAGCGCGGTGATCCGCACCTTGTCGAGCATATAGTCCTTGCGGACGTTGGCAAGCCGTATCAGCATACTCGTCACTCCTGTGGCGGAGTGTACCGTGCCGCGCGCGAGCCGTCGCGCACATCCTGACAAGAGGTCGAATTCGGGGTGCAAGGCGCGCTTTTCGCCGTGAATCGCGAATTGACAAGGGGCGGGCATGGACATACTATGGAGACGAGATGATTACCTACCGGATCAGCGCGTCAAGCGAGACAACGGGCCTTTTGCGCGAGATCATGCGCGCCATCGAGGCCGAGGAGTCGGAATCCGCCGAGTTGACCCTGGTAGAGCGGGGCTTCCCGGAACCGGACGACGCCTTCTTTCTTTCGTTCAGCGCCTCGAACCTCGCCCCGCTGATCCGTTTTTTGAACGGCCTCAATCCGTCGAGGCGGGGCCCGCAATTCCTGATCGGAAGGAAGCACGAAACCTTCGAGCCCCTGCTTCTTTCCGACATCCTCTTTTTCCGTTCCGCAGGAAACGCCCTGTTCGCCCACACGGAACGTCAGGCGTACGAGATAAAGTACAAGCTCTTCGAGATGGAAAAACTGATCGCCTGCCAGAGTTTTTTCAGGGTCAACAAGTCGAACATCGTAAACGTCCTCAAGATACGGGAGATCATCCCCTGGTTCGGCGGGCGGATTCTTTTGCGGTTCGCGGGCAGCGAGGAGAGAATCGAGGTGTCGAGAAATTACGTTCGGGACTTCAAACAGTTTCTGAACATGTAGGGGGATGCAATGGGTGTCGTCAGGGATATAGTCAAAGTTCTCCTGATTTCGGCCTTGATCGGCCTGTGCGTGGGCGCGTTCTTCCAGGCGTTCACCGGGGGATCCGTCCTTCTCGGCATGACCGCGGGGTCCGTCGCGGGCGCGACGATCGGGTTCTTCAGCAATATCTGCTTCATGCTCGTGTACATAACGTTCCGGAAGCGCCCGCCGCTGGCCTTTGCCGTCGTCATGCTCATAATCGCCCTCGGTACGCACGCCTTCAACCTGTACTGGGACGTTCCCTTTCCTCTTCCCGGCTTGTGTATCATCGCCGTGTCCGAGGTTTTCGGCATCGCCGCGACGGCCCTTCTTTTTCGCAACTACTCCCTTCTCAACAGGAAGCTGAAGGGCAAGATCGAGGATCTCGGCAAGTCGGGAGAGTAATCGCGTAAACCCTGACAGGAGATGACACGTTCCGGCGATATACTGGCCGCATGATCGGAGGCAATCATGACGGTATATCTGTATATCCTTGACACGATGGCGGACTGGGAGATCGCGTTTTTGACGGCGGAACTCGCGTCCGGGCGCTTTTTCCGGAAGGGGCTCGCGCCCGTGGACATTGTGCGCTTCGGGGCGACGCTCGCGCCCGTCACGACCATGGGAGGATGGAAGCTCGCTCCGGACGCGGAGGCGGGCGGCGTGACGATCGGCGACGACGACCTGCTCGTGCTCCCCGGCGCCGAAACCTGGATGGATCCGGCGCAACGCGGCGTGTTGGAGTACGCGAAGGAGCGGCTCGCGCGCGGGGGCAAGGTCGCCGCTATCTGCGACGCGACGACGGGACTCGCGGGCGCGGGCGCGCTTGACGATATTCCGCACACGAGCAACGGGCGCGGCTACCTTTCCATGATGTGCCCCGCCTACCGCGGCGAAAGCTTCTACGTCGACGAGCCGGCGGTGACGTCAGGGCCGCTCATCACCGCCTCGGGTCTCGCGCCCGTGGAGTTCACGCGGGAGGTCCTCGCCGCCCTCGACGTTTTCCCGGCGGGAGGCGTCGAGGCCTGGTACAACCTCTATACCCGCAGGGAGGCGCGGTTCCTCTACGAGCTCATGGGCGCGGCGGAAGGTACAGCTGGCGCTTAGTGCTGCTAAAAAACTGATAGTTTGACATTAATGACGGGGAGTAGCCTTAAAACGACAAAAAGTGCTGTATACCTTTCGTTATACGTATTTTTTTTCATGGAGGCGAATGATGATGAGAAAACCATCCGTCTTGCTAGTGCTGGCCTTCTGGTGCATCGCATGCTTGCCCGCCGTCGGTCGGGACAAATACAAGGATTCCGATGGCGGCCCGGCATCTGAATGGCGAACCATATACCCGTCGCTTTCCCTGTTTGATATGACAATTCTTGAGGAGCCGAAGTCCGCTAACGTACTTGACGTCGTGTATATCGGCGTGCAGGGTAATGCCGACATCGATATACAGCTCGGAATTGCGAGCTCTGTCGGTGGGTTGGGTCCCGTAGTTAAAACCGATTTGATGAGCGGCGGTTCACTGTTTGTCGTAATCTTCAGGACTCCGGGTAAATACGTAGTCTCACTCATCGGAAAGGCTAAGGGTGATGCGGCTGAGAAGGGGGTTCCTGTCGCGGAATGGAGGGTGTCGGTGGCGACCGATCCTGATCATGTCGCCGCCTTGCTCGCGGAACCCGCGGTTATCCTCGAGTCAGCGCTCGCGAAGCAAAGCGCCTCCGGACTTCGGGAATTCCTCGGATTATGCAAAGATATTGGAAATCGCAAAAGAAATGCCGCGCTGGCCGCGTTATATTCTGTGCTCTTTGGGAGCGACGCAGGTAAAGCGAGGATATTGCGCGAACTACTGTCTCAGGCGAGTCTGGATACCGAGTTGGCATCTGCGGTATTACAGAGGAGCATGGAAGAGGACCGTATCGATGTCGGCACGTGGGTTATTAAGACGTGGCCGCTTGCGATACGCCCGGGGAAGGACGGAGCCACGTTGTTTCACTCTTTGGCGAACTTCATGAGTGCGATGAGTAATCCGATCAAGGATGAAACGAAATGGGCGCGATTGTTTATTCAGGGAGGCGTCGACATCAACGCGAGACGCGTTGGCGGGGCAACGGCGCTTCATGATGCGGCAATGAGAGACTCGATGAACTCATTGCTCGTTGCGTATGTTGATCTCGGGGCAGACCCGGAACTTGGCGACGATGACGGCAATACGCCCCTGAGTCTTGCGATTCAATACGGCGCTGTCAAAAACGCCGAATATCTGAGGGCGAAAAGCCCGCGTATGTACACCCATGAATTCCCTGTGTCAAACGATTCTGCCGCATGTAAGGCTGTCCTTTCGGCGGACCTCTCTGCGCTGCGCTCCCTGCCGCTTGAGAGTTTTTCTGAGATGACCGCCCGTACCCAGAACAAAGTACCGGCGAGTTCGTTGCATCTTGCGGCTGAGTCGGGAAGCCTGCAGGCCGTTCGGGCGCTTGTTAAGCGCCGAGTTGACTGGAACGTAGCTGACCGATATGGGCGCTCCCCCCTTTATTATTCTATCTTCTCGGGACGGACAGACGTGTCCCTGGAATTATTGAAAAACGGAGCCGATCCAAATTATGCGCCAGTCGGGGCGTCGGCAGACGATCTTAGTCCGTTCGACCTTGCACTCGCGCAATATCCCGATTTTGCCCTCGTGATGCTCCAAAAAGGGTACAAGCCCCAAGGGGCAAAAACGGCGATGGAGGCTGTCTACTCAGAAAGTCTGCCGCTCGTGAAAGCCTTGAAGTCTTCGGTAGTCTGGAGCAGAAAAGAAATTGATCTTGCGGCGAATCTTGGATTGGTCGATATCGCCGAATATCTTGCTGAACGACTTTCCTTGAGCGAGAGCGATCGGACTGGGATTATTCAAAAGGCAAAGGAGAATCAAGAGTCTTTCGCTCAGTATGTTTCGAAGAGAAAGCTGCTCGCAGAGGTCTTCCGGGAGCGGGCTTCCGAACAACGAGTACGTGGAACATTCATGAAGAGCCTTGATTCCTGGTCGCCATGGAGTTCACCGGGAAAGGCGAATATCGCTAAGTATCCCGTTGGCGTATATGTTCCGCCTTCGTATGACGGGAGCAAACCGTATGGCCTTGTGGTATCGATGACGAATGCCAAGTCGAAAAGCCCGTATCCGGGGAATTTTTCGACTACTCTTGATGAAAGAAAACTGATATGGGTCGGATTTGACCCGTACACGCACATGATGCAAGGAAAGGACAATGCCTTGTTCTGCCTTGCAGTGGTGTATGCGGTTGCAAGGGAGTACTCTCTAGATCCGTCTCGTATATACATTGGAGGGTTTTCGCTTGGTGGTCAGTTGTCACGAACGGCGATTCTGAGCGAATCTTGGCCGTTTACCGGTTCATTTTTTTTGAACATATCAAATCACCCAGGACCAGACGACTCCCTTCAGTGGAGATACGCGAGAAAGCACATCCCCATGGTTATCGTTTCCGGTGATTACGATTATAACCGTGCCTCGAGTTCGTGGTCGTACGAGAGACAGCTTTCCTGCGGATACAGGCACGCGGCATATATGCACGTACCCATGCAAGGTCACCGACTCGTGCCAGCGGAGACCTTCGATGCAATTATTTCGTATTTGGATTCTTTTAGTCATTAGCGATATCTGCGGAAGGCACGGCCGATCAGGACGAACCAGACGATCTGCACCAAGCCGAAAAGGCCCGCAAGATCGTGAAGAGCCGGCACCACGGAAAGGAATCCCGGCACGCAGGCGAGGAGTCCGACGATGGCGACGCTGCGCGGAAAGAATCCGTGCCTGAGCACAGCGAGCGAGACGAGGAGGGTGAAGACGCTTCCGAGTATCTCGCCGTTGCCGTTTCCGAGACCAGTCGTGACGGTCTCGATCGCGCGCCAATAGGCCTCCGCCTCCCTCGCGTCCGCGCCGTACAGGGCGACGGCAGTACCGATCGCGGCGTTCGCGACCATGCCGCTCGCGACAAGGCCTCCCGCCCACAGGATGCCGGTGACGGCCGCGATATCGGCGATCGGTCGGGCAGCGCCGGCTTCGTTACGGATTGCCAGCGCGAGGCCGACGAGCACGGGACCGAACAGGACGTACATCATGAGGTTCGTCGCGAAGACAAGCGACGGATGAGCGACGACGACGGCGAGCCGCCCGGCAAGATCAGGTATCTCGTTATACCGGAGCGCGACGAGAAAAATGCCGATCCCGGCGACGTACGCCAGGGCCAGGTAGAGCGCGGTCGCCGCGCCGATCGTCCTCCAGGCGCCGTTTTCGTTTCGTTCCATGTCAAGCCTCCTTGTAGTCGATGACGAGCTTTCCCTTGGCGTGGCCGCGTTGCGCATAGTCCATCGCCTGCGGTATTTCATTGAACGCGTACACCCGTTCAATCGGGGATACGACCGTTCCCGCCGCGGCGAGATCCAGCACATGCGACAGGTCCGCCGCGTTCGATCGCGCGGAGAGCGCCCGGTGTTTCCTGCCCCCGCGCGACAGGAGGGGTCCGAGCAGTAGGGCCGCGAAGACTTGCCGGAGGGAGCCCCCGACCACGACGCATGTCCCGCGCGGTTTCAGGAGTCTCCGGTACGTCCCGATAGACGCGTTGCCGTGCACCGCGAGTACGAGATCGAAGCGGTCATCGGCGCGCGCGAAGCCATCTCCCGCGTAATCGATGACGCGATCGGCGCCGAGGGCCATGACGGCGTTCGCGTTACCGCCGCTCGTAACCGCCGTGACGCGCGCGCCCGACAGCTTGGCGAGCTGGACGGCGAAGCTGCCGACGCCGCCCGACGCGCCGACCACGAGGACGTCCGCCCCGGCGCCGGGTGATCCCCCGAGGCGAAGGGCCTGCAGGGCGGTGACGGCGGCGAGAGGGACGGCACACGCGTCGAGGGCGCCGAGACCCTCCGGCTTCCCGACGAAGGCTTCGGCGCTCGCGCACGCGAACTCCGCGAAACCACCGAACCCGTAATTGGAAAGGTCCCCGACGACCGCGTCGCCCGCTTTCCAGCCCCTCACACCGAGACCGATCGAGTCCACGATGCCGCAGACGTCGGCGCCGAACACGCGCGAGCGCGGGATGATCCCGAGCTTCATCGACCGCCAGTCCGCGGCGTTGACGGATGCCGCCAGCACCCGAACGCGCAGTTCGCCACGCATGGGCTCCGGAATCGGCAGGTCCCGTTCGACGAGCCGGAACGGCTGTGCCTTTTTATCGTAGACAATCGCCCTCATTCGCCGCCTCCCTCGTCCCAGCTGAAGACGTCCTCGAGACGGGCGCCGAACGCGCGCGCTATCCTGAAGGCGAGCTCGAGGGACGGACTGTATTTGCCGCTTTCGATGGAGATGATCGCCTGGCGCGTGACGCCCGCCTTGTCGGCGAGCTCCTGCTGGGTCATCTCGTTCGCGTCGAACCGGTGGCGGCGGATCGAGTTGCGGACGCTTCCTTTCGCCATGCTCAGTACCCCCTGCGGTACGAGACGAGGTTCGCGCCGTCTCCGAGAAGGCCCGAGACGATCATGCCGGCCGTCATGACCGCGAAGAGCCAGCGGAGGGGAAGGCCGACGGTTTGCGTCGCGAGGGCCGCGAGGAAGAAGGCCATGAACACGCCGCTCGTGAGCGCGGTAGACTTCAGGTCTATCGCCTTGTCGAGTTCGTCCTCCCGGTCGACCTCCTCCGGACCCCCCGTTGCCGCGACATGTACCGCAAGACCGATCATGCTCAGTATGCGGAAGAGGATTTGAACCGGCACGTAGACGAGGATTACCTGCGCCCACCAGACCCTGTTGTCGGGATTCCAGAGGGGATCCTGCGCGACTCGGGCCGCGAAAAAGCCGATATACAGGGCGCTTATCGCGAGGTTTCCGGCGAGAAAGAGGATGCTTCGTTTGATTTGTGTGGTCATTGCTGTCTCCTTGTTAAGTCTGTTGGACAAGAAGTAATGTTAACAATTCAAAGAGTAATGTAAAGATTACATATATGCAAGAGAAATTTGGTGGATTATCCGAATTTTGTGTTTGTTTGGGTTTGATTATACCTACCGGTAGGTATAGATGGTTAAAAAAAACGCGGAGCGTGAGCCGCCCCGCGTCGTTGTTCAGAATGCGTCCTACTCCACCGTGGCCGTTATGTCGCCGACGATGCGCGTCGAGCTCCTGGCAGGATCGGCGCCGCCGAAGGGTTTGTCGGGATTCCCCGACGACTCGTCCTTTTGGTGCGTGATGTACTTGAGCCGGCCGAGCGTCTGTTTCGTGCCCTTGACGAGGGTGCCGATGTACGCGGACAGCGTGTTGACGGTTCCCTCGTTCGGTGTCCAGGCCTCGAAGTCGAGCGTGTAGGGGCTCGCGAGGGCCGAGCGGTCCACGAGCGCCGAGTAGAGTATGGCCGGCTGGTCGGTGAACCAGTCGTTGGGATCGAAGGAGTGGTCGCTCTCGAAGCAGATACGGAACTTGCCGATATCGTTGTCCTTCAGATAACCCGAAACGGTGAAATTCTTCTTTGCCTCCGTCGCGCCGGATACCCCGTCAACCTCCGCCGCGTCGTACTTGTTGCAGCTCCAGTACGGCAGGGCGGTATTCGTGAGCCCGCCGCCGGGAAGCAGCCGGTTGCACACGTAGAGGTTCTGGATCAGCGTCCCGTCTTCCTTCTCGAGCCAGATCGCGTAGATGTTGCTGTACGACGAGCCGTTGTCCTGGCCGTAGGTGAAGTCGACCGTCACGAGCGGCCCGCGCGTCGCCCGTTTGACGGCAACGGAGTAAGTCCGGCTCGCGCCTCCGCCCGAGACGGTGACGGTCACCGTATTGATCCCCGTCGCGAGGGAAATGGCCTGGGACTCGGAGCCCGAGGCAACGGTCGCGCCGTTCACGGTGACGGATGCGCCGCTTCCGGCAGCCGTCGGCCTGATCTTTATTGAGGCAATGTCGCTCGCGACGGTGCAGGAATAGTCCTGAACGCCCGCGTCGAACGCGGGGTATATCCGCTCGCTCGTGACCGAAAGGGCCGAGAGGCTCGCGCTGCCTGCCGCCTCGCGCGTGACGGTGATTCCGTAAGTCCGTACCGTACCGTCAACCGCGGTTACCGCCACGTCAATGCCGTTGCTCCCGACGTTGAGTGCAAGGGAGAGCGAGGCGTTGCCCGACGGAACCGTCGCGTACGCTCCGCCGTTGACCCGCACCCGTATCGTGGCGAGCGGGTTGTTCGCCGTCGGCGTCACGGTTATCCCGGACGTCGCGTTCGGAACCGAGAGCGAATATGCGGTCGTTGCGGAGGCGAACGAGGGGGACAACGAGCCCGTGGAGATCGACAGCGAAGCGAGGCTCGCGTCGGAAGGTGACTGTTCCTCCCCTCCCGATTCCTGGGCGCACGAGACCGCGAGCCCGGTTATGAGCGCCATAAGCGCGATTAGCGCTACGCCAGCCGCGGCGCGCGCCACTGTGTGCGGGCGTGAGGCCGCGCTCGAATGTGTGTCCGTTTGGTTTTCCATGCCTACGACTATAGCGCGTTTCGGGAGTCCGTCCCGAATTCCCGTTTTGTGAAAAAACGCCACATACTCGCGTATGTCCAATATCGTCGCGGGTCTCCGGGGACGCCTGTCCGTTCTATCCCCGGTTGTAGATCTCTTTGATCACCGTTTCGATGGGAAGCTCCTGCACCGAGAGGTCGCGAAGGCCGTACCGGGAGGTGATATGGCCGATAAGGTCGGGGAGGGCCATGAGCGACGTGTCGCACTCGAGTTCCACGTCGGTGGCAGAGAGTCGGTTGAGGAGCGTGACGCCCGCGGGCGGCGCGAGTTCGGACCCAGCCTGGTCGCAGAGGCACGGGGAAAGCGTCGCGGCCGAGACGATCTTCTTGGCGCCGAAGTGCCGCTTGAGCTGCGCGATCCCGTCGTCGAAGACGATGCTTCCGTGATTGACCACGATAACCCGGCGCGCAAGCCGCTCCACGTCACCAAGATCGTGGGTGGTCAGGATGAATGTGACGCCGTCCTTGTTCATCTCCTGGATGAACTCGCGTATCCGGTCTTTCGCGATCACGTCGAGTCCGATGGTCGGCTCGTCGAGAAAGACGATCCGCGGGTTGTGGAGCATCGCCATGATGAACTCGCACTTCATGCGCTCGCCGAGCGAGAGGTTTCGCGTAGGCTGGTTCATCTGCGTTCTCACGTCGAGCATGCCGGTGAGCCGGTCCATCGTCCGCTTGAAGTCCGCGTCGGGGATGCGGTAGATCGCCTGGTTCATCAGGAAGGAATCGACCGGCGGGATGTCCCACACGAGCTGGGACTTCTGGCCGAAGACGGCGCCGATCCCGGCGACGTAGCGCTTGCGGTCCTTCCACGGGCACACGTCCATCACCGACACCCGGCCCGACGTGGGAAAGAGGACGCCGGTGAGTATCTTGAGCGTCGTCGACTTGCCGGCGCCGTTGGGCCCGAGAAAGCCGACGAGCTCTCCTTCTGCGATCGAGAAGTCGATTCCCTTGAGCGCGTGAACCTCCGTCTTGTTCCGGTGAACGAGGCTCTTCACGACCTCCGCGAAGGTGCTTCCGCGGTTCCATGTGGTGTACGTCTTGGTCAGCGCCTCAACCGTGATCTGCATCGTCAGCCTCCACCGCCGGCGTACCGACGGATCATCGATTTCCAAAAAAGATATCCCAGCGCGAAGAACGCGAGCGCCGAGGGAATCGCGAGAAACATGCGCGCGCCGAAGCGGCCCAAAAGCGCCTCGGCCGGAAAGAGGGCGATCATCGACAGGGGAAGGCCGACCGTGAAGGCCCACTGCAGCGGCTTCGAGAAGATCGAGTCCGGGTAACGCGAGAACACCAGGATCGCCTCGAGCAGCTCGATGACTCGGCCGTTGCCGATCCAGACGAAGAGGCTCGCCGCGAGGATGAGGGCGAAGCCGAAGAGGACGAGCACGGACAGCGAAAGAAAGAGGAGGAACGAGAGGAACCCCGCGAGCGACGGCGCGGGAAGGCCGCGCGAGACGAAGACGACGAGGGCGATGCCGCCGAGTGTCCGGCTGACACCTTCGACGTCGATGCCCCGAAGCAAGGTGAGGAGGAGGGGCGAGCGCGGCTTGAGGAGGGTGATCTCGAAGGTGCCCTCGCGCGCCTGATTGAAGACTACCCAGACCATCCCGAAAAAGAGCGGGACGGCGATTCCGCGCGCGAGCAGGAACACCGCCTGTATGAGGAGGGCCTCTTCCATGGACCAGCCGGGGAAGGCCGTGCCGGACCGGTAGATGAGAAAGGTCACGAGCGGCGCGACGAGCTCGAGCAGGAAGGAGACGGCGAAGCTCAGGACAAAGTCTCCGCGGTAAGCGGCGCGTTCCGCGAAGGAGGTTCGGAGAGAGCGGGCGAACAGGGTCAGCGTCCAGTGTCTCACGCGCCCACCCCCGTAAAACGCCTGATCCCGAGCCGCCAGAGCAGTTCGGTGACGACCAGCATGACGATGACGGCGACGCCCTGGATGGCGACGATGACGGGAACGTCGAACTTCCAGCCCGCGAGCTCGTAGGAGCCGAGAAAGACGCGGACGGGAACGTAGCTCACGTACTGGAAGGGAAGAAAGAAAAGCGCCCGCTGGACGGCTTCCGGAAAAAACGACAGGGGGATGAACACGCCGGCGAGCAAGTCGCGCAAGAGCCTGACGAGGGAACGGATGCCGTCCGTCCGGGTCAGCCAGAAGGCGAGAATCCCGGTCGAGTAGTTGACGAGAAAAAGGATGACGAAGCTGAAGGCAACGGAGAGCGCCGTCCAGAAAACGGAGGCCGGAACGAGGCGGATGCCGAAGAGAAAGAAGAAGATGAGCCACACCGGCACGAACTCGAAGAGGAAGCCCAGCATGCGGTGTCCGACCTTCTGGGAAAACGCGAAGAAGCGGTGCGACATCGGCCTCAGCACGTAGGTGAGGAACTTCCCCGAGCTTATGAGCATCTGCAGGTTCCAGTCGGCGAAGTCCATGGTGAGGTAGTAGATAACCGAGGAGGCGCCGTAATAGAGGAGCATCTGGTCGAGCGTAAAGCCGCCGAGGGTCTCGCGACCCGCGTACGCGGCCCGCCAGATGAAGACCTGCGCGAGGAAGAAGGCGGGGCCGACCACGAGCGAGAGAAGCATGTGGGAGCGGTACGCCGCCCACTCCTTCCAGGTCACGAAGGCCACCGCCCTGAGCGTTTTCAGCCCGGCGAGAATCGTCTTCACGCCGTTGCCTTACACGATGCCGGAGAATGCGATGGTTCGGGGCTTTACCATCACGTCGGGGTCCCATTCGCCGTGCGTGTTGGTGAAGCTCGCGAACACGAACTCCTCCCTCGGGTCGACGAAGAGGGAGCACCAGCCCCAGCCTTCGTGGTTGTAGCACTCGGGCGAGACCGTGGGCCCGTCGCAGTAGTAGCCCCAGCCGAGGCCCTGCCGGTAGTTCCGGCAGTTCTTTCCCCAGTGGAAGGAGGTCACTCCGTCGAGCTGGTTTCTCGTCATCGCCTCGGCCGTCTTCCGACCGAGGATCCGCGCGCCGTCGAGCGTCCCGCCGTTGATGAAGCATTGCCCGTACCGGAAGAGGTCGGGCAGCGAGGCGAAGGCCCCGAATCCGCCGAGGCTGAAGTGGCTTTTACCCTCGGTCCCCGAGATGTCCCCTACCTCCCACTCGCTCGTGACGGTTATTTCTTTTTTCAGGCTTTCCGGCGGATTGAAGAAGCTCCGCGTCATCCCGAGTGGCTTGAAGATTTCTTCCTCGATATACGTCTCCATCGGACGGCCCGAGGCGCGCGTGATCATCTCCCCGACGAAGGCGAAGCCCAGCGTGGAGTAGTTCCAGTGCTCGCCGGGTTTCGACTGGATCGGCCCGGAGAGCGCGCGCTTGATCCAGTCGGGCGAGTCGATGAGGTCGAAGATGTCCATGGGATACGGCTCGCAAAAATAGCCGCCGTCGGCGCGAAGTCCCGAGGTGTGGGTCAACAGGTGCCAGAGGGTGATGTCCCCGTACATCGGGTTGTCGAACTCGCTTATCAGAGACTTGACCGGCTGTTCGAGCCAGAGCTTGCCGTCTTCCACGAGCTTCAGGGCCGCGGCCGCGGTGAATATCTTGGTGATCGACGCCATGCGCTTGATGGCGTCGGGCTTGATCGGAGCGGAGCTTTCGGCAAGGTCGTGCTTTCCCGCCGCGCGATGGACGAACACCTTGCCCTTGCGCGCCATCAGGAAGGCCGCCGCGCGCACCTTTCCCGAGTCGACCAGTTTCCCGTAATAATCCGAAAGGAGTTCGATCCTTTTCTCGTCATACCCGATTTTCTGCGGCGTCGTGTCCGCCTTCGCGTCGTTCCAGGTCGGCATGGTGTGCTCCTTCGCGTTTTGTTTTGTTACAGTGTATCCAAGTCGCGCCCTTTAGTACAGCGAAAAAACGGAACGCGCCATGAAGAGGGGAAAACCTTCCCCTCGCTCCGAAAGGGAGCCGTCCCGGCGGCCGGCTCCCGTTTCTCCGCTACCCCTTCATCGCGGATCCGCCGGTTTGCGTTGACATCCGACATAGTGCGACCTACTATTAAAAGGAATGACCGCCAGGAAATGTCCGTCACGGAGGTTGATATGGAAAGGGTCGAGAAAATCAGCAAGGACGCCGAACGAAAGTACGCGTCGTTCATGTCGGGCAAGCCCATCTGGGTGTACTGGGTATTCTTCACCGCGCTCGTCGCCGTCGCGCTCGGCGTCTCCTACGCGACGCTGTACCTGCTCGCGATGAACTGGTGGGTCGTGGCCCTCGTCGTGATCGTCGCCGGCATGAGCGCGGGCACCTTCGCGTACCTCAGCGCCACGCGGCCGGACGGGGGCGGGAAGGAGTAGCGCCGCCTCAGTCCGCTTGTTCCGTGACGATGACCTGTATCGAGGCCGAGCGGCCCCTCGAGTCGACGACGGTGAGCGTCCACCTGCCCGCGTCGGGTGCCCAGACGAGACGTTCGCGGGGGGCGGCTGAGCCGAGAAACACGGAATCCGCGAACCAGAAGAGCTCGCCGGCATCCGAATCGGCGCTTGCCTGCAATACGAGCTGGTTGTAGCGGCTGCTCTCCCGTCTCAGCACGTACTCGGTGTCCGACATCGGCGATATGATCGAGGGCGGGAACCCGCCGGCCCGTGGCCCGAAGGAGTCGTCGCTCGGGGGATAGGGCGGCGGCTTGAGTCGGGGCAACCCCGCCTCCTCGAACAGTTCAAGCAGGTCGGAGGGCCAGAACTCCCGAACTTCCTCGCGGATCCAGGGCTTGTCCGATTCCTCGGTGCGGTAGCCGGTGCGCGAGTCTATCCGGACCGCGCGATGTATCCCGCACTTCGTTATCGGCGAGACGCCGGGTATGAACCAGGTCGTGACGGTTTGCGGGCAGTCGTCATTCGGTATGCCTCCGGACACGGCGCAGACCTTCACCGTCGTGACGTCGGCGGGCACGCGCGGAGGGGGGAGCCGCCGGGCCGGCGGGATTTCCGCGAGCATAGCGTCGATGACGCCGAAAAGGAGCGGTCCCGACATGAGCCTCCCGATGAAGGCGGTGTTGCCCTCGCCCGAGAAATTCCCGATCCAGACGCACAACACGTAACGGTCGAATATCGCGATGGCCCAACAATCCTTGAACCCTATCGAGGTCCCCGTTTTCCAGGCTACGGGCGTCTGGCGGCTCGTCTGCGGCCGGTAGTCGACCGGGGACGGATTCCGCTCGAGCATCCGCATGGTAATCCATGCCGCCCTTTCCGACACGAGGGCGTCCCCCGGCGGCGGAGTCAGGGGGCCTTCGCCCAGGTAGTTCCGGACGGGAGCGTGCGCACCCCCGTTCGCCAGCGCGGCGTAGAGCCGGACGAGCTCGACCATGGTCACCCCCGCGCTCCCGAGCACGATGGAAAGGCCGTAATGGTCCCGCTCGCGCAAGCCCCCGATCCCGGCCCGGGCCATGAGGTCGTAGAGGTCCGGGTTCTTGATCGCCCGCGCGAGAAAGACCGCCGGTATGTTGCGGCTGTCGACGAGCGCGTCCCACGCCTTGACGGGACCCTTGTAGTCGTTCCGGAAGTTGTCGGGCGCGTATTCGTTGAAGGTCACCGGCGTGTCCTTGAGCATCGTCTCGGGGTGTATCAGCCCCTGTTCGAGAGCGAGGGCGTAGATGAAGGGCTTGAGCGTCGAGCCCGGCGAGCGGCGCGCGGTCGTGCCGTTCACCTGGCCCTGAATCCGGTCGTCGAAAAACCCCGCCGATCCGACCGACGCCAGGACCTCCATGTTCGTCCAGTCCACCAGCATCATGCTTCCGTTGGTGACGCCGAAGCCCCGATTGCGCTCGACGTGGGCCTTGAGGTGCGCCTCGCAGAGCCGTTGCATGTCGGGGGCTATGGTCGTTCTCGCCGCCCTCCGCCGGTCGCGCTTCGGCCCGCGACGGTCCCCTTCCGCCCTGAGCGACTCGCAAAAATGCCTCGCCTCGGAGGGAAAGGCGCACAGCAGTGCGGGCGCGCTCTCGATCTCCGCGGAGATGAGGGCGTCCTCGGGATGGGACTCGAGCCAGGCCCGGTAGAGGACCGCGCGCGCGTTCATGACCGCGGGCGGCGCCCGACGTTCCCGTGGGGCCCGCTCGTTCGGGTTTTGGGGAAGTACCGCGAGAAAGAGGATTTCGCTCGTGGAGAGGTCCTTGACGTCCGCGCCGAAGTAGTAACGCGCCGCCGCCGGGAAGCCCTCGATGTTTCCCCCGCAGGGCGCGAGGTTCAGGTAGGCCTCGAGGATTTCCTGCTTGCTGAAGCAGGTCTCGAGAATGAGCGCGCGGAGGATCTGGCGCAGTTTTCCGGGAACGGAACGCGTATGGAGACCGTAGCGCATGCGCGCGACCTGCATGGTCAGCGTCGAGGCGCCCACCCGCCTGTTCTTGAGTATCCACGTCTCGCGGGCGGCGCGAAGCATCGCCCCGAGATTCACCCCGAAGTGACCGTAGAAGTAGCGGTCCTCCTGCAGGAGTACCGCCTCGATCATCTCCGGGGGGAAATCGCCAACCGGGGCGAATATCCGGTACTTGTCGTCCTTTGTCAGGAATGCCTGCATGAGAGCGCCGTCGCGGTCGAGGAAGACCGGGGAAAACGGCACGCCCCCCAGGATGTCCCCGGCAAGGGCGTTTGCGGCGAGATACGCGAGGGCCAAGAAAAGGGGAGCCGCGAGGCTCCCCAGAAAGAACTGCTTGCGTCTGGTCATGTGCCGCTTATTTGCCGGAGACCGTCAGCCGCTCCTGCGGACGCATCGCCCACACCTTCTTGTCGTAGAGCGCCTCCGCGAACAGCGGGGGAACGACGAAGTTTCCCTTGTTCACGGCCCGGGCCTTGTAGGTAAACGTGTTGAGCTCGGGCCCGACGCTTCCGAATACCACAAGACGGTCCTCGCGGATGTCGACGTAGTCGGGAGACCAGCGCGCGCCCCGGTAGTCGCGGATCGAGGCGATATCGGCCTCGAGACCGGCCGGCAGGAGGTCCACCAGCGCGACGTCGCGAACCGTGTTTTTCGAAAGGCTCCGGAAGTTGAGTTTGACGTACACGGCGTCGCCGATCGAAGCCTTGTCGATCTTCTTTCCGTCGGCGTCGGTGAATTCGCGGTACACCTCGATGCCGTTCTTCGTCTCGGTTTTCGGAGGCTCGAGGTCGAAGCCCGCCTGCGTCACCTGGTAGAAGAGGGGAACCTTGTCCCGGTTGTCGACGGCGATCTTTTCGGCGGTTCCCGTGAAGGCCGCGGTGAAGATGGGGTCGCCCTTCGGCGCCAGCTCGGAACGCGCCTTGTCGGCCGCTATCTGGGCGACGGTGAAGGCGCCGGTCTCGGCCGTCGGGGCCGCCTTGAGATAGGCGTCGATCGCCATGAGCGCGAGACTCGCCGACATCGTGGTGTACCCCTGCTGGCCCAGGTCCTCGGCCATCGACTCGAGGAGTTTTCCCGAGACGTCCTTGAGGTTCTGCGGGAAATGCCGCGCGACCACGTTCAGGTACAGCGACTTGTACGCGAGCGGGTCGAAGTACCGGAAGTTCTCCTTGAACGCGTAGGCGAGCTTGATCTTGAGGAGAAGCGCGGAGGCGTCGATGTTTTTCTGGAGCATCGCGTAGCTTCCCGCCATGAAGAGCCCGGGGAATCCCGTCTCGGCGGCGGAGTTGTCGCGCGCGATGTCCTTCTTGAGCGCCTCCAGATGCGTCGTGGTGACCTGCTCGTTCAGGGTCATGACGTATATGGCGTAGGCCCTGCAGGTAAGCGAGTAGTCGTCGGTGCCCTTCATCTGGGCGATGTTCTGCAGCGCCAGGACGACGTTCTCCATGAATGCCGGGGAGACGTAGTGCCCCTTGGCCCTGGCCTCCGTCAGGAAGTGCGCGCAATAGGCCGTGATCAGCGGATCAGACTCGGAAAGGGACGTCCATATGCCGATCGAGTTGTCGCGCTTGACGCGCGCCTGCAGTATCGAGACGACCCTTGCCACCGCCGCCTGGCCTTCCTCGCGGGAGAACTTCATCTCGCGCGAGAGTTCCGGGTAGAGGAAGGGGAAGGCCGCGCTCGCGAGCTGCTCGGAGCAGCCGTAGGGGAAGGTCGTGAGGAAGAAGTTGAGCCCCTTCGCGAGTCCGAGGGGCAGGTACGATAGCGCGACCTCGCGCGTGCCGAACTCCTCGTAGATCTTTCGGGGTACCGCTATCTCGGCCTTGTCCTTTTTCAGCATGCCGGTCTCGAGGGCGACCCGGTAGGGCACCGACGGGCGGACGGACATGAACGCGGACAGTTCGGAGGATTCGCTCCCGTCGCTCGCGACGAATTTTATCTCCGCCGCCCCCACGGGACCCGCGGCCTTGACCGTGATGCTGACCGTCTCGTCGCGGCCCTCGGGGATGGCGAGATCGAAGGACGACTTCGAGGTTATCGCGAGATGCTTGCTGCCCGTCGCCTGGAGGCGTACCTTGCCGGATTCTCCCGCGCCCTTCCGGTTGTTCGTCACGGTGACGGCGACGTCGAACTCGTCGCCGGGCGCGGCCATCATCGGCGCGTTCGGCGATATGATGAAGGTGTTGCGCAGGAGCGCCTTGTCCTCGGCGGCGCCTATCGAGTCGTCGGATACCGCCACGGCCATGACGCGGAGCGTTCCGTTGAAATAGTCGGGAACGCGGTAGTTCAGGGTTTTCGGGGTCGGTCCCGATTCCAGTATGCCCGACCAGTAGGCCACCGGCTGGTTTTGCCGGCGCTTGAAGGGGTTGAGGTTGCGGGAGAGCTCGTCGTATCCGTCGCCGCCGCCCATTGCCTGCAGCGAGCGCACGACGGAGAATTCCGGGAGTATCAGGTCCATGATCTGGGCCGTCCTGACCTCGAGGGCCCGTTTCTGGAAGAAGAAGGCTATCGGGTCCGGTGTCCTGTATCCGGCGAACTGCAGGATGCCCTCGTCGACGGCGTAGACGATTATCTTTCCGGGCCGCGCGGTCGAATAGCGGATCGGGAAGTCCTTGCCGGGTTTCGCCTCCTCCGGTATCGCGAGGGTGATGCGGTTCGTGCGGCTTTCCTTGCTGACCGAGAAGGGCACCGTGCCGTAGCTCAGGGGAGACATGAATATCTCACGCGAGTCGCGGGCGCGCACGAACATGACGCTGACGTAGCCGTTCCCCTCAAGGTCGCGCGGGACCGTGACGGTCTGCACGCTCGACGTGCCCGGGCTCGTGAACCACTTGTGCGCGTACACCTTGTCGCGCTCGATCGTGATGAGGCCCGCGCCGGCATACGGCGCCTTGATCATCACCTCGACGGTGTCGCCGCCGGAGAAATCGGTACGGTTGAGGCTCAGCTCGAGCTCGGCGGTGCGCGTCAGGCTTCGCTCGACGTTCTGGGAACCCGCGACGCTGAAGGCGGCCTTGTTGTACGCAAGTCCGTCGGGGGCGGTGACGGAAAGCTCGAACTCGCCGGGCCGGTCCGTCGGCACGGAGTACTCGAAGCCCGACGCCGGTATGGACAGTTTCTCCTCAGAGACGGGATAGGACTTGCGTACCGACTGGTATTTGAAGACGCCGTTGGGCTGCTTTACGAGCATCGAGACGTAACGGACCTCGCTCAGCGAGAGCGTGAGGTCGCGGACCGCCGTCCTCTTCAGGTCGGGATCGATGGCGATGAAGGATATGATCCGCTTCGAGTCCTTGTTGACGTACGCGAGCGACCCGTCGGCCTTGTGTCCTATCATGTACGGCAGGGGGCTGACCATCACCGTCGACTCGGCCGACACGTTGCGGCCGCTGCCCTTCTCGAAGGCCTCGGCGTAGAAGGCCAGGTTGTACGTCGCCTTCTCGAACTTGCCCACGTCCAGCGCGAAATCGCAGGATCCGGCGTCGTCCGTGGTTCTCGAGCCGAGGAACTCCTGGTAGCTTTTGTCCTTCACGAACGGATCGAGGAAGGTGTAGTCCCGGTACTGGCGGAAGTACTGGCGCCCGGGACTCAGCGTGATCTGGGCCTTCACCTCGTTGCCGACCGCGGCCGTTCCGAAGAGATTGCGGACGTCGACGCGCGCGCCCAGTTTCGAGGGCTGTATCCAGCCCGTCTTCGGGAGCGGGTCGAAGACCGCGGAAACCTTCAGGGTCTCGGGGAGGAATTCCTCCACCTTCACGGTTTGCGACCCGAGGAACTCGCGCCTGTCGTTCCGGTCCTCCCGGATCACGTACACCGATGCCGTATAGGTTCCCGTCGGCGACCAGTCGTGCGTGGAGAATTTGATCTCCTCGAAGCCCGCGCGCGAAAGGGCGACGCGACGGCTGAAAATCTCGGAACCTTTGGGGTCGACGACGCGGTACTCGAGCGGGGTTTTCTCGAGGTTGATCCTCCAGTCGCCCGCCTTGACGATCAGTCCCATGCGGACCTCGTCTCCGGGGCGGTAGACCCCGCGGTCCGAAAAGAGGAAGGCGGTCAGTTTTTTGGGGTCCTGCGCGCCGTATATGCCGCCGGTGTCGAAATCCGAGTAGTCGAGCATGCGGCCCTCCGCCTCGAAGGGCATGAGGGACATGTCCTCGCCCATGCGAACGACGAAGGCGGTCGGCCTCTTGTCGCGCGTGAGGCCGGAGAGCGAGGGCACGCTGACGAAGCCGTCGTATCCCGTCTGCGCGCTGAACACCGGGTTTCCGTTCAGGCCTATGACCTCGACGGTCGCGCCCGCCACGGGGGCCCCGGTGGCTATCGACTGCACGAACAGGGCCCTCGTCCCGTCGGTGTTCGTCTTGACGAAGAAGCCGAGGTCCGTGACCATGACGAGGCGCCTGTCCGCGTACGAGCCGTTCTTGCCCTTCCCCTTCGCCTGGAACACGAACAATCCGTACCGGAGGTTCTGGGACGGTATCGAGTTGAGGTAGCGGCTGAAGTCGAAGGAGAAATACTGGAAGTCACGCTCGTCCTTGACCGGGACGGAGAGATCCTCCCTGTACTGGACGGTGACGTTGTCCTCCCCGAAGCGGTAGTTGGAGAAGCGGAACTGTTCCAGGTTGCCGTTCGACTGGGAGACGAGATGGTTGACGTCGTCGGGGCGGACGCGGCCGATGTTGCACTCGACGTCGCCGATGCCGCGCGAGAGCATCGCGAGCTTTTTGTCTCCCGAGAGGGACAGCACCGTTCCCTCGCCGAGTATCGATATCTCTTTCGGAAAATCCCTGACGCGGAAGATCGAGCCCCATCCGTCTTTCAGGAAGTAGTCACCGTAAAAGCGCGTGCCCTCGTTGACGCGGACGAACACGTACCGTCCGCTCGCCGCCTCGAAGCGGAAGCTGTTCGTCGAGTTGTAGCGGCGGTCGCCCGGGATGGCCTCGGGGGTTATTTTTCTCGCCGCCGCGAGAACCTCGGGCACCATCTCGGCGGTGTCGCTCCACCGGTAGTCCTTGACGGACTTGAGTCCCGGAATCTCGGGCCGGTCAACGGGAAGCTCCCAGACGGAGACGTTCTTGAGCAACTCCTCCGCGTCGGTCTCTCCGCGGGTTTCGAGGATGAAGACCTGGTCGTATCGCTGGTCGGGCGTCTTGACGAGCTCGTGCGAGAGGCCGAGCACCTGCACGTAATTGTCGGGTCCCGGCACCGTCACCAGGGCGGAGATGTCCCGTTTCAGGGGCGATCCGCCGACGGTCGTCCTGACGCCCGCCTTCACGGTAATGGAGACCTGCGCCTCCTTGGCCGGCATGCCGAGCGGCTCCGACACGATGTAGGCGGTCTTGAAATTCTCGGAATAACTGACGGAATAGCGGTATGGCGCGTTCTTGAGCGAGCCCGAGTCCGCGCGAAGCTGCGGCCTGATCTCGACGTTGGCCTCGAGGGTCGCGGTGTCGATGGGGTAGTTCGCGGTTACGGTGGCGGATACGCGCTTGATCTTGCTGTCTTCGGGGTCGATGTAGAACTCGGTCTCCCCGAGGCCGACGCTGAAATCATCGATATCGAAAGTCACGGTGCGTTCGACCTTGACATGCTCGGGGAACACGGTTTTTTGCATCGTGATGCGGTATCTCTTGCCGATCTCCCACGCCCGTGAGGGCTGGAAGCTCAGCCGGTTGTCCTCCTCCCACTTCCAGACGCCGGGGATATCCGGCTCGATCGCGATGCCGGAGGTAACCTCCTTGCCGACCATGTCACTCGGCGCCGCGGAGCCGTCGAAGAAAAGGGAGAAGGGCTCTATCGTCCCTGACACGCCGTCGTTCGAGGGTATGCCGAAGGTAAAGCCGATCTGGAGGGGCTGCGGCTGGCGCGAAAGCCAGAAGAGGAGGCCGAGCGTCGCCCAAAACGCGACGAGCAGGCCGACGCCGATTCCCGTGAAGAGCTTGCGCCGGGCCGCTACCGTCGTCTTTACGGCGATAGCGATCTTCCCGAGGAAGATCCCCCCGGCGCCGGTCGTAAGAAAGGCGCGGATCGCAAGGACGAATCCCGGAGGGGTGTAGCTTCCGAACAGATACCGAAGCGCCTCGCGCGCCGTAATCCTTGGCTTTCCGGGTTTCTCGCTCTTTTTTGGCATGGTGCGTCCTCTTTGTCGTGATTTCTCAATGTCCGGATAATGAACGTTGCATAGTAGAATACAACGACTTCGCGATTTTTTCACGTACGTGACGCCGAATATCGGCCGAATCGGGCGCAATCCCGGTTCGGCCGACACGGAAAGACGGCGCGGCGCTAGCTCCGGTTTTTTTTGAGCTCCTTCTGTAATTTCGATATCTGTTTCCACTTCTGATCGTTCTCGCGCCGCGCGCGGTCGTCGTTTCGGCGCTCCAACCACGCCTGTTCGCGCGAGAGGGCGAGGTAGGAGAGAAACCGGGCATTGTCGAGCTCCCCGGTCGCGAGCGCCGCGCGCACGGCGCATCCGGGCTCGTCCGCGTGCGAGCAATCGGAGAAGCGGCACTGGGTCGCCAGTTCCGCGATCTCCGGGAAGCCCCCTTCCAGAACGTCGGCCTCGCCCCAGACCTTGAGTTCCCGTATTCCGGGGCTGTCGATCAGGAGTACGCCGGAATCGAACCGGTAGAGCCTGCTCGAGGTCGTGGTGTGCCGTCCCCGCAGGTCGTCCTCCCGGACGCGGCCTTCGCGCGCGATCCCCTCAACCGACCCGTCGTCGCGGGGCGCCCCGTCGCTGCGCGACGTCACGTCGCCGGACGATGCGCGCCCGAGGGCGTTCACGAGGGCCGATTTCCCCACGCCGCTCTTGCCGAGCATGCATGCGGTCTCGCCCGGGGACAGGAACCGCGCGAGATCACCGACGCCCTCGCCCGTCTTCGCGCTCAAGGCGACGACGTTCGCCTGCGGGGCGTAAGCCCGGGCGTCGCGAAGCGCGTCCGCTCGATCCCCGTCCGCAGCGAGGTCTGCCTTGTTGAGCACGACGCACGGCGCGGCCCCCGAATTCCGCGCGACGACGAGGGCCCGTTCGAGAAAGCGCGGCAGGAAATTGCGCCCGCCGTCGAGCGCGAACACGAGGAAGATGACGTCGACGTTCGCGGCGAGCGTCTGCTCGTCGCAGCGCGGTCCCGCGCTTCCCCGGCTCAAGGCCGTGCGTCGCGGAAACGTCGCGTGGATGCGCGGCGTTCCGGACCCGCCGTCGACGAGGACCCAGTCGCCCACGACGGGGTAGTCGACAGCGTTTCCCGCCCCGTACTCGAACCGTCCGCTGACGCGCACGCCCCCGAAGAGGCCCCGGCTTTCGGCGGTTCCGGCGCCGCCGTCATCGCGCGCGGGGATTCCCGCGGGATGGCGTCCTGAAAAATCGGGGCGGGCGATTTCGTACAGATGATGTTCCCGTCTCGTGACCCTCGCGGGCACGAGCGGGCTGAGTTCCGGGCGTTCGTCGAGCAAGGACGCCCATGAGGCCAAAAATTCCGGTTTCCATCCCCATGATTCGGGGCTGTAATCGATCGTGTTCAATTGTGGTAACTCCCATTGCAACAGGACATCTCGGGACGCGTTACTTGGCGCGCCCGAATCGGTTTGCGAGTGTCGTGATTATGTGTCGACGATGGGATTATGCGGACGGTATCGTGTTTACGAACCCGCTACGGGCAGGACTGTCGCGGTTTCCCCCGGGGAAAACCCATGAACGGACGTGCGTCATCGGTTCGCCTGACGGCGACGCGAAGCGCGCGAATTCCTACCTGAACGCCACCGTCGGCGTACGAGCAATTCCCTTCATGAATGACCTCCTTGAGGCGAGAGATGGGGGCAGGATACGCCCGACCGGCTCGAATGTCAAGGCGTAACCGCGTCATGTCAGCGGGGGCTCGCCGATCCTCCGCTGCATGCACGACGTTTCCGAAAGGAATTTCATCGCCGCCTTGGCGGCCTTTCTCTTCTTGAGCTTCGTGCCCTGGACTGTCGTGACGATATCGCCCGAGACCTGGATCGCCTGCGAGTTGTTTATCGGGAGCAGGGGGAGAGTCGGTCCGTACTCGTCAAGGATCCTCTGCGCGGCCTTCTTGAACGGAAAGCAGCCGACGTGGGGCACGGGGTGGAACGGGATCGCGCCGAGACCCGCATGGTCGGCGAGGCCGGGAGCCGCGGCCGGATCGTCCATGAGACGGGCGTACCCGATGTCCGGGGACAGGATCACCGAACCCGCCGACTCGCCGATATAGGGCTTGCCCCCGCGTATGGCCCTGACGATCGTCTCACCGGCGCCGCTCCGCGCGAGTTCCTGCATGAGATAGAAGACGTTGCCACCGCTGACGTAGATGTAATCGTTTCGGGCGATCTTGCGTTCCGTCTCTTCCCTTGACGCGGCCGATATATCCAGCTCGTCGACGACGAGCCCGAGCGACTCGAGCGCCGTTCTCCCCGCCCCGACGTAAAAGGTGACCTTTTCCACGACGCTCGCCGTCGGTATGAAGGTGACGGTCTTGCCCTCGAGCGGCTCGCCCGCGAAGGCGGGAAGCGCGGACGCGACGTCGGCGAACGAGGACGAAAGAAAGAGTTTGATCATGGCGTATATGCTCCTTTACGGCGGTTCGTCCGGGGAACCGCGCTTTTCCGTTCAGAGTGTAGCACGCGAATTACGACAACGGTGTGTCGTAGTTCCCTACGAGTCCGCGATTTTCCGCGCGATTTCACGGACGCGGTCCCGCACGCGCTCGGGACTCACGACCGTGATCGAGTCGCCGTACGAAAGGAGATATCGGTACAGCCGCTCCTCCTCCGGCTGGACGCAGCGCACGGTGAGGGTGCCGTCCCCGTTGTCGGTGATTTCTCCCGACGAGTGGCGCTCTTCCACCTGGGCGCGGGCCTGCGGCTTCGCCACGAACTCGATCTCGACGAGCTTCGTGACGCCGAAGGACGGACGCTCGAGGAGGAATTGCCGGTATGTCTTCTCCCTTCGGCGAAAGCGGACGGATTCGACGCTCATGTCGCGAATTCTGCCCAACCGGAACAGCCGGTAATCCCCCCTGAGGCGGCAATAGGCGAATAGATACCAGGCTCCCCACTGCAGGACGAGGGTCAAGGGCTCGACCGTGCGCTCCGTCGGCTCCTCCCTGTGTCCCGTATAGCGAAACACGAGCGGGTTGCGCCGCGCTATGGCCCGTTCGATATGGCCGATCTTCTCAGCGAGCGCGGAGTCCCTCCCCGAGGTCAGGGAATAGTCGATGTAAAAGACGTTCTCGCGCTCAAGGGCCGCCTCGCGGAGCGACCGGGGGAGGATGCCCCGCACGCGGGCGAGCGAGCCCGTGAACCTGTTGTCGCCGAATACGCTCTCCGCGCCGCGCAAGGCGGTCAGGAGATTCAGGAAGTCTTCGTTTGAGAAGAGCCCGTTGCCTATTTTGTAGTCAGCGACGATTCCGTACCCGCCCGACTTTCCCGTCTGCGCGAAGATCGGAATGCCCGCGAGGTTCAGGGATTCCATGTCGCGCTGAATGGTGCGCACGGAAACCGAAAACCTGTCCGCGAGTTCCCGGGCCGACACGGTTTCCCTGTCGAGGAGCATCACGACGATGGCGAGCAGTCGGTCGATTCTCATGTACCCGGTACCTCTCCTTGCGAGTCGGGCGAAAGGCCGATCGCGGCCTCAGTATACCACGGACGCGAATCGCATTATTGGATGTAAAAGCGACGGACGCAACCGGGTCCTGAGCGTATAGTTGCGGTATGGAGGCAAACGCATGAACCTGCACCTGATCCAAGACCTGAACGCCGAACACTCGAGCCTTCTTGCGACACTCGGGTCGATACGGGAGCGCGTCCTCTACTCCAGGTATCTCAAGCTTTCCTCGCAGGCTTAAGCGGCTTCCGCGCGGCCGCCCTATCCCCTGATCTCCACGCGGCGGATCTTGCCCGAGATGGTCTTGGGCAGTTCCTTCACGAACTCGACGACGCGCGGGTACTTGTACGGCGCCGTGATCGTCTTGACGTGATCCTGCAGCGTCTTGACGAGCTCGGGGCTTTCCGCGAAGCCCTTCGCGAGCACGATCGTCGCCTTGACGACCTCTCCGCGTTCGGGATCGGGCACGCCGGTAATCGCGCATTCGAGCACGGCGGGGTGCTCGAGGAGGGCGCTTTCGACCTCGAAGGGCCCGATGCGGTAGCCGGAGCTTTTGATGATGTCGTCGGAACGCCCGACGAACCATATGTACCCGTCCTCGTCCATCCAGGCGGTGTCCCCGGTCCGGTACAGGCCGTCCTTCCAGACCGACGCGGTCCGCTCGTCATCGTGGTAGTATCCGCCGAACAGGCCTATGGGTTTGCTTTCGCTTGTCCTGATGGCGATCTCGCCTTCCTCGTTCGCCTCGCAGGGCCGGGCGGCCTCGTCGAGTATGGAAAGATGATAGCCCGGCGAGGGCCGACCCATCGAGCCGGGTTTGGGCTTCATCCAGGGATAGGTCGCCACGGCGCACGTCATCTCGGTCTGTCCGTAGCCCTCGCGCAGCTCAAGGCCCGTGCCTTCGAGGAAACGCTCGTAGATCTCGGGATTGAGCGGTTCGCCGGCGACGACCGCGTACCGGAGCTTGGAAAGGTCGTACTTGGAGAGGTCTTCCTTGATCATGTAGCGGTACATGGTCGGCGGCGCGCAGAATGTCGTTACGCCGTATTTTGCCATGACCGAAAGAAGGTTGGCCGCGTTGAATTTGTCGAAGTCGTATACCATGACGGCCGAGCCCGCGAGCCATTGTCCGTAGAGCTTGCCCCACGAGGCCTTGGCCCAGCCCGTCTCCGCCACGGTGAAGTGAAGCCCCCCGTCGGAGCAGTTCTGCCAGTACTTGGCGGTCAGTATGTGCCCGAGCGGATAGGTGAACGTGTGGGACACCATCTTGGGCATGCCGGTCGTGCCGGAGGTGAAGTAGAGGAGCATGGGGTCGTCGTTGCCCGCGGCAAGCTCTCCTTGGGGACGCTCGAACGCGGGGGAGGCGCGCTCCGTCAGGGCGGCGAGGTCGAGCCAGCCTTCCGCGGCGAGCTCGCGGGAATCGGCGGGGAAGGGGCCGTCGCACAGGAGCTTGAGGCCGAGCGGGTACTCGGCAAAGGCCTCGGTCAGTTCCCTCCGGATGGACTCCTCGTTGACCGAGACGAGCATCTTGACGTTCGCCGCCCTGAACCGGTAGACAAGGTCCTTCTTCTTCAGCTGGTTGGTCGCCGGGATCGCGACGGCGCCTATCTTGTGGAGGGCCAGCACGGCGGGCCAGTACTCCGCCCTTCGCTTGAGGATCAGCATGACCGCGTCACCCTTCCTGACCCCAAGACCCGAGAACGCCGAGGCCATGCGGTTTGACCATTCGCTCATCCCGGCGAAGCTTACCGTCCGTTCCCGGGACGCGTCGTCGCACCACACGAGCGCCGTTTTGTCGGGGGTTTCGCGCCCGAGGACGTCCACGACGTCAAATCCGAAGTTGAAGTTCTCCGGTACGGATACCCGGTAGTTCGCGTAAAAATCCTCGTAGGAATCAAAGTCGACGCGGGGCAAGAAACGGTCGAGCATCATCGGGAGGCCCCCTCGGCGTCGGAGATTACCGCGAGGAAGGAGGCCGGTTTGCCGTCCAGAGCGGCCATGCCGTGCGGCTTGGAGGAATCGAAGTAGAGGGAATCCCCGCTTTCCAGTACGAGGTCGTGACCGTCAATCCGCAACAGGAGCTTTCCGGAGATGACATAGTTGAACTCGTCGCCGGGATGCGAATTGAGGTGGATCGGCGCGGCGTCCTTCGGCTCGACGGTGACCAGGAAGGGATCCATCATCCTCTTGCCGAACTGCGCGGCGAGACTTTCATAGTGATACTCGTGGGTGCGCTCGACGGACGGTCCCGTACCCCTCCGGGTAAGGTGGAAGACCCGCGCGTGCGGATCGGAGCCGGTCAACAGGCTGGTCGGCGATACCCCGCAGCGCTTGGAGAAGACGGTGAGCCATCCCATGGGGATGTCCGCCGATCCGCTCTCGAAGGACAGATAGTCCTGTTCGGAAACCCCCGTTTCGGTCGCTGCCTGGGCGCTCGTGAGGCCCGTATCCGCGCGAAGCGCCGCGACCCGCCGGGCTATTTCTTGCCGTTGATCCATCTTTGGACTCCTTGAAATGGAAAGACAAAGAAGCAAAAACTGTTATTTTGTCTTATTTGATAGTAGACCCTGCTATACGGGATTAGGTTGCAGGAAGACACCGGTTTAGGCGCTAATTTATGCAAAAGCAACGGCCGTCCGTGGCAGGCGGTTTTTTGTGGCGAAGTTGACTCTCCCCGCGGAACGGCCTAGACTTCGTCCCCATGAACCGCATCGAAAAACCGACGATCGAAAAAACGACGCCAGAACTGAAACTGTACCTGACGGCCCTCGCCCTGACGGCGCTTGCCCTCAGTTTCACCTCGGACCCGATATCCAACTATTTCAAGGACGCCTATAAGGCGACGGCCTACCAGCGAGGTCTCATCGAGTTTCCGCGCGAGTTGCCGGGCGTGCTGACGACCTTCGTGATCGCGCTCCTCGCGGGCTTCAGCGACATCCGCATCGCGATCATCGCCCAGGGCCTCGGCATCGTCGGCATAACCGTCCTCGGTCTCTCGACGCCGTCCTTCTCCGTCATGCTTGTTTTTCTCTTCGTGAACTCGCTCGGACAGCACCTGTTCATGCCCCTGCAGGACTCCATCGGGATGAACCTCGTGAGGAAGGGAAAGCTCGGCACGCGCATGGGCCAGTTCAAGGGCGTGACCACGGCCTTCCAGATGATCGGCGCCCTCGTCGTGTTTTCCTGTTTCCGTTTCGGCCTGTTCAGCTTTACCACGCGGATCAAGTGGCCCTTCGTCGTCGGCGCCTCGCTCCTGTCGTGCGTCGCCGTCGCGCTCTTCGCGCTCGACCGCAGGCTCAGGCGCGAGCCGGTCGTCCACGGCCGCACGCGCTTCGTCGTCCGGAGGGAGTATTCGCTCTACTACGTCCTCGTCGTCATGTTCGGCGTGCAAAAGCAGATCATGCTCGTGTACGGCCCCTGGGTCATCATCGACATACTCGGGAAGGGCGCGGACACGATCGCCCTGCTCGGCATCCTCGGCGCCTTTCTCGGCATGTTCTTCATCCCCGCGCTCGGGCGCTGGCTCGACCGCTTCGGCATCAAGACGATGCTCTACGCCGACGCGCTCTCGTTCATCGGCGTGTACCTGCTCTACGGCCTCGTCTCGGGCGGCTACGTCTCGGGCTCCCTCGCGACGACCGGCTGGCCCGTCGTCCTCGCCTACGCCGTCTTCATCTTCGACCGCATGTCCACGCAGATGGGCCTCATACGCACCGTGTACCTCCGCACCATCGCGGTACATCCCGCCGACGTCACGCCGACGCTCTCGCTCGGCCTTTCCCTCGACCACGTCGTCTCCATCGCCTGCGCCTTCGCCGGGGGAATCGTCTGGACCGTCGCCGGACCGCAGTGGCTCTTTTACCTGGCCGCCGCGCTCTCGCTCGTGAACCTCTGGGTCGCCGTCCGCGTGAAACTGCCCGATACCGTCTGACCGCGCGATACCGTTTGACCGCGCGGTTTTTTTGCCATATCTTCGGGGACATGAACGCATGGAAACGGAGAACGGCCCTGTTCCTCGCCGGGCAGACGGTGTCCCTGTTCGGATCGTCGCTGGTGCAGTACGCGATCATGTGGCACCTCACCCTGGAAACCCGATCGGGATCGGTCATGACCGGCTACATCATCGCGGGTTTCCTGCCGTCAATCCTGCTCGCGCCGCTCGCGGGCGTCTGGGCCGACCGGTACGACCGGAAGCGCCTCATCGCTCTCGCGGACGGATGCATCGCCGCGGTGAGCCTGGTCGCCGCCGTTCTTCTGCGCGCGGGTGTTGCCGAGATACCCCTCTTCTTCGCCGTCGCCGCTCTCCGCTCGCTCGGGTCGGCCGTGCACCAGCCCGCCGTGGGGGCCTTTTTGCCGCGCATCGTGCCGCGGGACGAGCTCATGCGGGTCAACGGCATAAACGGCGGAATCCAGAGCGCCCTCATGCTCGTCTCCCCGGTGGCCGCTGGGGTGCTTCTCGCCGTCGCGGACGTGCCCTCGATATTCCTCGTCGACGTCGCTACCGCCGCGCTCGCCATCGCGGTTTTGCTCGCGTTCGTGCGCGAGGAGCCCGTCGCCGCTGAAAGCCCGACGTCGGCCGGCCTTGCCGCCGCCCCTGACGGCTCATCGTCCGCGGAAGCGGCTTCCCAAGCGGAGGCTCCAGCCGGACACTTTCGGGACATCCTCGACGGGCTCGCGTATATCCGGAGCCATCGCTATCTCCTGTCGTTCTTCGCCTACATGGGCGCGCTCTTCTTTCTCGTCTCGCCCGCCGCGTTCCTCACGACGATACAGACCGCGCGTTCGTTCGGCGGCGAGGTGTGGCGGCTCACCGCGCTCGAGATAGTCTTTTCCGTCGGGATGATGGCCGGCGGCGCGGCCATTGCCTCGTGGGGCGGCTTCAGAAACCGGATGCGCACGATACGGCTCGGGAACGTCGTCATGGCCGTCTGCACGCTCGGGCTCGCCGCGAGTCCGCTTCTTCCCGTATCCGCCGCCTTTCCCGCCTATCTGGTCTTCATGGGAGTCTTCGGTATCGCCATCCCGCTTCTCAACACGCCCTCGACCGTGCTCCTCCAGGAACACGTCGAGGATGCCTACCTCGGCCGCGCCTTCGCCGTTTTCACCATGGTCTCAAGCTCCCTCATGCCGGTAGCCATGCTTGTCTTCGGGCCGGTCGCCGACGTCGTCAGTATCGAGCTCGTGCTCGCGGTCTCGGGCTCGCTCCTTCTCGCCCTCGGCCTTACCGCGCTCTCGAACAAGCGGCTCAGGGAAGCCGGAGAGCCGGTAAATCCTTCTTGATTTTTCCGGCAAAACGGTGCGATCATCTTTCTTATGAAGAAAACGGGCAAGGCAAGAATCACGATCCTCGCGGACAACGCGGCGCGGCCGCCGTACCGGGCGGAACACGGTTTTTCGGCGTTGCTGGAGGCGGGCGGGGCCGCCGGGGTGGACGAGGGAGGCGCGCGTCCGCTTGTCGTCCTTCTCGACACGGGACGCGGAGCGGTTTTCGGCAACGCGGCCGCGGCGGGCATTGACCTTTCGCGGGTTACCGACGTCATCCTGAGCCACGGCCACTACGACCACACGGACGCCCTGCCGGAGACGCTGGACCGCTGCCCGGCCGCGCGCGTGCACGCCTCGTCCCGAGTGGGACGCGAGCACTACAGCGTCAGCACGGGACCCTGCCGCGCCATAGGGCTTTCCGTCCCTGCGCGAAGCGCGCTTGCGGCCCTCGGCGCCGGCAGATACAACGCCTTTGCCGGCGCCGCCTCGGTCGCCGACGGATATCTCGGCCTCGTCGAGGGCATCCCGCGCGTCCATTCGCTGGAAGGCCCGAGCCCGCTCCTGTTCGCCGACGCGCTCTGCTCCGTTCCCGATCTCGTCGAGGACGAGCTCGCGCTCTGGTTCGAGACCGAACAGGGACTCGTAATTTTGACGGGGTGCTGCCACGCGGGATTTATCAACACATGCGAACACGTCCTCGCGCGCTCGGCCGAGACGCGCGTCCGCGCGGTGATCGGCGGTTTCCACCTCGCGGGCGTCCGCGAGGCGCGCCTCGAGGCCACCGCGGCCTATATAGCCGAGCGGGGCATCGAACGTGTCGTCGCCTGCCACTGCACGGGGGACGCGGAGACCGCGTGGCTCACCGCCCGCCTCGGCGCGACGGTGACGAAGGGCGAAGCCGGGATGGTTGTCGAATTCTAGCCGGAGTCCGCGCGCGGTTTACTCGAGCGACTGCGAGAAGGCCCAGGGAAAGAGCGTCTCGTCCTCGTAGCAGGCCCCCGACGAATGTCCCAATCCCTCGTACTCGCTGTATTTGAACATGGGTCTGCCCGATCGCGTCAGCGTGACGGTAGTCCGCGCGTGGCCCGCGATCGAGTCCTTGCGCGTTGACTCCTTCGCCTTCTTGTTGCAGGCGTAGGCCCGGTTTTTCGCGAGCGCGTCCCGCGCCACGCTCACGCGTTGCGCGGTATCATCGAGTCCGAGGTGATACCAGATCGCGGTTTTCGACGCGATCTCGTCGCCGATGTCCGACTGGCTCTGCCCCGCGACGCGGATAATCGCGGCGAAATACTTACCCTTGTTGTACATCCCGCGCGCGAGCGGAAAGCTTCCCGAGCCCCCTTGCGAAAAGCCCGTGAGGTAGACGCGGTTCGGATCGATCCGGTAGCCCGCAGTCCTCGCCGCGTCGATCCAGTCGGCAAGCGCCGCCCCGTCGCCCGTGCCGTCTTTCTGGTACTCAAGGACGAAGGCGGGATAGCGTTCGGCGACCTTCTCGTACTGGCCTACGCCCTCTCCCCAGTACCCCGCGACGACGAGCGGATAGAGGCGCAATGCGTTGGCGCTTTTCCGGTATCCCCACGGTCCGGCGAACGCGAGGCCTCCCGAACTGAAGGCCTCCGGCGCGTCGGCGGCCGAGAAGGTCTCGACCGGATTGAGGCCGCTGTTGCCATAATTGTCGGTTCCCGCGCCGCTTGCGGCGCACGCGGCCAGGCACAGGGAAAGCGCGAAAAATCTTCCGGCGATGGCGCACACTGCTTTCATGGATTACCGTCCTCGTCGAGCGACTCGCGCCCATGCGTAGAGGGTAGCGCGCAAACGACAGAAAGCTTGAAACTCCATTATTCCCANNACTTGATGTCGCGCGACTTGATGTCGCGCGACATCAAGTCGCCCGCGTATGAAAGTCCTCGCAGGGGCGCGCTCTAGGTTTCTTTTTTCGGTTTTTTCTTCCCGGCGTATTCGGGGAAGTTTTTTTTCATGCACTCCGGGCAGATGCCGTGACTGAACTGGGAAGACGTGTGGTTTTCGATGTAGGTTTCGATGTCGTACCAGTCGTTGTCCGCGTCCCGGATTTTTCTGCAATACGCGCACGTCGGAAGGAGCCGCTCCAATTGGGCGATCCGCCGGTCGCCTTCCTCGGCGCGCAGGCGGAGCCGGTCCACGACCATGGCGACGAAGCCGAAGGCCGCGAGGATATGGAAGCCCGGCAGGAGCCCGAAGACCAAATCGCGAAGCGCGTCGATCCGGATGAATCCGTAGACCGGGCTGTAGACAGCCCACGCGACGAGGCTCAGTCCCGCGAGCCGCCTTCCCGCCAGTTCCCGCTTCGGGACATGCACGAGGATGAGCGCGCCCGACAGCGCGA
>LVBL01000084.1 GCA_001604405.1 Spirochaetales bacterium Spiro_10
TGCAGAACGGCACCCTCGACGCGTGCTTCGTGACCGCGGGCGTTCCGAACGCCGCCCTGCAGGAGCTCGCGATCTCGGCCGGTCTCACGCTCGTGCCGGTTGAAGGCGACGCCGCGAAGGCCCTCATGGCCGAGCACGGGTACTACACCGCGAAGACGGTTCCCGCGGGCACCTACAAGGGCGCGGACGCCGACGTGACGACGGTGGCGGTCAAGGCGACGCTCGCGGTGAGCGCGAAGCTCGACGAGAAGACCGTGTACGAGCTCACGAAGGCCCTGTTCGAGAACCAGGCCGAGCTCGCGGCCGCCCACGCGAAGGGCAAGGACCTGAGCGCGGCGTACGCGGTGACCGGCGTTTCCGTGCCCTTCCATCCGGGCGCGGCGAAGTACTTCAAGGAAATCGGGCTCGACGTCAAATGAGTCCGCGCCATAACGCGGTCCGGGCGCGTCGCGTCGCGTGTGTCGCGGCAGCCGCGCTCGCGGTCGCGCTTTTCGCTCTTTTCGCGCCGGTGCTGCCCGTCCTCGCGGTCAGCCCACGCGCGCGCGGGTTTGCCGCCCCGCCGCCTCTCGTTGTCGGCCCTGCGTTCTCGCGCGAGTCCTTCGAGCTTTCCTACACGCATTCGGTCAACAGGGGACGGGTGGTCGATTTCGTCGACATCGCGCCCTCGGGCGACCTTGTCGTGCGGAAGAGCCGCTTCGTCTCGTACGGCGCGGGGATGAGCGAGCCCTCAGAGGGCGGCTCGCTCGTCGACCGGGGGCCGTATCTCGAGCTCGTCGGGATCGACCGCGTCCTGCCGAGCGTCCTTCTGGCCGTCGGCGAGACGGCCGGTCACGAGTTGGCGCGCGCGGGCCGGCGCTACGAGCTTTCCGCGCGCTTTGCCCCCCGTTCGTCCGTCATGATAGAATACCGTCAGGTGTCCGCGTTCGACTTTCTGCGCTCGGGCCCGCACCGATAACAAGGAGATACTACCGTGTCCAAAGACCACGCGCACGCGTCAGAAACCCTCGAGGGTCTCTCCGGGTCGATGACCCCGACGTCGAACGAGGAGGAGATCCTCGAGTTCATGAAGCAGTACGATCCGGGCTCGGCCTACCGCGAGCACAAGTGCTGGAAGCGGTATATCACGATCGCGGTTTCGCTCGCCTTTTGCGCCTTCCAGCTGTACGCGACGCTCTCGGGCGCCGTGACGGCGCAGATACTGCGCGCGACGCATCTCGCCTTCGTCATGCTGCTCGGCTTTCTCCTCTATCCCGCGTCGCGGAGGCATCCGCTCAACACGCTTCCCGCTTACGACGTCGCGCTCGCCTTCGCGGGCTTCGCCTGCTGGATGTACATCGTTATCAACTTCGACACGCTCGTGAGGCGCACGGGGGCGAACCTCCCGATGGATATCGCCGTCGGCCTCGCCGGAATACTCATACTGTTCGAGGCGTGCCGGCGCGTGTCGGGCATCCCGATGATGATCATCGCCGGCTCCTTCATCGCCTACGCCTTTCTCGGGCCGTGGCTGCCCGGGTTCTTCAACCACCGCGGGTATTCCTTCGAGCGCGTCGTGACGCACCTTTTTTACAACACCGAGGGCATCATGGGCACGCCGATCGGCGCGTGCGCCTCGTTCATATTCCTCTTCATCATGTTCGGATCGTTCCTCGAGAAGACCGGCATCGGACAATTCTTCATCGACGTCTGCAACTCGATTGCGGGAGGGGCGGCGGGCGGACCCGCGAAGGTCGCCGTGCTGACGAGCGCCCTCGAGGGAACCGTGTCGGGAAGCTCGGTGTCGAACACGGTCGGTTCGGGGAGCTTCACCATCCCGATGATGAAGAGCCTCGGATACCGGCCCGAGTTCGCGGCGGCCGTCGAGGCCGCGGCCTCCACCGGCGGGCAGATCATGCCGCCGATCATGGGCGCGGCGGCCTTTCTCATGGCGGAAAGCCTCGGGATGCCCTATACCTCGATCGTCAAGGCCGCCATCATACCGGCCCTGCTCTACTTCTCCGGAATTTTCATCATGGTGCACCTCGAGGCGAGGAAGCTCGGGCTCAAGGGCCTTTCGCGCGAGAGCCTGCCGAGGTTCGTCCCCCTGTTCCTGACGAAGGGATACCTGATGCTCCCGCTCGGGGTCATCATCTTCTTTCTCGTCGAGGGAAAGACCGCGACCTTCTCGGCCCTCATGGGCATCGCCGCGTGCGCCCTGCTCGGGATCGTCGCCTCGCTCATTGACCTCGCGCGCGGAAGACGGGCCCGTATGGGAGGAAAGGAATTCGTCGAGGTGATGACCGCCTCGGCCCGGAACATCGTCGCCGTCGCCGTGGCGTGCGGCATGGCCGGCATCATCATCGGCATCGTGACGCTGACGGGCATCGGTCTCAAGCTCGGCGCCGGGCTCATATCGATCTCGCGCGGCATCCCGATCATCACGCTCTTCCTGACGATGGTCTCCTCGATCATCCTCGGCATGGGAGCCCCGACGACGGCGAACTATCTCATCACCTCGACGATCACGGCGGGCGCCATCGTGGGGCTCGGCTACGAGCCGCTCGCCGCCCACATGTTCGCCTTCTACTTCGGCATTATCGCCGACATAACCCCGCCCGTGGCCCTCGCGGCGATAGCGGGCTCGGCCATAGCGAAGTCGAAGCCGATGGCGACCGCGCTCCAGGCGACGAAGCTCGCCATAGCGGCCTTCATCATCCCGTACATGTTCGTCTTCAATCCCCAGATGCTCCTCATAGACACGAACTTCGCGGAGGTCGCCCTCATCGTGGTGACGGCCCTTGTCGGAATGGTCGGGGTCGGCGCGGGCCTTGAGGGCTTCCTGTTCCGCGCGTGCAAGCCCGTCGAGCGCGTCCTGCTCGCGGCGGCCGGCCTCCTTTTGATCGTTCCGGGGCTTCGCACCGACCTCGCGGGCCTTGCGGTGATAGCCGCCGTTTCGGCCTTTCAGCTGGTGGCGATGCG
>LVBL01000163.1 GCA_001604405.1 Spirochaetales bacterium Spiro_10
TGTTCGAACAGCATATCGAAAACGGCTATCAGGTCGAGTATCCGGACAACTGGCTCAAGCACCGCGATCCCTGGGAGGTCAAGCGCTCGGATCTCGCCGTGCGCGTGTGCTTCGGCGGCACCCCCGTCGCGGAAAAGGCCCCGAATGGGCATACTTCCTATAAACTGGTCGGCGCCGAGGAGGTGACCGCGACCCCGTACGACGTCCCGATCGTCGGATACGGGACCAGGACGGTCAACCGCCTCCGCCTCTGGGAGGCGAGCTCGGAGAACGGCTTCGATCTCCAGCTCTTCAACGACATGCACTACAACCGCGCCGTCGAGCGGCAGAACAGCGCCGAGAACATATCGCGCGTCCTCTACCCGAACGACTCGGGCCCTTCGGGCAAGGCGCTCAGGCTCAAACAGCAGTATTTCTTCGTCTCGGCGAGCCTTCAGGACCTCGTGCTGAAATTCAGGCGCGACCACGGCGCCGACCTCAAGCGCTTCCCCGACTACAACGTCATCCAGCTCAACGACACCCATCCGGTCGTCGCGATACCCGAGATGATGCGCCTCTTGATGGACGAGAACCATCTCGGCTGGGACGAGGCCTGGGACATCGTGACCAGGACCTTCGCGTACACGAACCACACCATACTCGCGGAGGCCCTCGAAAAGTGGCCCATCGAGATATTCCAGGGCCTCCTGCCGCGCGTCTACCAGATCGTGGAGGAGATCAACCGGCGTTTCCTCGCCGAGCTTC
>LVBL01000085.1 GCA_001604405.1 Spirochaetales bacterium Spiro_10
TTGGCTCAAGTATTGCGATTTTCATGTTTCCTCCAAAGCTTCTTCATTCGGGCATATATTCTCGACCTAAGCATAGTGTTTTCGACATTAGCCACGAGTCTGCGAAGCAATCCGCGAATTTCATTGTTGTCATAAAGTCGGGAGCGGAAGGCGTCACCGATCGTTTCACTCAGCCATTCAGTGCCGTCAGAGCATATCCGGTTTCTCATGGAGACATAATCGGGAGTAATAAGTTCAGGTATCACGCCAAAACAGAGATACGCATGTCCATTGAAGCAATACGGCAATTCGCAGTTGTTCCCGATCGGTCTGAACCTGACGGTATCGTCCTTGTAGATATTGCCAAGACGCAACCCTTTATTGCATTGATAGTAGTTTCCCGAGGCAAGATCAACGTTCAACGACCAGTCTCCGGCATAACAGAACTCTTTTCTCCTCCGAGCGAATATTGACCACTTGAACGCAAAAAGATCCGACTTGAATCCCTGCCATGCCTCAACGAATTGTCCATAATTGAGCTTCGTCATGAGCGGGAGATCCTTGCTCCTTTCGTCACGAACAACGGTGACATGACAGGGCGCGCCGAACCGCTCGGCGCTCTCTTTGAGTATCTCGTCACGAAAAGGAAGATAAGAATCATCAGGCGTTAATTCAACAGTAAATGAACAGCCCGTTTTTTTTACACCGCGTACAATGTTTGTAAACGATTCAAGCAGGTGTCTTTCCTTGAGTTCCGCATAATGAAACGAAAACTTGAAGAAGAGGCGCGCAAGCAAATCGCCGGGAAAGCCCAATATCTCGTCAAACCGATCCCTGAGCGTTCCGTTCGTTACCACCATCACTATATGACCGGCATTCAGCAACGACCGAATAATCGATGGCATTTCCGGCGGCAAGAGGGTTTCTCCCGATCCGCACAGGTTTATGATGCACTGACCGCCCAGGTTTTCCATGCTGAAAGCACGGTCGATCATGGACATGCACAATGAGAGATCGTCTGTCTTTTTGTTCCATAACCCGTTATGCGTGACATAGCAGTATGAACATCGAAGATTGCAGGAATACACCGGTACATAACACTCAATAAAACGCTTAATATGCCCCAATTTCGTCTACCTTACTGATCTTGATAGAAGAACACCTGATTCATCGCGGTATGCCACTCACTACTCGGAAGTATACACCAAAAAACTCTCAAAAAAAACGTCAAACGCGCGGCGTATCTCTCCATTATCATAGGCTGCAACCCCGATATAATCATACAGTTCGTGCATGTTTTGCTCCAATTCCGTAAAACCGTCGCATAGACGTATGTAAGGCAGATGACGAATCCACTCATATACGCCAGGTATCTTATGACTATAGCTTCTCAACACGACACAAGGAGTGCCAGTGATTGCCGAGAACACCATTCCGTGCAACCTGTCGGTCACTACCAATCGAGAAGCACCAAATAACGACAAGGCTTTTCGAAGCTCCTCGCTCCTTTCCCGCAACGAAACACTCCTTTTCAATTGCGTGTCGAACTCCTTGATTCCTGATGTTATCGATCGCGCGATTGCATGGATTGCTCTCCTTTCATGATGAGCGAGAATTCCTTCATGATCGCCGCGAAGGCACAGCAGAATGCCCTCCCGAAGCTCCTTTGGGTACGTGTCTTTCTTTGTGTAGAGGACCACGTCGGGCAGCATCACGGCCTTGCAATGAAACTGTCTTTTGGCGAATTCCAGAGATTCCGCCTCCCGCAGGCATAAAACGAATGACGTGTGTTTATCAATGTCACTCGACAATTTGGCTATTGGATTATAACTGGAACTTAAAGAGCTTTCAAAGAAAATGGTTTGCGGAAAAACCGTTATTCTGTTGTTCGGGAATCGTCGCAAGGCATCGTGCCGAATTTTGTTGGCGAACTCGTACACATCGCCGATGTTTCCGCCGCCCGTAAGGAAGATCAAGTCCTGCCGCTTGACTATGCAGGACAGCACCGTTCGAACGTTGTGATAGGCAGACGCGGGTACCTCGACCACGTGATACTTCGGGAGATAGTGAGCAAGCAACTCCTTTTCGGATTCCGCAATCTGGTGATCTCCCAGATTGCCGTAGTCCTCCGAACCAAGAAGGAACGACCGCTTCGCGAATGAAGGGTACAGACGGTATGTCAGGATTGCACGTATCGCCCTGTTGATTCTGCGCCCTTTCCTTGACAGCTTCCGAAGCGTAATCGAGAACCACAGTGGCAAACCGAGAAGGCTTCCGGAAAACGAAGTACCCCCCAGATAATAGAGCGCATGCAAGACGGCTTGTTTCAGGTTTGTTTTGTCGCGAAACCGTCCGCATTGGTTCCGCTTGTGCAGAACTTCACGCAGCTTTGAAGAAAAATACGATGCCTCTTCGCTCGTCAATTCGCTTGCAATTCTGTGTTTCTGTTCATTGAGATTTCCTTTGCCCAATTCAAAAAGCAAAATCTCCAGAAGGATGCAATTCGAGCACGTTCTCAGCACGGAGGTTTCCGGCAAGTGAGACAGGTATTCTTCAATCTTTCTGGCCAGCGCGATGAACTTCGGCAGACTGAACGTCCTCCTTCCTTGTGAATACAGCGAATCCTCGCGTATGCGGTAGTTATACAGGACGTCGTTGACTACAATAAGTTTCTTTGCATAGAGAAGTGTTAAAAGGTTAAAGCCTATGTCCTCGGCCAAGATCTCCGAGGTATCCCAGAAGCGTAGAGAGCGATTCCTGATAAGGTCTCCGTCATACAGGCGGCTCCATGCCTCCCACCCATGTGTGTAGCGACAGTAGTAATCGATGATGTACGAAAGTCGGTCTTCATCATTGGAGAATATGAATGTTCCCTCAGTAAACTTTGAACTTTCAAATACTGCTTCTTCATCATCGATTTTGTGATAATTGAATGCAACAAGATCGGCATTCTCGTTGAGCATGACTGAAACAGTCCTAAACAGCAGGTTTTTCTCAATGTAGTCATCACCGTCGAGAAAATAGATATATTTTCCCTTTGCGAGATTCAACCCGGCATTTCTGGCATCGGAGAGGCCGCCATTCGGCTTGTGAAGTACGCGAACGGACGGATTGGTCCTTGCGTACGCGTCGCATATCTCCGGACAGAGGTCGGGGGAGCCGTCATCCACGAGAATGACTTCAACTTTCGGATAGGTTTGCGCCAAAACGGATTCAACGCATCGTCGCAGATATTTCTCTACTCGGAAAATGGGGATGATTACGCTGACCAGTGGTTCATAAGTACTAACATGTGTATCCATACCTTAACAGAATCTTAACGCATTTCTGAAAAAAAGGAAACCTCACGCTATCTTCCGGCTGAAATCATTTCCTGAGGATATACCTCGAGACACAACACGGAAATACCGCTAACGCGATTAAACGGACTTGTACAAGAGGATTGGCCGATATGGGGTACAGCCTCCAATTCACACGGCAGAAATCCCTCAGAGCATATAATAATTCCTCGCGAACGACGTTTTCTCTGGTCATGGCCTGTGAAGCGAGCGACAGGATTTTTCTCCTGAGGCTCACGCGGGCCCGTCTCGCAAGGCACCGCTCTTTCTTCGAAATGAAAAAATCAATATGATCCTTATACCCGTACAGAACGTCCAGGGAACGCATGTTGATTCCGCCCCCCGTAAGGCTTTCCGGCCGACGTCTGTACGTATAGAGGACATTCGGAGAAAGAACGATAGTACGCGCATGATAGAACAACTTCATCGTCGTGAAGACGTCCTCGTGAATTCGGGACAGCGGATACCTGATGCCGTGCTCGGTAAACAGCTTTTTCCTGATCAGCCGGCACCAAGGCACCACGAATCGCATTGAATTGCTTTGAAACAGAAGGTGCACGCCCTTTATTCCGGGAAAGGTCTCCACTTCCGGGAATCGCGAGGTGCTCGTGATTGCACGATTGTCTACGTCGACTTCGTCGAAATCGCAAATCGAGATTTCGGCATCGTACTTGATCAGGGTATCATATAAATGACGAACGTATCCCGCCGCAACGTAATCGTCTGAATCAATAAAACAGATTATCGATCCCGTCGAACGCTCGATCCCGACATTTCTCGCGCTGGCCACGCCGAGGTTATCCGTGTGAATCACTATGATACGATCGTCACGGCCCGCATACTCGTCGCAAAGGTTCCCGCTTTCGTCCGTCGAACCGTCGTCTATCAGGATGATCTCGAGGTC
>LVBL01000086.1 GCA_001604405.1 Spirochaetales bacterium Spiro_10
AGCTTCCCAAGATCTTCTTCGTCAACTGGTTCCGCAAGAACGCCGAAGGCAAGTTCATGTGGCCCGGCTACGGCGACAACAGCCGCGTCCTCGCCTGGGTCTTCGACCGCTGCGACGGCAAGGATAACGCCGTCAAGACCCAGATCGGATGGATGCCCAAGGACGGCGCGCTCAACATCGCCGGCCTCGACGTGAAGGCCGACGCCATGAAGGAGATCCTCTCCGTCGACGTCGAGGGATGGAAGAAGGAAATCGCGGACGTCCGCGCCAACCACTATCCCAAGTTCGGCGACAAGCTCCCCAAGGAGCTCATGGCCGAGATGGAAGCCCTGGAAAAGCGCTTGAACGGCTAACCATCCAGGGAGGCAGAACCTTTCTTTCAAAGAAAGGTTCCTCCTCCCCGGGCCCCGCCTCTTCCAAAGAACTGCCGCGAAACTCGGGCGTTCTTTGCGAGGCAAACGGCACCGGAACGAAAAAGCCCGCGACCAAACGGTTCGCGGGCTTTTTTTTGCTGCATGCCGTCGGCACTCAGCGCGCACGAGCTAGCATGCACGCGGCCGGATAGCACTCAGGCTTGCGCCTAGCAGGCGGCCGGCGTTCAGCGCGCCGCGGCCCCGAGCGCCTTGAGGAACTCCTGCCCGCTCACCGGGGCGTCGGGAAAAAAGAGGCGGCCGTCGGGCAGGGACAAGATCTCGCGCTCCACGCAGCCGAGCGCCCCGTCGAACCAGGGGGACGAGGGAGGCACGTCGGGAATCGGGCTCTGCATGGAGGGATTCGCCGCCCAGCGCGCGGAATACCGGTTCGCGAGGGCGCCCGTGCCCGCGCGCTCGAGGCTCGTCCTCCACAGGTACCAGGCAAGCTCGCCCCGTCGCACCTTCGTCTCGCGGGTCGGGGGCGCGAGCGGGGCGTTCGGTATGTGGGACGACTTCGTAAGCGCGGCAAAGGCCCGGTCGACCTTCCATTCCTTCCCCGCCGTCAGGAAGTCGAGAAAGCCCGTCCGCTCGAGCGAGACCGCCACGACGTCGTCCCACGTGACGGCGGCCACGGAGGAAACGGCGCGGGTACGCGCGCCGTCGGAGGCGCTCTGGTCCCGCAGGGACCAGGCCGAATCGCGTTCCGCCTGGTACGCCTCGCGATACGCCGGCTGGAGCAGGGGAAACCCCGCGTCGAAGGCGGCGACGGCCTCGCGGTACCGGCCGAGCTCGAAGCGGGTCCGCCCCTCCTCGACGAGCAGCTCGCCCGAATCGGGAAATAAGGTCCGCGTCCGCTCAAGGGACGCGAGGCGCTTCTCGGGATCGCGTTCGAGCCTCGATGAAAGGACGAGCGCGGGGATGTCTCCGGGAACGAGGGCGATCGCGCGCCCGTAGCGACGAGTCGCCTCCTGCCGGTTGCCGGCCGCGAGTGCGAGCCTGCCCGCCCAGGCCTCGAGCCGCGCGGAAAAAACGGTATCCTTCACCCCCAGCCGCTCAAGTTCGGTGATCCGTGTCTCGATCCTCTTGATCTCGGCGAGCCGCGCGGCCTGCGCGTCGGCGCGCGCCGAGGAGGTCGCGTTCGCCTGCGCCGACTTGGAGACGTCGAGCAGGACAACGGACCGCTCGAGCTCGAAAAGGTCGCGGTCGCGCTCGGGCGAACCCGTGGAGCCGAGACGGTCGTCCTGCAACGAAGCGCACGACGCGAGCGAAAAAAGCGCGGCAAGCGCCACCGAGGCGGCGACGGCCGCGACGCGAATCATCCTCATATGCCTCTCCTATCTGAATTGCCATCCGTGAACGCGGTTATCAAGGCCAGAGCCGAGGCAGTCGATCCTGCCGTCGCCGTTGATGTCGGTAAACGCGGGTTCGCCCCAGATCGGCAGGGGAAAGCCGGCGAGCGGAACGAAATCGCGCGAATAGCCGTGAAGGGTCGAGCCGTCTCCCGTGACGAACACCTCCGCGACTCCGTCCCCCGTGACGTCGTACAGGGTAACGACACCCTCCTCGGCGGTGAAATCAGGGATCTTGTGCGAAAGGACGGCGCCCGAAAGGGAGACGCGGAAGAGCGTTCCCGAGGAGGACACGAGCCACAGCGAATCGCCGTCGTAGGCCGGTTGCGCGTAAAAAACGCCCGGCAAGGATACGGGAAATCCGGGAAGCGGCTTCGCGTCCTGCCCGAAGGCCGCGAGCTCGCCCGCCTGGGTCACGAAGGCGACGGCCGTCTTTCCCCCGTACGTGAACGGAAGCGGGGTGCCGAAGGCGATGCCGTTCGCGTAGGCGGGCCATCCCGCCTCGGGGGCTCCCTCGGGATCGGTCAGCCAGAGCTCGCCGAGGAAGCTCTTCGGGTAGGTCGCCATGAAGGCCTTCTTCCCCGCGCGCAGGAAGGCCGGAGGCGAGCGGACCGGATCGGTGAACGGAAGGCTCGCGACGGACACGGTGCCGTCGCGGCCGACGGCGTGCAGGGCCGAGTCCCTGTCGCAGAGGTACAGCGTTCCCTCGAAGGAGACGGGGGCCGCCGTCGGGCGAACGCCGGTCGCGACGGGAAAACCCGGGAGGCTCTCGAGATCTGCCGTGACGAGGTTTACCTCGCCGGCGGAGCTGACGATCCAGGCGGCGGCCTCGTGTTGCGCGATAGCCTCGCGGCGCGCGCCGGCCTCGCGATTCGCGCCGGCCTCGCGATTCGCGCCGTCGTCAGTCTGCCCGTCGCCCTTGGGAGAGGACGGCTTGAACGCCGGGTCGACGCGGATCCATATCGGGTCGTTCGCCTCGAGCCGCCGCGAAAGGCCGGTTTTCGGGTTATACGAAACGGCGACGCGTCCGTTCACCGTGAAAAGGAGGCGCGCGTCGGCCTTTCCCGACAGCCGCACCGGTGAGAGTTCCCTTCCCATACGCCCGCCGGCCTCGACCGGGAAACCGGGAATGGGAGCCACGCCCGAACCGGAACCCGGCGTCGCGGAAAGCGTGGCCACCAGCAGGCCGTCGCTCACCGAGACGCGCAAGAGTCCCTGGCGGTACAGCTGGAGCGCGCGGTGAAACGGCGTCGTCCCCTTCAGGAAAAAAGGAACGGTCCGGTCGAGCGAGTAGAACAGCGTGAGCTGGGCGCGGTCGTTCCCGCTCTCGGCGAGCGCCTTCCATCCGTCGGCCCGCACGAGGGACTGGTTTTTCTTTATCGACGTTACCGTCACGAGCAGGTTCTCGGGGGACTCGGAAAGAAAGAGGATGCCGTCCTCTATCGCGTAGTACGGGGAGGGAACGACGATGCCCATGGCCCGCGCGAGAAAGTCGATGAACGAGGGAAGGACGACGCGGGGCAGGCGCACGCCGTCGATCACGGTCGAGGAATCCTCGTCGATCAGTATGGACGAAAAGAGGGCGTCGAAGGCCGCGCGGCGCTTCGCCTCGTCCGCGACGCGCACGGCGAACACGGGTTTCGGGCGGCCCTCGAGCCCGAAGGCCGCGAACTCGTCGCCCGTCCAGGAGAACACGAGGTCCTCAAGGCCGCGCCCCAGAAACGAGCGGGCCATCCGGTCGGCCTCGGCGTAGGCGTCCGCGACGGATGCGCCGGACACCGCGGTCGCGGCGGAGAGCAGGGCCTGGGCGTCACCCGCTGCCAGGATCGTGCAGTACTGCGTGTCGGCGGGAAGCCGCGAAAGCGCGCGGGGCAAACGGGGTTCGCGCCCGAGCAGGGCGGAAAGTTCGGGCTTACGGGAACTTACCGGGGAGGCAAGCGATATGACGGCGCGGTTTTCCTGAAAGGCGACGGTCACGTCCGAGAATCCCGGAAGCGAGAGACCGTCAAGAAAGTCGCTTACCGCCCGGTTCCCCTCGCCGAGGGCGGCTATGGCGAAATCGGAGGAGACCAGAAGGCCGATGTCGTACGAGCGCCCGTCAAGCCGGATGCGCGCCTGGCCGAGTGGCGTCGGCCCGTTGGAATCCGCGAAGGGCCCCGAGCCTGGGGGATTCGTAAGGGTCGCCTCGAAGGTCGCCTCGTCGTTCGAGGCGACGAGCAGGTTCCGCATAAACCCGAGGTAGACCGTCGATCCGTCCTTCGACCGGTACTCGAAGCGGGAACGGTTTCCCGCGTTGACGTAGTAGAGACCCTCGATATCGAGACGCCCGACGACGTGGGGCGTCAGCTTGAGCCAGGGGGAAAGAAAGCCTGCGTCGTAGCACACGAGAACCGTACCGCCCGAATAGAGGGCGGCGTCCGAGGCGCCGTTCAGCACGGTCCTGACCGGACCGGGGAGACGCTGGCTCAGTTCCCGGAGGGTCGCCGCCGTGGAGGCGAGCGAGGCGAACGCGGGATCCGCGAGGACCTCGGACAGCGGCTGGTGGGCCAGTACGCGCTCTACGGCGGTAACCGTATGGGGAACGCGCACGAAGGCGTCCGGGTTGCCGGGAAAGATCGAATCGCCGTCAAGCCTTCCTATGAGCGAAAGCGCGGAAACGGCCAGGGGGATGACGACGAACACCGTAAGGATGACGATGAGCGACACGACAAGAACGCGGGGGAATCGATGCGTACCCTTTTCCATATAAGGATTTTCCCCCGAAATCGGCAAAAGGTCAATTGATTGTCACCGTGAGCGGTAGATGATCCGAGTAGCCCCGCCCCGAAAAAAGCTCGTACCGCGCGGGAAGGCCGTCTTCCCCGACGAGCGGCGGCTCGGCCACCGGGGAAAAACGCGTAACCTCGGGGGCCACGCCGTCGCGCAGGGAGGGAGAAAAAAAGAAATGGTCAATCGCCTCCCAACCGCCCCGGTACCAGTAGGACCCCGCGGGGATCACCCGGGATCCGGGCAAGGCGCCCTCTCTCCACAGTTCCCAGGCGGCCGGATACGCGGCAAGCGGGCCGAACTCGTCGGGGGTCTGATTGAAGTCGCCGCACGCCACGAAGGGCGTGCCGGGCCGCTCGCGGGCAAGCAGCTCTATCCGGTCCGCGAGAAGCCGTTCCTGGGCCCTGCGGACGGCCCCTCCCCCGTCACCGCCCGCCTTCGATTTCCAGTGACAGGCGAAGACAACGAGGCCCGAATCCCCGAAACCGAACTCGGCCTCGATCATCGGACGGACGGACTCGCCCGAACCGGCGATCGTGTGGGCCGTAACCCCGATCGGGGCCGCGCGCGCGAGGATGCCGGTCCCGAAGGCGAGGCCGTCTCCGGGCGGCACGAAGATGGCGTCCGTGAAGCCGCCGAGGCGCGGAAGGCGGTTCCAGAGGTCGGCGAGTACCCGCTCGTTCTCGATCTCGCAGAGAACGACGATGTCGGGCACGCGGTCCCGGCCCGCGCCGGAGGCCTCGCCCATGAGGACGACGGCCTCGGCGAGGCGCGAGAGCCGCGCGACGTAACGGGCCTCGTTCCACGCGGACTTGGGGCCTCGGAATTCGTCGAACTCGGTGCCGTCGTCGACGGCGTCAAAGAAGGTTTGCGCGTTCCAGCAGGCGATACGCACCGTTGCGGGAAGCCGCTGTCCCTCGCGGGCGCCCCCGCCGTACGGGTATGAGGTTCCCGAGCACCCCGCGCACGAGGCGCACCAGACGGCCGAGA
>LVBL01000087.1 GCA_001604405.1 Spirochaetales bacterium Spiro_10
CGTATTCGGCGAGGCGTTCCGGCTTCTTCATCCCGCGAACGCGTCCTGAGAGCGAGAGAAACTCCCGCGAGAGGGCGTGCCAGGATTCGATACAGTCGTCGATCTTCGGGATCGCCTCCCCGATCCCGCCTATGCCTCCCTTTTCGGCCGCCTGGGCGAGAAAGCCCCGATACAGGACGCGAAACGACGCGCCGCCGGTACCGTAGTCCTCGATGTTTCCCGCCATGTACGCGAATACGGCCGGCAGGAGATACGGCTTCGCCCCCGCCTCCTCGAGCGAGACAAGGTCGTCCCCGTACCGAGACAGACCCTCGAGCGCCCAAGACTCGTAGTTCCTCACGACCGCACGGATCGAAGTGACGGCGAGACGGTCCCAGTCAATCCGGAAACCGGCGGGAGCGCTCCTTGACCAGCAGTACTCGGCGTTCGGGGGAAAGACCTTCGTGTCCGAGGTTCTGGCCCGATGCAGGTCCTTGAGGGATATCTCGCGCGGTTCGGAATACTCCGTGTCGCTCACGAAGGCGACTTCCCTGCGCAAATCGACGGCGAAGAGGGTTATCCAGTGGCCGCCGAAGGACATGTATGCGGGACCGTACTTTCCGCCGTAGCGGTACGGAAGGAACCGCATGTCCACCCGGAGCGAAACGGGGATTCCCTCGGCGAGAAGACGGTAGATTTCCTCCCAGTCGGGGGCGTATCCCGTGACCGATTCGATGCCGCTCCCCTCGAAAAAAAACTCGCGCATGTCGACGTTTCTCGCCCCGACGAACGGAAAGGTGCCGGGGATGAACGTGAACGAGAGCGCCCCGCCCCCTCCCGCGATCATCTCCTCGTTTACGGGATAGCCGAGGGCGGAAAGCGCGTTCAGGAGGGCGGAACTCTCGCAATGACCTCCGGGTATCACCCGTTCGGGAAGGTTTCCGATCAATCCGCCGTCCCCGGACGCGCGGCCCGGCGCGACGGCCCAGGGACGGGAACAGCCCATGAGGGCAAGCGTCCCGACAGCGAGTAGCGACAGGGTATCTCTGACAGTTCTTTCATGCATGGCAATGCCTCCTACCCTATCGATACACCCTGCCCCTGGGGCAAGGTCAACAAAAACCCCGCGAAAGGGGCAACCGGAGGTTGCGTAAAATGACGCGTGCGGCTGGTAGAAAAGTGCGGGCGCGGCGGCTACTATACTATCACTCGCGGACGAGAGCGCGAACGTAAGGAGAAGACCGATGACATTGGCGGAGAAGATAGCGGCCTTGAGGAAAAAGAAGGGGCTTTCGCAGGAAGGCCTCGCCGAACTCGCGGGAGTCGCCCGTCAGTCGGTGGCGAAATGGGAATCGGGAGAGTCGGTGCCGGAACTCGACAAACTCGTGCGCGTCGCCGACGCCTTTCTGGTGAGCCTCGATTCGCTCGCGCGCGACCAGGA
>LVBL01000088.1 GCA_001604405.1 Spirochaetales bacterium Spiro_10
AGTCGAACTCGGCGGCCTGCCCGATGATGATCGGCCCCGAGCCGATGACGAGCACCTTTTTGATCGATGGATTGAGCGGCATCAGGAGGCCTCCTTGCTGGCCGTGAGGGATCGGTTGGAGAGGGCGGGCGACTTTCCGTCCACTGCGGCGAGAAAGTCGTCGAAGAGATACGCGGTCTCGCGCGGCCCGGGGCTCGCCTCGGGATGGAACTGCACCGAGGAGACGGGCTTGTCCCTGAAGCGGAGGCCCTCGACCGTGCCGTCGTTCACGTTGACGTGGCTGATCTCGGCGACCTTCGGGTCGACGGAGGCGGGATTCACGCAGTAGCCGTGGTTCTGGCTCGACATGTAGACCTTGCCGGTCGCGAGGTCCTTTACCGGGTGGTTCGCTCCCCGGTGGCCGAACTTGAGCCGTTCGGTGTCGAAGCCGGCGGCGAGCGCGAGAAGCTGGTGGCCGAGGCAAATGGAAAACAGGGGTATCCCCGAGTTCATCAGCTCGCGGATGTGCCGGAGGATGCCGGAACAGTCCTTCGGGTCGCCGGGTCCGTTCGAGAGCATGATCCCGTCGGGTTCCGAGTCGAGTATCACGTAGGCCGGAGTGTCCCAGGGCCAGACGGTGACGGTGCACCCGCGGGCGACGAGGGAGTTGACGATGTTCCGCTTGGCGCCGAAATCGAGGAGTGCGATCTTCCTCGCACCCGAGCCGACCGTTTCGGGGTGCGCCCTGCTCACGCGGATGACGCCGTGCCGTACCGAGTAGCGCTTGATCTCCTCGAGCCGGATCGAGATGTCGAGGGGTTTTTGGCAGGTGATGAGCCCGTTCATCGTGCCCGCCTCCCGGAGTTTCCGGGTGAGGGCCCGCGTGTCGATCCCCGAGAGTATGGTGACGCCGTGCTCGGCGAGATACTCGTGAAAGGGGCGTTCAGAGCGGAAATTGCTCGCGAAGGGCGCGATCTCGCGGACGATGAGGGCGGAAATCCAGGGACGGCTTGATTC
>LVBL01000089.1 GCA_001604405.1 Spirochaetales bacterium Spiro_10
GAGTGCGCGATCCGGCACCTCTATTACGTGCTCGACGCCCTCTCTCCGAACGGCGAGCACAACAAGGGCAGCCTCTGGGAGGCCTATCTCCCCGGCAAGGAGGGCCCCGCCCAGTGGCCCGGCAAGGAAGGCTTCCCCCGCAAGCAGTACCTTCCGCACGCGGGCCTCTCGACGATCGCCCTGATGATCGAGAACATCATCGGCCTTTCGATAAGCCTACCGCGCAAGACGGTCGACTGGATCATACCGAACCTCGAGGTGATGGGCATAGAGAACCTGAGCCTCAAGCGCAACCTCATCACCATCCTCTCGAACAAGAGCCAGCGCGGGTGGGAGATACACATGGAAAGCGAGAAGCTCTACTACTTCACCATCAACATCCTCGGCCAGAAGAAGAAGACCCTGCCGATCCCTTCCGGCAAGTGCTCCATGCTCATCGACAAGCTCTGACGGACGGCGCGCGATGGACGTCGAGACCCAGTCCCGCCTTGAGGCCGTAATAGAGATTGGCGCGACCGGCGTGCGGTTGCTCGTCGCCGAGGTGTCCTCCGACGGGACGTGGCGCGTCATAGACCGCGCCGAGCGGGCGCTCGCGCTGGGACGCGACGTGTTCACCGCGGGCGTGGTCTCCCGCGAGTCGCTCCTCCAGTGCCTGGCGATACTCAACCGCTACCGCGAGATGCTCGCCTCCTGGGACATACCCGACACGCAGGTCTCCGTCGTCGCGACGAGCGCCGTGCGCGAGGCGCGGAACCGCGACTCGGTGCTCGACCGCCTTGCCGTCAAGACGGGTTTCCGCGTGCGCGTGATCGACGGGCTCGAGGAGAACCGCCTCATGTACCTGGCCGTGGAGCACGCCCTCTCGCTCGCGCCCGGCAAGCCCTTCCGCGTCAACTCGGTCGTCCTTGACGTGGGCGGCGGATCCACCGAGATCATGCTCCTCCAGAAGGGGAAGATGGTCGCGGCCCACAGCTTCAGGATGGGGACCGTCATAATCGAGCAGCAGGTAAAGGCGATGATGGGGTCGGAGAAGGACGTCCGCCGCTTTCTCGGCGACTACATCCGCACGACCGCCGAGAATCTCAACAACGAGCTCAGGCTCGACCTCGTCAAGCAGCTCATCGCGATCGGCAGCGACGCCCGCCTCGTGGCGCGCAGCGTCGGCACCCAGGTGACGGACCTGCTCGCCTCGATAGAGAGAAAGGCCTTCATCGCCTTCGTCGATCGCGTCGCTGGCTACGGCGTAGAGGAGATCGTGCACCATTTCCGCATCGCGTACGGCGAGGCGGAGTCGCTCGTGCCGGGGCTTCTGGCGTACAGGTACTTTCTCGAGCTCACCGCCGCCGACACCGTGCTGGTCCCGTATCTTTCGATCCGCGAGGGCGTGATAATCTCTCGCCTCGCGGGACCCGACCAGCTCGTGCGCGAGGAGTTCTACACTCAGGTCGTCGCCTCCGCGACGAGCCTCGGCAAGAAGTTCCACTACGACGAGTCCCACTCGCTGTACGTCGCCCGCGTGGCGCTCAGGCTTTTTGACTGGCTCGAGGGCGAGCTCTCGCTCGACAGGCACGCGCGGCTCCTCCTGGAGAGCGCCGCGATCCTCCACGACGTGGGCTCCTTCATCCGCGCGAGCGACCATCATCTGCACAGCCAGTACATCATTTCGCACTCGGACATATTCGGGCTCAACAAGGACGACATGAACGTCGTGTCCAACGTCGTGCGCTACCACCGCGCCGAGCCGCCGAGCGCCGCGCATCCCGCGTACGCCATGCTGTCGCGCGCCGACCGCACGATGGTGCTCAAGCTCGCCTCGCTCCTGAGGATCGCCGACGCCCTTGACCGCGGGCACTCTCAGCACATAGCCGACTTCACGATCGAGCTCACGAAGGACACGCTGCTCCTTCGCGCCGTCGGGACGCACGACATAACGCTCGAGCGGATCGCGCTCGAGGAAAAGGCGGACCTCTTCGAGGACGTGTTCGGATACAAACTGGCCATGGTGTGAGGCCCCGCGCCGCAGCGCGCGCCGGTTTCGCCGAAGGGAGAAGAAAGGCGGATACGATGAAAAAAGTTGAGAACCGGTACTTCAGCAGGGAGCTTTCCTGGGTGGAATTCAACGCGCGCGTGCTTGACGAGGCGAGGCAGCCCTCCGTGCCGCTTCTCGAGCGGCTGCGTTTCATCACGATCGTGTCCTCCAACTTCGACGAGTTCTTCATGGTCCGCGTCGCCGCGCTCAAGGCGCAATGCGCGAGGGATCCCGACGTCCGGGACGGTTCCGGCCTGTGCCCGCGGGAACAGCTCGAGCTCCTGTCCGCGCGCGTGCACGAGCTCGTGTCCATCCAGTACGAGTGCCTGCTCGGCGACATACTGCCCGGCCTCGCCGCGGAGGGCGTGCGGTACGTCCGTCCCGCGGAGTACGCGCCCCATCAGGCGCGGTTTCTCGAGAGCTTCTTCGCGAACGACGTCTTCCCGCTGCTGACCCCCCTCCGGGCGAGCGCGACCGGCGACCTGCCGAGCATAGGAAACCTGAGGCTTCACGCGGCCTTTCTCCTGCGTCCGTCCATCGGCCCGCAAACGGGACCGCTCGCGGGCTTCATGGACGCCGTCGCGGGGGCGTCCGCGACGGCCACGACAGCCGCGACGGCCGCATCGGAGCGCGCGAAAGAGGGCCCCGGCGCCGTTTCGGCCGACGGGACGCTTCGGGGCGGCGCGACGCCGGACTCCATGGCCGTCGTCCAGATCCCGACGAGCATACCGCGCGTCGTGTGGCTTCCTGACGAGGCCGGCGAGCGCAGGTTCACCCTTATCGACGACGTCGTCCTCACCTTCGGCCAGCGCCTCTTTCCCGGCTACGCGGTCGCGGAGAGCATGCTGTTCAAGGTCACGCGGGACGCCGACCGTCCCATCGACGAGGACCGCGACGGGGATTTCATAGCGGCCATCGAGGAGGTCCTCGCGGCACGGCTCTCCGCGCTTCCCGTCAGGCTCATCGCCACGGGAGGCTGTCCCTCCATCCTCGCGTTCCTTCAGGAGCGCATGGGCCTCGACGAGGGCGACGTCTACCCCGTTCCCGGGCCGATGGATTTGCCCACCCTGCTCGAGCTCGTGGCGATCGACGGCCTCGAGGGCCTGAGAAACCCGCCCTGGAAGAATTTCTGGCCCGTCGATTTTCCCGAGGAGGGCCCGTTCTGGGACGAGCTCAAGCGGACGGACCTTTTCCTGCACGTGCCCTACCATTCCTGGGAGCCGGTGCTCCGCTTCCTGAACGACGCCGCCGACGACCCTGAGGTCCTCGCGATCAAGATGACGCTGTACCGCACGAGCGGCGACTCGCCCGTCATCAGGGCGCTCGAGCGCGCGGCGCGGTCCGGCAAGCACGTGACCGTGTTCGTCGAGCTCAAGGCGCGCTTCGACGAGGAGCGCAACATATCCTGGGCGCACCGCCTCGAGGAAGTCGGCGTCATCGTCGTGTACGGCATCGCGCGGCTCAAGGTGCACGCGAAGGTCCTACTCGTTGTGCGGAGGGAGGAAGACGGCGTGCGCCGCTACGTGCATCTTTCGACCGGGAACTACAACGACCGGACCGCGCGCTTCTACTCCGACATGTCCGTTTTCACGGCGAACCGGGAGATCGCGAACGACGCGACGCTCTTTTTCAACATGATATCCGGGTACTCGGCGATCGTCGGGATGAAACGTCTCGCGATGGCGCCGATCGAGATCAAGCCGCGCGTCCTTTCGTTAATCGACCGCGAGATAGAGAAGTCCTCGCCCGAGCGGCCCGGACTCATCATGGCCAAGGTGAACAGCCTCGCCGACTACGAGGTGATCGACGCGCTCTACAAGGCGAGCCGGGCCGGGGTGCGGGTGATGCTGAACGTCCGCGGCGTGTGCATGCTCGTGCCGGGCGTGCGCGGGATGAGCGAAAACGTCTCCGTGGTGAGCGTCATAGACCGGTTCCTCGAGCACTCGCGCGTCTTCTGGTTCCAGAACGGCGGCGCCGAGGAGGCGTACCTCTCGAGCGCTGACTGGATGTCGCGCAATCTCGACCGTCGCGTCGAGCTCATGTTCCCCGTCCTGCAGGACAGCATCCGCAAGACGATAGCCGCCGCGCTCGGGACGTATTTCGCGGACAACGTGAACTCCCACCGGCTGAAGAGCGACGGCTCGTGGACGCGCTCGCGCCCCGCGCGCGACGAAAAGGCCGTACGCGCCCAGGAGGCCCTGTACCTGGCGGAGAAGCGGCGAGTCGAGCTGCACGAGAAGGAACCGAGACGGGAGTTTATCGTTCGGCGGAATTGATGATTTCGTAGATGCGGTCGAGGTCGTCGCGCGAGAAGTAGGCGATCTCGATCGTGCCCCGCTCGAGGCCGCCCTTGACCGTGACCTTCGTGCCGAGCGCGTCTATGAATTTCTGTTCGAGCCCGCGCACTTCCATGTCGCGGAACGTGTCCTGTTTTTTCGCCTTTTTCTGCCTGTCGTCCGGGCCTTCCCCCGCGCGGCTTCCGCCGTTCAGCTCGCCGGCGATCCGCTCGGCGTCCCTCACCGAAAGCCCGTTGCCCACGATGCGCCCGAAGAGGATGCGCTGGTCGGCGGGGTTCAGAACCGAAAGCAGCGCGCGCGCGTGGCCCGCGGTAATCTGTCCCGAGGCGAGGGAGGAGCGCATGTCCTCCGGAAGTTTCAGAAGGCGGAGCGCGTTCGCCACGGTGGATCGGTTTTTGCCGACGCGTTGCGCGGCCTCTTCCTGGCTGAGGTTCCCCAGTTCCATGAGCCGGTGGTACGCCTCGGCCTCCTCGACGGGATTGAGGTTCTCGCGCTGGATGTTCTCTATGAGCGCGACCTCGAGCTTGCGCCCGTCGGAGAATTTCTTGACGATGACGGGCACTGACGAGAGGCCCGCGATCCGGGCGGCGCGCGTCCGGCGCTCGCCCGCTATGATGAAGTAGGAGCCATCCCCGGCTTCCTCCACGATGATGGGCTGGATGATGCCGTGCTCGCGGATCGAGTCCGCGAGTTCCTTGAGCGCCGCCTCGTCGAATTCGCGGCGGGGCTGGTGCGGGTTCGGCTTGAGGAGCGCCGGGTTGACGAAGAGCTCGGATCCTGCCCCCGGCCTCGCGCCGGCCGACGTTGCCTCGGGTCCGGCGCGCGATTCGGTTTCCTCGAGAAGCGCGCCCAGTCCCCGCCCAAGTCCTGTCATTTTAGCCACGCTCCAATACCTCTTTTGCGAGTTTTTCGTAACTGCGCGCGCCTACGCACAGCGCGTCGTATTTGCAGATGGGCAAGCCGTGGGACGGCGCCTCGGAGAGACGGACGTTCCGCGGAATGATCGTGCGGAAGACCCTGTCCTTGAAGTACGAGGTTACCTGCTGAACGACGTCTTGCGCGAGCCTGGTGCGGGAGTCGAACATCGTGAAGAAGATCCCGCCGATCGCGAGCTCCGGGTTCAGGGTTTTCTGCACGCGTTTCACGGTTTGCAGGAGAAGGGTAAGCCCCTCGAGGGCGAAATACTCGCACTGGAGCGGGATGAGGACCTCGTCGGCCGCGACGAGGCCGTTGAGGGTAAGGATGCCGAGCGAGGGAGGACAGTCGACCAGGATGAAGTCGTACTGGTCCTTGACGGGGGCGAGGGCCTCCTTGAGGTAGTACTCGCGCTTCTGCTGGTCGACGAGCTCGATGGCGGCTCCGGAAAGGTCTATCGAGGCGGGGATGACGTGAAGCCCGGGGATCGCGGACTCGCGGATTACGGCTTTTGCGTCGGCCGAGCCGGCGAGGAGGTCGTAGACGGTCGGCTTCTCCCGGTCGACCCCGACGCCGCTCGTCATGTTTCCCTGGGAGTCGAAGTCGACCAACAGGGTCTTCTTGCCGGCAAGGGCGAGGTAGGCACCTATGTTGATGGCGGACGTCGTCTTGCCCACGCCGCCTTTCTGGTTCACGAAAACAAAGGTTTTGCCCATGATGGGCCAGTATAGCCGATAATCCGCCTTTGCGGAAGTCCGGCGTCGCGGGTCCCCGTTTCGCCGGGAAACCCGCGCGTTTCGCGCCTTTCTATCGTCCTCCGAAGGGCAAGGGGCTGTATCCGACGTTCCGGTCGTACGTGTCGCGGCCTTCCGCCTTTTTCACGTATCCGACGGCGATATAGGTCAGGGGCGTAAACGCCGCCTCGATGGCCGTCTTGAACAGGTAATTCGAGGCGAACATGACGACGAGGACGTCCGAGGGATAGAGTCCGGCGAAGGCGATGGCGACGAACAGGGCCGAGTCGAGGGCCTGGCCGACGACGGTGGAACCGATAGTGCGCATCCACAGGCGCCTTCCGCCCATCGCGACCTTCATCCGCGAGAGGACGACCGAATTCGACCATTCCCCGACGAGATAGGCGACGACGCTCGCCAGCACGATGCGCGGCATCTGCATCAGCACGTTTTCGAAGTCCCGCTGGAAGAGCCAGCTTTCGTCGGCGGGAAGGGACCCCACGAGCCAGACGTTGAGGGCCATCAGGAGTAGGGTGAAAAATCCCGTCCAGATCACCTTTCGCGACTCCCGGTAGCCGTATACCTCGGCCAGCAGGTCCCCGAAGATGTAGGAAAGCGGGAAGAGGAGGGTTCCCCCGTCGAAGACAAAGGGTCCGAGGCGGACCATTTTCGACGCGAGGACGTTCGAGAGGATCAGAATCCCGACAAAGAGTCCGGTCAAGACCGGCAAGAAACGGGTTCCGGCGCAGGCGGTTTCTTCAGGCTGGTGGGAGGGGCTTTCGCCGCCCCCCTGGTCGATACGGTGTGTTTTCATGCGGGGGATACTATACCGAATCCCGGCGTTTGGGCAATGAAAGTAGCGTTCCAAAAAAAGGACCGCCCATCCAGGGCGGTCCCCGCTCGCTAGCTGCCGGGCCGCTTACGCTGTCTTGATCGCGATCTGGCGGGGCTGGCTTTCGGGCTTCCTCGGGATCGTGATCGTCAGAACTCCGTTCCTGAAGTTCGCCTCCACCTTCTCGGGATTGATGTCCTGCGGAAGGGTGAACCTCCGTGAGAAGGACGCCGACCGCCGCTCCCTGATCAGGTACTCGACGTCATCATCCTTTTTCTTGTCCTCGCGCTCCGCCTCCTGCACGGAAGAGATCGAGAGCACGCGGTCCTTCAGGTTGATCTCCACGTCCTTCTCGGAAAGCCCGGGAAGGTCCATGTCCATCACGTAGGCTTCGCCTGTCTCGCGTACGTCTACGCGCGGCGCCGTGAAGGTCGCGCTGGAAACCGGCGCGAACAGGCCGAGTCCACGGTCAAAGGCGTCGAAGACGTCATTGCTAAAGGACGGGTTGAAGATACTCAGTGCGTTCATGGTATGCCTCCATGGTTGGTGGTTGTGTTCTCCTCCACACAGGAGGGGGGATTGCCCGGAACGTCCGGTAATCAATCCATACATGTATTAGCAAATTGCGTGCCAACTTTCGTTTGTGAGTGCGCGAGGCGTGTATGTTATTGTATTATAAAGAAATATGGCTCTCCGTTGTTCGTAAACCGGTATCCCAGCTGAGCGTAGGGGGTATCCAAGATTGGCCATTTTGCGATATTTGGCCCATTTTATCACACACGATAGTGTCACAATGATACAAAGACGCACATAACGAGCCGCAGGTGTGTTCCGCACCGTGAGCGGCCATCCCTTGGGCAGCTCCGGCAAAACATGCTATAGTTTTACGGATGAAGGATACCGTCGAAGACAAGCTTGTGCGTTTTTTGAAGTCTTGTCTTGAGCCGTTTACCATACCGTTTGCCCTCAAGGGCATGGAAGAACCCGTCACCGCGCGTACCGTCGGCGATCTCGTTTCATTCTTGCGGTACCATCATCTCGCCTTTCCCTGCTCTCCCGACTACGACGAATTCGAGGGCGAATGGATCTCCCGCGCGGGGCTTTTCACCGGGAAGCCGGTGGTGCTCCGCATGACGCCGAACGAGACGGCGGGGGGCTACATGATTCCCGGGTCCCGCCTCGTTCCCTTCGTGAATCCCGCGCTGTTGCCGCACGAGCTTTCGTTCACCTTTCGCGGCGCCCCCCTCGAGCGCTTCATCGCCGAGGTCGGCCCCGACGACGTCTACCCGCTGTATCAGCTGTTCGGCGAGGAGTACGCCTATCAGTATCTCTCCCTCGACAATCCCGAAAACGAGGAACGCTTCGCGGATCCGGACGACGATTTCCCGGAGTCGTTCCCCCTGTCCGTCGTCGACATGAAAGGCATCTACTGGGATTCGGACTACAAGGCCGGCGACATGGTGCTCGCCCGAGTCGTCGACTGGGACGCCGGCGTCGTCGACCTTGACGTGCTTCCCGCATCGGGCGTCGACGCGGCGCTCAGGGCCCGGTGGATGGGAGATTTCGAGGAAAGCCTCGCCGCCTCGTTTGAGCAGCACGGTCCCGGAGCGAGCATCGACGAACAGCTTGCCCACGCCTGGTTCATCGGGCGTGACCGGCTCTTCTCGGAGCATGCCGCCCCCGTCCGGGATTTCCTTCAGTGGACCTCCCGCATCGGCATCGAGCCGTACGGCGTCGAAACCAGGCTGTGGCTGCGGGACACGCCCATCCCGGCGCAGGGAACCTGGAACATGGCCGTCGTCGCGACCCCCGAGACGCTCGCCGAGGAATCCTTCATGCATCTGGGGCTTCCCGTTTCGTCCTACGTGCTCGACGCCTACGTGCTCGACGCCCTCTACCGCAAGGAGACCTCGCTCGAGCCCGTGCTCGCGCGCATAGTGCCCGTCAGGGGCGGCAGTTCGGCGTTCTGCTTTCCCGTCATCGAGCGCGCGCTGGCCGCGAGCTTCCGGTATTTCCTGCAGGAGTACAACTGGTTCGCGGACCACGAGGCCGCCGTGCTCCGCAACCGCTTCGTCGTCCTTCACGAGGCCCTCGTGCGCTTCGTCCTGCATCTCCAGGAGCTCCGGTTCACGCCCGAGCAGATCCCCGAGCAGGGATCCGTCGTGCTCGGGCAGATCATCGCCCACGCCGTGTCCGCGCTCGAGACCCTGTCCCTTCCCGGCGACGCCGAGGGCGAGATGGAGTCCCTGTGGGCCTCGCTCGAGGGCATGGAAGACAGTTTTTTCGACGTAAAGACGGCTATCCAGGAATCCCTGCCCGAGATGC
>LVBL01000090.1 GCA_001604405.1 Spirochaetales bacterium Spiro_10
CGGCTGGAACGTGCACGTCCTCGGCAAGGGCAGGCTCTTCGGCTCGGCGCATGAGGCGATCGAGACGTGGCGCAAGGAGATCCCGGGGATCATCGACCAGGACCTCAAGGAATTCGTGATAGCCGAGAACGGCAAGCCCGTGGGAACGATAGAAGACGGCGACTCGGTCGTCTACTTCAACTTCCGCGGCGACCGCGCCCTCGAGATGACCTCGGCCTTCGAGTCGGGAGCCGACTTCGACAAGTTCGACCGCGTGCGCGTGCCGCGCGTCGAGTACGCGGGGATGATGGAATACGACGGCGACCTGCACATCCCGGCGCAGTACCTCGTGACCCCGCCCGCGATCGACCGCACGATGGGCGAATACCTCGCGGCGACCGGCGTACGCTCGCTCGCGATCAGCGAGACGCAGAAATACGGGCACGTCACCTACTTCTTCAACGGCAACAAGCTCGGCAAGTTCGACGAGAAGCTCGAGACCTACGTCGAGATAAAGAGCGACGTGCTTCCCTTCGAGCAGAGGCCCTGGATGAAGTGCGCGGAGATTACCGACTACGTCCTCGAGGCTATCGGGTCCGGCAAATACGACTTCATCCGCCTCAACTTCCCCAACGGCGACATGGTCGGCCACACGGGCATCTACGAGGCGGTCATCTGCTCGATGGAGGCGATGGACCTCCAGCTCGCGCGCCTGCGCAAGGCGGTGGACGCGGCGGGCGGCATCATGGTCCTGAGCGCGGACCACGGCAACGCGGACGACATGTTCGAGCACGAGAAGAAGACCGGCGACGTGTCGCGAAAGAGCGACGGCTCGCCGAAGGCAAAGACGAGCCACTCGCTCAACCCGGTTCCGGGAATCGTCTACGATCCCGCGTACCAGGGCGAGTACAAGAAGACCCTCAAGGAAGGCCTCGGCATCTCGAGCCTCGCGGCGACCTGCATCGAGCTGCTCGGCTACAAGGCCCCCGCCGATTACGACCAGTCGATCCTCGACTGGAACTGATGACGGAGATCGAGATAAAGGCGCGGGTCGCCGACCCGGCAAAAACCGAGAACGCGATTCGCGCTTTCGCGAGCTTCGAGCGCGAGACGGTCAAGCGCGACGAGTACTGGGGCCTTGAGGGCCCTGAGGGCGTTAACGGCCCTACGGGGTCCTTCACGAAGGTGCGCGTCCGCGACGAGGACGGCGTCTCTACGGTAACCTACAAGCGCAAGGAAACGCGCGGCGACATCGAGGTCAACGACGAGCGGGAGTTCACGGTGTCGGACCGCGACGCGCTCGAGAGCCTTCTTTCGGATATCGGCTTTTCGGCGTACATCAGGAAGGAAAAACGCACGAAGGTCTTCGGGTGCCGCGCCAAAGACGGAACGCCCGTAACGATCGAACTCTCGCTTGTCGCGCGCCTTGGCTGGTTCGTCGAGCTCGAGATCCTGGCGGACGGGCCGGACGAAGGCGGGATAGCGCGCGCCGAGGCCGCGCTGCGGGAGACGCTCGAACGATGCGGGCTTCCGGAGTCGTCGGTCGAACCGCGCTTTTACACCGAGATGCTCTCGGCGCTCGGCGACGCGCCGGCCGGGACCGACGCGGCAAGCGGGTCCGACGCGGCCGACTTCCAGGTCCCCGCGAAATAATAGACAAGCGAACCGGTCATCCCGACCAGGAAGCCGATGTCTATCGCGTACCAGATGCCGCGCGTTCCGAACCTCGACGACAGCAGGAACGCGAGCGGTATCCTGATGATCCACATCGAAAGCAGGGCCATGACCATCGTGAAGGTCATTCGTCCCGCGCCGCGTATCACCCCCGAAACCGAAAACATCACCGTCTGCATGAGATAGGCGAGCGAGACGATCTTCAGGTATTCCGCCCCGATTCGGAGAACCTCAGCGTCGGAGGAAAACAGCGTGATGAGCCGTCCGCCGAAAAAGTAGAGCGTGAGCGCGACGCAAAAGGTGAGCGAGAAGGCCATACCGACGCCGGCAAGCAGGCCGCGCCGCACGCGGTCGACCCGTCCGGCTCCGAGGTTCTGCCCGGTAAACGAGGCGATCGCCAGGCTGAAGTTCATCGCGGGCATGACGGCGAAGCTTTCGAGTTTCGAGGCGGCGGTAAAGGCGGCGGCCGGATCGGTGCCGAAGAGGTTTACGATTCCGGTCAGGGTCATGAAGCCCGCCGCGATGAGGGCCTGCTGGATGCCTGACGGCAAGCCCATCTTCATGATCGAGAAGAATACCTCGCGGTCGAACCGCATCTTGAGCGGATTCGCCCGGATGTACGGATTGCGCCTCACGAGATAGGAGAAGGTCCAGACGAAGGAAGCCCCCTGCGAGATGATGGTCGCCACCGCGACACCCGCGATTCCCCAGCCGAAGGCGATCACGAACAGGAGGTCGAGGATGATGTTCAATACCGTGGAGACGATGAGCGCGTACAGCGGGGTCTTCGAATCCCCGAGGCCGCGCTGGATCGCGCTTATGGCGTTGTACCCGAACATGGCGGGTATTCCCGCGAAGATGATCCTGAGATAGAGCGTGGCGCCCGAGACGACGTCGCCGGGCGTGCGCATGAGAGCGAGTATCGCCGGGGCGAAGGCGTAGCCCAGCACGGCGACGACGAGGGAGAAGGCGAAGGTCACGATGAACGAGGTGTCGATCGCGGCCTTTACGCGGTCATAGCGCCTCGCGCCGAAGGCCTGGGCGATCAGCACGTTGCTCGACATCCCGAAGCCCATCACGAGGGCAACCGAGAGGAAGAGCACGGGGAAGGCCTGGCCGACCGCGGCAAGGGCCTCCTTCCCGACGTATTTTCCGACGACGATGCTGTCGACGGTGTTGTACAACTGCTGGAACACGTTTCCGAACAACAGAGGGAGCGTAAAGAAGAAGACGAGGCGCGCCTCGCTTCCCCGGGTTAGGTCTTTCATGTAGCTTTAATGGTAGCGAAAGGGCACCGCAGGGTCAAGGAGAGACGGCGGGATTGGGGCAGGTTGTCTGCACGCCGGGCGCCTGAGCGCCGGTCGCTTGAGCGCCAGTCGCCTGAACGCCAGTCGCCTGAGCGCCGGTCGCTTGAGCGCCGGTCGCTTGAGCGCCGGCGCATGGGTCCCTGCCCGTTAGTCCCGCAGCTCGACCGGTGCGTCGTTCTTCTCGCCGCCCGTCACGAACCCCATGGTGATGAAGGAGAGAAAGAAGAACACCGCGCAAAAGACGAACATCGAACGATAGCCGGCGGCGTCGATGATGGCACCGGAAAGGGCCGGAGCGGCGATGGCCGCGAGTTGCGAGAAGGTGTAGTAGAGCCCGGTATAGACGCCGATATTCCCGAAGTGCGCCATCTGCCACAGCATCGGGAAGGAGTTCGCGACGACGCAAATCCAGAAGACGCCGTACCCGAACATGAGGGCCCAGAAGACGAGCGTCATCTGCCGGAGGCCGAGTCCGAGCATGGCGCCGGCCGGCTCGAGGAAGTACACCGCGATCATGAGAAAAGAGATGACGACGAGCGACGCGCGGATCGTCCGCTTGCGTCCCCACCTGCTCGCGGCGTATCCCATCGGGATCGCGAACAGCGCGGAGGAGATGCCGACCATGCCCATGGCGAGCGGACCCTGCCCCGTCGAGAGGGAAAAGGTCTTGATGCTGAACTCGGTGAGATACGGAACGACGCCCTGATAGCCGACGAACCACAGGAAGAGGCTCACGAGAACGAGGAAGCCGCTTTTGTCGCGCGCGGAGAAGACGAGCGTGATGCTCTTGAAAAACGGTTCCTTCGCTTCGTCGGAATCGGGAGTTGCGGCGGAATCGGGGCCTGCCGCGGATTCGCGCCCGGTGCCCTTCTCCCGCACGAACAAAAAGAGGAAGACGACGGCGACGAGAACGAAGAGGGCCGCGGCCGGAAAGGCGAGACGGTTTTTGGTCGCGCCGAAAAAGGGCAGGACCTTCTCGACGTCCATGAGACGCGCGAGAAAGAGCGTGCCGACGATGGCCGCGACGTTTCCCATCGTGTTGATGACGCCGTTCGCCTGGGACCGGTAGCGGCCGGGTATCGTGTCGGGCATGAGCGCGACGACGGGACCGCGAGCCGACTGTTTGAAGAGGTTCAGGAACAAAAGGAGGATCACGAGCGAGACGAGCGAGTATTCGGCCGCGTAGGGGATGGCGGCAAAACAGACGGCGGAAAGCGGAAGCAGGACGAGTATCCAGGGCATGCGCCTGCCGATCGGCGTCCGCGTGCGGTCCGACCATACCGACACGAGCGGGATGAGAAAGAGCGCGAGCAGGTTGTCGAGGGACATGATGACGCCGATGACCGACTTGTAGGGGATGTACCGCGCGAGGAATATCTGCACGTAGCTGTCGTACAGAGGGTCCATCATCCCCACCGTGAAGAAACCGAAGCCGATCAGAAAGGTGAGCGGAAGATACCGCGCGAAGCCTTCTCCGTTCTTTGTCATGACTACCCCTTGCGGGAATCCGCGCACGGCGGTCCCCGTTTCGTGATAGTATACCATGAAAAGGGGATGCTCAAGGATGAAACGCGAGGAACAAGACGCCGCGGCCGTGCCCGAAAGCTGTCCGGCGGTCATCGCCCATCGGGGAGCGAGCACGCTCGCGCCCGAGAACACCATAGCCGCCTTCGAGGCCGCGAGGGCGCTCGGCTGTTCGGGCGTCGAGCTCGACGTCCATCTCACGGCGGACGGGGAGCTCGCGGTCACGCACGACCACTGGCTCGACAGGATCGCGGGCGTGCACCGCCGCGTCGAGGAGATGACGCTGAAGGAGATCCGCGCCATCGACGCGGGCTCGTTCTTCGACGCGGCACGCACCGGCTTGGCACGCACCGGCGAAGCGACGCAGTCTTTCGCGGGAGAGGGAATCCCGACGCTCGACGAGGCCCTCGAAACGGTCGGGGACGGCTGTTTCGTCGACCTCGAGCTCAAGCTCGACACGCTCTTTCCGCGCCCGCTCGCCGAGGCCGCGGCGCGATGTCTCGCGCGCCACGCGCGCGGGAACGCCATCGTCTCGTCGTTCAACCCGCTCGCGCTTCTCGCCTATCGCGCGCACGGCCCGCACGCGACGGCCGCAATCTACTGTCCCTACCGCTCGGTGCCGTTTTTCATGCGCCACCGCGAATGCCTCAGGCTTTCCCTCGCCGGGATAAAGAAACCCGCGCGGGAGCACGTGCTCCGGAGCGCCCGGTTCGAGACGGGACGCAGGCCGGTTATCGCGTGGACGGTGGATTCGATGGACGAGGCGCGCGC
>LVBL01000091.1 GCA_001604405.1 Spirochaetales bacterium Spiro_10
CGCGTCTTGAGCGAGAAATACATCCGCTTGTACTGGAACGACAGGTCCTTGTCGTTGAGGATGTCCCCGAGCGCGGACATGTAGAGGGCGTTGATGGCGAGCGTCGTGTTGAAGTCGACGAGATAGGTCGCCTTCTTTCTCGGCGAGTTGGTCATCGTCGTGGCGGCGAGGGGAACCTTGTAGAGGCCGTTCGGCTTCTTGAAGGTCTCGTCGATCCAGGTCATGTACCGCTGGAGCACGGGCATGACGTCCTTGATGCGCTTCTTGTTGGCGGTCTTGTGAAACAGGTTGAACTCGGCCCAGGCGAACAGGGGGAGCCCGATTCCCTCGGGATTGTCCTTCGAGAGGACGGGGTCTCCGGTCAGCAGGTCGTACTTCCAGCGGATCGCCCCGGAATCCTCCTGGTGCTCGTAGAAAAAATCGAGGCTCTGGTTCGCGTGGTAATTGCGGTTCGAATAGACGAAAAAGAACGACGAAAAAATGGTTTCGTACTGGTTCAGTATTGATTCGTCACCGTCAGGATATATAAAATACCCCTCGGGGGACAGGCCTTTGACGTCCGGCGTGATCCAGTAATCCTGAATCCAGGCCCAGCTGCGGTCATATATATCGACAAAGTCCTGGTCGTAGAAGTGAACTTTGGGGAAATCACGCTTATTCACGATAGCTCCTTCAGGGCTTACAATTATAGCCGCGTCAATTTTCAAGTATATCATAAACAGGGATAAAATTATATACTTCACAGGCAAAAAAGGGTTCAGGAGGGGATCGATGTACCAGTCCCGCGTGTTTCTTGAGGTTCGCATCCTGGTTTCCGCGAGGCAAAAGGCCTTTTGTACCTGCGGGATAGGGGACGCCGGGAACTCCTGCCCCGTATGCCGGCGGGAACGCGACGCGGAGCCCGCGATCGGCGCCGAAACGGCCCGAACGGCCTACACCCTTGCCCATGCGCTCGACTGCGCCCTTTCCGGAACCGCGACCTGGGAGCTCCCCAAGGGGAACCCCTCCCTGCCGGAGGCCTACCGGCTCTCGGGCGCCTCGGTCCGCGTGGCGACGGGCGGCTTCATGGACATCGAGTTTCACCGCAGGCGCAAGCGGATCTCGATAGGGGAGATCCGTCTGGAGGAGTACGCGGGGCGGCTCACGCACGTAAACGGCGAGGCCAGGATGGACTACTCCCAGGCCGGGGCGCCGAACATACGCATCCGAACGGGCCCCGAGTTCGAGCTCGGCGAGGAGGCGGAGATCTTCCTGACCGAGCTGAGGCGCCGCATCCAGTACATGGGCATCCTCAAGGGCGTGCCGGTCGAGAGCGTCATCCGCTGCAACGCCTACGTCGCGCTCGCGGATTACCCGAACGAACCGGGATACTTCGTGAAGCTCCGAAACCTCAATTCCTTCAACTTCGTCCGCAAGGCGATAAACGCCGAGCTCCACCGCCAGGAGGAGATCCTGACGTCGGGGGGAACCGTGGAATCGGAAAGCAGGCTCTGGAACGAGCGGCAGGACCGGACCGAGCACCACCAGAGCAGGGAATCCGCCTCGGCCCTCGAGGCCAAGCCGATCGCCGGGCTCGGCGAGTACAAGTGCCCCCCTGCCCTGCTCGCGGAGCTTCGCGCCTCGGCGATAGAGCACCCCTCCGAACGCCAAAACCGCCTCATATCGTCGTTCGGCATCGCGCGGGCGCGGGCAGAGTTCATCTGCGACGAGAAGTCCCGCGCCGACTTCTTCGAGCAGACGATAGCCGCCGGGGCGCCCGCGATGGAGACGGCGCACTGGCTCATGTCCGACGTGACCGGCGCGCTCCGCAAGGCCGGCGTTTCCATACAGGAGTCGCCCCTCTCGCCGCGGCGTCTCGCGCGAATACTCGAACTCTACAACGCGAAGTCGATCAACAGCCACATCGCCAAACTCCTCATACAGGCGGTCATCGAGACGGACAGGGACCCGGCCGAGCTGCTCGAGAAGCACAACTGGCGGCTCATCACCGACGAGGGCGAGCTCAAGACGGTTGTCGAGCGGGTCATTCAGGAAAACGAGTCGGAGGTGCGGCGTCTCAAGGAGGGCGACATGGCCCCGCTCGAGTTCCTCACCGGCATCGTCATGAAAAAAACGCGCGGGCTCGCCGATCCCATGGCGGTCAAGAAGATCATGAAGGACGAGCTGCGCATCAGCGTGACCTACGTCATCGCGATGGGCGGCACGATATCGGGCAACAGGGACGGGGACGAGGTGAGCGCCGGGGACGCGGAGATCCTCCGCTCGATGGTTCCCGCGGACCTCGCCGACGGGCACATCAGCTTCGAGACGGCGCTATCCGAGCGGCTTCTCAGCGAGGAGATCCAGCCGGCGGACTGGGCGGCGCTCATCCACGCCATAGCGAGGAGGATCGCCTCCGGAACCGCGAACGGGATAGTCGTGACGCACGGCACGGACACGCTCGCCTACACGGCGCCGCTCATATACTGGCTCTTCGCCGACTCGCCCGTACCCATCGTCCTCACCGCCTCCACGGAGCCGCCCGCGGCGGGCCAGTCCTCGAGGGACGCCGGGACCGAAGACGAGGCTCGGGCCAACTTCGCGCGCGCTCTCGTCCTCGCGCGGGAAAAGGATCGCGGCGTCTACGTCGCCTTCGGCGAGCGGGTCCTTTCCCCGTTCAACCTCAAATTCCTCAGACCCGCACCGGCGGGCTTCACGAACTGGAATACCGAAACGCCCGTGCATACGGGCGCGGGCCTGCTGACCGAGTACGCCGACACGGACCGCTACGTGATGGCCAGGATCCTCTCCGAGGCGGCGAACTCTATGTTCATGACCCGCGTCTTCCCCGGCATGCGCGCGGACCGGCTTCTCTCGCTCGCGGACGACGGGGTGAAGTTCTTCTTCCTCGAACTCTACGAAAAGGGAACGGCGAACATGAAGGACGGGGACTGGTCGCTGAAGCCGTTGCTGACGCAGGGGCGGAAGCGGAACTGCCGGTTTTTCTGCACCTCCCAGCAGGAGGGCGACGTCGACTTTTCGGGCTATTCGACATCCCGCAGGATGTGGCGAGAGGGCGCGGTTCCGATGGGCGCGCTGACGACGGAGACGGCGATCGCCCTCTACTTCGCCGCGAGCCTGGTGTGCGACTCGGACGAGGAACTCGACCAGATCATGGAAGCCGCGGGACAGTCCTGACGGCGGGCCCGCGCGCCTATTCGGCCGCGGGCTGAGCCGGCTCGGAAGTCTCCGGCGGGGCCGGCTGCGCGGGCGGCTCGGACGTTTCCGGCGAAGGCGTGCCGTAGTGGATCACGACGTCCTCGACATCGACCTTGTGCCGCATCTTCAGGAAGAGCGTCCCCGATTCGGGGTCATACCGGTACCCCGACGAGTTATAGCTCTCGAAGCGCGGGTCCGTGCGGAAATCCATCCCGTAAATCTCAATTCTCGAAAACGGCTTGATCCCGCGCACGACCATGTAGTGCGTCTCGCCCTGCGGGAACCGCACGCTGAGCCTGAGCGAATCGGCGGACGGGCGGGTGGCCACGACGTCGAGCGCGCTCGTCCACGCCCAGATGCCCGCGCCGGCGCTGGTCGCGAGCGACTTCGCGCGGGGATACCAGGTGTTCGACGTGAGGACGAGGGGGTAGAGGCTTGACGGCCCGAGGAGGCTGTCGGACGCCGGGGCGAGCCCGTCCGGTCCGTTCGCGAACGCGGCCGGCAGGACCGCCGATGAGTCCGCTTGCGCCAAAAGGCTCGTGACAAGGAGATATCCGACGGAGCGCCACTGGGCGCGATCGGGCATCTCGGCGCCGTACCGGATCAGTATCGAGGCGACCCTCAGGGAAGACGCGGTGTCCACGGCCTTCCCGTCGCGGGAGACAAAGAGCGAATCGCCGACGCGAACGAGGGCGGACGCGATCGTCCGCTCGCACGATTCGGCAAGCGCCTCGAAGGCGCGGGCGCGCGAGGGGTCAAGCTGGCGCATGTCCATGAGGCACTCGAGGAGGCCGGCCGACTGGAGCGGACTGGTCGAGGCTATCTCGACGGCGCCCGCGACCCGTATAAGGTCGTCAAGCAGCACGCCGCTGCCGCGGTCCACGAGGTAGCGGACAAGGGACGGGAACTCGAAGGCCGCGGGATTGCCGTCGGCGAGGCGCTTCGCCAGGATCGTGCGCTCCTCGCGTTCGCGGGTCATGAAGCCGGCCCATTTGCGTTCCAGGTCGTTGAAGAAGGTCGACGTGAGCCAGGTCCGGCCCGGGTCCGTCTTGAAGGATTCGGGCACGGCCTCGATGGCTCCCCGGTACATACCGATTCGGCCCATCTCGGCGACGTAGGCGGCCGCGACCTGCTCGCTGAAGGAGCCCGAGGTTATGCGGTCGCGAAACACCGCGAGTGCCGAGGAGGCGAATTTTTCCACGGCCCTGTCCCAGGCCGCCTCGGACGCGCCGGGCAGCGAGGCGAACTGGTCGAGGGAAAGACCCTTTGCAGGAAGCCATGTTTGATAGTAGACTACCGGTGCCGAGCGCTCGATGACGAGGTTTCTGACAGCCGAGGCGGAGCCTTGCGACAGGGGCTTCCCCGGGAAGGAGTAGAGCTTCCCGCCGACGCCCACGAGCGCCATGGAATCGCGCCGCTCGAGCCGCGCGCTCCGCGAAAGCCGGTACGGCAGCTCGAGGCGGGAGAAACCCTCCGGCACGACGGCGGATACCGCGACGACGTCGATGTCGCCGCGTTTGTCGTAGGCGAACCGGATGCTGGCTCCCCGCGAGAACGAGAGCTCCAGCCGGCTGTCCGAAGAGGCGACGCCCGCGAAGTCGAGCGTAACGGGGGCGCCTCCGTCCCGGCGGGCCACGAGATGATTGGCATCGTCAAGGAAAAAGTCGAGGCCGAAGGCGCCGACGTGCAGGGGAAGCTCGGGTCGCGGATCCCCCGCCCCGTCCTCCCGGGCGGCTGCCGAGACCATAAAAGGCCCGACGGACAGGGAAAAGGCGTTCCCGCGGGTAAACTGAAGGGCAAATATGCCGAGAATGATGCATACGTAGAGAACGCACAAGAAAAGGACTCTGCGGGAGAAATTCTTGACCATCCGTCCGAGTGTAACTAAAGCACGGGACAAAATCAATGACTGCGAGGGAGAGACATGAAGATATCAAGCGAGACAAGGCGATTTATGGCCACGGCGATGGCCGTCACCGCCGCGGCGGCGCTCGCCGCGTGCAAGTCAACGCCGCCCGCGGTCGCCTCCGACCCGGCGCCCGTGGCGTCCCCGGCCAGCGCGCCGGCGGCGACGCCTCCCCTGACGGAGCCCCCCAAAGACGAGAAAAAGGCCTTTTCCCGCGTCGACTTCGCGAGGACGCTCGACGGACTCCTTTCCGCGCGCAAGTATGACGAGGCCGTCGCGAGTTTCGACTCCGTGCCCGAAAGCGAGGCCTCGTCCGTCCCGATGCTCAAACTCAAGCTTGCCGTCCTGATCTCCGCCTCCCGCCTCGACGAGGCGGCCTCCGTGGCCGACCGGCTCGAAAAGGCGGCGCCCGCGGACGCGGACGTCCTGTATTCGCGGTCTATCCTGGCGGGAGCCCGGGGAGACTCGGCGGCCAAGGAGAGATACCTCGCCAAGACGATTCAGGCCCAACCGAACCACAGCGACGCCCTTACGTCCCTCGGCCTCGGCAAGCTCTCCTCGGGCGATTACGAGGGGGCGAAGGCGCACTTCGTGCGGGCGAGCGCGGCGAATCCCGCGAACACGGACGCCCTGCTCGGCCTCGCGCGCGTGTATTACATGAAGGAAGACCTCCCCCGCGCGCGGGACACGCTGGATACGGCGATCGGGAAGGAGGAGAAGCACGGTGCCCTCTGGGCTGAACGGGCGCGGGTCCGGTCCGAAACCGGCGACCTTCCCGGCGCGATCCAGGACGCGCGAAAGTCGGTGGAGCTCGAGCCGCTTGCCTACGGCAACTGGGTCGACCTCGGCACCTACTACATCTCCGCGGGCAAAAAGCGCGACGCGCGCGAGGCCTTCAGCGAGGCCATCCGGATCGATCCGTCCCAGTATCTCGCGTACATCTACCGCGCGGGGCTGAACGACGATCTCGACAACGTCGACGAGGCCATCGCCGACTACCGCACGGTCTGCTCGGTCTATCCCCGATACTATTACGCGGCGGAGTCGCTCGGCATCCTCCTGTGGGGGAAGGGCGATTACGCGGGTAGCCGCGACGCGTTCCGACTGGCCCTCAAGCAGAACCCGAACAACCCCTACTACGCCCTCCTGTACGCGCTGTGCTACTTCCGCGAGGGAAAAAACGCGGAGGGCAAGGATTTCATGGCGAACTACATCAAGACGATGAACCGCGAGTCAACCGAGTACTTCCTCTGCCGCCTTTTCGTGGACAAGTCCGGCGAGGCGGACGTGCTGAACCGCATCACGAAGGAAAAGAAGGCGACTGCCCGCAACCGCATGCTGTTCTACGCCGCGGAATACTACGATATCTTCCAGAACAAGGACATCGCGCAAAAATACTATCTCGAGATCATCGCGACGCCGTCCCCGGGTTTCCTGGAGTACCGCCTCAGCAAATGGGCGATCGGACGTCCGGAAAACGCGAACGGAAAGACGGGCGGCGACTCGCCGAGAAGCTGACCTGCTTGGACCGGCCCTATGAAACGCTGATCGGAATCCTCGACCCCGCGCGGAAGGTGCTCGTGCAGGCGCACGACTTTCCCGACCACGACGCGATCGCCTCGGCCTTCGGCCTGTCGGCCCTGCTTCGCCGCTCGGGCCTTGACGCCTCGGTCACCGCGGGCGGCTCGATCGGCGGGATTTCCCTTTCTTCCATGGTGGAGCGGCTCTCCATCGAGATCGAACCCTTCCCGGAGGCCGTCCCGAAGGAAGGCCCCGCGCAGGTAATCGTCGTGGACGGGTCTCCCGCGAACGGAACGGTTACGCGAATAGCGGGGGATCTCGCCGGCGTCATCGACCACCATCCCGCGGGCTCGGCCCCGTCCTGCCCCTTCGTCGACGTGAGAACCGAGGCGGGATCGTGCTCCTCGATCGTCTGGTCATACTGGAAGGAACGCGGCGAGGAGCCCGACGCCCGCGCGGCGACCGCCCTGCTCGCCGGCATACAGCTCGACACCGACTTTCTCTCGCGCCGCGTCAGCCCCCTCGACCTCGAGGCGCACCACGCGCTCTTCTTCGCCGGAGACCGCGATCTCGCGCGCGAGGTCGTCCGCACCACGCTGAGCGTGACCCAGCTGCCCCATATCGGCGACGCCCTGTCGAACTGCAGGATCAAGGGCGACGTCCTCGTCTGCGAGGTCGGGCGCGACTGTGCGAGCGAACTGCTTTCCGTCCTGGCCGATTTTCTGCTACGCTTGCGCGAGATCGCCTTCGTCGCCGTCGTGGAGGCCCGCGGCCCGGAATACCGGCTTTCCGCCAGGACACGCGACCCGCGCGTCGACGCGGGCGAGGCGATACGGCGTTCCCTCGACGGGCTGGGCGAGGGCGGCGGGCACCGCCACATGGCGGGAGGGGTGATCAGGCCGGGTTCGTATCCGGGCGGGGCGGGGCTCCTTGAGCGCATCGAGTCAGAGGTTACATCACAGAGGAGACGGCATGAAGCAGACGGTAAGAAGGATTAAGGCGGGAAACCGCGAGTTCATACTCGTGGGTACCGCGCATATATCGCGCGAAAGCGTCGAGGACGTGGAGCGGGCCATACGCGAGGAACGCCCGGACCGCGTCTGCGTCGAGCTCGACGACGCCCGGCTCAAGTCCCTTCGGGACGCGAGGGGCTGGCAGGAACTGGACATCTCGAAGGTCCTTCGCGAGGGGAAGGGATTCCTGCTTCTGGCGAATCTCGTCCTCTCGTCGTTCCAGCGCAGAATGGGCTCCGACACCGGGTCGAAACCCGGCGACGAGATGAAGGCGGCGCTCGACGTCGCGGAGGCCGGGGGCATACCGGTAACGATGGTAGACCGGCCCATTCACGTGACGCTCCGGCGCGCCTGGGCGAAAAACAGCCTGTGGGGAAAATCGAAACTGCTGGCGACCCTCGTGTCGAGCGCATTCTCGAACGAGGAACTGAGCGCGGAAGACGTCGAGAACCTCAAGGAACAGGGCGCGATGGACGGCATGATGGAAGAGCTCGCGGGCTACCTGCCGACCGTCAAGGAGGTGCTCATCGACGAGCGCGACCGCTACCTCGCGTGCAAGATATGGGACGCTCCGGGCGACAGGGTTCTCGCCGTCCTCGGCGCGGGACACCTTCCCGGCGCCGAGGCCACGCTTCTCGAACTCTCCGCCGGAACGCGCGACTCCGGGACGGCGGACATAGAAACGGTACCGCGCCCCGGATTCTGGGGCAGACTCGCGGGCTACGCCTTTCCCGCGCTCATCGTCGCGCTTATCGCAGCCGGCTTTCTCACCGGCGGCGCCATCGAGTCGTTCGGCATGCTTTTTCGCTGGCTCCTGTGGAACGGCTCGCTCGCGGCGCTCGGGACGATCGTCGCCCTCGGGCATCCGCTCGCGGTGCTGACCGCCTTCGTCGGCGCGCCCGTCGCCACCATCAACCCATTCATCGGTGTAGGGCTTTTCTCCGGCCTCGTGCAGGCATGGGCCCGCAAACCCCGCGTTGGCGACATGGAGGGGCTCGCAAACGACGTCTCGAGCGTGCGCGGCTTCTACAAGAACAGGATATCCCACGTTCTCCTGGTGTTTTTCCTCTCGAGCCTCGGCGGCGCGATCGGCAACTTCATCGCCGTACCCGCCCTGGTCGGCTCGCTCGTGAAGTAGGGCGCGCCGGAGACGCGATCCCCATCGGCCCCGCCGCGAGCGGGGCCTTTTCTTTGACACGGGACGGACATGCCCTTACACTTGGTATACCGGTTCCAAAAAGGGGCGGCCATGAAAACCGAGACAATCCCTCTCCTGATAAACTTGCTCACCGTGGTGACGATTTCCGTAATCCTCGCGAAGGCGGTCTCGTTCCCGGAGAGAACGAGGACCCATAACGCCTTTATCGCGACGCTCGTCAGCGCGCTCATGGCGAACGCGGGGACGCTCCTAACCTACCTCTACCTGCTCGACCGGATCGAGCGGGCGGTCATCGTCTATTACTTCGGGATTTGCCTTCTTCCGCCCTCGCTCTTCCTCGTGGCCTATTACTACCTTTTCCCTGACAGGGGTTTCCGGCGCGCGCACCTTTTGCTGTACGCGATACCCGCCCTGTCGATCGCCATCGCGTCCACCAACGGGCACCATCACCTTCTCGTGCGGAAGTTCTCGTTCTTCGCGAAAGAAACCGTTTACGGTCCCTGGTTTGCCGTCCACGCGGCCTATTCGTTCACGGTCGCCCTCGCGGCGATCGCCCTGTTCGTCGCGTTCGCGTTCCGTCGGAATCGTTCCGCGTCGCGGAGGATATGGCTCATCGCCGCCGGGTCGCTCGTTCCCGTCGTCCAGTTCGCGCTCGGAACCTTTCGCGTAGCGGGTTCCCCGCTCATCTACAACTCCATCGGATTCTCGGTCGCGGTTATCGCCTACTGGTTCGCGGTCGTCCGCATGGACTTCCTCAACCTCGTTCCGTTCGCGTACCGCGAGATCATGGACCACGTCTCCGACGGGGTCCTCGTGATGGACGACACGCGCGTGATACTCATGGCGAACCGTTCGCTCGCGCTCATGTTCCGCGGGTCGTTCTTCAGGGACGCCGTACTTGTCGGCACGGACGCGGGCGATTTCCTCCGCCGCGCGGGTTTCCGGCCCGAGCCGATTTTCGAGCAGCTCGAATTCGCGGGCGAGTCCCGAAAAACCGTGGCGGCCGAACGGAGCGTGACGTTCGACGAGCGCGACAGGCACTTCGAGGTCGAGTGCACGCCCGTCGTTCGGAAAGGCGGCGTCGCGGGCTCGATACTCCTTTTCCGGGACATAACCGAGCACAAGCGGAATTTCATCGAATTGAAGGCGGGGAAGCGCACGGTCGAGGAACTCAACGCCAGCCTGAAGTCGCTCGCCGAGCTTGACGCCCTCACGGGGGCCTTCAACCGCAGGTTTTTCGACGAGTATTTCATGATCGAGGCGACCCGGTCCCTGAACCGGATCAAGTACCGCGCCACGGCGCAGGAGGGGACCGTCAACTTCGGCGTGGCCATCGTCGATATCGACGACTTCAAGGCAGTCAACGACACCTACGGCCACCAGGCGGGCGACCTGGTATTGCGCAAGGTCGTAGAGGTCATGCGCCGAACGGTGTTCGAGCGGGACGTGATCTGCAGGTACGGCGGCGAGGAGTTCGTCGTCCTGTTCACGAACGCGGACACGACGGGGATCGCGCTGACGGCGGAACGGATACGCGAGGCGATCGCCGCGGAGCCGTTCGGCCTGGGAGAGAGCCGCGAGCCGATACGCATTACGGTGAGCGTGGGTCTCGCGACCTTCGAGGAGCTCTACGAAAAAACCGGAAACGGCATGAACTGCATCAGGGTCGCGGACGAGCGTCTCTACAAGGCGAAGAGGTCGGGAAAAAACAGGGTCTGCCGCGCCTGAGCGCGACGGACCCCGTCATGAAAGCTGTATTCCCCGCGAGCCGTTCGCGCCCCGGCGGGGCGTCAGTAGTTCGCGGCCGCGTAGGCGACCCAGCCGCCCGCGGTCACGAGGGCTGACTCGAACTCGCCGAGACGGAAGGGATAGGCCTTCGCGATCTTCGCGCCGTCTTTCCCGGTCGCGCTGAACGAAAGCATGCCGCCGGCCATGTCGACCGAAAGGGCCGTCTCGAGGCCGGAGAAGGTCTTGAAGACCTCGTCGATCTCGGCGGCGGAAAGCTCCGTGGCGATCATCCCGCAGTTGTACATGTTCTGCCGGAAGATGCGCGCGAAGCTCTCGGCGACGACGATCTGTATGCCGTTCACCTCGAGCGCCCAGGGGGCGTGCTCGCGGCTCGAGCCGCAGCCGAAGTTCGCGCGCGTCACGACCGCCGTCTTTCCCGCGATGTCCGTCTTCGGGTTGAAGCCGGGAACCTTGAGGTCCTCGAGACAGAAGGGCTTGAGCGCCTCTTTCGAGATCTCGGTGAGGTACTTCGCCGGGATGATCTCGTCGGTGTTTATGTCGCTGCGGTCCAGAAAGAGGACCTTTCCGTTAAAGTCTTTCATCTCACGCCTCCGTTATCGTTCCCGCGATCGCGGTAGCCGCGGCGCTCGCCGGGCTCATCAGGTGCACGGTGCCGCCCTTTCCCATGCGGCCGAAGAAGTTCCGGTTCGTCGTGGAGGCGCACACCTCGCCGTCGGCGAGCACTCCGTTCGACATGCCGAGGCACGCGCCGCACGTCGGGTTCGTGACGCAGAACCCCGCGTCCATGAAAATCTGTATGATCCCTTCCTTGAGCGCCTGCTGGAAGATGTCCGGGGTCGCCGGGCTCACGATGCCCCGCACGCTCGGCGCGACGGTCTTGCCCTTGAGCACGGCCGCCGCCTGCCTCAGGTCCTCGATGCGGCCGTTCGTGCAGCTGCCGATGTAGACCTGGTCGACCTTCGTGCCGGCGAGCTCCCTGATCGTCTTGACCTGGTCGGGCTTGAAGCCGAAGGTCGCGACGGGAACGAGCGACGCCGCGTCGATCTTGTGCACGGCGTCGTAGGCGGCGTCGCCGTCCGAGTGCCACTTCCGGAAATCGGCGAGGGCCTCGTCCTTCGTCTTGTAGACGCCCTCGCCGTCGGGACCGACGAACTTCCAGAGGTAGTCGACGGTCACCGCGTCCGGCATGCACACGCCGCACGTGCCGCCCGCCTCGATCGCCATGTTGCAGAGGGTCATCCGCCCTTCCATCGACATCGCGTCGATCGCGCTTCCGGCGAATTCCATCACCTTGTTCGTCGCGCCGTTGACGCCGATCTTCTTGATGATCGTCAGTATGAGGTCCTTCGGCGTCACGCCCGCGGGGAGTTTCCCGTCGACTTCAAAGCGGATGGTTCCGGGATACTGGAAGGCGCACACGCCCTTCAGGATTCCTACCTCGAGGTCGGTCGTGCCGACGCCCGCGGCAAAGGCCCCGAAGGCCCCGTGCGTGCAGGTGTGGCTGTCGCCCATGATGACGGTAAAGCCGGGCCGGACGAAGCCCTTCTCCGGGAATATCGCGTGACAGACGCCGTTGCGGCCGATGTCGAAAAAGTCCTTGATTCCGTGCCGGGCCGCCCACTGGCGGAGCACCCTGCCCTGTTCGGCCGTCTTCGAGTCCTTGGCCGGGGTCACGTGATCGATGACGGCCTTGATCTTCGAGGGGTCGAAAACCGTGTCCATGCCCCGGGAAACGAGGTCGTTGATCGCCACCGGGGTGGTGATCTCATGGCAAAAAACCCGATCGAGCCGGAGCACCCAGGCCTCGCCGAACGGTTTGTCCACGACATGCGTCTCGAAAATCTTCTGCGCAAGAGTCTTGCCCATGTGTTCCTCCTTTCTTTAGTTAAACTGTATACACTACAGTATAATTAAAGTCAAGGGAGAACCCGTCATTTCCCGAACAGAACGGAGATCGCCTCCCGAAGGGCCGGTACCGGCGTCGCGCCGGATTCGTCCTCGGGCGCGACTATACGGGTGAAGCCGAGGGACTGGGCCGCCCTCACGCGCGCCTTGAGACGGGAAACGGGACGAACCTCGCCGGCGAGGCTGAGCTCGCCTATACAGGCGGTATGCGCGCTCACGGCGATGTCCGTCCGGGCGGAATAGAGGGCGGTCGCCAGGGCAAGGTCGATCGCGCTCTCTGAGAGGCGCACGCCGCCCGCCACGTTCACGTAGATGTCCTGGTCGGAAAACCGAACGCCGGTACGCTTCTCGAGCACGGCCGCGACGCGGCTCACGCGGGCGTTGTCGACGCGGTCCGAAAACACGCGGGTCATGGCCCCCTTCGCGGGGACGGTAAGCGCCTGTATCTCGACTACGAAAACCCGGGAGCCCTCGAACACGGCTGTTACCGCGACGCCGGCGGGAAGCGCCCCTGCGCGGCGGACGAGAAAGAGGCTCGAGGGGTCCTCGACGGGGGAAAGGCCCTTCTCTCCCATCTGGAAGACGCCCAGCTCGTCCACCGAGCCGAAGCGGTTCTTCAGGGCGCGGAGGAAGCGGATGTCCTCGTCGTTCCGCTCGAAGGAGATCACGGTGTCCACGAGGTGCTCGAGGGCCTTGGGGCCCGCGATCGTGCCGTCCTTCGTGACGTGCGCCACGAGAAAGAGGACGGCGTCCCGCTCCTTGACCCAGGACACGAGCTCGTGGGAACAGTACTTGAGCTGGTTCACCGTTCCCGGGACCGCGCCCGCCTCGGGAGAATAGACGGTCTGGATCGAGTCGACGATGACGAACACCGGCTTGGTCTCGTCGAGCGCGCGGAGGGCGTCCTCGAGCCGGCCGGTGCAGAGAATCTCGATCCGGCCGGCGGAGAGGCCGATACGGTCGGCGCGTGCGCGGATCTGCGCGGCGGACTCCTCGCCGGAGATGTACAAGACCCGGCCGTTGGTCGCGGCGAGGGAGGCGGCCTGCAACAGGAGCGTGGACTTGCCGATGCCCGGCTCGCCGCCCACCAGGACCGCCGAGCGCTTCATGGCCGCCCCGCCGAGCACTCGGTCGAACTCGCCGATGCCGGTAGGCAGCCGGGACCCGTCTTTTGCCTCGACGGCGGACAGGGGAACGGGGCGCGCCGAAACGGCGGCGTCGCCGGAATGGCGTCCCGTCACGGAGGGCCCGCCATCCGAAAGCGTCACTTCCTCGAGGGTATTCCACTCACCGCAATCGGGGCACCGCCCGAGCCAGCGAGGCTGCGTATAGCCGCACCCGGTGCACCGGTACGCCGTCGTTCCCGTTTTCTTCTTCGCGCTCATACCCGCATAGTATCAGAAAATCGTCCGTTCTTGCCCGCTTTTGCCCTCCTTTTTTTCCCGCTTTTCGTGTACTGTGTCCCCACCATGGAAGCGAGAGATTCACACCGTTCGCGCGCGCGCACATTGCTCTTGGTTATCGGCTCCTTGCTCACGCTCGCCTCCGCCGCCGCGGAAGAAGGCGCCCCGCGCGGGACGGCGAACCGGCAGGCGGTTTCCGGATACAGGATCTCCGGACAAGCGTTCATCATAGACGGCAGAACCCGGCAGGAGACCCTTCTTCGCGCCATCGGCGATCCGGCCGGCCGGACGTTCGCGTCGAAAGAGGCGGTAGACGCCTTCGTCTCGGAACGGGCCAAGAAACTCGAGAACATGCGCATGTTCCGCGAGTCGTCGGTAACCGCGAAGTACGGCGACGAGGACGCCCCGGACGGCCTGACCCCCGTCATGCTTGAAGTCCGGATACGGGACGGCGCGAAGTTCGTGCCGATACCCTATGCCTTCTATAACAGCAACGAGGGCGTCATGACGGGCCTGATCGGGAACTTCCCGAACGTCGGCGGAACCCTGCAAGACCTCATCGTGCTCGGCATGTACTCGGCCCCGCCGGACGAGAACGACCGACTCCAATGGACCGAACCCAATTTCATGTGCCTGGTCTCGTGGTCCGGAATCAAGGCGGGCCCCGTCGAGCTTTCGTTGTTCGGCAGCGTGATGAAGATGAACCGGGAGCTCATGGACCTCGGATCGGTCGAGGCCGAATACAACGAGCTCGCGCTGTCGCTCGTCCTGGCCGCCAAACGGCCCCTCGCCGAAAACCTCTGGGGTACCGCGTCGGTCTCGGGCTTCCGGGCGCTCGACCACGAGCTGTCCTTCGTCGACGATACTGCCATGTTCGCGTACGGCCCGGTCGATTCGAGGTACGGCGCCACCGTCGGCGTGCTCATGGAAGACATCGACTGGACGGGAAATTTCCGCGACGGATACAGGCTCGCGGCCTCGTTGGGCTGGGAACGGAAGAACCTGTCATACGCGGACGCGAGAGACGACTTCCTTCTCGAAGCGGAGGCATCGCTCTACTGGTTCCCGAACAGGCGGATCAACCCGAGCGTCAGGGCCTACGGCTTCGCGAACACCGGGCTTCCGCTCGCGGACGTGGCGAAGCGCGTGCGCGGGGTCCGGAACGGCGAACTGCGCGGAAACGAGGGACTGGCCCTGAACGCGGGGATGCAGGTATTCGTCGCGCGCGCCGGAAGCGCCGAGTTCCACCTTCTCCCCTACCTGGACGCCATCGCGATCCATACGCGCGACGCGAGCCGGCGGGAATACGATTACGGCGTCGCCTGCGGGGCTGAGCTCCTGGTGTTCGTTGACGCGATTAAAAGCCTGCCGATCAAGGTCGGTTTCGGCTACGACCTCAGGCCCGAGGAGAGAAACGGCTCCGGAAAATTCTTCGAGGTGGACTTTACCTTCCAGCTGACGTATTGACGCCTATCGCGCGACGACCGCGTCGAAGTACGCGCGGTTGGCGAGGTACGCGTCGTCGGACACGGTGAGGCTCGCGACCATGCACCGTTTGCCGTCGGCCGACACAAGGCATGTCTTGATGTCACGGTTCATCCTGCCTCCGTCCGGATCGTACACGAGGCTTTCGATCGTGAAGCGGTCGGCGGTTCCGGAAAGCCTCGTCGACGAAGGCTCGACCCAGGCTTCGGGGCTCGAGGAGCCGAACACCTTGAGCAGTGAGAGGGGGAGCCCGTCGCGGGGCATCTCGAGAAAGGCGAGGTCGAGGGTATCGACCACGAGCATCGCGGTGCCCCCGAGAAAGAAGGTATTGTCGGCGACCATGGACCATTGCTCGTCGAGGCGAAGCTTGACTCCGTCGACGGTCTTAACGTCGGGATCAAGGCCGCGTTTCGCGGCGAAGGCCGCGCCGACCCGCGGCGCGGCGCGCGGAACGAACGAGAAGAAGGCGTCGTCGCCGCCCGCGGGGATCCTGCCGGAACGCGCTATCTCGAGGATCGCTCCGCTCCGGCCGGACAGGGAGCGGAGGTTGAACACGGGGACTTCCGCCTCGTAGGTCAGGCTTACCGCGCCGCCGAACGAGGCGTCTTCACGCATGAGCCGGACGGCGCCGGGAATGAGCGCGGAGCGGCCCGATTCCTTCCGGTCGATCACCGTCCCGCCAGCCCTCGCCGACGCGCGCCACTCGTACATCGCGGGCAGCATCCTCATGAGGTAGTTCACGTACACCACGTCGTCCTCCCCGGGCTCGGAGAGGATCCGCTGGCCGACGAGCACGAGTTTGCCGTCGAGCGGTTCCGTCCTGAAAAGAACCGAAACGCGGACACCCGCTCCCGGAGAGACGATCATCGCGCCAAAGGTGTTCCTGTCGTACTGAAGGAACCCGACCCAGGTCGGTTCCTTCCAGGACCGGTCGCTGTAGACGACGTACTCCCCCGAGGCGGCCTCGGGGAACGCGGCCGCGCGGTCGCCGGAGCGCGTCTCGCGCGACGAAACGGCGGAAAGGGAAGCGACCGCGAACAGACATGCGAAAACCAACCTCATCGCGCTCTCCTTTGCGGGTTGCCCGCCCGTATCCCGCGCGGGCTATCGCGCCGCGAGTTCCGCGCGCACGATGTCCGCGACCTTCGACACGGCCGCGGACGCGTCCACCAACGAGGCATCCTTCTCCCGGCGCAGCTTGACCTCGACGTTCGGCAGGTTCTTCTCGCCGACGACGACGCGAACCGGGATGCCGATAAGGTCCATGTCCTTGAACTTCACGCCGGGCCGCTCCTCGCGGTCGTCGAGCAGGACCTCGACGCCCGCGGCCGCGAGACCGTCGTAGATGCGGTCGGCGACTTCCTTCATGGTCCCCTCGTACTTGATCGGCACGACGCAGACGTGGAAGGGGGCGACGCCCATCGGCCAGACGATGCCGTCGGCGTCGTTATGTTCCTCGATAATCGAGGCGAGCGTGCGGTCGACGCCGATGCCGTAACAGCCCATCGTCGGCATCTGCTGTTTGCCGTTTTCGTCGAGATACAGCATGCCCATGCTCTTGGTGTATTTGTAGCCGAGCTTGAAGATATGCCCGAGCTCGTTACCCTTTTTGGCGTAGTACTCGGCGCCGCAGGAGGCGCACTTGTCGCCCGCCACGACGGTCCTCACGTCCGCGACGAGATACGGCGCGAAGTCGCGGCCCGGCTCGACGTGCTCGAGGTGCAGGTCCGCCTTGAGCGCGCCGGTGACCGCGTCGTGCATCGCCATGACGGAGAGGTCGGCGACGACGGGAACGGTCGCGAGGGCGACGGGTCCGGCGAAACCGACCGGCGCTCCGGTGATCCGCTCGACGTCCGCGTCGGAGGCGAGCGCGACCTCGCTCGCCTTGAGGCTCGCGGCGAGCTTGACCTCGTTCACGTCGAGGTCGCCCCGGACGCAAACGGCGAAGAAGGCCTCGGGATAGTACGCGGGCGAATTCTCGGGAACGACGCGTTTGAGACCCGCGGTGCCGGGCGCGGCCGCGGCGGCTCCGCTTCCCGCGAGATCGAGCTCGCAGTTGACCGCCCTGTAGATGAGCGTCTTTATGAAGGCTTTGGGGCTCGTCTTGAGAAAGGCGCAGAGCTCGTCGATCGTCCTGACGGCGGGGGTCGCGATCGGCGCGCAGGGTTTGTCGGTCTTCGCGCTGCCGGGACCCGTCGTTACCGGGTCGGGGGCGCAGGCGGCCTTTTCGTCGTTCGCCGCGTAGCCGCACTTCGGGCAGAGGATGAGGTTGTTGTCGCCCACCTCGCTTTCGACCATGAATTCCTCGCTGCCGGTTCCGCCCATCGCGCCCGAGTCGGCACGGACGGGGATGACGGAAAGCCCGCACCGCCTGAAGATCGCGCGATAGGCCTTGCCCATGGACTGGTAGGTCTCGTCAAGCGAGGCGTCGTCGGAATGGAAGGAATAGGCGTCCTTCATGGTGAACTCGCGCGCGCGCATGAGCCCGTAGCGGGGCCTGATCTCGTCGCGGTATTTCGTGTTGATCTGGTAGACGCTGATGGGCAACTGCTTGTAGGAGGAAATCTCGCCGCGAAGCAGGGCGGTGAAGGCCTCCTCCGCGGTCGGGCTCACGACGAGCTCCTGGTCGACGCGGTTCGTGACGCGGAGCATCCCGGGACCCATGGTCTCCCAACGGCCGCTTTCGCGCCAGATCTCGCCCGGAACGACGACGGAGGGCTTGAACTCGAGGGCGCCGATGGCGTTCATCTCCTCGCGGATTATCCCCTCGACCTTCCGGAAGGCGCGCAAGCCCAGCGGGAGGTAGGTAAAAAGGCCGTTCGCGAGTTTGCGGATCATTCCGGCCCGAAGAAGAAGCCGGTGGCTGACGACAACCGCCTCGGCGGGTACTTCCCGGAGCGTTGGCATGAACATCTTTGACATTTTCATACGATAAACCTACCTCAGTGACGTAGGTCGCATTGTATCGGAACGGGGTGGCGGTTTCAAGGCGGACGACGAGGGGCTGTATACCTACCGGTAGGTATACAACCCGCAAGGACAAACCGCTCTCAACCAGGCTATTACTGATGCGTGCCGGGACCGAGCTGCGGACCCGCGCCAATCTTGAAGGCTCCCTTGTAGTACCGCAACCGGATATCCTTGGCCTCGGCCAAAAAGGCCTCGGGTCCCCGGGTCCTGATCACGGAAAGGTTGTAGGCCTTCATGTTGTGCGGGTAGAACGAGGCCCCCTCGGCGAGGGGCATCAGGCGATTGCAGGGAAACGAGGAACAGTCGGAGCAGAAATCGACGCCCTTTTCCTTGACGCACGCGAGCGTCTCGCACCCGTCAAAAAAAACGCAGCCGCCGCCGTCACGGCATCCCTTGCAGGCATAGGCTTCCGGCTCGCCCCCGCGCTTCGAGGCGACCCGCGCCCAAGCTTCCCTGTTTCCGTTCGCGGCGAAAAGCTCGCAGTTGACGCAATCGATCCCGCACGGGGCCACGTGGTTCAAATCCATGTCTATCCTCCTTGTCGCGCCGGACGCCGCCAGTGGCGTCCGGCATCAGGCGTTCTTGCCCGAGAAGGTCTCGTCCCAGTCAACGTGGGCGGTAATCTGCATGAGAATGAAAAGGGTCAGGACGGCGCATATCGTCACGATGATCCCGGTCATCCCGTCGAAGAAAAACGAGAAGGAAAACACGACGAGATACACGAACTGCGTGACCGGCGCGTACGCGCGGGCGATCCTGGGCGGCGCGACGCGCACGAGGTATGACACCGTCAACGCGAGCGAAACCGCCGCGGCGATGGCGAAGCTGAGGTAGATGTCCCACTTGTCCGAGAAATAGGAGAACATGAGGTGGAACGAGAAGAAGGTCGCCGCGAGGAAGAAGAAATGCATCGGATGGAGGCGCGCGCCGAGGACGATCGAGACCATCAAGAGCACGACGAAGAAGAAAAGGAGCGACACGGGGGCGAAGAACGAGACGCGGGTCACGATCTCCCCGGGATTGAGCCGGTTCGGTATCACGAGCCCGATGTCCTTGCCGGTCACCGAATCCGAAAGCCTCCAGGAAAGTTCGTGCCGGCCGTCGCCGAGCACGCGCTTTTCCGTCGGCGACATCATCCCCGAGGGAAAGTCGTAGAGCTCGAAATCAGTCGTGACGGCGAGCGCGAAGTCCTTCAGCTGCGCGATGTCCGAGGAGTCCTCCGTCACGAGATAGACAAAGTCCTCCATGCCCGTCGCGCCGTAGGATATGTCGAGGGTTACCGTGCCGTCGGCGGACGGGGTGACCGGTACGGCCTCGTTTCTCACGAGCGGCATGATGTCCGCCTGCCGCGAACCGTTGAGCGCGAGGGAGATGTCCGTGTAGATCGAATCCGAGGAATTGAGCGAGGTGTGGACGAAGTATTCGCGGCCCGGGCGGTAATCCGCGATCGAAAAGGCGTAGGAAGCCGAGAAGGTTGCGCGGAAAGTCGGGAACCAGAGGTTGCCCTTTTTCCGCTGGTCCAGGCTGATGTCGAGCTTCACGTCCGAACGCGCCGTTTCCGCCGGCTTGTACTCGTAATAGGTCTCGACGGTCTTTTTGCCCTCGGACGTCACCTCGCGGGTTTTCGCGATCCGCTCGTAGCACTCCGGCGCCTTGATGACGAGCTTGCCGCCGTAGAGCGTCATGACCTCCCGCTTCAGCGACGAAAAGGAGGTGTCCGTGCGCGTCAGGTTCGACGCGCCGAGGATCATCCAGGCGACGCAGGTACAGCCGAAGATAACGGAAATGGCGATGATTTTTCGAACGGTCATAAGGGCCCCCTACGGGAAGGGAGTATACCACGGGCGCGTCCGAATTACAGCCCGAGAGACTTGCCGGCGGAGGCGCGCCGCAGGCGGTTCATCAGGGCGGCGCCGAGCCCCTCCTCGCGTACCGCCTGGGCGATGATCGTCTCCATGCCCGCCGCGTCGCATTCCGAAAGGGTCGCGAAAAAACGGGCCGAGTATTCCTCGACGCTTTCGAATTCCCGCACGAAGGCCGCGTCGACGCCCGCCGCGCAACCGGCGAGCCCGATGACCGCGCGCGTGCCGCGCTCGCCGATTCCGTCGACCGGGCCGCCGTGCCAGCAATAGACGGCGGCGTCGGGGCGGTAATGGGCGTAGCGCATGCCGGGCGAGGGCGCCGCGATCCCGCGGGAAAGCGCCGACTCGTCGGCGAAGGAGACGGCATGCCCGGGAAGGGCGTCGCGGATCATCTCGAGCGTGACGGCGCCGGGCCTGAGGATCACGACGGCCCCGTCCGTAACCCGCGCGACGGTGGACTCGAGGCCGACGGCGCAATCGCCGCCGTCGATGATCGCGTCGACCCTTCCGGCCATCTCGACGCGCGCCATCGCGAAGCTCGTCGGGCTTACGCGACCGGAGCGGTTGGCCGAGGGGGCCGCGAGCGGCAACCCCGAGGCCTCGATGAGCGCGAGCGCGGCCGGATGGGAGGGGATGCGGATCCCGACCGTCTCGAGCCCGCCGGTGACGGTCGCCGGAAGCCGCGGCGAACGGGGAAGGACGAGGGTGAGCGGCCCGGGAGAAAAGCGGGCGAACAGGCGACGCGCCGCCTCGCCCGCGCCGGCCGTCACGGACTCGAGCGCGTCGACGGAGGCGATGTGCACGATGAGGGGATTGTCGGAAGGGCGGCCCTTGGCGACGTAAATCGACGCGACCGCAAGGGGATCAAGGGCGTTCGCGGCGAGGCCGTACACGGTCTCGGTCGGCATCACGACGAGGCCGCCCGAGCGCAGGAATTCCGCCGCCCGGGCGCGCTCGTCCGCCGATCGCAAGAAGTCCGTCAGATAGAGAGTGTCCCGCTCACGCATGGCGCGACCGGCCTACACCCGTTCCACGATCTCTGCGATCTGCTCGTACTTTTCGCGCGTCTTCTCCACGATGACAGCGGGAAGCGCGGGCGCGGGAGGCTGTTTGTTCCACTTGATCTCGAGGAGATAGTCGCGGACAAACTGCTTGTCGTAGCTTTCCGGGCTCTTTCCGACCTCGTAGGTCCCGCCGACCCAGTAGCGCGAGGAGTCGGGCGTCAGCGCCTCGTCCACGAGATAGAGTTCGCCCGATCCGTCGAGACCGAATTCGAACTTCGTGTCCGCGAGGATGATCCCTTCCTTGGCCATGCGCTCGCGGGCGTCAAGGTAGATCCGCAGGGACTCGGAGCGGATGCGGTCGCCGATCTCGCGGCCGGTGACCTCGTAAAACTGCTCCATCGTGATGTTTTCGTCGTGTCCCTCCTCGGCCTTGGACGAGGGTGTGAAAATGGGCTCGGGAAGGATTCCGGCGAGCTCGATCCCCGCGGGCAGTTTCTGGCCGCCGGCGGTGCCGCGCGTCCGGTACTCGTCCCAGATGCTGCCGAAGACGTATCCGCGCACGACGCACTCGACGGGGAGGCGGTTGAGCTTTTTGACCAGGATCGAGCGTTCCGGGATACCGGGGTATTTCTTCAGGAAGGGAAGCTCGACCTCGGGAGTGTAAGAAACGATATGGTTTTTGATTCCGGTTATCGTCTTGAACCAGTGGTTGGCGACGCGGTTGAGATAGACGCCCTTCATGGGAATCCCCTCGCCGAATACGACGTCGAACGCCGAGATGCGATCGGTCGTCACGATGAGCCAGCGGTCCTGCGAGACCTCGTATATGTCCCGCACCTTCCCGCTAAAAAGCTTCTTGAGTTCCGCGATGTTCGTTTCGGTAATCGCCTGCATTCCTTCCTCCCTCCTGGTTTCGTTATTCAATATCAGTCCGAGCAATTCGTCCACCATTGTCCGCGCCTCGACGGGATGCCGGAGGGAACGCCGCCGGTTGACCACATACCGGTTCCGCCTTCCGTCGCGCCGCCGCTCGAGATAGCCGGCCTGTACCAGATCGGAGATCACGTGCTGCACGGCCCGGTCCGTGATTCCCACGACGGACGCCAGTTCCTTGATCTTGAGATCGTCCCGGCTCGCGAGACACACGAGCACGTGCGCGTGATTGGTCAGGAACGTCCATGCGGTACTCGTCCGGCTCACCTTACAAGATCCCCTTCGATACGGGGTAG
>LVBL01000092.1 GCA_001604405.1 Spirochaetales bacterium Spiro_10
ACGACCGGCTTTTCGAAGGTGTAGCTCGCGATAAAGAGGTTCATGCCGACAGGCGGCGTGAGAAAGCCGAGCGCGAGGTTCGTCAGGAAGATGACGCCGGTGTGTACCGGGTGTATGCCGAACGACTCCGCGACGGGGATGATGAGGGGCGATACGACCAGTATGGCCGAGTACAGGTCCATGAGGCAGCCGACGACGAGCAGCAGGATGTTCAGCAGGAAGAGGAAGAGGTACTTCGAGTGGACGAAGGTCAGCACGAAGTCCGTGAGCATGAAGGGAATGCCCGCGTCGATGAGGAAGAACGCGAGACCCTTCGCGGCGCCGATGATGACCAGCACGCCGCCGGCGACGGGGATGCTCTTCACGACGACCTTTGCGGCCTGCGAAAGCGAGTAATCCCCGCGGATGAACACCTCGAGAACGAAGGCGTACACCGCGGCGAAGGCCGCCGTCTCCATGAGCGAGAAGAATCCCGAAAAGTAGCCGAAGCCGATACCGATCGGAAGGATGAGTTCCATGATTCCGCCGCGGAGGGAGAGCGCGAGATCACGCGCGGAGAAACGCGCGCGCGTCACGGATCTGCCCTTCGCGATACCGAAGAAGATCATCGAAAGCGCCATGAGGGCCCCCGGAATGATCGCGCCCTTGAACAGGTCGAAGATGTCGACGGTGAAGATGTTCGTCGTTCCGTAGATGATGATCGCGAGGCTCGGGGGGAAGAGCATGCCGATGGAGCCCGAGGCGGTGACGATGGACTCGGCGTCGTCGCGCTTGTATCCGCTGCCGGTCAGGATGACCGTCAAAAGCGAGCCGAGCGCGAGAATGGTGACCCCGGAGGCCCCGGTGAAGGTGGTGAACACCGTCGCGACGATGACCGCCGCGATGACCGGCCCGCCCTTTATCCAGCCGACGCCAGAACGCACGACCTCGAGAAGCCTTCTTCCGGCGCTTCCTTCCGCGAGCAGGAATCCGGCAAGCGTGAAAAGCGGGATAGCCGCGATGCTCTTGTCGGTGAGGATACCGTAGTATTCGAGCGGGATCATCTCGACGTAGCCGCCGCCCTGGCTGAAGGCGACATAGGCCAGGCCCGAAAGGACG
>LVBL01000093.1 GCA_001604405.1 Spirochaetales bacterium Spiro_10
GGTTTCTCCCCGTTCGGATGTGCCGGAAACAATGGCGATACCCACCGAAAAGGCGAGAAGATTGAAAAGGATGTTGTGGATCGCAGCCAAAAAGAGGGAATCTTGCCCCAAAATCGAAACCACGACGGGGAATCCCACAAAGCCCGCATTGGAAAACGCGAGGGAAAACACGAGCGCGCCGACCTGGCGTTTCGGGGTTTTCAGGAGCCTGACGGCGGCATACGAGAGCAGTATCATGGAGAGGTAGAAGACCGTCGCCACGACCAGGGTAACCATCGCCCCCGAGAAGAGCTCCGGGCTGAACGGACGCTGCAGGGACGTCAGAATGAGGGCGGGAAGGGCTGCCTTGATTATCAGGTTGGACAATCCCTTCAAGGCCGTACCCTCCACGACGGAGAGCTTTCCGAGGAGAAATCCGATCGCCATGAGGGTGAAGAGGGCGCCAATTTGCATAAGAACCGTCATATTTTCATTATCCGCAATTTCAATAATTGACACAACCGGTGCGTGACACTATAGTGCAAAAATCAGCCTGTTTTGCAAGGGAGGGATCTTTAAACTAATTGAATAGAGACGAATACATCGGCGATGCCGATTGGCACCGTTTTCTCGAGTTTTCGGAAAAACTCGAAACGCCCTGTTTGGTAATCAACCTGCGGACTATCAAGAAAAACTTCATCAAGCTGCAGAATTCCTTCCCCTTTGCACAGATTTATTACGCGGTCAAGGCGAACCCCGCGCCGAAGGTCATCTCGCTCCTTTCGGAACTCGGTTCCAATTTCGACATCGCCTCGCGTTTCGAGCTCGACAAGGTCATGGGCCTGGAGGTCGCGCCCGAGCGCATCAGCTACGGCAACACCATCAAAAAGGCGAAAGACATCGAGTACTTCTTCGAGCGCGGCATCCGGATGTTCGCGACCGACAGCAAGGAAGACCTCAAGAATATCGCGAAGTACGCCCCCGGTTCCAAGGTGTACGTGAGGATCCTGGTCGAGAACTCGGTAACCGCCGACTGGCCGCTTTCCCGCAAGTTCGGATGCCATCCCGACATGGCCTACGACCTCCTCGTGCAGGCGCGCGATCTCGGCCTGACCCCCTACGGGATTTCCTTTCACGTCGGCAGCCAGCAGCGCGACATAGGCCAGTGGAACGACGCCATCGCCAAAACCAAGTACCTCATGACGAGCCTCGAGGAAGAAGAGGGCATCAAGCTCCAGATGATCAACATGGGCGGCGGCTTCCCCGCCAATTACACCCAGCCGACGAACGATCTCTCCGAGTACGCATCCGAGATCACCCGGTATCTCCGGGACGACTTCGGCGACGAAATCCCCCAGATTATCCTCGAGCCGGGCCGCTCCCTCGTGGGCGATTCCGGCATCCTCATCAGCGAGGTCGTGCTGATTTCGCGCAAGAACAACACCGCCCTCAGCCGCTGGGTCTATTGCGACACCGGAAAGTTCAACGGCCTCATCGAGACGCTCGGGGAGTCCATCAAGTACCCCATCGTCACGAGCAAGGACGCCCCCTCGGTCAAGATGGGCGAGGTGATCCTCGCCGGCCCCACCTGTGACAGCATGGACATCATGTACGAGGACTGCAAGTACCGCCTGCCGCTCGATCTCAAGATCGGCGACCGCCTCTACTGGCTCACCACCGGCGCCTATACCTCGAGCTACGCCTCGGTCGAATTCAACGGTTTCCCGCCCCTCAAGACCTATTTCATGGAATGATACCCCTTCGCGGAAACCGCGCCCTGGCTTTCTGGGCAGGGCGCGGT
>LVBL01000019.1 GCA_001604405.1 Spirochaetales bacterium Spiro_10
CTTCGCGTAGAAGTCGCGGATGAAGGGCATCGTCGGTATCGTTTCCGAGAGCTTCGGTTCCGCGTCAAGAACGACGTCGTTGAGGAACTGCATCGACTCGAGGTAGGTCACCTTGCCGCCGAGGAAGGCGCCCGCCTTGTCGCCGAGCGGGACCTGCGCGAAAAGGTCGCACGAGGTCGTCGAGATGCCCCCGGTCACCCGGACGAGGCCGGAGTCCGGCTTGACCGTCGTCACTTCCAGAAGCCCCGACATCGCGCGGCCGTACCGCGCCGAGAACACGCCGTGCGACATCTTGGCGGTATCGACCATGTTCGGGTTGAAGATCGAGAACGCGCCGCCCCAATGGAAGGGGTACAGCACGTAGACGTCGTCGAGGACGGTGCCCATCTCGTTGGGGTACCCGCCGCGTATGGAGGGTTGCGCGCTCCACCCGCCGGAGAATCCGACGCCCGGCAGGGTCTTGATCGAGGACATGACGTCCTCCACGAGCCCGAAGTTCGCCGTCGTCTTCATGTCCTTGCTGTCCATGACGACCGAGACGCCCGGCTTTTCGTCCGATTTCCCGGGAACGCCGCGCTCGACGACGAGGCCCTCCCCCTCGATGACGTCCGTCATCGAGAGGCTGACGTCCAGCGAGCCCTGTCCCTCGCGGACGGGGACGCTGGCCGGGCGGTATCCGGGCAGCTCAACCACGACGAAGGACCGGCGGAAACCGTCCGGAAGCTCGATCGTCGCGAGTCCCTCGGCGTCCGTAAGCGAGCGCTCGCTCTTTCCCCGCTCGCCGACGGCGGCGCCCTCGAGGGGTATTCCGAGCTCGCCGTCGCTCACGCGCACCCGGATCGTCTCGGCCGACAGGTATAGCGCCATCGCCGCAAGGGCGAGTATCGCAGATAATCTTTTCATTTTCGGTCCTCGTCGGTTTAGAATTTCAGCCCGAAGGTAAGCGTCGGATACAGCCAGACGCGGTCCTCGACCATCTTCCACGGCGTTCCGTGCGTTCCCAGCGAGAACGCGGCGTCGTTGTAGTCGAGTATCCTGACGTCGGCCGAGACCGCGCCGAACACGGCGAGATGCTTCAAAAGCGAGACGTTGAGCGACACGCGCAGGGACGGTATGTATCCAGCGACCGTTTCCTCGTAAAAGTCTTTCCTTTGCGCCTCGGTGTCAAGGTCGATATGCTCGCCGTCCTTTATCCTCTGCGCGTAGGGATTCCCGTCGCTGAGGTCGATCACCGCGCGCGTCAAAAGCTCGAAGTCGAGCGACACGCGCTTCGTCAGCTCGAGCCGCGTTCCGACGCCGAACCCGAGATGAACCGTCTGCACGTCGTTGTCCCAGCTCCAGTCCGTGTCGTACCCGATCATGAAGGTCGTGTAGAACCATTTGGTGCCGCCCTGGTATTGGAGCCAGAAGAAGCCGTTCGAGTCCATGGCGACGCCGACGTCCATGACGCCGTCCCATATGAAGTTCAGGAGGCCGAAGGAGACGCCCGTGTTCTGCTTGGCGACGTTGACAACGCCGATCTGAAGCCCGTGCACGACGTTGGCGACGTTGATGAAGCCCGAACCCTGCACGCCCGTGAACTCTCCCGTGGCGACGTTGAGGAAGCCCGAGCCCTGCGCGCCGCGGAGGTTTCCCGTGGCGATGTTGAGGAATCCGGAACCCTGGAAACCGCGGAACTCTCCCGTGGCGACGTTGAGGAAGCCGGAACCCTGGAAACCGCGGAACTCCCCGGAGAATACGTTGACGAAGCCGGAGAGCTGGGCGCCGCGCGAGTTTTCCCCGCCCTTGTCGGTCGCCATGCTGACAAAGCCGGTAGCCTGCACGCCCGTGAGGCCGTCCGTCACCGAGCCGATGAGGAAGCTTCCTTGCGCCCCGCTGATCCGCTTGTTCTTCGCCATGACGAGGCCGAGGGAAAAGTTGACGTTGTCGGTTTTCCCCGGGGGGTACTCGATGCCCGGCACGAAGGCGATCGCGAAGGGCGTCCACTCGATCTCCTCCTCCGCGACGGGTTCCTCTTCCCCCGCGTCGCCGCGAGCGCGGCCCGCAGACCTCGCGACCGGCGAGAAGGATGCCGCGTCGAGAACGAGCCGCTGTCCCTTCGCGATGTCGATCGTCGCCTGGGCCGTCGCGGTCGGCGTGAGATGGGTGAGGGCGTACGAGCCCGCGGGTATCGCGAGGGCGAGTTCCGTGCCGCCGACCTTCGTTATCTCGGACACGAGGGCCCCAGAGGACGTCCGGATGAAATAGCGGCCGGACGCCGCCTTCGGGAAGATGAGCACGGATTCCGCCTCGGAGATGTCGGTCAGTATGAGGTCTCCCGATCCCACGAGGGTGATGTTGAACGACGGATGCTGCGGGCCGTAGTCGCTCTTTTCCGTTCTGGAGAGGGTGTCATTGAAGGCGTAGTGGTACAGCTCATTGAGGGATACCTTCCGGTCGCCCGAGGCGTCGGCTGCGCCGCGAAGCCCGGTAACGATCGAGTGGGTGAAATAGGAGGCCTTTATGACGTCGGATTCCTGGGATGACTCCGTCGCCGAGCTCGATGAAAGGTACGCGTGACCCTTGACGACGCTAGCGTCGTCGATGAGGAACGGCCGCTGGCGCGAGCCGCCCTTGGTCCGGACGAACTCGCCGGAATGGCAGGAGTCGAGCATGACGACGTGAACGTCGGTCGGGACGAGATCGAGCGAGGCCTTCAGCTCGGAATACGTGACCCGGGAAGGGCCGAGCAGGAGCGCGTTCTCGTCCGAGTGGCCGGAATAGTAGAAGATGAACTCGGTCCGCTTCGCGCGGCCCGCCGTGGAGGCGACCATAGTCGCGAACCGGGCAAACGCCCTGTCTATATCTTCCTTGCCGGGATCCGTCAGTATCATGCTGTTTTCCCGGCTGACGCCGCCGATTTCCGAAAGCGTCGACGCGAGCCGCTCGGCGTCGGAGAGGGCGTAGCGGAGCGGTTCCCTCGTCGAACCGCCGTCGTTCGCGGCGACGTAGAGCGCGAACCGCTCTACGGGAAGGGCCTGGCCCTTTTGCGCCGCCTTGGGCTGCTGGGCGCACACCAGGCCCGGAAGGGCGAGGAACGCGACGAGCGCGAGAGTGAGTCTGAGCCGTGTGTCGGACGGCCGGCCGGTTGCGTATGCGTGCATGGTGTATTCCTTATTTTACGAGGACGATATCGCTGATGGTGAGTTCCTTCGGGAGCGACTTCGAAAGGTCGCGGGCCGCGAAGTCCGGATCGGCCGACAGGGACTCGATCGCCCTGATGACGGGCGCGACTGGGAAGGACGAACGGGACGAAACGAAGATGAACCGTTCGTATTTCGGCGCGTCGTCAAGGACGTACGAGAAGGCGAGCGGGACTTCCCCCGAGGTGTCCAGGGGCGCGGCGCCGTTTCCCGCGTCCGGATAGTGGCGCGTTATGACGCCGTTGCCGTCGACCGACAGGATGACGCCCCAGGTGTTTCCGTTGGATAGATAGCTTATCTGAAGCGCGTCGTTCGCCGAGACCCGGTCTCCGCCGTTCAGCCTGATGGCGTCCGTCCCGTCCTTGCGGTAGACGTGTATCCTCGGACCCGTTCCCTTCGAGCGTTCGCCGGAGGCGACCGCGGTTCGCGAGCCGAGCGGGACGTCGTCCGCGCCCGCGCCCCGGGAGAGCCCCTGAGTCGTCACGAAGGCCACGGCCAGAACGAGACAGGCGGCCGCGGGCATCGCCGCGACGCGCATCGCTCGAAACGCGTTTCCCGCGAAGGTCACGCGGCGGCGGCCGGCGGAGGCGTTGAGCTTCGCCCCCACCGCGGACCGCATGGCCCCCACGGGATACCGCGACAGGATGTCCCGGTCCGATTCCTCTATCTCCGCCACGAGGCCGTCGATCTCCGCCGTGCCCCTTCCGCGTATGCCTTCAGCCGCTTCGGGGAAGGTCCCCTTGCGCATGATCGCTTCCTTTTCCGCGAATAATACGGGCGTTTTCATCGTATACCCCCCGCGCATTGCAGCGCCTCTTTTTTCAGCGTGGCGAGCCGTTTCCGGATGCCCGAGACGGACATGCCCACTTCCCGGGCAGTCTCCTCGAGCGTCAGCCCGTCGAGGTAATGCAGGCACGCAATCGTTTTAGTGGTTTCCGGGACGTTCGAGAAGATTCCCTGGAGCACGATCTCCGCGTCCACGAGATCCTCGTGGCGCGCCGAGATTGAGTCCGCGATCCCGGAGAGAAGATGGTCGATTTGGGGGCCGGAGCGGAGCCGCTCGGAGCGAATCCTGTTCAGGCATACCGTGGTCGCAACCGTGTAGAATAGGCTTGCGCACGCGCCCGAGAGTTTCTCGCGCCGTTCGATAATCCGCACGAACGTGTCCTGCATGGCGTCAAGCGCGCGTTCCTCGTCTTTCAGGAGGAAACGGCATCGCCTGAGCACCATCGGGCCGAACGTCCCGTACAGCCTGTCAAAATCGTCCATTGAAACGGTTCCGGAATCTTTCATGGTCTTTTCTCATCCTGCATACGCTATATATGAACACCCCGGGGGCGGGAATGTGTTACCGTTATGGCGTATTCGGCCCGACGGCCGCCGGATCGGCCTTGATCGGCCCGGACGTCGGGATCCCGGCGTGTCGGAGGCCTATTTGAGGGTGATGGAGATCGTCTTTTTTCCGCCTTCGAAGGTGAAGGTCGTCGCCTCCCATTCGGGAGGACCGGCCTTGCCGCGCGCGTCATTGGAGAACCCGTAGGATTCCTTCGGCATGCCGAGGAAATTCGCGTCGAGCTTGCCGTTGCCGTTTTCGTCGTGGAACACGGATACCGAGTATGTGCCGGGCGGGAGGTTCGTTATCTCCGCCTGGGCCTTTCCCGCAACCACCGGTACCATCGCGCGGGCCCGCGCCATTTCGATCTTGGAGAAGGATTCCTTCGAGTCGTAGACGACAAGCAGGGCCTTGCCTTTATCGGATTTGAACCCGGTCATGGACACGACGAGGGTGCCCGACTCGCCGAAAAGGGACAGGGTAACCGCCGCCAAGAGGGCGATCGCCGCCACGCCGAAAGGTCGAATGGTTTTCATGATGGTCTCCTTTTTTTTGCGTCGTCCTCGAGTATATCCCAACAGGCACCGGTTTTACAGGGTGTCCGGGCTCTTTTGGGCCTTCTCCCCGGCCGTTCGGGAGGGTTCGTTCCGCCCGTCCCGTCCCATGCGGATTATCGCGTCGAGCGTCTCGAGCGCCGAAAGGCCGTCCCTGAAGGACGACTCGACGGGGAGCAGGGGATCCCGCGCGAGCGCGACGGCGTGGGCCATCATGCCCGAGAAGTATCCCGTTGTGCGGTAGGGGGTTTTCCCGGGGCGGCTTTTAAGCGCGAGCGAGCGGAATTCCTCGTAGAGGCGCGACGGCTCGCTTTTCCACAGTTCCCAGACGCCGTTGCCGCACCGAAGCCTGCCCGAGGAACAGTCGAAGTCGATCTCGAAGGCGAGATAGTCGCGTCCCGGGGATACGTCCAGCACGATACTCGCGCGGTTCTGCCCGGCGTCAGCGCCGGCCGTGCCGACCGCGCCGTCAGCGCCGATCGCGCCGGTCCGGCCGACGGCGAGGAGGTTGCCGGTCGCGTCGTCCGGGTCGCCGTGCACGGCCTGAACCGACCAGGGGCCCAGAAGGAACGAAAGTATGTCCGCGAGGTGCGTTCCGTCATGCCACAGTACGCGGGCCGGGGTTTTTCTCAGTCCCATGTAGAGCCGCGCGTGAACGGACCTGAGTTCCCCGAGCTCGCGGGTTCGCAGGATCTCCCTCGCGCGCCTCCAGTCCCGGGCGAAGCGGCGTTCGTGATTCACGAGGACGCGGCTCGTGCCCGCCCGTTCGGCCGCCTCGACCGCGGCCAGGGCGCCGCGCGCCTCCGTGATGTCCGCCCCCACCGGCTTCTCGAGCACGATGACGGGAACCTCGCGCTCGAGGCAGAGCATGAGAAGTGGAACGTGCGCCTCGGTGTCGGCGGCTATCGACACGAGTTCGGGCGCCGCGGCCGAGAGCATCGAGTCCGCGTCGTCGAACAGTGCCGAGTCGGGGAGCCGCCAGAGGCGGCCGAAAGCCGCGAGGCGGTCCGGGTCGATGTCGGCGCCGGCCACGAGGACCGCGTTCGGGTCGCGCGAGACCGCTCCCGCGTGGCTCGCGGGCTTTTCCCTGAACCGGTCGGTCTCGAGGCTCGAGCCTATGCGCCCCGTCCCGATGACCGCGCACCGCACGGGTCCCTTTGCGCTTCCGTCCGACGCGACTTTGACCGCACGCGCCATCGCGTCACTCCCAGCCGAAGGTGGCGGGAGGCTTGTTCGTGATGTCGTAATAGACGGCATCGACGTAGCCGAGCGCCATGATGCGGTCGACGACGTGTTTCAGGACCGGAACGTCGAGATGGGCGAACCTGGCGGTCATGACGTCCTCCGAAACGACGGGCCTGAGAACGATCGAACAATGCCCGGCTTCGCGCGACCACGGCAGGTTGATCGTGAGGTGCTGGAATATCCGGCCGTACCAACCCGACGCCTTCAGCTCATCGAGGACGATCTCGTCGGCCTCCCGCGTCTGGTCGAGCCGGGGGCGGTCGCAGTAGGCCTCCCGGACGCCGAAGCGCGCGAGAGGGTCGACGGACGTTCCGCCGGCAGCCGGGGTAACCGCGAGTTCGAGGACCGTCCTGTTGACCGCGTCGCTTCCGTTCGTGATGGCCGAGGAGGCCCGTTCCAGCTCCGACCAGGAGGGGAAGGCCCCGAACACGCCGTCGAAGCAGAGGACTGCCGGGAAGCGGTAGGTGCGGAAGTCTCCCTGGACGCCGACCGAGCGTACGGGAAGCACGCCGACCGAGGCAAGTGCCGGTTTGACCGAGGGCTTCCCGACCTCGCGGTCCGCCCCGCGCGTCAGGGGCTCGCACATCGCGAAGGCGCGCGAAAGGTCGATCGCCCTGACCGATTCCGTCGCTGAAAGGAGTTCCGCCGGATCGGCCCGCTCCGTGCCGTGGCAGAGCACGTTGATCGAAAGCCCCGGGCCGGGAAAGGGATGGCGGAAGACGAGCGGGTCGTCAAGCCCGAGCTTCTTGCCGAGGATGCGTACCTCGTCCTTGTAGAGGTCGCGGAGCGGCTCGATGATGAGGCCCCGCTCGATGAGCGCCTGGATGCCCTCGACGCGGTTGTGGTGCGTCTTGATCGTGTGCGAGTTTTTCGTGCCGCCCGATTCGATGATGTCCGGGTAGAGCGTCCCCTGGCCGAGGAGCCATTCGCTTTCGTCGAGGTTCAGGCGGGCGACCACGTCGTTCCTCACGGTGATGAAGGTCTCGCCGATGGCCTTCCTCTTTTTTTGCGGGTCCGCCTCGCCCTTGATGGCCGCGAGGAATTTCCCGCTCGCGTCCTCGACGATGAAATTGGAAAAGCCGGCCGCGCGGTACCGCTCCGCGATCGTCGCGCTCTCGTTTTTCCTCATGAAACCGTTGTCGATGTGGAGCCCGAGCACGCGGTCCTGCCCGAGCGCGTTGTTGAGCAGGGCGAAGGCGACCGTCGAGTCGACGCCGCCCGAGAGGAACAGCAGTACCTTGCGCCTCTTGCCGTCCCGGTCCGCCTGGGCGCGGATGTCCTCCATGATGCGCTCGAGGACGCGGTCCTGGCTCCAGTTTTTGGCCATGCCGCAGAGGAGGGCGAAATTCCCGAGTATCCGGTCCCCGTCCGGCGTGTCCTTCACCTCGACGTGGCATTGAAGGCTCCACCGCCTTCTTTCGGCGTTTTCAAGGGCCGCGTAGGGACAGTCCTTCGTCGAGGCGATGACGCGATACCCCGGAGCCGGCGACACGACCGCGTCCTGGTGGCTCATCCAGACCTGGGCGGGGAAATCGACTCCCCTGAAGATCGGGCTTTCCGGGCAGGGGTCTCCCGAGCCGGTCTTTCTCACGAGGTGGGCGATGCCGAATTCCCCGACTTCCGCCTTCGCGACCGTGCCGCCCGACTCGAGCGCGAGCAGCTGGTGGCCGTAACAGAGGCCGAGCAGGGGGATGTCGAGCGAGAGTATCTCCTTGTTGAAGGCCGGAACGTTCTTCTCGTATACCGAGGACGGGCCTCCGGAGAAAACGATACCCCGCGCCCCGGCGAGGGTTTCGATCGGGGCGGACGGAAGGGATATCTCGGAATAATACCCCATGAGGCGTAAACGCTTCGCGATAAGGTGCGCGTACTGGCTTCCGAAATCAAGTACGATAATTTTGTCGTTCGGCATGGCTCAGTATAGCAGGGATGAACCGTGAAGGCAACGCGGGAGGAGCCCTTGCCGCGCGCCCCTGTCCCTTGCGGGCCCCTGGCCCCTGCGGGCCCCGTGACGGCCGTTTTGGGGTATACTGGACGCATGGATTCCCTGCCTTTCGCGCGCCGGGTAGCGGCGGTTGTTTTGGCGCTCGGTATTCCCCTGTCCCTTTCGCCGGAGACGGCGGCCCCGGCGTATCCGGGGATTCTGGACTTTCCGGAGCCGGTCACGGTCCAGGGAGACGATGACGTGTTCGTCACTTCGGGGTACATCCTCCTTGCGGGCGACCGCGCCCGGGCCGAGTCCCTGATAGCCGACGTGCCGCGCTGGAGGAACTGGATGCTCGCCGGGATGGACGGTCCGCGGGACGACGGGAAGCGTCTGCTCGTGTACCTCCTCGACCTGGTCTGGAACGCCGGCGGGGAGGGGGAGGTCGAGTCATCGCTCCCCGCTGGCACCCTCGACGTATACGCCATCCTGCCGTTGCTGAAATCCTTCGGCGCCGATCCGTCCGTCTACCGCTTTGACGTGCGGATCCTCCGCGCCCCCGACGGCTCCCTCCAGTCCGTCAGGGCCCGCTTCGTCGGCGACTCCTTCGCGCTTCGCGAGGCGGAATACTCCATAGAGATCGGTGAGGCGCCACCGGCGCCCGAGGCGGGGCAAACAGGGCCCGACGCGGGTCCCGGGGTGGCGGCGCAAACCGCCGTCGACGCGTTCGCGGTCCGGTACCGGGCCCGGGTCAGGATACACGGATTTCTCGACTTCTTTTTCTCCCTTCGCGCGTACCGCCGCACTATCGGCTGGTATCTCGATAGGATCGCGCGGAACTTCGCCGAGGCCTGGAACGAAGCGCCCTGATCCGCGACAGCCGCCGGCGGCGCGGTTTTTTTCGTCTTCGACTTGAAGCCCGCATACGATGGTGTACACTGTAGCGGCGGGGGCTTCGTCTCGATGAAAGGTTTCTATATCTTCCTGTATTTTTTTTCCTATTCGGCGGCGGTCGGGTGCCTTGCGGTGTGCGCCATCACGAAGGCGACCCGCGGCGTACACACGCTCTCGCGCTACTGTCTCTGGATCGTCGCCTCACTGGCCTTTTTGCTCTTCCGGAACGTCGTGTACTACCTGCAGGAAGTCCGGGGGATGGCCGACATCGAGTCGACGATCGCGTTTTTTCTCCTCTACATGCTTACCATGTCCTTTTTTCTCTCTTCACTTTCGTGGGTCGCCCTCGGATACGCGTTTTCCGGGCGCGCGACGGTCGTGAGGCGCGCCACCGTGGCCGCCGCCGTCATCCCGCTCGCCTTCCTTCCGGCGCTCGCCGTCCTTGAGCGCGGCATCCCGAACCAGGTGCTCAGGCTCCTCTTGGTCAACGGGGTCATGTACTTCTCCTATTTCGCCGTAGTCGCCGTTCTCGTCATCCTCGGCATCCGGCTTCCCAGGATACCGGACCCCTTCGACCGTTCCCTGTGCAAGACGAACGTCCTGTCGGGTTCCTCGTACGCCGTGCTCGCCCTTCTTCAGTGGTTTTTCGTGTACCGCGGCCAGCTCTACGACATCTATCCCTTTTGCATCGTGAACATCGTCCTTTTCCTGATGTTTTCCTCGAGCGCCTTCGTGATAGGACGGGCGTATCTCGCGAAGAGGGACGAGCCCCGGGAGTCGGCCGCCGCGGGGGCGGGAAGATTCGGCCTTTCGGGGGAGCTTCCCTCGTACCCGGATTGCACTCAGGAGGAGTCCCTCATCATCTCGCTCGTCACGCGGGGCGCCACGAACCGAGAAATCGCCGAGATACTCGGCTCGAACGTGTCGCGGATCAAGAACATCATCTTCCGCATTTTCTCGCGTTTCGGCGTAAAGAGCAGGACGGAGCTCGCGTGCCTCTTCGGCGAAGGGGCCTTCCTCAGCCGGGAGGCGGAGTCCCTTGAGAGGTCAGCTGTCGAAACAGATCCGCGAGTTCCACTCGGTTCCTGACGCCGAATTTCCTGAATAGGCGGTAGATGTGGTTTCGCACCGCATGCTCGGTCACGAGCAGGTCGGCCGCGATCTGCTTGTTTGCCTGACCCCGCGCGACCAGCTCGACGATGCCCCGCTCGCATTCGCTCAGGCACAGGAGCGCGCGCATCGCGGCCTCGGGGAAGGGGTCGTTCGCGGGCGGGGATGCGGCGACGCCCCTGCCGGAATCGGCCGGCTTGAAGACGCGAAGCGCGAGCACGGCGATATTCGCCGCATGGATTACCAGGTAGTAGAGATTTTCCGCGCAGAGGGGCAACCAGGGACGGTCAATGCCGGAATTGACGAAGGAAGCCCCGACAAACACCGGTATGAATACCAGGTTCCCGAAACGGGTAAGGTTCATCATCTCCCCGCATTCCTTGTCGACCGCGTAGACGCGGCGCTTCGTGAAGTACAGGGACGCCCACGCGAGCAGGCCCGCGATGAGGAATACGTGGGCGCGCATCAGAACCGCCTTCAGGGCGTCCCGCGCCGGGTCGTCGAGGCCGAACAATGCGGGACAGAGGGCGTGCGAGAGGAGTCCCGCAAGGGGGAGCGCGGATAGGGCGAGGAGGGCGGCAAGCGTGCGGCGGGGGCCTGTCTTGGTCGGAAGCGACCAGAAGAACACGGAGGCCGCCGTCATGAGCACGCTCGTCCGGACGGCGTCCGCCGAGTAATACCAGTAGTCCCCGGTCAGGGCCCCGGTATCCAGAAAGGCGCGCGCGAAGAAGGCGGCGTTCGAGGGCAGCAAATACAGGAAGAACGAGCCGAGAAAGAGGTTGTACGCGAGCATCCGGCCCCTGCTGTCGGTATCGTAGGCGTGAAGCGCGATCATGAGGGCGATCCCGGCGAATCCGGCGCAGTGGGAGACGGCGTAGAGCGTAAATAGCAGGACGTTCATGTCGTTATGGTAGAAGCGAACGGGTGCGGTGTCAATCGCGTTTTTTTGCGCCCAAAAGGCGTTTTTTTCTCCCTTTTTACCGAAATGCGGTACACTGTTCGGATGGAACCGATCTTGCCGGATGGACAACCGGACGCGCCGAAGCGGGAACCCGGGTCGATCGCGAGAAAAAAGGCGATCGTCTCGCGCATCGGCCGCGCCCTCGCGGAGCGCGACAGCTTTCTCGTCATCGGTCACAAGGACCCCGACGAGGATTGCGTCTCCTCCATGGTAGCCTTCTCCCTTCTGGCCAGCAAGTTCAACAAAAAGGCCGTCATCGCCATCGGGCCCGGCGCGCAGGAGAATTTCGAGTACCTGTTCAATATTTGCAGGTTCAATTCGATCCAGGTCTGTACCGGCCCGACGCCCCCGTCCTGCTCGACGCTCGTTCTCGTCGACACGGCCAAGCCTTCCATGATCGACCGCCCCGAGCTCTTCGAGCGGATGCGCCGAGACCCCGGGGTGCTGAAAATCGAGATCGACCACCATCTCGAGTCCGACAGCCGCTATTTCGGCGACGAGGGCTACAACCTGGTCTATCGCGCCTCGAGTACCTGCGAGATCATCGGGTACCTGAGTCTCAAGCTGGAGGAGGACCGGGCCCTCATGGCGGAATTCCAGATCGACGAGCTGATGACGCGCAACCTGGTGCTCGCCGTCCTCTCGGGCATCCTCGGCGACACGCAGATGGGAAAGTTCATCTCGACGAGGCGCGAGCTCATGTTCTACAGATATTTCAGCTCGCTGTTCGAGCGACTGCTCGCCGAGAAGACGAGGCGCGGAAGCGCGAACTTTTCGACCAAGGAACAGGTATTCGACACACTGAAGCGGCTGTCCGACGAGGAGGAGGCCTGCCACGCGGAGCTGTCCGCGGACGTGCGCGAGATGGCGAACCTCGCGTACGCGTTCGTGGGGCCCGAGGCCTCGGGATATCTCGCGGAACGCTTCGGGGAGGAGACCCTCGTGGCCGTATCCAAGAATCTCGCCGACGAACTCGCCGAGCGGAGCGGCAAACTCGGTCTCGTGGGGTATTTCGACGATCCCTCGGTCTCGCCGTTCGCGCAATTCCGCCTCAGGCGCGCGCAAGGGTATTCCGGGATCGACCTTCGGGAGGTTCTCGTCCGTCTCGGCATCGTCAACGGCGGCGGGCATCCGGGCGCCGTCGGTTTCCGGGTGGAACGCTCCGCGATGGACGAGCCCCGGTTTCTCGACATGGCGCGCGCGATAGCCGGCGAGGTTTCCCCCGGCTGACCTATTCCACCGTCACGCTCTTCGCGAGGTTCCTCGGCTTGTCGGGGTCGTTTCCGCGCTGTACCGAACAGTAATAGGCGTAGAGCTGGCTCGGGATGACCGACAGTATCGGCGTGATCTCGTCCGGGGCGGGCGGGATGCGGAACACCTCGTCGGCCGTGCCGTCGAAAAAGGACTCGCCCTCGTAGGTGATGACGAGTACCGTCGCGCCGCGCGCCTTCACCTCCTTTATGTTCGAGTCCATCTTGTCGAAGAGGGCGCGCTGGGTGCAGACGGCGACGACGAGGGTCGCGTCGTCCACGAGGGCGATCGGGCCGTGCTTGAGTTCGCCGGCCGCGAAGGCCTCCGAGTGGGTGTAGCTGATCTCCTTGAGCTTGAGGGCGCTCTCGAGGCTGATCGCGAAGTCGAAGAGCCGGCCCATGAAGAAGGCCTTCGTCTTGTTGAAACTCAGGCTCGCGAAGCGCTGGATGTCGCCCTTGTTCGCGAGTATGCGCTCCGCTTGGCCGGGAATCGCCTCGAGGGCGTCGATGTAGCGCGTGAGGGTTTCCCCGTCGATGGTCTTGCGGAGATAGCCGAACTGGAGGGCGATGAGGTAGACGCACATGAGCTGGGTCGTGAAGGCCTTCGTCGAGGCCACGGCGATCTCGGGACCCGCCCAGGTGTACATGACGAGGTCCGCCTCGCGCGCGAGCGTGGAGCCGACCACGTTCGTGATGGCGATGATGCGCGCGCCGCCCTTCTTGGCCATGCGCATCGCCGCGAGGGTGTCCGCCGTCTCCCCCGACTGGCTTATGATGATGAAGATGTCCTTGGGATTGAACAGGGGCGAGCGGTAGCGGTATTCGCTCGCGATGTCCACGTCGGTCGGGATCCGGGCGAACCGCTCGAAGGCGTACTTGCCGACCACGCCCGCGTGCCAGGCCGTTCCGCATGCCGTTATCATGACGCGTCCCGCCTCGGCCCAGGAGGCGTCAAAGCCGATTTCCTCGAGGTGTATCGACTTGGCGCCGTTCGCGCGTATGCGCGCGCGCAGGGTGTCCGCGAGCGCCTTCGGCTGCTCGTGTATCTCCTTGAGCATGAAGTGCTCGTACCCGCCCTTCTCGGCGGCGGCGACGTCCCACTCGACGTGGCTCAGCTCCTTCTCGACCGGCGCGCCGTCCCCGTCGAGGAAATCGACGCGGTCGCGGTACAGGACGGCGATCTCGCGGTCCTGGAGGTAGTAGACGTCGCGGGTGTATTCGAGCAGGGCGGGCACGTCCGAGGCTATGATGTTCTCGCCCGTCCCGGCGCCGACGACGAGCGGGGAGTCCTTCCTGACCGCGACGATTCGCCCGGGCTCGGACTCGCAGATCACCGCGAGGGCGTACGAGCCCTCGAGCCGCTTGAGGGTCTCCACGACGGCCTCGACGATGTCGCCGTTGTAATGGAAATCGATGAGGTGGGCGATAACCTCCGTGTCGGTCTGGCTGCGGAACGACACCCCGTGCGAGGCGAGCCAGGATTTTAGTTTCGCGTGGTTTTCGATGATCCCGTTATGGACGACGGCGATCTTCCCGGCGACGTCCGTGTGCGGATGAGAGTTCGCGTCGCTCGGTTCCCCGTGCGTGGCCCAGCGGGTGTGTCCGATCCCCATGGATCCCCGTATGATCTCGGTCGATATCCGCTGTTCGAGGAATTTCAGAGCGCCCTTGGCCTTTCTGACGACGAGGGATCCCTCCGACAGCACGGCTATGCCGGCGGAATCGTATCCGCGATACTCCAGTTTCTTGAGAGCGTTGACCAAAATGGGGGTGGCTTCTTTGTCACCGACGTAACCGACAATTCCGCACATAGGCACCTCGTTACGGCAAGAGGCTATCACATTTCGTGTTCCGAGGGAACGGCCGCCCCGCGGGTTTCGCGTATATATCCCGTAACCATCCCGAGCGTCTTCCTGGATATCGCGCCGTCGACTTCGATGGCCTCCCGGAGCAGGCGCTCGGGAAGGCGCAAAAGCAGGACCGGCGAGGCGGCGACCGCGGTCGAGGTGCGCCGTCCCCCGATAAGCCCTGAAAGGTCCCCGAAGACCTCCCCCGACGAGTGAACGCGCTCGCGTTCCCCGTCCCCGTTCCCGGAAGGGGTCGTGACGCGGACGGAGCCCCTCCACACGTAATAGAAGTCCGTCGTGTCCTCCCCGGCCGCGTAGACCGTCTCGCCTTCCTTCAGCCGCACGGCGTATTTGCGGTAGAGGAGGGCCGGACGGGCGAACAGCCTCCGCTCGAATTTCCGCAAGGGGTTCCGCTCCTCGCGTCCCGGAAGCCGGTAAATGCGCGAAATGAGGAAGCTCTCGTAAAACTGCACGACATACTGGAACTGCGCGAAAAAAAGGAAGAGCAGGAAGAAGACGAATACCTCGAGGAGGATGACGATGACGTTGCTCAGGAATCCGTACACCAGGTTGTAGCGCGTCATGTTCACGAAGCTCCGGAACACGGCCTGCACGGCCGCGAAGCTCAGGGAGCAGGCGGACGAAGACAACAGGCTGACGCGCCAGGTCGGGCGCTCCCTCGGCGTGAAGAGATAGACGAGAAAGAGGAAGACGACGATGATGCCGAGCGGGACGAAGCGGAAGAGGTTCTTCATGAGGGTGTAGACGACCGGCCCGAGGAGCGACCGCGCGAACATCGTCCGGAACACCGCGCTTCCCGCGATGAGGAAGATGGACATGCTCACGACGAGGATGACGAGTATTATCTCGCCCGAGATGACGATGAGCGTCTCCTTGATCGGCTTTTGCCTGCCGCGCTTGCGGTATATCGCGCTCATCCCCTGCTGGAACGAGGTGAAGAACCGCCGGGCCATCCAGAAAATCGAGAGTCCGAGCACGATCTCGAACAGGCCCACCGACCTGACGGAGGTGATGGAGGAGACGATGCGGTCGAAGTCCTCCGAGGGGAGGATGCCGGAATACGGGCCGAAGAGGTCGCGGATGCGCTCGGGGGCGGTGTGGAGCACGCGCACGAGGATGGCGAGCACCATGAGCGCCGTGGGCAGGGCCGAAAGAAGGAAGCCGTAAGCCCCGGCCGAGGCATAGATGAGCAGGTCGTTTTCGAGAAAGGTGGTCCAGGTGATGAACATCCGCTGGGCCGTCTCGGTCAACCAGAGTTGTTTTCGCCGCATGGTTCAACAGTATATCCGATATACGCCTTCATAGGGTAAAAAAGTGGCGGATGGGGTCCCGAGGGCTTGAAAGAATGCATAAATATGTAATAATGTAGTATAAAGTTACACACGAAGGTAACGCAGTTTCTAGGAGGCGCTATGGCACAGCTTCGCGGAGCCTTTACCGCACTGATCACCCCGATGAATTCCAACGAGTCGATCGACTTCGAGGGATTCCGGAAGCTCGTACGGTTTCAGCTCGAAAGCGGTATCTCGGGGCTCGTTCCGCTCGGAACGACCGGCGAAACGCCGACTCTCGACGAGTCCGAGGAAGAACGACTGATCGACATCGCGATGACCGAGGCAAAGGGCAAGGTCCCGGTCATTCTCGGAGCGGGGAGCAATTGCACCCGCGATGCCGTCAAATACGTCAAACGCGCCAAGGACAAGGGGGCCGACTACGCGCTCGTGGTCACCCCCTACTACAATAAACCGACCGACGAGGGCATCTACCGGCATTTCGCCGAGTGCGCGAAGGTCGGCATCCCGATCATCGTCTACAACATCGTCGGCCGCACCGGCAAGAACATCTCCACGCCGCTTCTCGCGCGCATCGCGGAGCTGCCGAACATCGCGGGCGTCAAGGAGTCTTCCGGGGACATCGGCCAGATGATGGACGTGATCCAGACCATCAAGCGGAAGAAGCCGGATTTCTCCGTGCTTTCCGGCGACGACGCGTATGCCCTGCCGCTCGCGGCGATGGGCGGCGACGGTGTGATCTCCGTCCTGTCGAACATCGCGCCGAGGCAGGTTACCGCCCTCGTGACGGCCGCCCTCTCGGGCGATTTCGAGAAAGCGCGGGAGCTTCATTACAAACTGCTTCCCGCGTTCAAGGCCGCCTTCATCGAGACGAATCCCGTCCCCATAAAGGCCGCGATGAACATGTTCGGGCTTCCCGCCGGTTCCTTGCGCCTGCCCTTGTGCAAGCTGATGGAAGAGAACGAGGGAAAGCTCAAGGCCGCCTTTATCGAGGCGGGTATTTTCGCGGCGCCCGGAAAGGACGCCGACACATTCTGCTGACCGGAGTAAACGAACTATGAGCAACAAGATCCCCGTAGGCATCCTCGGCGCCACCGGCGCCGTGGGCCAGAATTATATCAACCTTTTGCGCGACCACCCCTGGTTCGAGGTCGCGTACGTCGCCGCGAGCCCGCGATCCGCCGGAAAGAAGTACGGCGAGGTCGTGGCCAACAAGTGGCTTCTCGGGGCGAACGTCCCCGGGGGGATCGCCGACCTCGTCATCGAGGACGCGAACTTTCCCGACAAGGCCAAGGGCAAGTGCCGCTTCGTCTTCTCGGCCCTCGAGCTCGACAGCAAGGACGAGATCAAGGCCCTCGAGAACGCCTACGCCGCGCTCGGCATCCCGGTCGTCTCCAACGCGAGCGCGCACCGCTGGACCGAGAACGTGCCCATGCTCATCCCGGAGATCAACGCGAGCCACCTCGACGTGATCGCCGCCCAGAAGAAGGCGCACGGCTGGGACTCCGGTTTCGTCGTCGTCAAGCCGAACTGCTCGATCCAGAGCTACATGATCCCGGTCTACGCCCTCATGAAGGCGGGCTACGAGGTGAAGCGCATGTTCGTCTCCACGATGCAGGCCGTCTCGGGCGCCGGGTATCCGGGCGTGCCGAGCCTCGACATGATCGACAACGTCGTTCCGTTCATCGGCGGCGAGGAGGAAAAGACCGAGAAGGAACCCTCCAAGATATTCGGCACGGTCGAGTCGGGCAAGATCGTCAATTTCGACGGCCTCAAGGTGGCCGCCCACTGCAACCGCGTCCCCGTCATCGACGGGCATACCGCCTGCGTGAGCCTCGAGTTCGGCGCGAAGAAGCCGAGCCTGGAGGAAATCGAGCGGATTTGGACCTCCTTCCGGGGCCTTCCCCAGGAGCTCGGTCTCCCGTTCGCGCCCGAGGTGCCGATCATCGTCCGGCACGAGACGAACCGTCCCCAGCCGAGGCGCGACCGGAACGAGGGCAAGGGCATGGCCGTGTCCGTCGGACGACTGCGGGAGTGTCCGCTCTTCGACGTGCGCTTCGTCGGCCTCTCGCACAATACCGTGCGCGGCGCGGCGGGCGGCGGCATCCTCAACGCCGAGCTCCTCAAGGCGAAGGGCTTTTTCGGATGAGCGACAAGCCCTTTCCCCTGACCCTGCGGGATCTTGAAGGCCTGACGGCGCAGTATCCGACGCCCTTTTACCTCTACGACGAGCGCGGCATCCGCGAGCACGCGAGGCGCTTCACGCGCGCCTTCGCCTCGCGCTTTCCGCTCTTCCGCGAGTACTTCGCCGTCAAGGCCTGCCCGAACCCCTTCATCCTCAAGATACTCGCCGCGGAGGGCTTCGGCGCCGACTGCTCGAGCCTCCCGGAGATCATCCTCGCGGAGAAGGCCGGCATCACGGGCGAGAGGATCATGTTCACCTCGAACGAGACGCCCGAGCGCGAGTACGTGTACGCGAACCTCAAGGACGCGACGATCAACCTCGACGACATAACGCATATCGACTATCTCGAGAAGGCGATCGGCGGCCTGCCGGAGCTCATCTGCTTCCGCTACAATCCGGGTCCCCTCAAGGAGGGGAACGCCCTCATCGGGAAGCCCGAGGAGGCGAAATACGGACTCACGCGTCCGCAGATACTCGAGGCCTACGCCGATGCGGCGAAGCGCGGCTCGAAGCGTTTCGGCCTCCACACGATGGTGGCCTCGAACGAGCTCAATCCCGACTACTTCGTCGAGACGGCCGTTCTCCTTTTCGAGCTCGCCGCCGAGATCAAGCAAAAGACCGGCTGCGCCGTGGAGTTCGTCAACATGGGCGGCGGCATCGGCATTCCGTACAAGCCGGGACAGAAGGCCGTGGACTACGACTACGTCGCGCGCGGCATCCGCGAGGCCTACGACCGCATCATGGTGCCGGCGGGGCTTGATCCCGTCGCGATCTACTTCGAGTGCGGCCGGCCCGTGACCGGACCCTACGGCTGGCTCGTCACGAGGGCGATCCACGAGAAGCACATCTACCGGGAGTACGTCGGCCTCGACGCGAGCATGGCCGACCTCATGCGCCCGGGGATGTACGGGGCCTACCACCACGTGAGCGTCGTCGGCAAGGAAAACGCCCCGCACGACCGGGTTTACGACGTGGTCGGCTCCCTCTGCGAAAACTGCGACAAGTTCGCCGTCCAGCGGCAATTGCCCGCGATAGAGAAGGGCGACTTCGTCGTCATCCACGACGCGGGCGCGCACGGCCGCGCGATGGGATTCAACTACAACGCCAAGCTCCGGGCGGGCGAGCTCCTGCTCCGCGAGGACGGGAAAATCGTCGAGATACGCCGCCGCGAGACCGAGGACGACTATTTCGCGACCCTCGACTTCAAGAAGCTGGGCGGGTTTACGGTGTAAGGCGCCCCCTCCGCGGCCTACGAGCGCGGAGGGTTTGCCACGCGCTTTGTGCGAGGTCCCTCCCCATGTGACCCTTTTGACGGTCACAAGAGATATGTAATAAAATTGATTTTTTTGTCGTGCATAACCCCCAAAAACCGTTGTTTTCTCCAATTTACTGTGCTATGATTTCCTTTATAGCAGAGTACGTATACGTCTGCGGAGAAACAACGATTAGCTGAAAGTGCATTCCTGCTTTATTCGTGTTGAGTAGCGTCGGGTACTTCTTGTCTCGCTTGTGCCGGCCGAATGCCGCATAGGAACAGCGAACGCTACGCACCAAGACTTCGCCGATACGAGAAATTAAAAAGTTTGTGTCCAAAGGGGTTTGACGTGACCGCATTTGCAAAAAAAATGGGTTGTATCGTCTGTCTCGCATGCATGTATACCTTCCCGGCCAAAGCCCTCGATATCGGTTTCAGGCTCACTCCCGTCGTGACCTTTCCGGTCGGGAGCGAGTCGACGTCCGTCTTTTCCTACGGCGGAGGGGCTTTTTTCAACGTTGATTTCGATTTTCTTGACCATGTATCCCTCGGCCCCGAATTCGGCGTCACGGTCAGCACCCTTAACGGCGCGAGTTCGACCGTCGAGTTCTATTCGGTCGGCGCCTCGGTCGGCGGCTTTTACTATCCAACGTCCCGAATCGTCACCCGTGCCGGGGCGTCAGTCGGGGTATTCGAGGCCATGAACGATTCCAGTACCCATGTGTACAGCTATTGGCGCGCGTATCTCGAGGGCGGCTTCCGATTCACCCCGGCATTCTCCCTTTCCGCGAGCGGGGGATACATCAGCTACATGCAAAACGCCCCGGATAACCTCAACGACTGCGTAACGCTCGGTGTTTCCGCGCGATACGCGATCGACACGAAACCCTCCCGCGGCAATCTTTCCGTCACGCTCGACCAGCAAGACCCGGTGTTTCCCCTGTTTTTCGGCATGTACCGCGAGAACGGGATCGGGACGCTTCGCATACAGAACCGCGAATCCGCCGAGATTCGGGACGTGACCGTCACCTTCGCGGCGGGAAACTATACCGCCTCGCCGATGCCCTGCGCCACAATTCCGTACCTCGGAAAGGGGCAATCGGTGGACGTCCAGCTGTACGCCGATTTCGCGAAGACCCTTTTCAACTTTACGGAAGACGGGAAGATACCCGGCGAGGTCATTGTCACCTACAACCTGCTCGGATCGAGAAAAACGGCCGCGGAAACGGTCGTCGTGAGGGTCTTCAACCGCAACAGCGTTCGCTGGACCGACTATTCCTCGCTCGCGGCCTTCGCGTCGCCGAATTCGCCGGAGGTGCTCGACCTCGGGAAGTATCTTGTCGGAATCGCCCGGGGCCGCCTCCGCACGGGCCTTAACCGTAACATGCAGTTTGCCATGTATCTTTTCGAGGGCCTTCGCGCGGGAGGCCTCGTCTGGTCGCGCGACGATTCGACCCCGTACGTCTCCTATCATCGCGATCCGGCACTCATCGACTTCGTCCAGTATCCCTTCCAGACGCTTGCCTACCGTTCCGGCGATTACGACGACATCGGCTTGCTCGTCGCGGCGCTCCTCGAATCGGTCGGCATCAAGGCCGCCTTCATCCCCCTCGATGGAGACTTTATCGTCGCCTTTTCGCTCGGCATCGGCCCCGACGAGGCGCGCGGCCTTTTTGCGGAGGAGTCGCGGTATCTCGTGCTCGGCGACGAGGTATGGATCCCCCTGTCGACCGCCTCGTTCCGGGAGGGATTCGTGAACAGCTGGTACGGCGCGGTGCAGTCCCTCGAACCCGTCCTTCGCGGAGAGGCTTCAGCCGACGTCATCGCGCTTCGGGATGCCTGGAAGGTATATCCTCCAACGAGCATCACCGGGAACGAGGCCAAATTCGACAAACCCGCCGAGACGCTCGTCGCCAAGGCCGTGGATACCGCGATGCTCAGGTACATTACCGCCGAATTCGGTCCCAAGATAAAGTCGGCGCAGGGTCGCATCCGCGCCCAGGGCGGGAACGCGACGCTCTACAACGAGTTGGGTTTGCTGTACGTGCGCGCGGGAATGTACGCCGAGGCGAAGGAAGAATACCGGCGGTCCGCGAAAACGGGTTCTGTCGCCGCGATGGTGAATCTCGGCAACATCGCCCTGCTTGAGCGGGACTTCGCGACTGCATCGAGGTGGTTCAGGGAGGCGCTCGCGGCCCAACCCGACAACCGCGCGGCAAAGGGCGGCCTTGAGCGGGCCCGATTGGAACTGGAAGAGTGATTCGCCGCACCCCCGCGGCGACGGCAAGGGAATCTGGAAGGATACGGACGGAATGCTAATTCGGAAGCGGACGGTAAAAGGGAAGCCTCTCACGGGCGCGTCGGGCGAAGCTCCCCCTTCGCGCGGGAAGCACGCGCGGCATTTCGCCACGCGGTTTTCCCGTCTGTGCCCCCTCGTCGCCGCCCTCTGTTTCGGCCCCGTTGCCTCGGTCCCCGCCGACTGGGTTTTCGAGGCGAGCTTTATCCCCGGCTACTACATTCCCGTTGGCGACAGTCTCCTGCAAAGCGGTTTCGGCGCAGCGCTGGTCCTTGACGTCATGCCGGCGCCGTACCTCGGGTTTTTCGCGCAGGCGGAGTACGTCAACGTCGCGCTCGAAAACGTCGACGGCGTCGCGCTTACCGACGGTAGCGTCGGGGCCACCGCGCGCGCTCGCCTCAGCGACCGCTTCAGCCTCCGGGGCGACATCCTCGCGGGCGTTTATTCCGCGAACCGCGAGACGGAAAGCATCTCGGGCATATCCGCCGGCGTCCGGTTAGGCGGAACGTATAACGTATCCCCGGCCCTCAGGGCCTCTTTGCTGGCCGCGTTCCGGCATTATGCCTATACCCCGAGGCCCTTCATGAACGCCGTCACGATCGGCGCCTCGATTACCGTCGATCTTGACGAGCTCATCAGTCCGGAATACCGCATCGAGGCGGTAACGCACGATCAGGCGCCGGTGTTCCCGGTGTTTTACTCATGGTACGACGAGAATCCGTTCGCCACGGTGACGGTGAGGAATCTCGAGCCGAACGCCATCACCGACGTGCGAACCTCGTTCTATCTGGAACGCTACATGGCCCAGCCGAAACTCTGCGCGACCAGTCGCGTCGTGGAGAAGGGCGATTCGGTCGAGATTCCTCTGATCGCGTTCTTCAACGAGGGAATGCTCGAGCTTACCGAGCGCGTCTCCGCGCCGGCCACGCTAATCGTGGAATACAGAAGCCTCGGTTCGAGAAGGCGGGTAGAGATTCCCGTGGAGATACCCGTCTACCACCGCAACGCCATGAACTGGCAGGATGACCGGCGCGCCGCCGCGTTCGCCTCCTCGAAGGATCCGGGAGCGATGTGGTTTTCCAAATACGTGTCGAACGTCGTGCGCGACCGGTACCGGGCCGGCGTCAACCGGAACGTGCAGTACGCCGCCGGCGTGTTCGAGGCGCTTAACGCCTTCGGGATAAACTATGTCATAGACCCGACGAGCGCGTACGCCGAAAACACCGGTTCTTCCTCCGTCGATTTCCTCCAGTACCCGTATCAGACCCTCATGTACCGCGGCGGCGACTGCGACGACCTTTCGATACTTTATTGCTCTCTGCTCGAGTCTCTCGGCATAGAGACGGCGTTCGTGACGGTTCCCGGGCACATATACGCGGCGTTCTCCTCCGGCATGACGGAGGAGGAGGCCCGCCGGGACTACCATGCTCCGGGAGAGCTCATTTACAGCGGCGGCACGGCCTGGGTTCCGGTGGAGATCACCATGACGCGCGAGGGCTTTTCGAAGGCGTGGAGGATCGGCGCCAAGGAGTGGCGCGACGCGGACTCGCGCGGACAGGCCCAGCTGCTTCCCCTCCGGGAGGCGTGGGCGGAGTATCCTCCGGTAAGCGTTCCGGGCGCGGTTTCGCGGTTTACCCTTCCTGACGAGGAACGCACGGCGATCGCCCTTGACGCCTCGCTCGACGTCATAGTCGAGCGCGAGATCCGGTCCCAGGTGCGCGCCTACCTCGCGTCGCTCGAACGCGAGGAGAGATCCGATACGAGAAACCGCCTCGGCGTGCTCTACGGGCGGTACGGCATGCTCGCGAAGGCGCGCGAGCAATTCGCGCGCGCCGCGCGGGCGGGGAACCGCCACGCGCTCGTCAACCTCGCGAACATCTCCTTCCTGGAGGAGGACTACCGCGAGGCGCTCGGACGGTACAACGCCGTTCTGAAGGCCAATCCCCGGGACAACCTCGCGACCCTCGGGGCGGCCCGTTGCTACTATGAGCTCGACGAGTTTAACCGGTCGGACACGCTGTATGCGTCGCTCGGAGAGCGTGATTCCGCCCTCTCGAGAAACTACGCCTATCTCGGTTCCTTTTTCGAGACGAAAGGACGCGCCTGGTCGTATTCCGAGCGCCTTGCCACGACTACGTGGAGCCTCCCTTCGGGCGAAGATCCCGTTCTCGGACGCAGGACAAGCGCGGGCTACGGGGACGAGGCCCCGGCGGCCGACGACGGGGAGATCGTCCGCCTTTCCGCGCGCGTTGGGGACAAGGGGCTCATGTCGACGCTATCCCTCTCGGCCGCGCCGTCAGGCGACGAGATCGCCGGCGGCGGGGAATCGGGGACAAACACGTCGCGGGATGGCGGAGAAGCCCCCGTAGAGAGAAACGCCGTCGCGGTTACCGTTCCCGCCGTCATATCCGCGGAAGACCGGCGTGACGGAGAAGGTTCCGGCGGCAAGGAGCCGGAGGGAGAGGATCCCCCAGAGGACCCGGTAGCCATGGGTGGCGCCCCGGAGCCGGAAGACGATTATGCGATGCTTGCCATGGCCGACGATCTGCTGGTTGCGGCCGCCGACGTTCGAGCCGCCCTTGCCGAGACCGGTACCGTGGCGAACGACGCCGGCACCGTAGAAGCTGTCGCCACTGTAGAAGCTATCGCCACTGTAGAAGCTGTCGCCACTGTAGAAGCTGTCGCTACCGTCGCCGTCACCGATATCGCCGAGTCGGCGCCAAACGCGGAGACGCCCGCCACGCCGCGGGCTACCGATGAAGGCATGGACAGCCTTCCCGAAGAGCCTCGCGCAAAAGCGAATTCCAACCTCCTCTATGCCGTCATCGCCGCCATCGTGGCGGCGGCGGCCTTATTCATACGCCATCTCGAAAGTCGTAGCGGCGGGAAACGAAGGAAGAAACCATGAAATCAAAGTACGTGTCCGGAATCACCCTGGCTGTAGGTCTCGCGGCGCTGTCGCTTCTGGCGGCTTCCTGCGACAATTTCATGAGCGCAAGCGACGACTTCAAGCAGGGCCTCAAGGAAGAGGTGACGGTGGCGAACGCGACCCAGGTGCAGGTGCGCATCATTCCCGAGTCGGGCACGGGCACGGCTTCCCCGAACGGGATCACTACCGTCAAAGTCGGCGTTCCCTTCACGATTCTTTTCGTGACCGGCGGCGAATACGGCTTTATCGGATGGGCCGCGTACGACAGCGCGAATCTTTCGGTGCCGCTCTCCAGCGTCGTCCAGTTCACGGACGTAGCGCGGACGAGCGAGGGCGCCGAGGTTTCCGCCACCCTTCTCGTCGCGCGCGCCAACGTCGTCATAAGGCCCGTCTGCGCGCTTCGTCCCGTCGTCGAGGACACCGTGCCGAGCAACAACCAGTCCGGCGTGCTCGTGAACCTGCCGATCAAGGTCGTGTTTTCCAAGCCCATGGACATGGTCTCGTCGTTCAGGTACGGGACGGGAGAAACCTCGGACAACCCGGGAGCCTTCACCTCAACGCGGAATTTCAGGAACATCAGGATAGAGGGGCGCAACGGCGCCGCCGGATACGCGGCCTTCGAGGACTACTCGTCGTATTTCAGGGATCCGGTGATCTCGACGGACAAGCTCGTGACGATAACGCCGAACGTGGTCTACTCGGGAGGGTCCGTCATCGGCGGCAAGGAACTGCCCCAGAACGTATGGATTCGGGTAACCGTACTCAAGGCGGCGACGGACTCGACGGGCCTCTCCATGAGCTCCAACGCCTCGTTCCAATACCAGGTCGGCACCGGCTTCGACACGGAGCCCCCGCGCGTCACGCGCGTCAGGGCGGGCCCCTCGCAGGGCGTCTACTTCGACGATTCGGCGGTCTCGACGCATCGCGTCGGAAGGAATCCGATATACCTCAATATCGAGGCCACCGACGACGGTTCCGGAGGCGGTGACATAGCGACGGTCAAGGTGCATTACAAACGGACACACAACGCCTCCGGCGCAGTTTCCGCGGGTTCGCTGACCCAATCCGGGCTTCTGACGAACCTGAGCGGGAACAACGGTTCGTGGATCGTCGCGTACGGGGATCTCGCGTCGTTGCCCGACGGCGTCTACGAGCTGTATGTCACGGCGCTCGACTCGAACGGGCAGGAGAGCGAAATTCCCGCGACCGCGCAGTACGTCGTCATTCACGACACGACTCCTCCGGGCGTCGTCCCCTCGTCCATCTCGTTCTCCGGACAGACGTCCGGCGGCTGGTTCAACGCGGATTCGAACGATTCCATCACCTTCATTCGCAATCCCTCGATCACGGACTCCGGTCCCGTCGCGGGCGAGGCCGGCAACGTCACGGGCTATACACTCCGTTCGCCGACCGTGGAATACCGCTTCCAGATCGGCGGGACGACGACCGCGTGGACGAGCGTGACGGACGATCTTTTCTACGAGATACCCGCGTCGGTCGGCGACACGGCGACGGTTCCTATGAGCGTGAGCTTCCGCGACGATCTCGGAAACGAAAGCGCCTTCGCCTCGTACGGGACGCTCATGCGCGACGGCACGCGCCCGACCCTTTCCTCGATCTCGCTTTCCGACACGGAGGTGATTGACGGCATTGGCCTCATGCTCGGACGCGTGGATCCCGCCGTCACCGTCACGGCCGGCGACAACCTGAGCGGCGTAACCGGCTTCATCCTCTCTACGAGCCCGACGCCCGTGCCGACTCCCGGTGCCGCGTGGAATCCCTGGTCCCTTACGACGCCGAACTCCGCGACGATAACCGTCGACAGTCCGTCAGTCGACGGAGATAAGACGGTGTACGCGTGGGTCAAGGACGGAGCCGACAACGTCTCGCTGACGGGTTCCGTCTCCGCGATCCTCGACCAGACGCCGCCGACCGTATTGAAATTCTACGCGCGCCAGCAAGCCGCCGGTTCGTTTGCCGGCATCGCGAACGAGGCCTCCCTCGACACCGCGGGCGCCGCGAACCGGTACGCGAAGGATACGACCGCGTATTTCGCCGTCATGGCGGAGGAAACCGGCTCGGGAATCGCGAGCCTGTCGTATTCCCTCGACGACGGACTGACCTGGTCGGATTCCTTCGCGTGCCCGACGGGCGTCGCGAGCGGTCCGCAGACGAGCGGTTCCCACGCGGTCAATTCCGTATTGTGCTCGCGCGTCAGTACCGGGCTCTATCTGGTGACCGGCACGCTCGCCCTCGACGCGGCGAACGGTCTCAAGTCGCTCCGCGTGCGGGTTTCGGACAAACTCGGCCAGCGGAGTTCCATCGCGGGAACGTACGGGCGCATCGGAAACCGCCTCGTCCTTGACACGCTGAACCCGACGGTTGCCGCCTCCCTCACGCAGGGTGCCGATTATTACCTCGGAGACAGGGTCTACGTGCGCGATACCCCCCAGTATCTGACCATAACCGGGCAGGACCTTCCCTCCGGCGCGGGCGTGGCGTTCAGCGGAATCAAGTCGATCAGCCATTCGGGCACCGTCGTGGCGCAGAACGCCGTTCCGGAAGGCGCGGACCCGCTCGTCACCTCCACCGCCATTCCAATAACCCTCGTGGCCGGGTCCAATACCGTGTCCTTCTCGGCCGCCGACCACGCGGGCAACGAGGCGACTGACACCCTCTCGATCTTCCGCGATACGGCCGGACCCTCGCTCGTTCTGCAGCTGAAGGGCACGTCCGCGGGAGCGGCGTTCGCGACGAAGGCTGCCGCCACTGATGCCGTCGTCAGGGCCGCCGTCTCTCCCGAAAGCCAGTACGGCATCGTATACGTCAACGCGAGCGCATCCGAGTCCTCGGGCTCGCTCGTCAAGTCCGGCGCGGCGCACTCTCTTTCGGTATACAGGATAGGCATGACCGACGCCGCGAACGCCACCGGCACGAAGGTCGCGGATCTCGCCAATCTGACAAACGGAGAAACGCGCGAAATCTGGGTGCTTGGCCTCGACGGAAACAAGAGCGGCCGGTACGTCGCGCGCGTGACCGCATACGACAACGTGGGAAACCCCACGACGGGAGGCGTCGGCTACTGGTACGACGATACCGATCCTGAGGTGACATCCCTCGAAGTCCGCGACTCCTCAGACAATTCGTACGGTACCAGAATCGGCGACATCTGGTTCGTGCCAGGAGAGACGTTCAAGATGCGCGCGTACGCGACCGACCGGCCCGCATCCGATCCCGAAGGCACGGGCATCTCCACCATGACCGTAACGTCGTATTGGCAGGATGCGGCCAGCCATTATGACGGCCCGTTCACGGTAAGCAGGTCCGAACACGCCTCGACCGTCCCGGCGGAGCGGTTCATCCTGTTCGGCTCGAACGGCATGGCGGGAACGACATGGACGCTGTCGAACGTGTCGCACCGGACGTTCGTGGTTCAGTTCGCGGACGTCGCGGGCAACGCAAAGTACTATAACGACGTGACCAACGCGGGTACGGCCGCCGCGTTCCACGTCGTGGCTGATACGGGCGCGCCCTCCGCGGGAACGATAGCGGCGACGTACGGCAACTCGTATTCGGACACGTCCGCCGGGGTCCTGTACATAGATTCGGTTACGGGTTTCTCCTTTACCCCGACGGACCCGCTTTTCACGCGTCTCGCGTCTTCGGGCGTGCGCGCCTGGGCCCTGTCGACGGGTTCGGCGACCCCGTCCGTCGCGGGGCTTCCGGCGTACGGCGCTTCATGGTCCGGCTATTCGGGACCCTGGCGCCAGTATGTCTCGGGCGCCGTTTCGGACGCCGCGGCGTATCAGGCTTTCCTTCAGGACAATCAGGGCTCTGAGGCGTACGTGCACGTCGTCGACAACATGGGCAATGCCGGCAACTCGCTGGTGGCCGCCAAGGTCAGCTTCGACAACGCGCCCCCGGCCATCGACGCGTTCAGGGTCACGCGCACGGATTGCGTGGCGAGCGGGGGAACCGTTCCGAACGCGCTCAACACGACAAGACCGGCGGACGGGAGCAGTTATTTCACGACGTCCCCCTCGGTAATCGCCACACTGATCTGCTCCGACGCGGGATCGGGGGTGAAGTCGGTCGCGATTACCGGCCTGAGCTTCGAGGCCGCCAACGTCACTGTGGGCGGCGTCTCGGGCCTTGTTACCGTGTCGGAATCGGGCGCCTCGCGGACGATTACCCTGGCGAATCCCGCGCTTTTGCGCTCGGCCAGGACCGAGGCTCAGAGAACGATCCGTATCTCCGGGACCCTCGCGCCCACGGACGGCACCAAATCCCTTACCGCGATCGCGACCGATTACCTCAATGCCGCAAGCGCGGAGAGAAGCACGTCGACGATCCTCGACACGCAGCCTCCGGCGCCGGGCATCGCGCAACATGTTGTTACCGCGCCCGGGTACAACTCCCGCAGGTACGTCAACGGAAGCGCTTCCGTCAGTTTCACCCCGACGGACGCGAACGGCGTTGTCCGCTATTACTACGGCACTTCGGCGTACTCGGTGCCCACGGACATGTACGCGGCGGGCGAGACATACACGTCGGGACCCGTTTCCGACGGCTCCGTCTCGTCCCTGTTCAGCGTCGCCTCTCCGCGCGCCGTCTATCTCTACGTCATGGACGCCGCGGGAAACATGTACTCGGGGAACTTGATGAACGACGTCATGTCGGGCGCGTACCTTGATTCGACGGCTCCCGTCGTCTCGAACGTGGCGATCGACGGCATCAGCGACGACACGGCCCAGGGCACCTCGCTTTCAGGCCATACGCTTTCCATTCCCTTCGCCGAAACGGGTTCGGGCGTGGTTACCGTGTCCGTTACCGGCGTCGCGGACGTTGTCCCGTCGTCGGCATCCCATACCGTGACGCGCGCGTCCTACAGCGGCACGACGCTCGTCCTCGACGTTCGCGCAGCAGCCGATTACGCGCTCACGGGAACCATCCATCTGTCCGGCGTGACGCTCTCTCCGGGCGACGACGGAACGCGCTCGATAAGCGTTTCCGCCGCCGACTCGGCGGGCAATGACGGATCGGCGAATCCTTTGTACGGCGATACCGTGTCGGTCTTTATAGACGCCAACGCGCCCGAGATTTCAGGCTTCTGGATTAACGCCATCGCCTCCGCGACGTTGGTTGACGATCCCTACACGACGTCTGTCGGCGGAACCAAGATCAACCTGTCGTTCAGGGAACTCGGTACGGGGGTTACGACTGTAGAGCTTGGCGGCGACATCCAGCCGCTTCCGGCCGCCGGCGCTCTTGCCGTCAGGCTCGACGGGACAACGCTCTCCGCCGGCACCCGGTATTCGGTCTCGGGAAACGCCATTTCCTTTACGCCGGCGCTCAAGAGCATGACCGCCGGGTCATCGCTCACGATCTCCGGATTCAGCCTTACGTCCGGGAACGGGACAAAGAACGTGACCGTGGAGATGGCGGACACAACGCACGCGTCGGCGACGCTTTCGGCCGGGACGGACAAAACGGCCACGACGACCCTTGACGGGAACGCGCCGGCCGTAAGCGGAAGCCCGACCCTCGCGACCGTCATCGAGGGAGTCGTCGCCGGGTCGTATTACGTCAACGGATCAGTAGCCTTGACCGCCTCCGCCGAGGACGTGGGTTCTTCCGGCGTAAAGGCGTATTACCTTCGCGGAAGCGATTTGGCGACGGCGCCCGCCGTTACCGACCCGGCCCTGTTCGTCACCGCTGGCCTGACGGTAACTGGTCTCGCCGGATCGGTATCCTCGCTCCCCGTCGCGGGCGCATTCTCGGGGGCCGAGCCGAGATACCTGTACCTGTACCTTATCGACAACGCGGGCAATATCTCCGCCGGGTACCGCGTCAACTCCGTCCCTGCCAGGCTCGACGACGTCGATCCGACATTTGTCTCCATGGGTACGATGCCGGCGGGGGCCTATTTCCCGGGCACCGGCACCGTCTATTATACGAGGACCGGGAGCATCGCGTTCAACCCCGTCTCGAGCGACGCCCTTTCAGGTCCGGCGGGGTTCAACTCCTCGAACGATCCATCGGGCGCGACGGACGAGCTTACGCTCGCCTCGGGCGGAACATCCACCGGCTACACGGTGTACGCCTTCGACAAGGTCGGCAATCACTCGACGTTGGGGGTTACCGTAGCCCTGGACGGAACGCGGCCCGACGCGCCGGCGCATTCGTCGGCGGGGACGCTGACGCACTATCGGGACGACACGTACTTCTACGATTCCGGTACGCAGACGTACGCGGTCGTGAACCTCACGGAGAGCGACCCGGGGGCGATAGCGTCCGGCTTCAGCCATTACTCCGCGAACGCGGACGGCACGGGGACGGCGTACACGAACCCGATCCAGGTATCCGTGGACACGACCTTCTACGCGGTGGACAGGGTCGGCAACGTCTCGAGTACCGGGTATCACGTGAACGTCGAGGCCGACAACGACGCCCCGACGGGGATAACCCTCGGAACGTCGCTGCCCGCGGGCGCGTACCATTCCTCGGGAACGACGTATTACGTGAAGGATACCGCGACCAGGACGTACGCGCCGTACGCGAGCGACGGCGCGGGTTCAGGCGGGGTGGTATTCAGGAGGGGAACGACCGGGGCCTTCGGTCCGACGATCGACATGGCGAGCACGTCGACGCCCAAGACGGTATACGCGCGGGACGCCCTCGAGAACACCTCGTCGGGAACGACCTTCACCCTTACCGTGGACTCGGGCGCGCCGAACGCCCCGGCGGTAACGCTGCCGTCCGGCGCGTATTACCCGGGGAGCGGGAACACGTACTACACGAAGGGCGCGTCGATCGAGTTCACGGTGAACGCGACCGATACGGGCGCGAACCAGTCCGGGATAAAGGGATACAGCACGGGGAACGACGCCACGGTCGAGTACGCCTACGCGGCCGACCTCAAGATAACGCGCTCGGCCGGCGACCCCGCCCTGAGCCTGTACGCGGTCGACAACGTCGGCAACGTCTCGGCGGGCCCCGTTACGCTCGTCGTGGCGACTGACGGAACGGCACCGACGATATCCTTCCCGACGGGCAAGGATTGGTACGGCACGAGCATCTGGTCTATCGGCCTCGATGATCCCTCCGGTAGCGGCGTCACGAGCGCCACCGCGACCCAGAGCGAGACCTTCGACAGCCTTTCGGGTTCGACCCCCGCGGACGTCGCTTCGTGGACTCCGCGCACGATCGTCTCCCCGTATTCGACCATCAGCGCCATCGCCGAAATCGCCGACAACGGAACAGCCGACGACGGTGATTTCGACTTTATCAAACTTGTCGTGCGGGACGGTCTCGGAAACGAGCGGACCTATGTCTCGAAACGCGTCAAGGAGAGCGACAACAAGTATACCCTTTCGCAGGTGAGCAGCGCGGTAACCGCCTCGATCATGGCCCGCTCGGGGAAGGTCCTGCTCACGACACAGGTCCCGGTGCTGACGCGCGCCGCATCGATCGCGCAGGCCCTTTCGACGGAACTTCCCGCGTCATCCGACGCAACGGCCGCCGCGGTCCAGTCGGCCTTCGCGCGGCCCGTCTCACCGCGTGCCGCGCCGAACGGGCCGGACACCGCCGGGACGGCGGCAACTGGCGCTTCCGTGAGCGAGCGGCATGAGGCCGCGCTCGCCCGGGCGGCGTCGTCGCGCGCACGGGCTGTCAGGGACGCCACCTCTTCCGCGGCGCCGGCTCGGTCGGCGGACGTGTCGGATACCCTGACCGGAACTCCGTCAGGGACGGACGAACCGGAATACGCGGAGCGCGCGGCGCAAGCGGCCTGGCCAAAGGCCTCGGCGCAACCCTCCTCCGGTTCGGGGGGACCGGGCTCGTCCGACTCACGTCCGCGTTCGCCCGAGGATCCGTATTCCCGGACGCGGATTCCGTTCTGCATGCCGGTCCGGTCCCAACGGAGGGATGAGACCGAGACTGAGGATGGCGGCGTGAACACATGATACAACGCAGACATTGGCGGTTTTGGCGGAAATGACACCGGTTTCATGATTTTTCCGGTAAATGCAATACAATTGTAAGGGAAGTTTGGAGGTTGCTATGAGAAAAAGCGTATGCGTCTTGGCCATGCTGTGCGCGATCGTCGGTTACGGCGCGATCTTCGCAGATGCCGTCGCCAAGGAGTACGTCGTGCAAACGGTGACCGGAAAGGTCGAGCGCGAGGTCTCCCCCGGCAACTGGGAGGCCGTCAAGGCGGGCATGAAGCTCGCTCCCTCGGCGGTTATCCACACCGGTCTCAATTCGAGCCTGGTCGTCCGGCAGGGAGACAGCGTCCTGACGATAAAGGCGATGCAGAAGGGCCCTCTCGACAAGCTAGCCTCGGGCGTCGCCGCCAAGGGTTCCGGGATCAAGATCGGCGCCAAGGCGAAGAAAAGCGACGCAGCGACGGATGACGGACCGGAACGGACGAACGTATCGACCGCGTCCACGCGCGCGAGCGACGCGACGCAGGATATCGATTGGGCCGAATGACGCGATACTTTTGGGAGGGTAATCCGTGAAGACTATACGCTTGTTCGTGATGTTGGCTCTGGCCCTGGCCTGTACCTGTCCGGCCTTCGCCCAGCGAAATGACGCGACACCGCCGTCCGGAGACGTGTTCGTTGTGCACGCCATCGTCGGCAAGGTCGAGCGCGAGGCGTCTGCGGGGACATGGGAACCGGTGGTCAAGGGAATGAGGCTTGACGGGACCGTGACGGTGAGCACCGGGCTCAATTCCCGCCTCGTGCTCAAGCGGGGCGAGCGCACCATCGTGATAGACGCGATGAAAAAAGGCTCGCTCGCGGATCTCGTCGCCCGGACCGGGCCGGACAAGGCTGGGGTACGGATCGGCGGCAAGGCCGTCAAGAGCGACGCCTCCGACGCGGGTCCGGAACGAACGAACGTACCGACCGCGTCGACACGGGCGAGCGAGTCGGCCGGGGACGTCCTCTGGGAAGAATGAGCGGCGCCAACGGCGCCGCGCCCTACTTTCGGGTCAGGTTGAACACCCCGTCCCAGTCGCCGTCGGGAGGGTTCGCGCGGAAACCGTCGCAGCGTTCCACATAGAGCGCCGCGACCCCGTCGGCCGGATCACTGCCCGCCAGCGAGGCGAACTCCCTCCGTGCCGAGTCAAAATCCTTTCTTTCGTACAGGTCCATAGCGCGTTCCCACGCGTCCACGTACTCAAGCTCCGACTCGGTCGCCTCGGCGACGAAGGCGGTAAGCTCGTAGATGCGCAAAGGCGTCGAAACGCCGACGACGCGCACGCGGTCGAGTCGCCGTACGACGAATTCGTCGCCGAGGCGCGACCTGGTATGCTCGCTGAGGAGTATTCCCCGCGTATTATACTGTTTGTTGACGCCCTCGAGCCGGGCGGCGAGATTCACCGCGTTGCCCATGATCGTGTAGTCCATCTTGTTGGGAGTTCCCATGTTCCCGACGATCATGTCGCCGGTGTTGATCCCGATCCGTGTGAACAGCGGCAGGTGAACCGCGCCAGAATCGCGGATTTTCTCGTTGATGGCCGTCTCGGCCTGCTTCATGCGGATGGCCGTCCGGCACGCGAGCGCGGCGTGGTCGCTCATGTGTATCGGCGCGCCGAAGAACGCGATGATCGCGTCACCCTCGTACTTGTCGATGGTTCCGCGGTGCTCGAGCACGATATTGCTCATCTCCGTAAGGTAGAGGTTCAGAAGGTTCACGAGGTCCGCCGGATCAAGCTGCTCGGCAATCGTCGAGAAGCCGCGGATGTCGGTGAAGATCGCGGTCATCTCGCGCTTTTCCCCGCCGAGATTGAGTTTCGAGGGATCGTTGATGATCTCGTTGATGACGGCCGGCGAAAGATAGCGGGAAAAGGCCGAGCGAAGGAACGATTTCTCGCGGATGGTCGTCAGGAATCCGTAGGCCGAAAGGGAGATGAACGTCACGGCGCCGGAGGCAAACGGGACCACGACGCCGACGAACCGCCTCGTCGCCATGAAGAAGGCGAGAAGCGCGAGGACCGAGAGCGCGAGCGCGCCGACGCCCGCGAGCATCGACCGCTTCGTGTCCAGACGCTTTATGAGGTAACCGAGGGAGAGCGAGAGGGCGAGGGCGATAATGACCGAGACGTAGCCGGGCGAGTCGTCGACGAAGTCCCGCGAAAGGATCATGTTCGCCACCGTGGCGTGAATCCCGACGTTCGGGAAATTTTCCTGGAAGGTGGTGAGCCCGCTGTCGGTCATCGACGTCGCGTCCACTCCCACGATGCAGAACGCGCCCTTGGTCCGCTTTGATACGGTTTCCCGCATTTCCGCGAGTTCGCCGTATTGGACGCGAACGTCGGCGAACATGGTGGATACGTATTCCCTCGTCTCCGTATCGTCGGGGTCTACCGCCGACAGTACCGTCTTCTCGTAATCGCCGCTGAGAAAACGGCCGCATGAGGCGAAAAAGTCTGCCTTCCGGGCGCGATATGCCGCGAGGGTAACCCCGGCCCCGGGATCCTCCCCGTTGTGGAGCGCCTCGCGAACGGAGTTCGCGGCCTCGTACCGTTCAAGCGGCGTCTCTCCGTCGTCCCAATACGCAAAGAACCCGGCGTCCGCCATCCTCGCGAGGTTTTTGGCGAAGACGCCCTCGTGGCGGTTGTAGCCGACAAGCGCCCACGCGGAGAGGGTATTGTATCCGGTGAATTTCTTTTTGGGCCATTTGACGAGTACGGAACCGTCGTCGGCCCGGGGAATCCGGATATCGAGCTTCGTGCCGTCGACGACCGCCCCCTTGAGCGTGATGTGCGAATTCGTCGCCTCGACGGCGGGACTTCCGAGCCGTTTGAGCAGCGGAACGAGGACGAGTTGTCCGTAATAGTCCCCGTCCCATTTGTACAGAAGGTGAACCCGCCTTCGGTATCCGTCCGCGTCGCTTTCCGCGTTCACGAATCCCGCGCCCCGCGCGTTTCTCAGGAGGACCGGGATGGCAGGCGTCATGCCGATGGCCGCCGGCGTCTTGCCGTCGCGGTTCCCGGCGACGTCCTTCAGCGCGACCGAGCCCTTCAGCCAGCCGACGTCGTATCCCGTCATGTCGAAACGCTTGTCGTCGCCGACGATGCCCTCGGGGTTCATCATCGTGAGCGTCAGGTATGATTCCCCGAAGAGTTTGAGCGTGCCGGCGAAGTACTCGTCGACGTCGCGCGTCACGTACGCGAGCGACGTTTCGATCGAGCCGCGCACCGACTTGACGAGGTCGACAAGCTGTTCGCGGTATTCGCCCGCGTCGCCCGGCCCGATTCGCCTCGCGGCGAAGGAGTCCATCACGAGGGAGATGGACTCGTCGAGCTGCGAGAAACCGTAATCGATGTCGGCGGGAAGGTCTTCCTTCACGTAGCGGGGATCAACCTTGACCGGGCTATTGTCGAGATAGCTGAGATCGAAGGTGACTGATTCGGCGCCCATTTCCCCGAGAAAGACGATGGCGTCGGCCATGATGTCCCGCGTCCACGGGAACAGTCCGACGCGTTCTATCGCCTTGTCGTCGATCTTGACGATGAGAACCGACTCGTTTTCCCCGAGAGAGGGGAGGGCGCGCAGAAAGATGTCGTACACCTTGTCGTCCAGCGTAGTCAAAAGAAAAAATGAACACACAATGACCGCGGCTATGGGGGTGATGACGTGGAGATACTTTTTCATGTAGGACAGTATATACCGAAATCGCGGGGAAGAACGAACAAAATGGAGTTTTTTACCTTCCCGCAACAGCCGCCTTGAAGCTCCGCCCGCGGTCGAACTCGTTGAGGAAGAGGCCGAAACTCGTCGCGCCCGGGGAGAAGAGGATCACGTCTCCCGGCCTCGAGCCGCTTCGCGCCGCCGCGACGAGGCTCGCGAGATCGGGGTAGGGACCCTCGAAGGGGACGCCCTCCGCGCGAAGGAGGGGAACGAGCTTGTCGGTGCCGCTTCCCGCGAGAAGGCATATCCTCCGCGCGCGGCCCGCCTCGCGGGCGAGCGGCGCGAAGTCGAGGTTCTTGTCGGTGCCCCCGGTCAGCAGGGTTACCGGCTCTCCGAACGACGAGAGGGCGGCGACGACCGCCTCGGGTATGGTCGCGGCCGAATCGTTGTACCACCTGATCCCGCCTTCCTCGTGAAAGAACTCCAGCCGGTGTTCTATGCCGGAAAACCGCGCGAGGGCCGGCCCGATCGCCGACGGTTCCGCCCCGTAGACGGCGAGTGCTTGCGCCGCGTTAAGGACGTTCTGCTTCATGTGCCGGCCGGGTACGGCGAGTTTCGCGGGCAGTAGCTCCGTTTCCGCGCCGCCCGCCCTGAGGATTCCCCTGCCGTCTTCCGCTATCCAGGCGCCGTCGAGGCCGGCCTCCAGGTGCGACTCGGCGTACCACCGCACCGAGGCTCGCGTCTCGCGGGCGAAGACCGGGCCCCACTCGTCGTCCCGATTGCAGATGAGGAAGTCTTCGGGCCCCTGGTCCGCGTAGATGAGTTTTTTGTCCGCGACGTAGGGCTCCATGCCGCCGTACCAGTTCTGGTGGTCGGCCATGATCGGCGTGAGCACGGCGACGCGCGGCTTGAGCAATCCCCGTCCCCGGAGATCCGAAAGCTGCCAGCTCGAAAGCTCGAGTACGACGGGCGTCGTCCCGTCCGTGTCGTCGAGGAAGGTCAGCGGGCTTACCGTGATGTTCCCGCCCAGGAAGGCCGGATAGCCGAGCTCGACGAGGCCGAAGTGCAGGGCGCTGACCGTAGAGGACTTTCCCTTGCTTCCCGTCACGGCGAGTATCGGCGCGCGGGTGAACCGGAGAAACACGGACACGTCAGTCTCGATCGATTTCGCCGCCTCGAGGTAGGGATTCCCCTCGAGCTTGACGCCCGGGTTTTTTATCACGGTATCGGCGTTCCGGAAATCGTCGAGTTCGTGCGCGCCGAGGACGTAGCGAATCGAGGGGAAATCGGCGAGCGCGGCGATCGAGGGCGCGAGTTCCTTCTCGGTTTTCTTGTCGGTAACCGTCACCCGGGCCCCGGCGGCCGCGAAGAAGCGGGCGGTGGCGAGCCCGCCCCCGTTGAGACCGAGTCCCATGACGGTTACCCTGAGTCCCGATATGTCGGAGCGGCTTTTGAAGGGAGGGGGATCAAAGTTCAACGATGTACTCCTTCTGTTCGCGTTCATTGAGTTCCGCCCTGACGTTCAGGGTTTCCCAGGTGCGCGGTATGTCCGCGGGAACGCCCGCCTTCATCTCCCGGAAGAGGGGCATGAGCTCGGAGAAGGGGGCGGACTGCAGGTCCTCGAGTATGCGGTCGAGGGACGGCTCGATGAAGGCCCTCGCGCGGTGCAGGAGGTCGGGGCCGTCCTGTCCGAGGGCGTTCATGGAGACGCAGCGCTGTTTGCAGGTGAGCGGGTAGTACGGGTGGTTACGCTTGCCCTCCGGAAGGGCGAGCTTCGAGAAGAACTTGTTGATGTCCGCGTCCATCCAGATGCCGTGCACCATGTATCCCTCTCCCGATTCCCCCTTCCAGGTCACCGGGATGGTCTGGTTCAGCACGAGTTCCCCTTCGGTCGTCGATTCCGCCAGCGGCAGATAGTCGCATTCGAAGTAGAGGCGGTTCGAGCGGTACGCGTGCGTATGGGCGTTCGTGCCGGCAACGGTGATCTCGGATTCGAGCGGCCGGCACAGGAGATCGATCATGACGAGGTAGAGATACCGCTGGCCCTCATGGCGAACGACCCGGTAAAACGACGGCGTATGAATCGAAAACGGATCGAAAAACCACCGTGTCCCCGCGAGAAGCCAGGGACAGAGCTCGGCGACGCGGGCCGCGATGCGCGCGATCGAGTCGACGTAGCCGGCCGGGGGGGCGGGATTGTCCATGGAATGGTGAACGGGCAGGGTGGGCACCTCCAGGGTGCCGTCGAGGATCATGAATTGGTCTTCGCCCTGATTATACCTGAACTCGACGGGTCCCGCGCGCCGTCCCGTCGGGGGGATTCCGCCCAGAAGGGCGTTGACGGCGCCATCGGTCGAGGACACGGTAATCCGGCTTGTGTTCCGGCCCATAGGGCATTATACTACCGTATAATGAAACATATTGAAAGATGCGTCTTTACCCTGCTTTTCGCCCTCTCTTGCGGTTTCGTCGCGGCGGAGCGCTATGGCGTAGTGGCCTATGCCGAGGGACCTTCCTTCATGAGGATCAGGGACGGCAAAACCGAGGTGTTTCGGCCCGACGAACGGGACGTCGCGGGAATGGAGGTTCTCACCGGCGATATCTACCAGACCTCGAAGGGCGCCTTTCTGGAGCTCACGTTCGACGAGATCGGGGCCACGGTACAGATAGCCGAGAACACCTCGTTTCGCTGCTACATGGAGGATGGCGGAAAGAAATCGAGCGGCGAACTCTATTACGGACGCGTCCGCGCCAAGGTCGGAAAGCTCACCGGCGGTTCCACGTATCGCCTCTCGTCTCCGTCGCTTGTGGCCGGCGTGCGCGGCACGAACTTCGGCCTCGACGTCATCTCCAACGAAGACACCTCCCGCGTGCTTCATCGCGTGTTTTGCCTCGAGGGCTCCGTCCTTGTCGGCGACCTTTACGGACCGACGCTCAAGACCGTCCTGCTCAAGGGCCAGGAGATGGTCGAGAAGGTCGCGGTACCGGAAGGAACGGCCGTCGAGGGTGACCCGGCGGCTTCCGCGGCCGAACCCGCCCCTCTCGTAAAGGAACCCGTCGCGGCCGAGGTCGTGGGTTTCTGGGAGCGTCGGCCCTTCGCCGCCGCCAAGGCCACTGCCGGCGAGGCCCCTGCCTCCGCGGAAACGGCCGTTGCCGACGCCTCGGACACGACCGAGCCCAAGGACAAGCGCGATAACGTCAAGTTGCTCCGAAATACGGGATCCGCGCTCATGGTAGTCGGCATCCTGACCTCGATCGGGTCGGCCTTGTGGCGTAACACGACGGAAAGCGACGACTGGCGCGCCGACGCGGGCATTACGGCCGGCGTCGTCATGTTCGGCTCGGGCGGCGTGTTGGCGCTTCTGACGGCCTTCGCCGACTAGTCCGCGCCCGGCATATCGGGCGCGTCGAACGTCCCCTCGAAAAGATATCCTCCCGAACCCGTGACGTACATCTCGTTCGCCCGCACGTCCCACGACGCGGCGAGCCTGCGCGAGTTGTCACGGTCGCGGCCGATCTCCTCGTCGGGGTTGCCGTCGGTACCCGCGCTCTCGAAGATGACGATGGCGTCCGTCTCGGTCTGCCCGGAGCATACGGCCGTAGCGAGGGCCGCGCAGGCCACCGCCGAGGCGCCGGATTCCTGGCGCGGAAGCGAGCGCACGAGTATCGTCTCACGGGTTATCGCCTGGGCGACCGAGGGGATGACGTCTCGCGCGGGAAAGGCACGCCGCGCGAGACCCGAGAACCCCGGGAAGTCGAGGGTGCCGAGCGCGCGGGGGAAGGCGGTCACGACGTCTTCCCTGACGTGGATTGCTGAGCACGAAAGGGTCGTCCCCCCGATCTCGAGCGACTCGACGACGCGTTTCGCATCCGGCGTTATGACCGCGCCCCCGAGGATGGAGAACGGCGAGCCGAGCGCGATCCTGAACTCGTGCGCGCCGAGGATGTCGACGGACCTGTCTCCCCGGTTCGTGCGGAAGGTTACCGAACGCGCCGCGGTCCTGCCCGAATCGAAGGCGAAGCGCGTCGCGCAGAGGATGGCGTCATCGGCCGTTTCCGCGAGGCGGCCCTTCGGTCCGAGCACCCTGATCGAGTTGTCGGCGGACAAAAAGATTATCCCGCTCGCGCCGATGCCGTACCGCCTGTCGCACAGGATGCGCGCGAGGGTGGGATACGAGGCGGGATCGACGGAGTTCCCGCCCTCCCCGGGCGCGTCGCGCGTGGCGTCCGGGGCCCGCGTTTTTCCGGAGAGCGCCGCGAGGTCCACGAGGACGAAGCCGTTTCCCGCGATCTGCATCTTGTAAAAGGGTATGTTCACGGGTTCGCCGGCCCCGGGCCGAAGCCCGCTTCGCGGAGGGCGTTCCGCGCCTCCGTGATCTCGTCGTAGGGATCGACGCGGTCGCGGTAGATGATCGAGTTTTCGTGTCCCTTTCCGAGCAGGAGGACGAGATCACCGGCTCCCGCGAGGGAGACCGCCTTCCTGATAGCCTCGGGGCGGTTCGGGATGAGATGGAGCGTCTCGCCCCGCGCCAGTTCCGGGCAGCCCCGCGCGATCTGTTCGAGGATGTCCATGGGCTCCTCGCCGCGCGGATCCTCGTCGGAGAGGATGACGACGTCCGAGTAGTCCGCGGCGACGCGGCCCTGCTCGGGCCGTTTTACCGTGTCGCGCTCGCCGCCCGACCCGAACACGCTGATGATGCGTCCCGTGACGCGCTTGCGAAGCGGCGGGAATATGGCCTGAAAGGACGACGGCGTGTGCGCGTAGTCCACGAGCACCTCGAAAGGCTGACCCTCGTCGACGACCGTCATGCGTCCCTTGACCGGGGCGAGCTCGGGAAGGAGGGCCACGATCTCCGCGACGGGCCGTTCGAGGGCCTTCGCCACGGTAATCGCCGCGGCGAGAGCGTTGTACACGTTAAAGGCCCCCGGCAGGTTGATCCGCGCGGGGAGGGTTTCCTCGCCGCAGGTCACGGTAAAGGACGAGCCGCGCGCGTCGTTGGCGATCCCGCTCGCGGATATCCCCCGTTTCGTGTTTGCCCAGGTGGAATAGCCGTACACCGGCTTCGCCGTCGCCGCGCGGAAATACACGGAGGCGGTATCCTCCTCGTTGACGACGCCGAACGAGGGCACCGTCCGTCCCGACTTGACGTGGTCGTGAAGGTCGAGCGCCCGGAAGAGGTTCGCCTTGTCGCTCTTGTACTGCTCGCGCGTGCCGTGGAACTCCAGGTGCTCGTGCGTCACGTTGGTCATGATGCCGACGTCGAAGAGCACGTCGCCGAGCCGGTTGGTGCGCGCCGAGAGCCCGTGCGACGACGACTCGATGACGGCGTGCGTGAGCCCGTTGGCCCGCATCTCGGCGAGCTTGGCGTGTATCGTCACGGCCTCGGGCGTCGTCTGGTGCTCGGGGTTCGCGAGCGCCTCGCCGGAGACGCAGTATTCCACCGTGGAGATGAAGCCCGCCTTGACGCCGCACAGGCCGAAGAGCTGCCAGACGAGGGAGACGGTCGTGCTCTTTCCCTCGGTGCCCGTGACGCCGATCACGACGAGGTCGCGGGACGGGTGGTCGTGGAAGGCGGCGGCCGCCGGCGACATCGCGAAACGGGCGTCCTTGACGCGAAGATAGGCGACGGCGGGATCGTAGGACGCGAGGGGCCGTTCGTGCACGACCGCGAGGGCGCCCCTCCGGATCGCGTCCGGGATGAACGCCGAACCGTCCGCGTGAAGGCCGGGCAGGGCGAAAAAAAGCGAGCCGGGAGTTACCTGGCGCGAATCGTAGGCCAAAGCTGTAATCGCGGGATCGGCGTTTCCGACCCGGTCGATGGCGCCGATGGACTCGGCGAAGGCGGACAGTTTCTTGATCATACCTCGTTCGATTGTATCAATGCCGTCTTGTGTTGGCAACACCTTCCCGGTACTATAGGGGCATGTACGAAGTACGAGTCGAGGCCGAATTCGCGGCCGCCCACTTTTTGACCGACTACCACGGAAAGTGCGAACGCCTTCACGGCCACAATTACCGGGTTCTCGCCCACGCGCGCGGGGATGAACTTGATTCCGGCGGGATGCTCGTGGATTTCGGCGTCCTCAAAAAGGCCCTGCGGGACGCCTGCGGGGAGCTCGATCACGGAAACCTGAACGACCTTCCCGTTTTCGGCGGGAACCCGAGCGCCGAGCGGATCGCCCGGCATATCTTCATGCGTGTCAGGGAGCTCGCGCCTGATGCGCCCCTCCGGGCCGTCGACGTGTACGAAACGCCGACGAGCCGGGCGCGCTATATCGGGGACGACCGGGACTGAACGGCCCGCGCGGAAGCGGGGCTTCGTGTAACCTGCCTGCCGCACGGTCGTTTTCTCAGGTTGTGCCGTATCGGGCAAAAACACCATTCATAAAACGCAAAGGGAGGATACATGATCGAGGTTTCACACGTGTCCCGCGCGTACGGGGATTTCCTGGCCGTCGACGATGTCAGCTTTTCGGTACGGAAAGGCGAGATCGTCGGGCTCTTGGGCCCCAACGGCGCGGGAAAAACGACCACGATGCGCATGATAACGGGCTTTTTGGAGCCGACTTCGGGGGCGGTGACGATTGACGGCCGCGAGATGACGGGCGACTCCCGCGACCTGAAGCGGAAGATCGGGTACATGCCGGAATCGGCGCCCCTCTACGGCGAGATGCTCGTCGCCGACTACCTCGAGTACGTCGCCGCGATGCAGGGGATCGGCGATCCCGCCAAGATCCCGTCGATCGCGGCCGTTTGCGGCCTCGAGGAGGTCATGCACAAGAACGTCGGCGACCTTTCGCGCGGCTACCGTCAGCGCGTCGGGCTCGCGCACTCGCTTCTTCACGATCCGGAGATACTGATTCTCGACGAGCCGACCTCGGGACTCGACCCGAACCAGATAATCGAGGTGCGGAACCTCATCCGCTCGATCGGGACGACGAGAACCGTCATCATATCCACCCATATACTCAGCGAGGTCGAGATGCTCTGCGACCGCGTCGTGATCATTTCCCGCGGACGCATCGTGGCCGACAGCCCCACGAAGGAGCTTCGGGCGAGATACGCGCAGCGCTCGACGCTTCGCGTGCAGATGGCCGGTTGCCGCGAAAGCGGGCTCGAGCCGGCCCTCTCGCGGCTTCCGGGCGTCTCGGCCGTAACGCTCGCCGATGGGGAGGCGCTTCCGGACGGCTCGCGGCTTTCCTGCGCGGAGCTTTCCGTCGAGGGAGACGCCGACCCGCGTCCCGGCGTGTTCGCCCTTGCCCGCGACTCGGGCTGGACGCTGTACGAGATGACCGTCAGGAAAAACAGCCTTGAAGACGTCTTCAGGGAGCTTACGACCGGAGGGGACGAACAATGAAACGGAACGGATCGGCCTGGGCGGTGATCGCCCGGCGCGAACTTGCGGCGTATTTCGCGAGCCCGGTGGCGTATATCGTCATGGTATGCTTCGTCGCGTTCTCGGGCTTTCTCTTTTTCTCGACTTTCTTTCTCGCGAACCGCGCGGAGCTCAGGGGCTTTTTCACCCTGCTTCCCGTGCTGTTCGCCTTTTTCATCCCGGCGATAACGATGCGCCTCTTTGCCGAGGAAACGCGGAGCGGAAGCATCGAGACGCTCATGACCCTTCCCGTGACCGCCTTTGACGCGGTTCTCGGCAAGTACCTCGCGGCCTTCGCCTTCAGCGCGTCCATGCTGCTTCCGACGCTCTGTTACGCGGTCACGATCGCCGTGCTCGGCGATCCCGACTCGGGCCCGGTGGTCGGCGGCTATCTCGGGTCGCTCTTTCTCGCGGGCGGCTTTTCCGCGGTTGGGGTGTTCGCATCGGCGGTGACGAAGAACCAGATCGTCGCCTTCTTCATCGCGTTCGCGATATCGGTACTGCTCGCCCTGGTCGACGCCTTTCTCATCCTGCTTCCCGCCCCGGTCGTCGGCGTCCTGCAGTCCGTATCGGCCGGATACCATTTCCAGTCCATCGCGCGCGGCATCGTGGACACGCGCGACGTCCTCTACTTCCTTTCCCTGTCGGCGCTCTTCGTGTCGCTGACCGTCAAGGCGGTTTCCGCCAGGGGAGGCGCGCGATGAGCGGAAACGGCAAGAACGGAAACGGCAAGAACGGAAACGGCAAGAACGGAAACGGAAACCGGATGAATCCGGTAAAGCGGGCGCTGTCATGGCTCGCGGGGCCGAAAAGCGACTTCGCCCTGTTCGTCATCGCCCTCGTCCTTCTCAACCTCGTGGGCGCGCGCGCCTTTCTCAGGATCGACCTGACGGAAAACGACGCGTACTCGCTTTCGGGCGCGAGCCGCGAAATCGTCCGCACGCTCGAGCAGCCCCTCTCGGTCAAGGTGTTTTTTACCGAGCGTCTGCCCGCGCCGTACAACGGCGTCGAGAGCTACCTTCGCGACATCCTCGTCGAGTACGACGCCGCGGCCAACGCCAATTTCTCCTACGAGTTCTTCGACATGAAGAAACCCGAGAACGAGGACGTGGCCAGGTCCTACGGCATCTCCATGGTGCAAATCCAGGAGGTCAAGGACGACGAGGTCGGCTTCCGGAACGCGTGGATGGGGCTCGCGCTCGTGCACGGCGACCTCATCGAGACGGTTCCCGAGCTTTCGAGCTCCGACGGACTCGAATATCTCCTGACCACGAAGATCGGAAGGATGGTCGCGACCGCGAACTCCCTCGCGGGACTTTCCGGCAAGGTGTCGATGACCGTGTACGTCTCGCCCGAGCTCGCGCAGTTCAACATCGCCGGCTTCAACCAGATAGAAAAGAAGTCCTTCGAGGCCTGGAACCGCGTCAACAAGAAAAACCTCGACAGGATAGACTACCAGAAGGCGGACCCCGCGACCGTCGGCGTCGACGAGCTTGCCCGCCGCTTCGGACTCCAGAGGATAAGCTGGGCGGATCCCGCATCGGGCGAGAGGGCCGGACTCATCGGCATCGTCCTCGAGCACGGGGACCGGTTCGCCGTGGTGCCGATCGAGCTCGCGCGGACGCTGTTCGGCGGTTACGCGGTCGCCGGCCTCGACTCGATGGAGGAGGGCCTCGAGAACGCCCTGAGGACGCTGACGTCCACCTCGCTCGCGGTGGGGTACTCGACCGGGCACGGGGAACTGCCGCTTGACGACGAACGGTCCGGAGCCGGCCGTTTCTCGAAGCTCGCGTCCGACACCTACGAGTTCCGCGAGTTCAACCCGGATACGGAGGAAATACCCGCGGGCCTGAGCGCCGTCGTCATCAACGGGCCGACGGCCGCGTTTTCCGAGACGGCTCTCTTCCGCATCGACCAGTTTCTCATGAAGGGCGGATCCCTCATGGTCATGCTCGATCCCTTCGCCGAGGTCCAGCCGGACCAGCAGATGGCCGCGTACGGGGCCGAGCCGCAGTTCGTTCCGGTCGATACCGGACTGGGACGACTTCTCGACCGGTACGGCGTGTCCGTCGGTAAGAATTACGTTCTCGACAAGACCTGCTACGAGGCGCAACAGCGCGGCATGGGAAAGGTTCCCCTCTATTACGTGCCGGTCGTCGGCCGCGCCGGCCTCGACCAGTCGAGCCCGGTATCGAGGAATCTCTCGGGCGTCATCTTCCTGCAGGCCGCCTCCGTCGACGCGAAGCGGGATTCCCTTCCCGGGGGCGTCGTCGCTACCACGCTCGCGTCGAGTTCTCCGGAGTCCTGGCTCATGTCGGGCCGGATCAGTCTTTCTCCGTACGGCATGGTGCCGCCCGCCGCGGATTCGATGTCCGCAAAGGGCCTTGCGGTGCTGCTCGAGGGGACCTTCGCGAGCGCCTTCGACGCGATTCCCGAGGGGCTCGACGTCCAGTCCGGAAAGGCCTCTTCGGCCGCCACGGGAGTGGAAACGGCCGAACGCCGGCTGTCGTCGGCCGTCCTTCCGGGGAAGGTATTCGTCGTCGGGACGTCGAAGGTGACCACCCCGGCCGTCATGGACGAGCAGGGGCGGCAGCCCGTCGCGATCTTCGTGCGGAACGCCCTCGACTACCTCAACGGGCGGGCGGATCTCGCCGCGATGCGGGCAAAGGGACTCTCCCTCACACCGCTCGACAAGACGAGTCCCTCCGCGCGCGCCGTCGCCCGCGCCGTTAACCTGTACGCCCTTCCCGCCCTTGTCGTCGCGGCCGGTCTTGTCGCGTGGCGGCTCAGGGGGCGCAGGAGGAAGGCGATCCGGCGCCGATACGACCCGTCCGACAAACGCGCCGAAGGAGGAGCGAAATGATCACCAAGAGAAAAACGGCACTGCTCGCGTCCGTTGCGGTCCTCGCGTGCGTATACGCGCTGCAGCTCGCGCTTTCCCGCCCCGAGTCCGTTCGGAATCTCGCGGCGGAATCCGCGATCGATTCGATAGAGATAACGGGTCCGGACGCCTCGCGAACGGTTCTCGCGAAAGCCGGAGACGCCTGGACGGTCGGCGAGCGCCGCTACCCCGCGGACGCATCCCGCGTCGAGGCGATGCTCTCGCTCCTGAACCCGGTCAAGATACTCGGCACCGTCGCCTCCGACGCCTCCCGGGGGGAGTACGGCCTCGAGGAGGGCTCGGCGGTCTCGGTGACCGCCCTTTCCGGCGGAAAGAAAATTCGTGAAGTGCTCGTGGGGAAGGGTGCCGTCAACTCGATGCAAACCTACGCGCGCGTCGACGGGGCGCAGTCCGTGAGCCTCCTTTCCGGCGACTACCGGGGCGCCTTCGGCCTGCCGGCCGACGAACTGCGGAGCCGGGACGTATGGTCGCTCGACGCCCAGTCGGTGACGCGCGTGAGCTCGGAACGTCCGTCGCTCGCCTTCGCCCTCGAGAGGACTGGCGAGCCTCCGGTATGGGCGCTCGCCGCGGACTCGCAGCGCGCTTCGGGAGCGGCGCGGGCCGTGGACGCCGAAAAGGCGAACGCCTGGGTCAACGGATTGCTTGCGGTCAAGGCGCAGTCATTCGCGCGCGAAGACGCCGCGCTTCCCGCAAGCGCCCTCTGCACGATAACGATCCAGGCGGGAGGCGCGACCCACTGGCTGCGCCTCCACGAAAAGGGCGCCGACGGGACCTATCTTTGCTCGGCGAGCGGGACGGCGTCGCCGTTTTACCTCTCCTCGTGGACCGCGGAGAAACTGCTCAAGACGTTGGCCGATCTGGGAAAGTAGGCGGGATGCGACGGCACGCGGGCCGTTACCGGCGGACCGGAACGCCCGCGGCCGCGAGCTCCTTCTTGATGGATCCTATGGTCCAGTCGCCCGAGTGAACCATCGACGCGATGAGCGCGGCGTCGGCGCGGCCCTCGGTAAGGACCTCGGCCATGTGCGCGGGTGTTCCCGCGCCGCCCGAGGCGACTACGGGGATGCCGACCCGCTCGGAGATCATCCGCGTGATGGGTATCTCGTATCCGTCGCGCGTGCCGTCGGCGTCGATCGAGTTGAGCACGATCTCCCCCGCGCCGAGCGACTCCGCGCGCACCGCCCACTCGAGGGCGTCGAGTTCCGTCGCGACCCGTCCCCCGTTGACGTACACCCGGTACCCCGACGGCATCGCGTCGTCGCGTTTCGCGTCCATCCCGAGAACGATGCACTGGTTTCCGAAGATCCCCGCCCCCTTCTCGATGAGCGAGGGGTCTCGCACGGCCGGGGAGTTGAGGCTCACCTTTTCGGCGCCCGCGAGTATCGTGCTTCTGATGTCGTCCACGGAGGATATACCGCCGCCGACGCAAAAGGGGATGTGTATCGTCTCGGCCACGCGGCCGATGAGGTCGAGCGTCGGGCCCCGGTCCCGCGCCGAGGCCATGATGTCGTAGAAGACGAGTTCGTCGACGCCCTGGCGGTAATACTCGCCCGCCATGACGACCGGGTCGCCGATGTCGACGTTATCGAGGAATTTCACGCCCTTCGTCGTGCGGCCGTCTTTGACGTCGAGGCAGACGATGATCCTTTTTTTCAGCATGGCGCGCCTCCCTCACCGCGGGGCCGGAACGGAACGCCCGCGAAATTGGCGAGCATCCTGAGCCCGTGTTCGCCCGATTTTTCGGGGTGGAACTGGAAGGCCTCGACGTTGCCCTTCCTGACTGCCGCCGGCACCGGAAAACCGTAGTCGACGGTCGCCGTGACCGCCGAGGGATCGGCGGGCTCGACGTAGTACGAATGCACGAAATACACGTCCGCTCCCTCGGGAACCCCCTCGAAGAGTCTCGAGCCGCCATTGCGCCAGGCCAGGTCGTTCCAGCCTATGTGCGGGACCTTTCGTCCAAGCGCGGGAAAGTCCGCGGGAAAGCGCCGGACGACGCCGGGCAGTATGCCGAGGCAGGGCGTGTCGCTCTCCTCGGAGTGGTCGAAAATGATCTGCGAACCGAGGCACACGCCCAACAGCGGCCTTCCGGACGCGGCCCAGTCCCTGAGGAAGGAATCGATGCCCGACGAGCGGAGCTCCGCCATGGCGAATTTCGCCTCGCCCACGCCGGGAAAGATGAGCCGGTCGGCGTCCTCGAGATCCGCCGGTTTTTTCGATATCCGGTACTCGGCTCCCAGGGCCCGAAGGGCAAGCTCGACGCTGCGGATGTTCCCCGCGTTGTAGTCAATGATGCCTGTCATGGGTCAATCCTACCGTCGGGCGGGTACGAGGTCAAGAGAGAGGATCATCCTGCCGATAAGTGTCGTATATATGACGCTCAACGAACTGTTCGCCCTGTTACGCTCGGTCCTCCTTTCCCGCGAGGTTGTGATCGTTACCGTCGCGATAGCGCTTTATATCAACGTCGTCAACTACATAGTCGGATACCGGAAACGGCCGAAGCGCCGCCTTCTTCGCCAGAAAAAGACGGCGGTCAAGCCGGAAAGCGCGACGGAGAACGAGGAGGACGAAGGGCTGGAGGACGATGACTCCGAAAAGTAGGCGAGGGGAGTCGTGGGCCATCAACGCCCGCGCCGGGCGCGCGCGCTTGGCGCACGTGTTTGGCGCGGACGTTTGGCGTTCGACCCGAGCGTGAGTCGCCCGGCCGCCGGCCACCGGCCCGTTTCCCGCAACAGCCCGCTCCTGAGAAGCTCCGTCGCGGCCGACGTGAAATCGGCCGTTCTCCACAGGGCGAGTCCCGATTCCGCCATCGATTGACGGTTGCCCGCTTCCGAAAGGAGCGCCGCGGCCTCGCCCGCCTTGTAGCGCCTCCGGTTTCTCGACACAAAATCCCGCAACAGCCATGCTTCCTCGGATTCCCTCGCGACCGCGCCCTCGCAGACGTCGCACCCCGAGCAGGCAATGCGGTCCTCTCCGGCCCCGGGACCCGCCTTCGGGTCGCCGAGCTCGGCGAGGAGCGTTTCGCGTCGGCATTCGATCCCCTCCGAAAAGCGCGCGAGCGCGAGGGAGCGGAGCCGTTCGGCCGGGCGCTTCGATTCGATCCTCCTGCGGTCCTCCGGCGACCACAAAAGCGTCGCCACCGACGGTTCCCCGTCGCGTCCCGCGCGCCCCGCCTCCTGCACGTAGGCCTCCACCGTCGGGGGCGGATCCCGGTGTATGACGGAGCGCACGTTTTTTTTGTCGACGCCCATGCCCCATGCGCAGGTGGCGCAGAGTATCGCGCGGTCGTGGCCGTGAAACCAGGCCTCGACCTCCTTCTTTTCCTCGCGCGAAAGCCCCGCGTGATAGAAGCGGACGTCTCCGTCCCGCAGGGTGTCGCCGATGACGCGGGCGCTCCGTTCGGTACCCGCGCGCGTCGAGCAGAACACGACAGCAGGCCGGGCGGCGCGCAGGGCCTCGCGCACGAGCGTGCCCTCCTTGGATACGCAGGGAACGACGCGATAGTGGATATTGGGCCGGTCCGCCCCGCCGCGAATCAGGCGGGCGTCCCCGTCGAAGAGCACCTCCGAGACGCGCGCGAGCACGGCCGGGGAGGCGGTCGCGGTGAAGGCCGTGCAGGCGTCGGGCTTGAGCGCGCGCACGACATCCCCGAGGCCGAGGTAGGCCGGACGGAAGGTGTCCCCCCATTCCGACACGCAATGCGCCTCGTCGATCGCGAGGTGGGCTATCCCCCGTTTCGCGATGCGCGCGAGCACGGCGTCCGCGGCGAGTACCTCCGGGTTCGCGATGATCAGGCGCGCGGGGTCGGCGCCGTTCCGTCCCTCGATCCTGTCGTAACAGCGCCTTCGCTCTTCCGCGTCCTGGCCGCCCCTGAGGATCACCGGGTCAAGCCCCGCCTCCCGGAGGCGGCGCTCCTGGTCGGCCATGAGGGCGAGTAGGGGATAGACGGCGAGCGTCGGGCCGTCGAGAAGAAGCGCGGGAAGCTGAAAGCACAGCGACTTTCCCGCGCCCGTCGGAAGGAGAACGATCTGCCTGCCCCGGTGGAACCCGTCCTCGTCGGTACTGGCGTCGAACGCGTCCCGCCGGCTGTTCCGGTCGCGGTTCTGCCTCGCGGCGTCGCGGGCCGCAGCGGCCGCGTCGAGGACGTTCGCGATAACGAGCCTCTGCCAGGGATACAGATAGGGTATCCCGAAAACCCCAGAGGCAATCTCACCGACCGGGTCGGCGTCCGGGAAGTCCGGCTGATTCGCCCGTCTCGGGGCGCTTCCCGAATTTCTCATGCCCTAGATGTGGCCCGGAAACGTCCTTCCGCCGAAATTCCCTTATCAATTTTCCCGCGAATGTGCTATCGTAGAGCGTGCGTTGATACGGGCCTCCGCCCGCGAAGCGTCAAATGAACGTTCCGGAGTTATTAGTATGAAACGTGATACCGCCAAAAATCTCATCCATGCGCTCGTGCCGCTGACGCTTCTCGTCATTTTTACGCTTTTTATCTGCTTCCCCTCGGATATCCCCTTTTTGAGCATCAAGCCCTCCTCTTATAAGGGAATCGGGACCATCCCCTTTTCGGTACCCGTGCCGGTAACGAAGGAAGCGAAAAAAGGCCTGTTGGCCTTTTCCCTGAAAAAAGTTCCCCCCGGGGTTTCGCCGGCCGGTTGTACGGACATAGCCGGAGGCACCGTCGTGACCGCGCCGTACTCGCTCGGCGAGACCGAGGTGACCGGCGCGCTCTGGGACGCCGTGACCGCCCATCCCGCCGCCGCGCGGTACGTCTTTACGGGAAAGCAGGTGTACGGTCCGACCTCCGACAGCCCCGTCGCGGGCGTCAGCTGGCGGGACGCGATCGTGTTCTGCAACGCCCTTTCCGCCGTGCTCGACCTCGCGCCCGTCTATCGCTTCGCGGACGGATCGAAGGTCGACGGACCCGTGACCTCGGTCCTTGACCTCGAGAGCTTCCGGGACGCCGTGGTCGCGATGCCGAAGGCGAACGGTTTCAGGCTTCCGTCCTCCGACGAATGGGAACTCGCGGCGCGGTATATCGACGGAACGTCCTGGACTCCCGGAAGCCATCCGAGCGGAAGTTCCACGCCGTACTACGAGGATACCCGTTCCTCGCTCTACGCGGTGTTCCAGGCCGATTCCTCGGCCCCGGTGCGCTCGCGCGCCTCGAACCAGCTCGGGATCTACGACATGAGCGGTAACGTGTGGGAATGGTGTTTCGACACGTTCGACGAGGCGAACGGAAGCGACGGCGCGAAGGGCGGCTCTGACGGCGCGGAAGCGGTTCCGCCCGGCAAGCACGTCGTGCGCGGCGGAACCTGGCTCGGAACCGCCTATCGCCTCCAGATCGGCGGGGAGTTCGGCAGCCGCTCCGACATCATCGAGCAGGGACAGGGCTTCCGCCTCGCCAGGAGCGGCTGGTAGCCAAACCGTCCGCGTCCCGTTAGCCGAGTTCGCCCAGCGCCTTCTCCAGCTCGTCGAGTATCCCCGCGAACGTGCGGCACGCCGCCTCGACGGGCGCGGGGCTTTCCATGTCGACGCCCGCCACCCTGAGCGCGTCGATCGGGTAGCGCGAGCCGCCCGACTTCAGGAACGCGAAGTAGTCGTCGCGCTCCGCCTTTCCTCCCGAGCACACCCGCTCCGCGAGCGCGAGGGCCGCGGAGATGCCGGTCGAATACTTGTACACGTAAAACGCGTTGAAGAAGTGCGGTATCCTGAGGCACTCGAGGTCGCTCGTCCCTTCGAGGACCATTTCGGGGCCGAAATACGCCCCGAGCAGCTTGCGGTACTCCGCGCGAAGGAGCTCGGCGGTGAGGGGCGTGCCCGTCTCGACGAGCTCGTGTGTCATCTTCTCGTACTCGGCGAACATCGTCTGCCGGTAGAGCGTCGCGACTATGTCGCTCGCCCTCGTCGAGAGGAGATACGCCCGCGTCCTCGGGTCGTCCGTCGTTTTCATCAGATGCCTGAAGAGCAGTTCCTCGTTGAAGGTGGACGCGACCTCCGCCTCGAAGATCGTGTACCCGTACGAGAGGAAGGGATTGTTGCGCGCCGAGTTGTAGCTGTGCATCGAGTGCCCGCCCTCGTGGGCGAGGGTGAAAACGTCGCGGAGCACCTCGTCCTTGTAGTTCATCAGGATGAAGGGATATCCCTCGTAGCCGCCCGACGAAAAGGCCCCCGAGCGCTTGCCCTTGTTCTCGTATTTGTCGACCCACCCCCCGAGAAGCCCCGAGCGCAGGGTCGAGACGTAGTCATCCCCGAGCGGCGAGAGGGCCTCGGAGATGAGGTCGACCGCCTCGGCGTAGGGCGTGACGCGTTTCGCGTCGGGCACGAGGGGCACGTAGACGTCGTAGTGGCGGAGCTCGCCGACTCCGAGCGCGCGCTTCCTGAGCGCGTAGTAGCGGTGCAGGTCGGCGAGATTCGACCGTACCGTCGAAACGAGGTTGTCGTAAACCGACTCGTTCACGCGGTCGGGAAAGAGGGCCATCGCCCGCGAGGACGGGTATCCCCTGATACGCGCCTGAGCGACGTCCTGGTTCACGCTGCCGGCGTAGCACGCGGCAAGGGTGTTCTTGTGCGAGTCGAAGCCCGCGTAGAATTTGTCGTAGGCCTCCTTCCTGACCGACCTGTCGGGGCTCTCGAGAAAGCGGGACCACGTCGATTGCGTGAGGGGTTCCGGCCCCTTCCCCGCGTCGACGGTGCCGAAATCGAGATCCACGTTCGTCAGGACCGAGAAGGCGTTTCCGGGCGTCTGCGAGGATTCGGTCAGGAGGGCGAGGATCCGTTCCTCGCTCCCGGAGAGGACGTGGGGCTTCATCCTGAGGAGCTTCTCGAGGAAGACCCGGTAGTCGGCGAACCTTCCGCCGCCCGGCGCGCCATCGGACGAAGCCGCTGACGCCGGCGCCGAGATCCACCCGGCGATCTTCCCGTCGGGAAGGGCCTGTATCGCCGGAACGAGCCAGCTTGTCGCAGCCTCGAAGGCGCTTGTCGCCATCATGAACCGACCGACCCGGTCGAGATTCGAGGCGTTGCCCTCGTCCTCGGCCTTTTTCAGGAAGGCGTAGTTGCCGAGTTTCTCGGCGAGACGCTGGGCGCAGCTCCACTCGTCGAGGACCCCCGCGAGGTCTTCGGCCGCGGCCCCGGGCGGATCCGAGAGCCGCTCGCGGTAAGCGTTGACCGGACCGAGCATCGCCGAGAAGCGGGCAAGGTCCGCGTTCCAGGATTCGTCGTCGGGGTAGAGCGTGCCGATCTTCCATGTATCTTCCGCGGGGACCTCGTCCCGCGCGGGAATGCTTGTTTGTTTCATGCCGAGAAGATACAATGGAAAGGGATGAGTGAGCAACTGTCATCGTACCGGATAAAGCGCGGTCGCAGGGTCTTCAACTCGTACAGCGCCGTCAACTCGTTCTCGTTCGCCCTCGTCACCGGCAACACCGTTACCCTGTACGCGATGGCCCTCGGGGCGTCGAGCACGGTCGTGGGCCTTCTCGGCGCGTTCATGTATCTCTCGTTTTTCGCGATCCCCCTGGGAAAGCTCGGCGTCGCGCGCTCGGGACTCGTCAGGACTTTCGCGAAAAACTGGATGATGCGGAACTGGTCCCTCCTTCCCCTTCTGGCGATCCCGTACCTCGCGTCCGCCCGGCTTCACGGCGCCGCGATTCTCATGCTCGTCCTTGGCGTGTTCCTCTTCAACCTGTTCAGGGGCATGGGCCTCGTCGCGAACAATCCGGTCATCGGGTTTCTCGCGCCCGGCAAGGACCGCGGCGAGTACATCGTGCGCCTTTCGCTCATCAACAACGCCACGGCGCTCCTCGCGACGCTCTTTCTCGGATTCCTTCTTTGGCACAACGAGGGAATCGAGACCTACAACCTCGTCGTGCTGATCGGAATCGTGACCGGGATCGCCGCGTCCGCGCTCCTGTTCAAGCTGCCCGAGCCCGCGTCCCCGCCGCCGGCCGGGGAAACCGCGAGGTCCACGATGCTCTCGTGCGCGCGCGAGGCCATGCGCGAGCCGAACTTCAGGCGCTTCGTCGCGAGCTATCTCGTCATCGGACTCGGCATCGGGATGGCGCGTCCGTTCATCGCGGTGTACTGCAAGGCCGTGTACGCCCAGGGCGACGGCGTCGTCGCCGTCTTCACGGTGTTCTCGAGCCTCGGCGCCCTCGCCATGGGGGCGGTGATGCGCCTCGTCATAGACCGTCTCGGCGCCCGCCCGATGTACATCATCTTCGCCTCGATAACCCTCGCGAGCCTCGTTCCCGCGATCGTCTCGCCGGGAATCGGCACGGCCCTCTTTCCCTTCGCGTTTCTCGCGGTTCTGTCCGCCGTCACGAACATGGGCTTCGCCGGACAGGAAAGCGCGGCCCAGGCGTACTTCTTCGCCATGGTCCCCAAGGAGCGCATCCTCGACCTCAGCATGGTGTACTACTTCATCCTCGGCGGTACCGGGGCCGCGGGCGCCGTGATGGGAGGAACCTTTCTCGACTTTCTCTCGTCCCTGGGGCTTTCGCCCGCCGCATCCTTCCGTCTGTTCTTCCTCGTTTGCGTCTGCCTGGTAGCCTGCGGCGTGCGTATCCAGCGCAAGCTCCTCGACATGGGAAGCTATCCGGTCAGGGACACGCTCGCCGTCCTCTTTTCCCCGCGCGACATGCGCGCCCTGACCCTGTTGCGGAAACTCGACGCGAACGAGGACCCCGACGAGGAGACCGACATAATCGCCGAGCTCGGGGAGATCGCTTCGACCGTCTCCGCCGAGGAGCTCCTTTCGCGCCTCGCCTCGCCCCGGTTCGCCGTGCGCTACGAGGCGCTCCAGTCCGTGTCCTCCCTCGAGCGCCTCTCGGGTAGGGTTCGCGACGCCCTGCTCGCGGAGCTCAAGACGGGCGAGTTCTCGACCGCCGCGCTCGCCGCCCGGCTTCTGGGCCAGTTCCGGGCGCATCAGGCGGTATCGACCCTTCGCGAGGCCCTCAAAAGCCCGGATTATCGCCTCGCCGGGGAGGCGATGCTCGCGCTCGCGAATCTCGCCGACGCGCGCGGACAGTTCATGGTGAGCGAGGTTCTCCTGTCCACGAACAATCCCTTCATGCTCGTGCGCGGCATACAGGCGATGGAGGTGTACGGCTCGACCGCCTCCATCCCGATCCTTCTCGACCTGCTCCGCAACGACGCCCTTCCCGAGCACATCGCCGACGAGACGATACTGACGCTGTCGACCCTCATGCTGGTGCCGAAGAAATTCTATTACGCGTTCGGGGACTTCGTGCGCGAGAGAAAGCGCGCGGGCCTGATCATACTCGACGCCATCGAGGAGGCCTTTTCCCGGTCAAAAAGGAACGATCCGTCCCTTCGGGGAATCGTTCACGATTTTATGAGCGACCACACCCAGGACAATCCGTTCGTGCGCTGGCTCCTCGATTTCGGCAAGGGGCGCACGGGCGTGTATTCGGCCCTGTTGATCAGCGTCGCCCTCGATTCCGACCTCAACCGGCTCGAGGCCTTCCGCTTTTTCCTCTGTTTTTGGGCCGTCTCCCTTTTCGAGAAACCGGCCCTTATTGAAAAGTAAGGGGCGATAGGGTATTCTGGAGCCATGAATACGCATGGCATACGCGCGCGCGCGACGTTCGCCGCATTGGCTTTATCCGCGCTTGCGCTCGCGGCCGCCTGTTCCGGCTATATCGGCTACGGGGTGGTAAACTGGTCCGTGCCCGAGCACTCCCTCGCCGCGGGAGACGTCGTGCCCGTTTTCATCCAGTCGAATATCGGCAAGGTGTACGTCGTCGGCGCGGGCGCCGACCGGAAGGAACGCGTCGAGCTTCCCCTCTGGCAGATAACCCTCCATAAATCCGCCTCGAAGGCGCGAAAGGCCGCGGCCGCCTTCGGCGACTACCGGTACATCTACGCCACGGCCAAGGTCGACGGCCTTCCCGTGCGGGCCCAGCCCGACAACACGGCCCGGCAGGTCTATCGCCTCAGACAGGGCCAGAAACTCAGGGTAGTCGCGGTCGGCAAGGGTCCACCCGTCATAGCGGGCAACGCCCCCCTCGAGGGCGAGTGGCTTTCCGTCCTGACCGACGACGGCTCGGCCGGGTGGTGCTTTTCCTTCAACCTCGACGTCTTCGACGAGCGGTCGGGCGGGGCCTCCTCCCTCGCCCCGGCGGACGCGGGCCCGGACGCCCTTCTAGAGTCCGTCCTCGCGCGTTCCTGGGTTCCCGACTATTACCGCGCCATGGTCGCCTCCGAGCGCGTCGACATCTCCCGCATCCGCCCGCAATGGGGCTTTTTCCCCGGCCGGGACTCGCTCGTCGCGCGCATAGAGCTCGCCGACGGAGTCGTGTCCTTTCCGTATACGTCGATAGTGAAGACCGGCGACAAGTCGTACCGCTTCGAGGGAAGCACCCTGACCCTCGAGGTCCGCCGCGACGACACGGTGTTCGCCCAATACACCGACGCGAACGGCATGCCCCAGTCCTTTTTCTTCGTCTCGCTCGACGTGACTGCCGAGGACCTCATCGAGGCGGAACGCGGACGTCGCGCGGGAGTGATCGGATCGATCCGCTCGGCCGGCCCCGTCTTTGTCTCGGGCAATTACGGCGTCATCCGGTTCCTGCCCGACGGCGCCTTTCTCTGGAGCGGGTACCAGCTGTTGTCGCCGTCCGTGATACCGGCCGGATCGGGCGGCGGAGGTTCGGTCGAGACGCGCTTCTTCGTACACGAGTCCCTGTCCGCCGAGTACGACGGGACCCTGACCTTCACGTTCGACTCGAACGGCGCCCAGGTAACCTTCCTCTACGCCCTCGGCCCGCAGGGCTTGAAGCTCGAGCACGTCGGCCAGAGAAACATAAAGGATTCCGTGGTGACGGCCCGGAACCTCACGCCAACGGTCATCTTCCTGACGCCGGACGCCGATCAGGGCGAGCGCTGATGGCCTTCGTCCAGTTCTCCCGCGTCTCGCTCGCCTTCGGCGACCGGGACATACTCGATACCGTGTCGATGAACCTTGCCTCCGGCACGAAGGCCGCGCTCGCGGGGGCGAACGGCTCGGGAAAGTCGACGCTGATGAAGGTCCTCTCCGGGGCCATCACGCCCGACTCGGGCGAGCGCGCGATCCAGCGCGGCACGACCGTGTCCTATCTGCCGCAATCCGGCATCGTCCATTCCGGCCGTACCCTCGTCGAGGAGGCCGAGACCGCCTTCGCGCGCGGCTACGAGCTTGCCGCCCGCCTCGAGTCCCTCGGCGAGGATCTTTCCCGCGAGGACCCCGCGTCGCCGAGGGCCTCCCGTCTCGTCGAGGAGCATCACGAGGTGCAGCTCGCGCTCGAGGCCCTGCAGTGGCACCGGAGGACCGCCCTCGCGGAGCAGATACTTACCGGACTCGGGTTCGCGAAGGCGGATTTCTCGCGCCGCGTGGAGGAATTCTCCGGCGGATGGCAGATGCGCGTCGCGCTCGCCAAGATACTCCTCGAGCGTCCCGACATCCTCCTCTTGGACGAACCGACGAACTACCTCGACCTCGAGGCGAGGGACTGGCTCGAGTCCTGGCTTCGCGACTTCACCGGCGGTTTTCTCGTCGTCAGCCATGACCGCTATTTTCTTGACAGCACCTGCACCGAGGTGTACGAGCTGTTCGGCGGGGAACTCAAGCGGTACCCGGGAACCTACACCCAGTACGAAAAGGTCAGAGAGGTCGAGCTTGCCTCGCTCGTCAAGCGGTACGAGGAACAGCGCGCCGAGATCGAGAAAACCGAGGCCCTTATCGAACGGTTCCGCTACAAGGCGACCAAGGCCGCGATGGTACAGGAGCGGATCAAGCACCTCGAGAAGATGGAGCGCATCGAGCTCCCCGAGAGCATCAAGCGCATCCACTTCAAGTTCCCGCCGGCGCCGCATACCGGGCGGCTCGTGCTGACGGTAGAGGAGCTCACGCGGCGGTACGGCGACCGCTCCGTCATCGATTCCCTCGACTTCGTGCTCGAAAAAGGGGAACGGCTCGTGGTCGTCGGGCGGAACGGCGCGGGAAAATCCACCCTGCTCCGCGTTCTCGCCGGGATCGACGCCGACTATTCGGGCACGGTCACGCCGGGCTCGGGCGTCCTTTCGGGGTATTTCTCGCAGGACAACGCCGAGTCCCTGAGCGGGACGGAACGCATCATCGACCTCCTCGAGTCCGAGGCCCCGACGCACCTCATCCCCCGGCTTCGGGACATGCTCGGCGCCTTTCTCTTCCGGGGCGACGACATCTTCAAGCAGGTGTGCGTCCTTTCCGGCGGAGAGAAAAGCAGGCTCGCACTCCTGCGCCTGCTGTTGCGGCCCGTCAACCTTCTCATACTCGACGAGCCGACGAACCACCTCGATCTCCTTTCCAAGGACGTGCTCCTCGGGGCCCTGCGCGATTTCGGCGGCACCGTCGTCTTCGTCTCGCACGACCGTGCCTTCATCGAGAGCCTCGCCACGCGCGTGCTCGAGCTGACGGCCGATCCCTCGGGCGGGCCCTCGCTCGTACGGAGTTTCCCCGGCGATTTCCGCTATTACTCGGAGCGTATCGCGCGCGAGGCGGAGACCGCCTCGGCGACCGGCTCGCCGTCGGCACGCTCGCCGTCGCCAGGCGCGCGCGATGCCCCGGGCGCGAAGCCCGCGCTGGCTTCTCCCGCGGATGACGGAAGCGGCGGGTGCGACGGGCGGCGCATGACCCCCGCCGAGGTGCGCGAGGCCGACAAACGCCGAAAGTCCGACCTCAGGCGGCTCGAGCGCGAGGAGGAGCGGCTTCTTTCGGAGATCGCCCTCGCGGAGGAATCCCTGCGGGAACATGAACACGCGCTCGCCGATCCCGCCGTGTACTCGGACGGGCCGAGGTGCAGGGCGGTACAGGAAGAACTCGGGCTCGTCACGGCCCGTATCGAAGAACTCTCCGCGCGGTGGGAAGCCGTGTCGCGGGACATGGAGGAACTCGCATGAAGGTACTGATAATCGGCGGCGCCGGCTACATCGGGAGCCACGTAACGAAGGCGATGGCCTTGGCGGGCCACGAGGTGACGGTATTCGATAACCTGTCGTCGGGGCTTTTGGTGAATCTCCTGCCTGCCGCCGCCTTTATCGCGGGCGACATCAGGCATGCCGACGACATCTCGGCTGCCTTCTCCCGCGGGTTCGACGCGTGCGTGCACCTTGCCGCGTTCAAGGCCGTGGGCGAGTCGATGGTCGAGCCGGAGAAGTATTCGGTCAACAACCTTTCCGGCACCATCAATATCCTGAACGCGGCCTCCGCGAGCGGGTGCCGCAAGATCGTGTTCTCGTCGTCGGCCGCCGTGTTCGGCTCGCCGGAGTACGTCCCCATCGACGAGGACCATCCGAAAAACCCCGAAAGCTATTACGGCTTCACGAAACTCGAGATCGAGCGCATCCTCGCCTGGTATGACTCCATACGCGGCATCAAGTTCGCCGCGCTCCGCTATTTCAACGCGGCGGGCTACGATCCGAGCGGTGACATCGTGGGACTCGAGCGGAACCCGCAAAACCTCCTTCCCATCGTCATGGAAGTGGCGATGGGCTGGCGGAAGGAACTCCAGATCTTCGGCAACGACTACGATACCCGCGACGGTACCTGCCTTCGCGACTACGTCCATGTTTCCGATCTGGCCGACGCGCACGTGAACGCCCTTGCCTACCTCGAGCGCGAGGGCAAAAGCCTCGCGGTCAATCTCGGAAGCGAGAAGGGCGTTACCGTCACCGAGATGGTCGAGGCGGCGCGCCGCGTCACGGGCAGGGACATCCCGGCCCGGTATACGGGACGGCGCGCGGGGGACGCGTCGTCGCTCATCCCGACGTCCGCGCTCGCGAGATCGCTCATCGGATGGAATCCCCGGCTCTCGGACGTCGACACCCTGATCAAGTCGACCTGGGACGTATACCGCACGTACCGCACGCCGACCGAGCGCGCGTAAAGGAGAGACGCATGGACACGAACGACGCGCGCGAGGAACTTGACCGGCTGTCCGCCTGGATAGCGGGACAGACGGAGGGAATGGTCGCGTTGCAGAAGACGCTTACCGCGATACCCGCCATGGCGCCCGAGTCGGGCGGGGAGGGCGAGCTCGCCAAGTGCGAGGCCCTCGAGCGCTTCCTTTCTTCCCTCGGATTCGACCGGTTCGAGCGGCATGACGCCCCCGATCCCCGCGTACCCTCGGGTCTTCGCCCGAATCTTGTCGTCACCGTTCCCGGCGCCTGCGACGACCGGTCCGTCTGGATCATGACGCATCTCGACGTCGTTCCTCCGGGAGAGATGGAACAGTGGAAAACCGACCCCTGGACCGTCGTCGAGCGGGACGGGCGCCTGTACGGGCGCGGCGTCGAGGACAACCAGCAGGGACTCGTCGCCTCGGTGTTCGCCGCCCTTTCCTTCGTCAAGTGCGGGATCGTGCCGCCGTACCCGGTCAAGCTCCTTTTCGTCGCCGACGAGGAGGTCGGTTCCGCCTACGGTATCCAGTACCTGCTTCGGGAGAGGCGACTTTTCGCGGCGGACGATCTCGTGCTTATCCCCGACGGCGGAGACGAAACGGGCTCCACCATCGAGATCGCCGAGAAAAACCTCCTGTGGCTCCGTTTCTCCACGAAGGGCATCCAGACGCACGGTTCGCGGCCCGATCAGGGCGCGAACGCCCATCTTGCCGCCTGCGATCTCGCCGTCTCGGTCAACGGCCTCGAGCGGGTGTTTGACCGTCGCGATCCCCTCTTCGATCCCGACCGTTCGACCTTCCAGCCGACCAAAAAAGAGGCGAACGTCCCGAACTTCAACACCATACCCGGCGACGACGTCATGTGCATGGATTGCCGCATCCTGCCGTCCTACGGCCTGGACTACGTGCGCGCGGAGATATCCCGAATCGCCCGGGAGGTGGAAGCCCGCCACGGCGTCACGATTTCCTGGACCGAGGAACAGGCCGTCGAGTCCCGGGCTACCGCTCCGGACGCGCCCGTCGTTACCGCCCTGCGCCGCGCCGTCAAGGCCGTGTACGGCGTCGAGGCCCGTCCCATCGGCGTCGGAGGCGGCACCGTCGGTGCGTACCTGAGAAACGCGGGGATCGACGCCGTCGTGTGGAGCCGGCTCGACGAAACCGCGCACCAACCGAACGAATACTGCCTTATCGACAACCTGGTCGGGGATGCCCGCGTCATGGCCGCCTTTTCGCTCGGCGCGCGCGGGGCGTAGGCGATGGCGAGCGACTGGCGCGAGGATACGGCCGGTACGGGGGCGGTATACCTACCGGTAGGTATACCAAAGGCCTTTCAAACCCTCATCGACGAGGCGGCTACACCATCCTCGGCGGCAGCCCTTTCGCGCCAGATAGTGCCCTCCGGGGAGGAACGCGACATCAAGAGCGGGGAAACCGCCGATCCGCTCGGCGAATCCCGGTACTGCGTTACCCCCCGGCTCGTCCATCAATATCCGAATCGCGTGCTCCTCCTGACGACGGGGGCCTGTCTCGGGTATTGCCGCTACTGTTTCAGGCGCACCTTTACCGGCAGGGGCATCGGCTTTATCGGGCCCGGCGAACTCGCCGAGGTTCTGGACTACCTCGTCGCGAATCCCGCGGTACAGGAGATCCTCGTATCGGGAGGTGATCCGCTTGTCGCGACGGACGGGGAGCTTGTCGAGCTCCTTTCGGCGATCAGGCGCGTCCGCCCCGACCTCCTGCTCCGCCTCTGCACGAGGGCGAACGTGTTCGCGCCGGAACGGTTTACGGATTCCCTCGTATCCCGATTGCGCGGACTTCGGCCTCTGTGGGTCATCCCCCATATCAATCATCCCGCCGAACTGGGCCGGGCCCAGACCGATTCCCTGAGAAAGCTCGTCGATTCGGGCATCCCGATCCAGTCCCAGACCGTGTTGCTCAGGGGGGTGAACGATTCCGCGACGACCCTGGCCGACTTGTTCCACCGTCTTGTCTGTCTCGGCGTCAAGCCGGGCTATCTTTTCCAGTGCGACCTTGCCCTCGGGGTGTCGTCGTTCCGTGTTCCCCTCTCCGAGGGGATGGCTATCTGGAGGACCTTGCGGGAGCTCCTTTCGGGGCTTTCCCTGCCGGAATACGCCGTGGACCTGCCCGGTGGCGGCGGGAAGTTCCCCCTCTCCGTTCCGGCCCTCTGTGACAGAATAGCGGATTCACCCGAAAGGGATGTCCTTGCGGTTCATGGACTTGATGGAAAAGTATACACCTACCCGCGTACATAGTATGAAATAATAGACAGCCCTCTGTATAATAATGTTTTTCTCCATTCCATATTCTGTTCTTATACATAGAAATACGAAATAGTCCCTTCGTTGATCCGAACATGGCACGGTTCTTGCTTGTAGCTAGCGGGGGAACGTATGAGCGATCATGATTCAGTAAACGAGTATCTGCGGGAAATCCGAAAGTATCCTTTATTGACGTTTGAACAGGAGATTGAGCTTTCCAGGAGAATACAGGACGGTGACCTTGCCGCGCGCAAGACACTGATCGAATCCAACCTACGTCTTGTCGTGACGGTGGCCAGGAAGTACACCACCCCGGACCTGCCGCTTCTCGATATCATCCAGGAAGGGAATCTCGGCCTCATAACGGCCGCCCAAAAGTACGAGTTTTCCTATAACGTGCGGTTTTCCACCTATGCCTGCTGGTGGATTCAGCAGGCGATCACCCGCGCCATAGCGAACAAGCGCCGGATGATCCGGCTTCCGTTCCGCAAGGAGGAGCTCGCCTCGCGCATCAGGCGGGCGTCCGCCGAACTGTTTCAGCGTCTGTCGCGCTGTCCTACCAGCGAGGAGATCGCCTCGGAACTCGGGGTATCCGCCCGCGAGATCGTGGACATCATGATCAGCTCCGGCTCGGTTACGAGCCTCGACGTACAGCTCGACGAGGAGGATTCCGTGTCCCTCAAGGACATTCTCCCGGATACGACGTACAATCCCGAAGAGATGTTCATGAAGAAGTATATGCAGGATTGCATGCGCGAGATACTCGGCGACCTGAAGGACAGCGAGCGCGATATCATGCTCAAGCGATACAACCTGCAGAACGACGGAAAGACCTATACCCTCAAGACTATCGGGGCCCAGTATGGCGTGTCCGCCGAAACGATACGCCAGGTAGAGCTTCGCGCCCTCAGGAAGCTCAAGGGCCGCTCGGGCGAGCTTCGAGAGATGGTCTATAACTGAGGTTGACACGCTGACCGTTCTGTCCGTATCTTGAAATCCGGATGGAACGGCGAAAAAAAGGCGGTATCGGGCGCGATACACGGCACCCGACGAAGGGCAGGGGGACTCCCCGGCGGACTTCGACGCGAAGCGCGAAGAAAAGGAAGCCCGGATCGGCCGTCATGGTCAATGTGGCGCTTCTTGCGGCGATTTTCGGAATATCGGCCGTTCTTTTTCTCGGGCGCGCGGCATTTCTGTCCCTGCGCGACGGATCCCCGCGGCACATCAGTTCGCCGGCCGAACGTCCGGTTGAGCCCCCGGCGGTACAACCGGCCGCGGAGCCGGCCGGGAAACCGCCAGCGGCGACGCAACCTCCGGTTGCGGCTGAACAGCCGGCAAGCCCGCCGATCGTGCGTCCCGCGGAGGCCGCGCAACGCCCGGCTCCCGCGCAAAGCCCGCGAAACCCGGCATCCGTCAGGCCTGTCCGGCCCCGCGAACCGGCGGTTGCCGCCCCGCCACCCGAGCGGCCCAGACCCGAAAAACCGAAAGGCACCCTCATCTTCGTCTTTGACGACGCGGGGCACAATCTCGAACAGCTTCAGCCCTTTCTGGATCTTCCCTTTCCCTGTACTATTGCCGTTTTGCCCGGATTGCGGTATTCTGGAGAGGCAGCACGGAGAATTCGTTCTTCGGGCAAGGAATGCATCCTTCATCAGCCTATGCAGGCTATCAATCTCGCGATGGATCCGGGGCCGGGAGCGATCAAGGCCGGCATGAGCCCGGGGATTATCAAGGAAATAGTGCGCAGGAATCTCGAGGAAGTCGGACCGGTGACCGGGATGAACAACCACGAAGGGTCGCTTATCACGGCCGACCGTACGGCCATGTCCGCGGTGCTGGACGTCGTCAGGGAACGCAAGCTGTACTTTCTGGACTCGAGGACGAACGCGCAAACGGTCGTTCCCGCGTTAACCAAAGAACGAAACATGACACTATGGGAGCGCTCAGTGTTTTTGGACAACAGTCAGGATAGGGCCATGATCGTCGAGGCGGTCAGCAACGGCATGAAAATCGCGGAACGCAAGGGTTCGGCGATCATGATCGGCCATATATGGTCGAATCAGCTCGCCGAGATACTGACCGAGATGTACCCGGAGCTCGTAAGTCACGGATACTCGCTCTCGTCCATCGCGCAGTTTGCCGTGCTCGGAGACGACGTGGAATGAGGATTCTTGGTATCGAGAGTTCCTGCGACGAAACCGCCGCGGCCGTCGTGGAGGACGGGCGCGTCGTGCTCTCGAGCGTCGTCGCGACGCAAATACCCTTCCACGAGACGTACAACGGCGTCGTGCCCGAGATAGCGAGCCGGAAGCATACGGAATGGATCCTTCCCGTCGTGAAGCAGGCCCTCTCTGAGGCCTCTCTCGGCGTTTCGGACATCGACGGCATCGCCGCCACGAGCCGTCCGGGGCTCATGGGCTCCCTTCTCGTCGCGCTTACCTTCGGCAAGACCCTCGCATGGGCCCTCGACAAGCCGTTTATCGCCATCAACCACATGCTCGCGCACCTCTACGCCGCCCATCTCGAGCGTGACATCGCATATCCCTACATAGGCCTTCTCGTGTCGGGCGGGCATTCGATCATCTGCAAGGTGTCCGATTTCGACGATATCGAGGTTATGGGCACGACCGTAGACGACGCGGTCGGGGAGGCCTTCGACAAGGTCGCCAAGCATTACGGCTTCGGCTATCCCGGCGGCGTCGCGATCGACCGGCTCGCGAAGGGCGGGAATCCCGCGGCGGCGAGCTTTCCCCTTCCGTCGCTCCACAAGGGCGGGCACGAGTACGACGTGTCGTACTCCGGGCTCAAGACCGCGGTCATCAACCAGATCGACCAGTTCTGGAATCCGGCCTTCGAGCGGACCGACGAGAACATCGCCGCCGCGTTCCAGGAAACCGCCGTGCGCATCCTCCTTTCGCGCCTCCTCAAGGCCGTTCGGGATACCGGGATCACGACCGTCGTCGCGGGCGGCGGCGTCGCGGCCAATTCGCGTCTCAGGGCCCTGCTCGCCGAGCGCGGCGAGCTGACGTGCGTCTTTCCCTCGCTCGACCTTTGCGGCGACAACGGCGCCATGATCGCCGGGCTCGGGTACCGGTATCTCGCCCGCGGGGACAGAAGCCCCCTCGACGAGAACGCGAGCGCCCGGGTTCCCGGGTTCCGTAGATTCGGCCGTCCCCGGGGAACCTGAAAACGAGGGGTCTCTCGTTGACGAGTTCGCCGGTGATCGGCTAGTATTGCCGCATGAGTGCACCCTTTTCGCTTGATTCCGCGATACGAAAGATACCGGACTTTCCGAAGCCCGGCATTCTTTTTTACGACATAACCGGGATTCTCGTGAATCCCGAGGCGTTCCGTTTTTGCATAGACCAGATGGTCAAGCTGTACAAAAACGCCAAGGTCGACGCGATCGCGGCGATCGAGTCGCGCGGCTTCGTGTTCGCCGCCCCCTTTGCCGAGCGCATGGGTATCCCGCTCATCCTCATACGGAAAAAGGGAAAGCTCCCCGGAAAGACCTGGGCGTGCAAGTATGCCCTCGAGTACGGGACCGCGGAGATAGAGGTGCATCAGGCGGACGTCAAGGCCGGACAGCGTATCCTCGTCATGGACGACCTGATCGCGACGGGCGGCACGCTCAACGCCGCGCGGAACGTGCTTGAACAGGGCGGAGCGACCGTGTCGGGCTTCTTCGGCGTTGTCGGTCTTCCGTTCCTTGACTACCAGCGCGTATTGGGAGACATAGAAGTAAAAACGCTCGTCGAGTATTTCGGCGAGTAGGTGACCGGTTTCGCGGATTCCGTCACGGATCGGCGGGATGCGAATCCTGTTGACAAAAGACGGTCCCTGTGTTAGCTTTCACCTCGCATTCCCCGGTTGTGTAATGGTAGCACTACAGATTCTGGTTCTGTTTGTGGGGGTTCGAATCCTCCCTGGGGAAAAAGGGAGTTTGGCGCGAAAGCGCGAAACTCCTGCGAAGCAAACAGCCTCGAAGAGGCTACAATGAGAAGCATGGAGTTTGGCGCGAAAGCGCGAAACTCCTGCGAAGCAAACAGCCTCGAAGAGGCTACAATGAGAAGCATGGAGTTTGGCGCGAAAGCGCGAAACTCCTGCGAAGCAAACAGCCTCGAAGAGGCTGTTTGCTTCGCAATGGTCCCTTCGTCTATCGGTTAGGACATGAGATTCTCAATCTTAAAAGACGGGTTCGATTCCCGTAGGGACCGAAAGCGGCTGCCGGAAACGGTAGCCGCTTTTTTTTCGCCTTCAGCGCGATCCACCGACCGTCGGGCCGGTCGCGCAGTCATGCGCCGGGCGATCCCGCTCGGCCGCCTCGGGCGCCTTCTTCCGAAAAAGGGGTGGTAAAATCCCCGGACACCGTCCATAATGGGGGGCGTATGGGAGAGAAACCGGATACCTTCGAACGACTTGTTCTCACCATGGAATCCTCCGAACGGCGCGACCTCCTGCGTCAACTTGCGGAGCGCACGGAGTCGAAAAACGAGGACTACAAGACCCAGGACGCGCGCGTCGAGGTCGTTCCTCCCGGCGAGGATTCCTCCCCCGAACGCCAGTTTACCGCCCAGCCGTTCATCGTGCGCCTGTGGTTTTCCCTGATCGCCTTCTTTTCGTCGACCACGGCGATCCAGGCCTATTCCGCTTACATGGTCCAGGTGCTCGGACGGAAACTCGCGCGCCAGTATTCGTCGTTTATTGACATCCGTCAAAGATCATATACGACCGACTTTCACCGGGAGCTTGTCCGCCTGCGCGAGGCCCAGACGTTCTTTGCCGCCCTTCTCGTGGAATACGAGGCGAACAAGGGCGGTTTTTTCGTGATCCTTTCGTCGCTCGCCATGAAGCGGACCTTCGAGGCGCTCGGAGAGGCCGCGAACCCCTTCACCGAGCCGTATGACCGGGAAACCGGCAAGGACGTGCGCAACTCGTGCCTTCGTGCCATCGACTCGGTGCTCCTTTCGATTCCCGAGGACGAACGGGGGCGGCTCTATCAGGCCGCGCGCGCCATCGAATGGATACGGCGCTTCGCCTCGGTCCCGATCGACCGGATACTTTTGAGGTTCTCGGTGATGAGCGATCTTCAGCAGGGCTGTCCGCTCGACACGGTGAGCGACGAGATCGAATGCCTCGCGTCGGCGCTCGCGAGCGCGCGGAAGATCCCCATACTCACGCTCGAGGCGATGTACCTGTTCTCGGCGCAGGAGGGCATGCGGCAGGCCGGGTTCGACCTCGAGCGCGAGTGTTCGGCCTTCCTGTCCGACGCCTCCCGTCACCTCATTTCCATAAAGGAATTCAAGGGCGCGATTCCGCTCGAGGATTTCGTCCGCTTCTCGGCGGGGAACGTGAACTGGACGCCGACGATTCTCGAGGGCGGGGAAGACTGGTTCCAGCTTTTCAAGAACGCGTGGAAAAAGCGGTTCGAGGAGCGGTGGACGGAGTGGAACCGCCTGCATCGCCTTTCGATGTTGAAGTCGCGCATCGTCACCTTTCTCGGCGTGTCCGAGATGCCGCGGCTCGAATACCATCCCTGGGAGGGCCTGTGGATGCCCCTGTCCCTGCGGCGCGAGATTTCGGTCTGCTTCCTGAAGGGACTCTTCGAAACCGTGTATCCCTCGTCGATGATGCGGCCCCTCAAGATCCTGCTCGTCGAGGGCGATTTCTACCGGCGGGAAAACCTCATGGAGTTCACCGACGCGTTCAGCGCCCTCGAGCACCAGCAGAGTCTCCTTCAGACGTTCGAGTCCCGGCTTTCGCCGAAGGGGGACATCGGCGAGGGATTCGAGCTCATACAGCGGGAGAGGATCGCGACGGTCAAGGGGAAGGCGCGGCTCGAGAATCTCATGCTCACCACGGAATCCGAGACTGAACTCATGATTTCCCGCGTCGCCGCCGCGTTCCGCAGTATAGATCTCATCCTTGCCGGCGTGATCGACGTCGTGAGGGGAGGGCCGTACGAGACGCTCGTCAACATGGCCTCGATACAGGGAAAGCAGAACGAGCGGTTCCGCAAGGAACTCGCGGCCGTACGGCAACTCGCGAAGGAGGCCCTGTTCATCCTTTCCGACGCCGAGGTGATCGAAAAGGAGTCGCTGTGAGCGTCGTCCAGTATTTCGCCTTCGCGGGACTTCCGTCACAGCCGGGTCCCCGGTCGCCGTCGGCGGTTCCCGAGTGCGGCCTCACGCTCCGCGTCTCGGGCCCCATGAAACCCGGCGTCGACGACGAGAACCGCGCCCGCGTGTTCCGTTCCATCGGGGTCGCGACCGACGACGTCGTCGCGTGCCGGCAGGTGCACTCGCGCGTCGTTCGCATAGCCGACCGCACCGAGGCCTTCCGCGGGCTTCCGGAGGGTGACGGCATACTGACTGCCAACAGGGGTGTCGTCCCGACGGTGACCGTCGCCGACTGCATGCCCATTTGGGTGTACGATCCGGTAGCCGGGTATTTCGGCGTCCTCCATTCGGGCTGGAAGGGAACCGGCATCCTTCGGGTCGCCTGCGAGCTCGCCGCCGACGAGTGGGGCGCCGAGGCAGGAAACGTCCACGTCATACTCGGTCCGCACATACGTTCCTGCTGCTATACGGTAGACGCGGAGCGCGCGGACTATTTCAGGGCGGGCTTCGGGGAGCGGTGCGTGACGCTCGATCCGGAGCGCGAGGCCGAGGGTAGCCGGTGGCCCTACCGCCTTTCGCTCGCGGAGGCGAACAGGGACATCGCCCTCAAAATCGGCATCCCCGAGCGCAATATCCACGATGCCGGCGTGTGCACCTCCTGCGACCCCAAATACGGCTCGAGCCGCCGCGAGGGCCAGGACCGCTTCGTCCACATGGCCGCCTTTATCCGCGTGCATTGAACAGCCGTCCCGTTTCGTATAAAATCCCTAATCGCGCCGCGCGGCCACGGCGCCATGTCGCCACGTCGCGCCGCTCATGAGGAGAACCGTGCCCTATGTCTGATATCCGCGAACAATGGAGAGCGCTCGTCGCGCGCGCGCTGAACGAACTGCTCGCCGCCGCCTCCCCCGGAACGCCCGAGGTGGGCGCCGAGGGAGTCGCCCTCGAGACCCCTCCCGACCCCGCGATGGGGGATATCGGTTTTCCGATGTTTCCCTTCGCCAAAACGCTGAAGAAGGGCCCTCCCGCCATCGCCGCCGAGGTGGCGAGGATCGTCGGGGCGTATCCCGAATCGGCGGCCCTCGGCCAGGTCAAGAACGTCGGTCCCTACGTGAACGCCTTCCTGGCGAAGGGCGACGTCGCCTCGCGGATACTTTCCGGGATACTTGCCCTCGGCGAGTCGTACGGAAGGTGCGCGACCCTCGAGGGCCGGCGCATCATGGTCGAGTTCTCGAGCCCGAACACGAACAAACCCCTTCACCTGGGGCATCTGCGGAACGACGCCCTCGGCGAGAGCGTCTCGCGGATACTCGCCTTTTGCGGCGCCGGGGTGTACAAGGTCAATATCGTCAACAACCGCGGCGTTCATATCTGCAAGTCGATGCTCGCGTACAGGAAGTTCTTCGCGGGCGAGACCCCCGAGTCCCGGGGCGTGAAGAGCGACCGTTTCGTGGGCGACTGCTACGTCAGGTTCAACGAGTACAGCAAGGAAAGCCCCGAGGCCGCGGAGGCCGAGACGCAGGAGATGCTTCGCGCCTGGGAGGCGGGTGACCCCGACACGCTCGAGCTCTGGCGGACGATGAACGGCTGGGCCGAGCGCGGGATCCAGCAGACCTACCGGCGTACCGGCATCGGCTTCGACCGTATATATTACGAAAGCGACACCTACTTGAAGGGCCGCGAGGAAATCCTCGAGGGACTCGAGAAGGGCGCGTTCTTCCGCGAGGAAGACGGTTCCGTGTGGGTCGACCTTGAGCCAATAGGGCTCGACAAGAAGGTCCTCCTGCGCAAGGACGGAACGGCACTCTACATGACGCAGGACATCGGCACCGCCATCCACCGGCACGGGGACTGGCCTTTCGACCAGCTCATCTACGTCGTGGGCAGCGAGCAGCAGTACCATTTCAAGGTACTTTTTTACGTCCTCAAGAAACTCGGGTACGAATGGGCGCGGGATCTCTATCACCTTTCGTACGGGATGGTGAACCTTCCCGAGGGAAAGATGAAGAGCCGCGAGGGAACCGTCGTGGACGGCGACGACCTGATCAACGCCCTGCGGGACGGCGCCCTCGAGGAGATCCAGGCCAAGGGCCGCGAGGACGCCGTCGGGGATCCGGCTGCAGTCGCCGAAAAGATCGCCCTCGGCGCCCTCCATTACTTCCTGTTGCAGGTGAGCCCGACCAAGGACATGATATTCAACCCGAAGGAGTCCCTCTCCTTTACCGGGAATACCGGCCCGTATTTGCAGTATATGGGCGCGAGAATCTCGTCGATTCTCAGGAAAACGGGCGTGGAATCAGGCGGTACCGGGCCCGAGGGAGAAATTCGGCCGGAATTGCTGACGCATGACGCCGAATGGGAGCTCCTGAAAACCCTCGAAGCCTTCCCGAAGGAGGTCGCGCGAGCCGCGGAGGGTCATGATCCGAGCGTGATCGCGGTGTATCTCTATGAGGTATCAAAGGGATTCAGCCGGTTTTACCACGATTGCCCCATTATCTCCGCCGGAAGCCCCGATTTGGCAAGGACGCGGCTCGAGCTCGCGCGGGCGACGCTTGTCGTGCTGAAAAGCGCGATGAACCTCGTTCTCGTGCCGTTTTTGGAGACCATGTAAGGCCGGAACGCCTTGACTCATCCCGGGCTTTTACGATATAACTGTAAAACGCGTTGTACTGTGCCCCGGTCGCGCCCCGTTATCGCGTCCGGGTTACGAATATATTTTGTGTAGAGGTTAAAGATGTACGCACTCGTCGAGTATAAGGGTAAACAATACAAGGCCGAAAAGGGCGCCCAGATCCAGGTTGACTTGATCGACGCCGAAAAGGGCACCAAGATCGATATCGATACCGTCCTGATGGTCAGCGACGACGGAAAGGCCACCATCGGTGCCCCGTACGTGAAGGGAGCCAAGGTGCAGGTTGTCGTGGGCGACAGCTTCAAGGACAACAAGGTCATCGTCTACAAGTATAAGCCCAAGAAGGACTATCATCGCACCATCGGACACCGCCAGCGGTATACGATGGTAACCGTCGAGAGTATCGTCGGGGCGTAACGGTGTTGGCCGTCAGCCTGACGCTCGATGCCGGGGGGAGCTTCCGCTCGGTTGAGGCTTCGGGTCACGCGAACGCGGGCGCGCGGGGGGAAGACATCGTCTGTTCCGCCGTAACCGCCCTGCTTCGCACGACGCTGACGGTATTGTCCGGCGAAATGCCCGGCATGGAAGCGGAATCGTCCGGTCGCGGATCGCTTTCGTTTCGAGCGCCGGTCACGGAAGACGCGGCGGCGCCGCTGCTCCGGTACGCGGGATTGTTTTTAAGCGAGGGCCTTTCGGCCATCGCGCGGGAGTATCCCGAGGCAGTCGGTCTGAAGATCGTCCGCGCGGATGCGCCCGCCTGAAGAACTGGTAACTTTGGAGGATTGATATGGGACGCAAGAAAGGTGGTAGCGGCGCGAAAAACGGCCGCGATTCGAACCCGAAGTATCTCGGTGTAAAGATTTTCGGCGGACAGGTCGTTTCCGCCGGTTCCATTCTCGTCCGCCAGCGCGGCACGAAGATTCATCCCGGTAACAACGTGGGTTGCGGCAAGGATCATACCCTGTTCGCGACCTCCGACGGCGTCGTCAAGTATCACGAGCGCATGGGAAGGAATCTCGCGTCCGTCGAGCCCGTCCAGGCTTGACGAAATCGGCCTTGGAGCGTCAGCGGACCTTCCGGTTCCGGGCGACCCTGGCTGTTACGCGTGTCCGGGTGCGAACCCGGGCATACTACGTGTTTTGATGTTCGGCCGGCGGATTACTGCCGGCTTTTTTTTTAAACGGAGTTGTGAGTCGATGGTCAAGTTCGCTGACGAGGCATTCATCATAGTGTCCTCGGGAAAGGGCGGTAACGGCTGTATAGCCTTCCGCAGGGAGAAGTACGTTCCCATGGGCGGTCCCTCCGGCGGTGACGGCGGCAAGGGCGGCGATCTTGTCTTCGAGATCCGAAGGAACCTCCGAACCCTCGCGCATCTCCGGTTCAGGCAGAGCTTCAAGGCGAAAAGCGGCGGGGACGGGCAGGGCAGCAAGAAATTCGGGAAGGACGGCGAGGACTGCGTCGTGACCCTTCCTCCGGGGACCCTCATCCGCGACGCGGACACCGGGGAGCTGATCCATGACTTCGGCCTCGAAAACGAGGGCCGGTTCGTCTTTCTGAAGGGCGGCAACGGCGGCTGGGGCAACGTGCACTTCAAGAGTTCCACGAACCAGGCGCCGCGCAACGCCCTTCCGGGGCAGCCGGGGGAAACGAGACGCCTGAGGATAGAGCTCAACATAATCGCGGACATAGGCTTCGTCGGCTTTCCGAACGCGGGCAAGAGCTCCCTCCTTGACTACTTCACGAACGCGCGCCCGAAGATCGCGCCGTATCCCTTCACGACCAAGATCCCGAATCTCGGCGTGCTTCGCGTAGACGAGGAGATGGACATCATCCTCGCCGACATACCGGGCATCATCGAGGGCGCCTCCGAGGGCCTCGGGCTCGGTACGAGGTTTCTCAAGCATATCTCGCGCGCGGTCGCGCTCGCCTTTCTCATAGACCTGTCCGATGACGGCTATCTCGACGCCTTCGAGAAGCTTTCGGCCGAGCTCGAGGCCTTTTCCCCCGAGCTCGCAAGGAAGGAGCGGGTCATTATCGCCAACAAGCTCGACCTGCCCGGAACGCGGGAGCGGCTCGGGGAGCTGAAGGAAAAGTACGGCGACCGCCGCATCCTCGGAATTTCCGTGCATAGCCGCTGGGGCCTCGACGAGGTTCGCGACGCGTTCATCGATCTCGTGAACGTGGCCTACTCCGATCCGTCCGGGGCGATTGACGCGGCGATGCCGGCCGCCGGCGAAGACTCCGTTTCCGCCGACGCCGCGGACGCGTCGGATGCCGCGTTTGAGGGCTCCGGTCCCGCGATACCGGCGGGCACGACGCGCGTATCCGCCACGGCGGCCCGCGAGAGCGCGGCCACTCCCGATTTCATGAAGGCGAGTCTCGACGAGGTGACACAGGGCGAAGATCCCGATGCGGGTTTCGGCGCGACCGTGTCCCTGAGCAGAAAACGGAAGGGCCGCCGAAAGTGAGACTGGCCGTCATCGGCGGAAGCTTCAATCCCGTGCACGCCGGGCACATGGCCCTCGCGCGCGCGGTGCGCGAACGCGCCGGATACGACACGGTGTTGCTCGTTCCCGCGGCCAGCCCCCCGCACAAGGAGCTGTCTCCCGGCGCCGAAGACGCGGACCGTCTCGCGATGCTCGCTCTCGCGGTCGCGGAGCTCAATGCGGGCGGCGGGGGCGGACCGTGGGCCGCCGTGGAAGAGTGCGAACTCTCCCGAGGCGGAGTCTCCTACACCATCGACACGATACGCGAACTCGGGAAGCGCTACGCCCCGTCCCTCGAGGGCAGGATCGCCCTCGTCATCGGGCTCGATCTCGTCGCGGGTTTTTCCCGCTGGCGCGAATGCGATGCGCTCGCTCGTGAGGCTGACATCCTCCTGGCGATCCGGCCCGGAGAGAAGGACGTGCCCTTTCCGTATCCGCACAGGATACTCGAAGGGCCGCTCGTTCCAGCCTCGTCTTCCGCCATCCGCGCCGCGATTCGCGCCGCCGCGCCGCACTGGGCTTCCCTTGTGCCGGAGACGGTATACCGGTATATTACCGAGAGAGGACTGTATGCGACGCGATGAGGCCGCCGACCAGGCGATCAGGGTGCGTCAGTACGCGAGGACGGCGCTGAGCCCGTCCCGCTTCGAGCATTCCGAGCGGGTGGCCGGGCTGGCCGTCGCGCTGTGCGGGCGGTTCGGCGTCGATCCGGACGCGGGATACCTCGCCGGAATCGCGCACGACATGTGCAAGGCCGGCAAGGAGAGGCTGCTTCTTTCCCTCGCGGCGAGGGACGGGCTTCCGTTATCGCCGATCGAGGAGGAAAAGCCCTCGCTCCTGCACGGGCGCGCGGCGGCCGTCGTTCTCGAGTCGGATTTCGGCGTGTCGGACCGTTCGGTTCTCGAGGCGGTTCGCCATCATACCTTCGGCTCGCCGACGCTCGATTCTCTCGGCCTTATCGTGTTCGTCGCCGACAAACTCGAGCCGGGCCGCGACGGCATCGACGTGGGATGGCGCGAACGGACGCTTTCGCTCGGTTTGAACGCCATGGCGGCGGCTGTCGTGCGCGACAACGTCCGCTATCTCGAAGAGAAGGGCAAAACCGTGTCTTCCGAAACGAGGGAGATGCTCGCGTTGCTGCTAAGGGGGAGGAATAGCGCATGAGTTCGTTCAAGATCGACCGGAGCATAATCTTCCTTTCGGTAATCCTGCTCGTATTGTCGCTCGCGGCCTTTTTGCTCGTGTCGACGATGCGGACGAACCCGGTTCGCGACTCGCTCGCGGGCGACAAGGTGCTGAAGGTTCTCGTCGTGCTCGAGGACAGGGGAAAACCGATAGCGACGAATATCATAGCCTACTATCCCGGAAACAAGCGCGCCGCCATGTTCGACATCCCCGGGGAGACCGGGCTGATCATCAAGAGTCTCGGCCGCGTGGACCGCATCGACGCGGTGTACGTCGAGAAGGGACGCGAGGCGTACCGCTCCGAGATCGAGGGCCTGACCGGGATATCGATACCGTTTTCGATGGTGTTCACGATGGACCAGTTCGCGCATCTGGCGGACCTGCTTTCGGGTTTCGGCGTGTTCATACCGTCCCCGGTCGACCTGCCGACCGACGGCGGGCGAATCCTTCTTCCGTCGGGAGCCGTGCTGCTCGACGGCGACAAGCTGAGAGCCTACGTTTCCTACGTCGACCCGCTTGACCAGGAGGGCGAGGCTGCGGGGCGGAAGCAAAAGGCGATACTCGCGTTTTTCCGCGCGCTCGGCGACAACGCATCCTCCGTGTTCGACGACGCGTTCTATCCCGCGGTCGCCTCGTGCGTGACGGCCGACATCACCCCGGGCAGTCTCATGCTCGTGCTCAAGGAGCTTTCCGGAATCGACGCGGAGCGGCTCGTTCCGCAGCGGGTAACGGGATCCCTTCGCGAGGTCGACGGCAAGCAGCTGCTCTTTCCGTTTTACGACGGTCAGCTGCTCAAGGACATAGTCCGGCAGACACTCGGCGGTCTTGCCTCGGAAAGCGCCGCCGCGCAGGAGCGAATCTACGCGCTCGAGATACTGAACGGGACGAAAAAGCAGGGACTCGCGAGGATAACCTCCGAGCTCTATCAGAGCTTCGGATACGACGTCATACGCGTCGGCAACGCCGAGACGACCGAATACGAAAAAACGGTGATCATCGACCGCATCGGCAACAAGGCCGTTGCGGACACGATAGCCGACGTCATACAGTGCGGGAACATCAAGGGAACCGAGGTGGACGAGGACCAGGATCTGTACGGAACCGAGGCGAGCGTGGACTATACGATCATTCTCGGCAAGGATTTTAACGGAAGATACGTGCGATAGGGAGCGATATGGAAGCTAAAGGCAACACAAGAGAGGCGGCGATACGGCTGGGACGGCTGCTCGTCGAGCATAACGCCTCGAACGTCAAGGTGCTTGACGTGAGCGGAATAACGAGTTGGGCGGACTATTTCATCATTGCGACGGTGACGAGCGCGACCCAGTCGCGGGGCTTGCAGCGGTACGTGCACGAGTCGCTCGGCGAGCTCGCCCTGGAAATCAGGCCGACCAAACGGAAGGCGCCCGACGGCGACGAGTGGACGCTGATCGACCTCGGCGACGTGATCGTCCACCTGATGACGGCCACGGCGCGTTCCTTCTACGATCTCGAAAAACTGTGGTTCGGGGCTCCCGACCTGCTTTCCGGGACGTGACAGGCGCCGCGAATCCGCGGCAAAGGCAAAAAAAAGGCCCGCGTCCTTGCCGGATGCGGGCCGTATTTCGTAATCGGACGGATTACTCGTCGAAATCGTCGTATTCCAGGTCGTCATCCTCATAGTCGAAGTCGTCTTCCTCGTCGCCGAATTCCTCTTCGTCGCCGAAGTCGTCGAAATCGTCGTCGCCCTCTTCGTCGCTAAAATCGTCGTCATCCTCAAATTCGTCAAAATCCTCGCCGGAATCCTCTTCGAAGTCGTCGTCTTCGTAATCGTCGTACGCGTCTTCAAACGCGTACGTTCTTCCCGGTGAGTCTTTTTCCAGTTCAATGTTGGTTAACATTCGTTTTGTTTCCGTCCGTTCCTGGTTTATTCGCCGGTACTAACGATTGGTCCTTCGTATCCGGGTATGCGCAGAGCACCCTTGAAACATAATTGAGACTGTCAAGTTCTGTCAACTATCCCGCCCGTTTTTCTTTTCGGTACGCGCGTGATTCGTCTTTTCGCATGCTTTGACAAAGAGTGCGTTTTTCACCATAATGTGAATTCGCCATGGGTATCCTGAAACGCCTTGTCGCGCCGTGCAAGATCAATCTCCACCTTCGGGTGTTCGAGCGTCGGGCTGACGGGTTCCATGACATAGAGAGCGTGTTTCAGGGGATATCGCTCGGTGACGAGCTTGGCGTGCGTACGGGCGCGGATTCGGGGCTTTCGGACGGCGAATGCCTTGTAGTCTCGCCGCGCATGGAGTTGCCCCCGACGAATACGCTGACGCGGGCCGTGGAGGAATTCCGCCGCGAAACGGGCATTTCGGACGGTGTTCGCGTCGATATAGAGAAGCTGGTTCCCGCGGGTGCCGGCCTTGGCGGCGGCTCATCGGACGCGGCGGCCCTGTTGCGGGCGCTCGATTCCCTGTACGGAACGGGTTTGGCGGCATCCCGACTTGCCGGGATGGCGGCCCGCATCGGAAGCGACGTTCCGTTTTTCCTTGCGGGCGGCGCGTGTCTCGTCCGGGGTCGGGGCGAGATTATCGCTCCGATACCGGCCAGAACCGATCTTTGGGGCGTTCTTGCCATGCCCGAGGTTCACTGTTCTACGGCCGAGGCCTACGGGCTGTTCGACCGGTGGCAGACTTCTTCCGGCGCCCGCGGGCGGGAATGGCCGGACTTTGACGATCTTGCCGGCGTGTATGCCGGACCGGTTTCGCGCTGGACGGCCTTTTATAACGGCTTCACCGATCCGATCGAGGCGCGATATCCCCGTATCCGCGAGATTCGGGAGTTCCTTGAGCGGAGCGGAGCGGCCTTCGTTTCCATGACCGGATCGGGCTCGGCGGTGTACGCCTTGTACTCGGATCCCGAGGGGGGTAAACAGGTTCTTGCTGGTTTGTCAGCCGCGCGTGTGAGGTGCGTGGAATTTCTTTTGCTTGCGTCTTGACCGATGCGGTAGTACAATACGCTGGTGTAGGTATATGCCAGTCGTTTCTACTGCAAAGGAGACAAAAAGTTATGGAAATTACCGACATTCGCATCAGAAAGGTCACGACGGAAGGCAAACTTAAGGCGTATGTAACCGTAACTTTCGATAACTGCTTTGTAATCCACAATGTAAAGATTATCGAGGGAAAAACCGGGATGTTCATAGCGATGCCGAGCCGGAAGATCCGGACCGGCGAGTACAAGGATGTCGCGCATCCCATTTGTCCTGATTTTCGTACCGAGTTGCAGGACAGGATACTGGCCGAGTTTGAGGCCGGAAACATAGAAGAAACGGTAACCGCCGATCCGGCGGACCTTTAGCGCGGGGTTCTCCCCGTCGTCTCGAGCGTCCCGGATACGGCGATATCCGATATTTTGGGACGTCGGCAAGTGGTAAGCCAACGGTTTTTGGTACCGTCATTCCGCAGGTTCGAATCCTGCCGTCCCAGCCTACAGAGCCATACGGGCGGAACCGGCTTCCTTGGGAAGTCCCGTCCATGGCATGCGCGCGCGCTCAGATCCCGGGGACCGTCTTCGGGGAAGGGGTTCGCGACGCAAAGGAGTTTTTTATGGAACAGAAGACAATCAACGCCCGAACCAGGACCGAGACCGGCAAGGGCGCGGCCAAGCGGCTTCGCGCCACCGGACGCCTTCCCGCCGTCATGTATGACAGCACCGGAAAGGCGACGCTCGTGGACATCAACACGGCGGAATTCGCCAAGCTCTACCACCTCATCACCGAGAGTACCCTGATCGACGTCAAGCTCGACGGCACGAAGGACATTATCGCCTTCGTCAAGGACGTCCAGTACAACATCATCACCGATACGGTCGGCCACGTGGATTTCTACGAGGTTGATCCCGCGAAGCACCTTCGCACCAAGATCCCGGTACGCCTCACCGGATCTCCCGCGGGCGTTCGCCTCGGCGGCGTGCTCGAGAACGGCGTTTCCGAGATCGAGGTCGAGTGCTTCCCCAAGGACCTTCCCCCGCGCGTCGTGGTCGACGTCTCGGCCCTCGAGCTCAACCACTCGATCCACGTCAAGGACATCAAGCTCGCCGACGGGGTCAAGCTCCTTTCCGACCCGCATCAGACCGTCGCGACGCTGAAGTACTTCCGCGCCGATAGCGCCGCCGCCGCCGCTCCCGCGGCCGGCGAAGCGGCTCCCGCCGCCGCGGAAGCCGCCCCCGCAAAGGCTGCCCCCGCGAAGTAAGAGACGGCCGGGCGCGGATCCGCCGCGCGTTTCGGCCCGTTGGTCCGAAAGTCCTGTCAAAACGGAAGAGAGTCCTTACGGACTCTCTTTTTTTTTGTTAGTATCGAGGCATGGAAAACGTATCTGTCGATGACGCGGAACGCCGCGTGGGCCGCTACCTGCGCGCTCTGCTCGGTGAGGCATCCCCGTCGGGGCCGCATGCCGGCTCCGCGCGCCCGCGCGTGCTCGCCGCCGTCTCGGGGGGCGCGGACTCCGTGTTCCTCCTCCTCGTGCTGCACCGGCTGTCCGGATCCGTCGGATACGATCTTTCCGCCATAACCGTGAATCACCGCCTCCGTCCCGATGCCGAGAGCTCGGGGGACGCCGATTTCGTCGTTTCCCTCTGCGCCTCCCTGCATCCTCCGGTTCCCTGCGCTCGGGTTGACCTGCCCGCAGGGGCCGTCGCGCAGCTCGCCGCCGAACGCGGCCGCGGGGTCGAGGACGCCGCGCGCGTCCTCCGCTATCGCGAACTCGAGGCGGCGGCGCGTGCCTGCGGCGCAGATTTCGTCGCGACGGGCCACACGCGAAACGACCGGCTCGAGACGATCCTCATGCGCGCCCTTCAGGGATCCGGCGGCGCGCCGCTTGCCGGAATTTTGCCGCGGAGGGGCCGTTATATCAGGCCGTTGCTCGAGGTCGACCGTGACGAGATCGTCTCGTGGCTCTCGCGAGAGGGCCGCTCATGGAGGGAGGACGCGTCCAACGCGGAGGGCCGCTATTTCCGGAACCGCGTCAGGTCCCGGCTTGTCCCCGTTCTCGACGAGGTATATCCCGGCTGGAAGACCGGTCTCGTCGCCCTGGCCGAAAAGGCCCTGCTCGACGAGGCCGTGTGCCGTTCTTTCGACCTTCCCGAGTGGACGCGCGCGGGGGAGGGCCTTGTCTGCGACGCGGCCCGCTTCGACGCCCTTCCGGAGGCCGTCCGCCTCAGGCACCTTCGGGACGGGCTCGCCCTCCTGGGCGTCACGCGCAGGATCTCCTTCCGGCACATCGCGCGCATGCTCGCGCCGGCGGCATCGGGGGCGGGCGGACGTTCGCGCGCGATCGGAGCGGGCCTGCGGCTCGAGCGCGGTGACGGCCGGCTTTTTTTGGGCGCGGATATTGTGCATACGCATAAAAGCGGGTATCTTGTATATGTTCGCGACTGCGGTCGAATCACTACGCCTTTCGGTCCGGTCGAGGTCACTCCCGCGAACGGCGGCGTCACGCTGAACGGCTCTTTCGGGCCGTTTCCCCTGCCGTTGCTCATCCGGTCGCGAATAGGCGGCGACGCCATCAGGGCGGCGGGCGGCGGGCGAAAGACGGTAAAAAAACTGTTGAACGAATGGGCGGTTGCCGAGGAGATCCGGGACATGATACCGGTTATCGAGTGCGGCGGCGCCGTGCGAGCGGTATACGGCGCGCCGTTCGGGTATCCGGACGCGCGGGACGGACTGTGAGGGAAACATGGCGCAAAACGATATGAACGGACAACCCGGTACGCCCCGACAAAAGAATAACGCGAGCAGGATCGCCCTCGCGTTCTTTCTGGCGGCTCTTGCCTTGCTCGCCTTTTCCGTGCTGTCGGGAATTTTTTCTCCCGAGGCGCGGGAGATGGCCTATACGGAGTTCGTTGCGCGCGTATCTCAGGGTCAGGTCGATTCCGTGCGCATAGTGGACGGCCGCGTGATACGCGGCGTTCTGAGGGACATCAAAAATCCCGACGGTTTTTTTTACACCTGGATTCCCTACGACGACCCCGACCTCATGAAGCTTCTGTCCGAGAACAGGGTGCGCGTGACAGGCGGTGAATCCTCCGTTTCCCCCTGGACCATAGTCCTGCAAATCGCGCCGATACTGCTGTTCGTCATATTCATCGTCATATTCATCAAGGTGTCGCGCGGTCAGGGCAACCGGGCGCTCCAGTTCGGCAAGAGCCAGGCGCGCCGTTACGAGGGCCTCAAGCGCGTCACCTTCTCGGACGTCGCCGGGCAGGAAGAGGCCAAGCACGAGCTCGAGGAAGTCGTCGAGTTTCTCAAGAATCCGCAGAAATTCGTGAAGATGGGCGCGCGCATCCCGAAGGGCGTCCTTCTCGTCGGGATGCCGGGAACCGGAAAGACCCTTCTCGCGCGCGCGGTCGCGGGCGAGGCGGGCGTCGCGTATTTCAACATCTCCGGAAGCGATTTCGTCGAGATGTTCGTGGGCGTCGGCGCAAGCCGCGTGCGCGACCTGTTCGAGCAGGGACGCAAGAGCGCGCCGTGCATCATTTTCATCGACGAGCTTGACGCCGTCGGCCGCACCCGCGGCGCCGGATACGGCGGCGGACACGACGAGCGCGAGCAGACGCTCAACCAGATGCTCGTTGAGATGGACGGTTTCGAGACGAAAGACGGGGTCATAATACTCGCGGCGACGAATCGTCCCGACGTGCTCGATCCGGCCCTGCTCAGGCCGGGGCGCTTCGACCGCCAGGTCGTCGTGGCGATGCCCGACGTGCGCGAGCGCGAGGCGATCCTGCGCATTCACGCGGCGCGCATTCCGCTCTCCCCCGACGCGGACCTGAAGCGGTACGCCCGCGCGACCGCCGGGATGAGCGGCGCGGATCTCGCGAATCTCGTGAACGAGGCCGCGTTGCACGCGGCGCGCAAGGACCGGGAGTCGGTCTCCGCCGAGGACTTCGAGGAGGCGCGCGACAAGGTCCTGATGGGCGTCGCCCGCCGTTCGATGGTCATGCCTGAACGTGACCGCCGAATGACGGCCGTGCACGAGTCGGGCCACGCGCTCCTGCACTATCACCTCAAGAACGCCGACCCCCTTCACAAGGTGACGATCATCCCGCGCGGTCACGCGCTCGGCCTCGCCATATCGCTTCCGGAAACCGACAGCTATTCCCGTACCCGCGGATGGCTTACCGACCGAATCGCCATTTGCTTCGGCGGGTACGTCGCGGAGACCCTCGTGTACGGGGAAACAACCACCGGCACGAAGGCGGACTTGCAGAACGCCACGGACATCGCGCGCAAGATGGTATGCGAGTACGGCATGAACGCGGAGCTCGGCGCCGTCACGTGGGGGCGCGAGGAAGAGCCGATTTTCATCGGCAGGGAGATCGCCCGGCACAAGGACTATTCGGAGGATACCGCGAGGAGAATAGACGCCGCGGTCAGCTCCATACTCGACGGGGCGCGCGCGGAGGCGGAACGCATCATCTCGGAGCACCGTTCGGAGCTCGATGCCCTGACGGAGGAACTGCTCAGAAAGGAAACGCTCGAGGACGCCGAGATTCGGGAGCTGTTGGGATACGGCCCGGCCGCGTCGCGCGTCGCGGATTCCGTCCGGCCGTCCGGCGATGAGGGGACGAGCGCTCCCTTGGAGGGTTAACGGATGAACGTACGGCATTCCCGCCTTTTCGCGATCACCGCTTTCGCCGTCGCGGCGCTTGCCGCGCCGGTCATGGCGAACTCTCCCGACCAGGGAAGAAAGTCCGTCAATTCGGCCGCCGCGACCAGAAGCCTCGAACGGGCGGTGTCGCTTCTCTCCGCGGGCCAGTGGGATGCTGCCGCCTTCGAGGCGACGCTCGGACGCTCGTACGACCCGACCGTCGCGGATTTCAATTACATCGAGGCGGTAAGCGTCGTCGCCACCGGCGGGCCGCGCGCGGACGCCCTGCAACGCCTCGAGGGCGCGCTTGGCGGCGGGCTGTTCTGGAGAAGTTACGACCGTTCGGCCGCCGTGTTGCTGTGCGCCAGACTCTACTGCGAGACGCTCCGGTACCGCGAGGCCCTCGAGCTCTCGGGCTCCCTGGGCGAGTCGTCCTCTCCCGACCAGGATTACGTGCGCGTCGTATCGCTGTACGCGCTGGGAAGGACCGCCGAGGCCCGCAAGGCGCTCTCGCGAAGCCTCGAACGCTGGCCCTTTGACGTGCGCTTCCCCCGCGCCTTCTTCACGCACGAGGCCAGGACCCGCGCCGACCCCGAGGCCCTCGCGCTGGCGCGAACCGTTTCTCAGCGCCTGTACCTGTGGGAAAACGAGGACCGCGAGCTTTTGCTTCTGTCGGTTCCCTTCGAGACCTCGCCCGCGGCGCGCGAACGCAACATACGGATATTCCGCGGGATGGGCGCGCGCGACGCCTCCGGCGCGACGGTTCCCGTCAACCCGCTTTCGTCCGTTCTCGCGCTCGAGTACGGGATCATCGACGACGCCACGGCGATGGACGAGCTCTTGTCCCTTTCGGCCGGGGGGATACCCGCCGGCCTTCTCGTCCGCCTCTGTTCCCTGCTCGGAAGCGCAGACGCGCGCGCCCGGATGTCGCTCGCGCTCGAGAATTTCGCCGGCGTTCTCGTCGACGACGCGAACGGCGACGGCATCGCCGATTCCGCGGTTCGGTACCGCCTGGGGCGCGCGTACGAGGCCTCGTTCGACCGCGATCAGGACGGATACCCCGATTACCTCGTCTCGTGCGAGTTGGGAAGTCCCGTGACCGTCAAGCTTGCCCGCGACGGCGGCATCGTGCGCTACGATTCCTATCCCTTCGTGCGCGCCGTGACCCGGGGACACCGCGAGTACACGATGCACCCGCGCGCGTTATCCTGGGCGCCCGTCGCCTGGGTGGACGAGGGCATCGCGCTCGCCTCACGTCCGTTCTTCGGACTGCGACTATCGGCCCTTCCCGCGCCCCTGACCGAGAGGCTGCTCGAGGCGTCGGCGGCCTTTTACACGGAAACGCGGGACGGCGGGTACGTCCGCGTCACCCTCGACGGGGGGATCCCGATCGTGTCCGAGACGCGGACGCGCGGATTGCCCTACGAGCGCACGGTCTACGAGCGCGGCCTTCCCGCGAGCGGGTCGCGGGACGAGGACGGGGACGGTTACTTCGAGACGGCGATCGAGTACGCGAAAGACGGAAGACCCGCGTCCATCAGCGTTGACCGGAACGCCAACCGAAGGCACGAATACCGGGAACGCCACGAGGCCGACGGGACCGTCACGAAGCAGTGGGATTCCGACGAGGACGGCGCGTACGAGATCGCCTGGCGCCGTTCCCCCGACGGGTCGGAAAGGACCGACTGGATGCATCCGGTTACGGGGCTTCCGGTCGTCATCCTCGTGGATCGCGGGAACCCGCGCTCGGTGGAGTACTCGGGAACCGTTTTGCAGGTATTGCGCGATCCGGCCGCCGACGTCTGGTGGATAGGGTCGATACCCCCGAATTCGCACGCTATCGCCAAGTCCGCGCTCGATTTGTTTAACCGTTCGCCGCCGTCGGTTGTTTCACAGACGGTTACCGTTTCGGGACGTTCCGCGCACGCGGTGCGAACCGGCGGATTCGTGTTTCTGGAGATTGTCAATGTCAAACCGTAATCGTCCGTTCCCGCTTCTCGCGCTCGTCCTGACGGCGCTCTTTCCGCTCCTTGCGGGATGCGCCTCCGGGAAAACGCCTGAGCCGTTCATAGACTACTCGGACGAGCGGAGCGTCCTGTACGAGGTGGACAGCGCGCGCCGCGTGCTGGAGAAGGATCCCGTTTACGCTTTGGCGCGGGCCCGTACCCTCAAGGACAACGCCCGTAGCATGAAAGAAGTCGAGACGCTCTATAGCGAAGCGGGTAGCAGGGTTACGACCGCCTTTTCCAAGGCCGTCTCGGCAGGCAAGTGGGCGGACGCGCTCGCCATGTGGCGGTCTCTCGACGCCCTCTCCCTCGCGCCGTCCGACTGGAGCGAGGCCTCCATACTGAAGGAGCGCGAGCGGACCTGGAGGGAGCAGGGGAACGCCACGCTTGTTTCCCTCGGCAACGTCCTGCGCTCGACGCCCGAGGACGAGGCACCCTCCTCGGGAACGGTCGCCCGCATGATAAAGGGAACGATAACCGTATGGGTCGATCGCGGCCTGAGCGTGCGCGGGGGCGTCGGATACGCCGACCGCGTCATCGGGTCCGGTTTCTTCATCGACAAGCGCGGGTATCTTGTGACGAACTATCACGTGATAGCGAGCGAGGTGGATCCCTCCTACGAGGGTTACTCGCGGCTCTTTCTCAAGATGCCCGACGATCCCGACACGAGAATCCCGGCGCGCGTCGTCGGCTGGGATCCGGTCTTTGACCTTGCGCTCCTGAAAACGGAGATTGATCCTCCCGCCGTATTCCAGCTGGGAACCTCGGAGGACCTCAAGGTAGGAAACCGTATCTACGCGATCGGATCCCCCGCGGGCCTTGACCGCACCCTTACCTCCGGCATCGTTTCCGCCCAAAGGCGGCGGCTCCTTTCCCTCGGGGATGTCCTGCAGATAGACGCCCCGATTAACCACGGAAACTCCGGCGGCCCCATCGTCGACGAGGCAGGCAGGGTCCAGGCCGTCGTCTTCGCAGGAATCGAGCCTTTCGAGGGCCTAAACTTCGCGATACCGGTCGAGCTGTTGAGAATCATACTTCCCGACCTCTACGACGGCGGCAAGGTAAGCCATCCCTGGTTCGGAGCCTTCGGGAAAACCGCCGTACTGCCCGGTTCCTCCGAAAACGCGGGCGTTTCGCTGGTGTACTCGGTGCCTTCGGGGCCCATGTACGCGGCAGGAGTGCCCCGCGACACGGTGATAACGGCCATGAACGGCAAGCGCGTCAGGACCCTCGAGGAGCTGCAGCATCTCATCATCCGCGAGCGATCCGGCACGATCGTACGCCTGACCGGCATAACCGGCGAAGACGAACGAAAGGATCCCGTGTATAGGGACTGGTTTGTCATGCTGGCCGAACGCCCCGAGAATCCGGGGGAGCTCGCGTTCGAACGCGACCTGGAGAGCAACGCCTTTCTCCCTCTTTTCGGCATGAGGCTCGAGAGGATGGGTTCGAGCCGGCGGTATCTCGTGTCTTCGCTCGTGCGCGGCGGCATAGCCGACGAATCGGGTTTCTCCGAACAGGACTCGGTGGAGATTCGCGAGGTCAAGGTCGACAAAAAGACGGGATACGTCTCCGCGCGGCTCTACACAAAACGGCGCGCTAAGGGCTATCTGGACGCGTATATCGGCCTCATGGCGTCTCTGGACAGTCCATCCTATTTCTAATATAGTGCGATTATGACAGACCCCCGTCTCATCCGCAATTTTTGCATTGTCGCGCACATTGACCACGGCAAGTCCACCCTGGCCGACCGCCTTATCGAGAAGGCGAAGGTGATCGACGAGCGGTTTTACCACGCCCAGATGACGGACAATATGGATATCGAGCGGGAGCGCGGGATCACGATCAAGAGCCAGGCGGTGACCATTCCGTACACGGCCAAGGACGGCGTCAAGTACCTGCTGAACTTCGTCGACACGCCGGGACACGTCGACTTCACCTATGAGGTTTCCCGGGCCATAGCCTCGTGCGAGGGCGCCCTCCTTCTTGTCGACGCGTCGCAGGGCGTCGAGTCGCAAACCCTCTCGAACATGTACCTCGCCCTCGAGCACAACCTGGAGATACTCCCGGTCATCAACAAGATCGACCTTCCCGCCGCGGACTTGCCGGGAACCCTGAAGCAGATTGAGCACGACCTCGGACTCGATCCCGACATCGCCGTTCCGGTTTCTGCAAAGCACGGCACGGGCGTCGACGAGCTTTTCGAGGCGATCGTCGCGCGGGTTCCTCCTCCCGTCGGGGACGCGAACGACGTGCTTCGCGCGCTTATCTTCGACTGCCATTACGACTCGTATCGGGGCGTCGTCATCCACATTCGCGTGTTTTCCGGCACGATCCGCCCGGGCCAGACGATCCGCTTCATGAACTCGGAATCCGAATACAAGGTCGAGGAAACCGGGATTTTCATACTCAAGCTCGTTCCCGCGGACGAACTCGCGGCCGGTGACGTCGGCTATATCATCGCCGGGATCAAGACGATAGAGGACGTTCGCGTCGGCGACACGATAACGGGCGCCGACCGCCCATGCGCGACCGCCCTTCCCGGCTTCAAGGAAGTCAAGCCCGTCGTGTTCTCGTCCATATACCCGATGGACACGAACGATTACGAGGAGCTGCGCGACTCGATCGAGAAGCTCAAGCTGAACGACGCGAGCCTCACTTGGGAGAAGGACTCGTCCATCGCCCTCGGTCACGGCTTCCGCTGCGGATTTCTCGGACTCCTGCACCTGGAGGTCGTCCAGGAACGCCTCGAGCGCGAATTCGACCAGTCGGTCATCTTCACCGCTCCCTCCGTCGCCTATCGCATCCTGCTCAGGAACGGCGAGACCTTCGTGTGCGACAACCCGGCGAACTATCCCGACGAGGGAAAGATCGAGAGCGCCGAGGAACCGTACATCAAGGCGAGCATCATCACGCCCGCGACGTATCTCGGAAACATCATGTCCCTGTGCGTGGAGAAACGCGGGATTCAGACGAACATGCAGTATCTCGACGTGAAGCGCGTGGAGATCTCCTATGAAATGCCGCTCTCCGAGGTGCTTTTCGATTTCTACGACCGGCTCAAGAGCATCAGCCGCGGGTATGCATCCTTCGACTACGACGTCATCGGCTTCAAGCCGACCGACCTCGTCAAGATAGACATACTGATCAACGGCAAGCCCGTCGACGCGCTGTCTCAGCTGTGTTTCCGGGGAAACGCGTACGACAAGGCGCGGCACGTGTGCGAACAGCTCAGGGAAGAGATCACGCGGCAACAGTTCAAGATCGCCATACAAGGGGCGATCGGAAGCCAAGTGATAGCCCGCGAGACGGTGAACGCGCTCCGCAAAGACGTCCTGGCGAAATGCTACGGCGGCGACATCACCAGAAAGAGAAAGCTCCTTGAAAAGCAGAAAGAGGGAAAGAAGCGGATGAAGATGGTCGGCGACGTCGAGTTGCCGCAGTCCGCGTTTCTCGCCGTCCTCAAGACGAAAGAGAACTGACGGGCGGGAGGAACTCGGACGCCCGGATCTCGAGCATCTTGAGGAAGTACTCCGTCTCGACGCGGACGCGGTTGAGGAAGCCCTGGCTTGCCGACGGTCCCGCGTGGCCGTCGGGGAAGTGCAGGTAGAGGTAGTCGAGTTCGGCTATCGCCTCCAGTGGGTTTCCTCCCGCTGCCGCTCCCGTGAGCATGGCGCGCAAGTCCCGGAGCCGTTCCCGTTCGCCCGAAAGAAAGCGCGCCGCCCGTTCCCCGATTCCCGCGTCACCTCCGCCTTCCATGCATGCGTTTTCGGACCGGACGTCCCGTCCCGAAACCAGCCCGGACGCCTCCTCAAGGCTCAAGTAGGGGAACCCGTTCTCGAGTCCCGCTTCCCCGAGATCGTATATGCCGCGCCGGCCCGAGAACGCGTCCCGGCAGAGCGCCGCGTAGCCGGAAAGAACCGGGTCAGTGCGCGCGAAACCGTTCTTCTTTCCGGCGGCGGCGAAGACCCCGGAGGCGAAGGCGTTCGCGGCCATGCCGGCCGGCGCGAGACGCGTCGAGGCGGCGCGGTCGGCGAGGGACGCGACCGCGTCCCTCGCGTGGGTGAACCCGCGACCCCAGGAGAAGTCGAGTCCCGCGAACAGAATCGGCGTGCCGGCGCGCGCGAGAACGGACGCGAGCCATATCGCGGAAAGACCGACCGAACCGAGACGCGGGGCCTCGACGGGCGCGAGGGAGAACGAAGCGAAACGGTCAAGGAACCGCGAGGGCGCGTATCTCGTGTGAAAGAACGAGACGTCCCCGCCCGCGCAACGGATCGCCTGGGGCCGTGCGGTCATGTCCGCGAACACCGGGATGCGGGAGTCCCTGAAACCGACGAACGCGCGCTCTATCCAGTATTGCGACTCGAGCACGACGACCGCGTCGGGGACAAGGCCTGACGCGCGAAGCGCCGGCAACGCGGTGTCGACCGCGAGTATGAAAAACGACGCGCGGTTGGCCCTCGCGAACGGCAGGGTGGCGTCCAGCGATGGGCCGGCGCAGGCGACGAAGACGGCTTTCCCGACGGAACCGGGAACGACGCGTTTCGCCTTTGGGAGGAATCCCGCGTTGACGAGGAGATTCCGTGCGAAGCCGCGGCCCAATCGCATCAGGATGACGCGGTTTTTCCAGTAGGTTCCGATTATCGAGTCTATGGCCCGTATCGAGCTTTCCCACAGTTCGGGATCGAGGGACGAGCCGGCCGAAAGGTCTATGCGCGCGCATCTTCTGAAGGGGAACCCGGGAAGCCGTTCGACCGCGCCGCAGAGGTCCGCGACGGTGTCCGGTCTGACGAACCGTATGCGGGAGTCGTCGTGTATGTCGTCCGGGATCGCCGACTCCGAAAGGGCGTGGAGGGCGGGATCGAAATCCGCGCACAGGACAAAGGAACGTTCGGGAAGCCGGGACAACAGTTCGCGCAATCCGTAGCCGAGGAGGGGAGACGGGCAGATCACGAGGGTCTCTGCGAGGTAGGCGGTTTGGCGTGCGGTCAGCGAGGGAACCCTCGCGGGATCCCTCTCGGAATACAGGAAACGGTCTCGATATCGGACGGTCAGGCCCTTGCCGGTTTCAACCAGCGAGGGCCGCGTTTCCCCGTTCACGTTTAGTTGAGAAAGTTCTCGAGGTAGGTCTTCATGAAATTGTCTTCCAGCCGATCGCTCTTGAGGAAGGCATCCGAGAGTGTTTTCTGGGACCAGCCCGAGGAGTAATAATTATAGAAGACGGGCGACGTCTCGACGATTTGCGCGTCCGCCGCCTTTTCCTCGGCCAGTTGCAGTACGACGACCGCGTTGCCGAGAAGCACCGGCTCGGAAACCTCGGACGGGCCGAGCGAGAAGGCCGTACTCAGGAACGCCTCGCTTCGAGCCGCGGCGGAAAGCTCGGGCGCTCCCTCGACGGGAACGGGCGCGAGGATCTCGACGTTGCCGTAGTTGATGGCGAACGGAGCCGTAGTCTTCTTTACGATTCCCTCGGCCTTGCACGCCTCGTCGAAGCCGATGCTCCGCGCGGACGCCGAGAAGGCCTTGGCCTTCGCCATGAACCAGTCCTCGATCTTGCCGCGCTCTTTCTTGTTCATATACTCGCGCACCGCGGCGAGGGTTCGCGCGTCGCCGAAAGAGGGTTCTTCGGGGGCGGCGTCGCATCGCACGATGGCCCAGGAGGTTCCCGCCTTGACGACGCGGCTCAGGGAACCGGGCGCGACCGAGAGGACGGCGTCCAGGTCGGCGGCGTCGGTGAAGAGCTCGTTGACGTCGTGGCGGTATCGTTTGCTCAGTTTGCCGGCCGCGTCGGTGCCGCTGCGGGTCGAATGCGTGCTTACCGCGTCGTCGAAGGCGATGTCGCCCTTCGCGAGGGATTTGGCCACCTTCTGGGCGACGGCTTCCTCGTCGAAGGTGAGGAGGGACAGCGAATGCCGCGCGAAGAGGGCCGCGTTGGCCGAGCCGAACGAGGCAACCTCGGAATCGGGGAACGAGGCGGTATCGAAGCTCGCGTACGCGAAGCTCCGCTCCGGTCCCGTCATGGACTTGATGAGGTCGGTTTCGCGCGAAGAGGTCTTCAATCCGAAGAAGCCGTCGCTCGTGCCGAAGATGTCGTCGACGTACCGCTGAGCGGTGAGTTCCTCGGTCAGGGTCGCGCGCCTGGCGGCACGTGTGAGTTCGGGCGTGTTTTCGTACTGCTTGGCCGAGTACTTGCCGTTTTGGTCAAGGTAATACTTGACGAGGTATTTGTTGAGGATGGTGTCGGGGACGGAATAGTCGGCTTTTTTGAGCTCGTCGAGCATCGCGAGCCTGAGGACGGACGCGGTAAAGGCCGATTGCATGATCTGGTAGGAGGAGAACTGGTTGATCTCCTGGCCGCGGCTTTTCATTTCCTCGGATATAGCCTCGACTTGCCTGAGGAAAAAACTGTCCTGCAGGTATTGTATGGGCTTTCCGTTCCAGGTTCCGAACGTAAGTATCTTGTTCGAGGCATTGCCGCCGAAGGCCGGTATGAACACGAACGCGATGACGGACAAAACGAGGATAAAGACCGCGCCCCCAAAAAGGAGCTTTTGTTTAATCTCTGGCATACGATTTCCTTCCCGAGTCTATATATGGTAAAAATCAGAGTATCATGCTGGCTTTCCGCTGTCAACGCAAGCGGGATATTGACATGTTTTGGTTTCTTGGCTATAGTGCTCAACGTAACGGGGGCGTAGCGAAGCTGGTTATCGCGCCGGCCTGTCAAGTCGGAGATCGCGGGTTCAAGCCCCGTCGCTCCCGCATTAGCCCGCTTTAATCAGCGGGCTTTTTTTTTGCCGCAGCAGGATCCATGAAAGCGGCGATATACAACGGATCCTGATAACATAGAGGTCGATATTCCCATGAATGTCGGCCATTACGGGCAGTAGCGCAGGGGTAGCGCGCTTGGTTCGGGACCAAGAGGTCGTGGGTTCAATTCCCACTTGCCCGAAAAACCGCACGTCAAAGACGTGCGGTTTTTTTATTTGGGCAAGTGGGAATTGGCAGCGAAGCTACGAGCCATTGATCGTGAGGAAGCGCCGACCGGGAGGGAGGAAGAGGCGGCAGGATGCCGCCGGAAGCTTCCGAGCGCGGCCTGGAGCGAGCCGACAGGAGGTCGGCGAGCGGAGGGAATTCCCACTTGCCCGAAAAACCGCACGTCAAAGACGTGCGGTTTTTTTATTGGGGAGTCGGAAACTCGTTGCCCTCGAACGTCGCCCCCGTGAGGTATATGCGCTCGATATCGTCGCAGAAACGTTCTGTACGGTTGCCCTCGAACGAACAGCCCGTCAGCCGTATGTTTCGGCAGTCGACGTCGACCGCGAAGAGGGCAGAGCCCCAGTTCTCCGCGAAGACGCAACCGGCGAACGTCACGTGATCCGAGTCGCGGATGGAGACCAGGTCGAACTCCCCGGTTGTCCTGAAGGTCGTGTCGGTAAAGGTAAGATCGCCCGAACGCGATATCTCGGCAAGTCCGTACGTGCAGTCGCGAACGACGCAGCGGTCCAGCGTGAGTCCGTTCGTGCGCTCTATGCCGAGTCCGTAGGTTCCGCTGCCGTAGAGTTCACAGTCGGAAATGCCGATACGCTCGCTGTTCGCGAAACGGAGCACGCCGCCGAGGCAGTGTCCCGGTTCCGTGTGGCCGAAGGTTATCCCGGAAAGGCTGATATCCGAACATGTCTCGAACGAGAATACCCACCCGTATTTCGGGGAGATCAGTATCGACGCGGCCCCTCCCCCGATGATCGTCAGGTTCGAGACCGCCTTGATGACCGGGCAAAGGCCGTCGTACTCGTCGACCCAGACGATGTTTTTGTTTTTTACGTTGTACCCCTTGCTGATGTCGTACACCCCCGGCGCGAGCCTGATGACACGGTCGGTGCCGATCGCCTGCATGAGTTCGGTGACGTTATTTACCGTGATGACGCGCCTGTCGTCGGTCGCGGGTTTGACGCCAAGACACCTGAGGGCCTGGCCGGAGGCCCCCTCGATCGCCGTTCCCGCCGACCGGTACGACTCGGTTGAGCCGGAAAGTATGGTTCCCGTCGCGACGTTCACGAGATTCATGGAGAGGAGCCAAACCCCTCCTTCCTGCGAGATGGTGGAAAGGAGGATCGCGTCGGCCTCGGTGAGCTTGACTATCCTTGAGCGGGTCGCCTTGTTCGACATGTCGGAGAGCGATACGCCGCGTTCTCCGAGAGCCCTGTTTCGGGACTCCCCCGACACGGCCCGGAATCCGTCCGCCCCGCTGACGGAGGAGAGGATCACGCCGCTGACGGCTGTGGCAAGCGATTTCTCCGCCCCGTTCGCGACGCAGTCCGCGACGAGCACGAGTTTCCGCGACAGGGAGTCGACTAGGCCCGAGGGCTCGACCTCGACGGAGCTTACCGCGACGAGGCGCGCGGTGGAAACCTCGATGGCCTTCATCCGGAGGAGATTCCGCTCGTCGATCGAGCAGGACACGATCACCTGGGCCCCGAGCATTTGACCTATCGATTGCGCGGATTCGTCGCTGACGTCTCCGGAAAGCTGGAAGTCGAGTTCATCCTTGACGAGTTGTATGTCGCTTCTCTCGACGACGACGAGCTTGCGTTCGCCGACGAAGGCGAAGACCGTCTCGGAGAGCACGTAATCGGCAAGACGCGAGGTGGGCGCCTGGCAATGCAGGACGGCGACGACCGTGTCCTTTGCCAGGGACGACGAAAGAGCGGATACGGAACGGCTGATTGCCCGGTCAAGCGGAAGGGATTCCGCATGGACGGGCATGATCGAAAGCAGGAAGGGTATGAGGGCGACGCGCCATTTTTCCATGTATTCCTCACGATTTTACGGATTTTTCCATTCTGAGCCACGAACGCGGGTTTTGTCAACGTATGCCAAATGTCCGGACCGGTAGAATCTCGAAGGGGTCGGGGCTATCGTTCCCGGCACTCGTCCGGGTGCGGGTTGCGGCTTGATTTTTCCCGGCAACGAGGGTAGACTGTGCTTTGTGCGGTTAAAACGCATTAAATCGGGCTATCAAAGAGTGTACATGGAGCGATATTCCAATCCTGACCGGATTTATACGTACGAATACCGCGCGGTGAGCCGTTCACTGTTCGACCGCGTTTTCAGATACTGGCTGAACTATTTCTTTCGGTTCGTCCCGCCGACGATGTCGGCAAATCTCTTGAGCATGATAGGAAACGTGGGTTCCTGGCTTGCCCTGTCGTTGCTCATCGGCTTCGGCGCCTCGGACGGTTCCCATTATCGGCTGGTTTTTCTTTTGGCGGCGCTTGGCGTCCTGTTTTACCACACTGCCGACAATCTTGACGGACGACAGGCCAGACGTCTCGGCGCCTCGGGCCCGCTGGGCGAGTTCGTCGACCATTGGTTCGATTCCTTCAACGTTTTTTTCTTTCCCCTCGGAGCCGTAGCCGCCTTTCCCGTCGTTCCCGTCAGCTGGTCGCTCGCGATCATACTCCTGGCGGGCCTCGCCGACTGGAGCACTCTGCGGGTCGTGTGCAAGACGAACGAGATGTATTTCGGTCCCGTGTCGACGGATGAGGGCATATTCGTGTATTGGTGTTTTTTGTTCACGGTTCCCTTCGCCGGATATCCCTTTTGGGCCACGGTTCATCCGGTTCTCGGGTTTCCGCCGATCTATGCCCTTATCATCCTCATAATCTTCAATTTCTGCTACGTGATCGTATCCAACCTCGTCAAGTACCGGTTAATGGGCGGTTTGAGCCTTCTTGTCGAGGCGCTGGTCGTTTCTCCCATCCTCCTATGGGTACACGTATCCCTCCCGGTTTTTGGCCGCCAGGTTACCCTGATTCCGGCCCTCTTGCTGTTGGGCTTCACCTGTTCCCGTCACGTCGGGGATTTGTTGCGTGCGCGACTCGTCGGACTCGAGTATACCGGGCTCTATCCGGACATGATCCTGTGCTCGCTTTTCCTTCTCGCGGTTTCCCTCGTGCAGCAATTCGTCATGCCGCTTCCGCCCTGGATCCTCCTCCTTCCGCTTGTCGTTTTCATGGTTGATACCCTGCAGGCCCTCGCGTTGCAATTTATCAGGACGACGAAGCGGGTCTACGACTGTCTCGGCGTACGGCTGTTTGGCTGCGCTCCCGCGGATACGGTAGTCATGGCCGAGCGCTTTACCGTGAAGTAAGGAAGGCTATTCGATGATTCTTCCGGATTTTCTCGTCAACCTGAGTCCCGAGACGGCCCTGCTCGGGTTTTTCGTTTTTACGCTTATCTACAGTTTTTCCCTGCCCATCACCGAGGAAATCGCCCTGATCCTCGTGGGCGTCGTGGCTCACTGCCGCGGCATGGACTTCCTTCCCGTCGTGCTTGCCTGCTATCCCGGGATTTTCGGCTCGGACGTGGTGTATTACGCGGTATCCTATCACTTCGGGTTTCGCCTGCTTTCCCTGCCCTTGTTCAGAAAGCTGTTCAAGCCAAAGAAGATCCTCGCGAGCGAACGATATTTCAAGAGACGCGGCGCGAAGATATCCTTTTTTTGCCGTTTCCTCGTGGGTATTCGCGCGCCCTGCATGATCGCGGCCGGTTTCCTCAGGATGCCCTTCCGGGTATACGCGCTCTATGACGGCCTTGCCGCTGCGATCTCGACGTTCTTCTGGCTCTCCGCCGGCTATTTTTTCGGCAACCTTCTTGAAAGGGGTTTGAGCACGATCGTCCTCGCCCTCTCGATTATCGGACCCGTCGTCTTTGTATCGGGGGCCTTCGTGATCTCGCGAAAGATCGCCCGTGAGGAACGGAACATGACGGGTTATTCTGACGAGCTTTTTACCAGATACGGCGTTTCGGAAGAAGACCAGATATCCAACGGATGAACATTTCCGCAATTTTCTTGACTTGTTAACCTTGACTCACTAAACTTAATGCATGATTACCTCATCAATTGCCCTGGTAAGGAGGGGAGAACAATGAACAAACGGATTATCGCCACTTGTATCGCGCTCGTTGCCATGACGGGGGCCCTGATAGCGCAGAACGCGCGGATAGACGCGCGCATGAACGTGCTTGCGGCCGATACGGCAAACTACTTTAACTGGACAGCCGGAAAGAAGGTCGTGAAGGACTCGTTCGACGCCAAGTCGGGTGCGAGTGTCGCCGCGAGTACGAAGGAATTCGACGTGGTCCGGTACGACGGCGAGGCGACCAAGAAGGCCGCCATCCCCGGCGGATTGCGAAGCCTCGTTTTGTATCCGGTTGCCGCCTATGCCGTGACCGCCTATGACGACTTGAAGGTCGAGCAGAACGGAAAACAGCTGACCGTACGCTTCGTCCACCGCGGCGTTGCCTATGAGCTCGTAACCGACAGCAAGGGAAAATTCGACGTTCTGACCGGCGCGAAGATCGCGCGCGGACTGGCGGATAACGTCGGCGGCGAGTTCGTGCTCAAGAAGGAATTCGCGAAGGCGGGAACCGACGGAAAGAAGATGAGCGACCTGGATTGGGGAAAGATCAATCTTGTTCCCGACACGAAGGACCCCGCGGCCACGAGGTGGTACGAGGGAAAGCTCGATTTCGCTTACGCGAAGGGAATCCTGACTGTTAAGGGAACGCTCGTCGAGAAGAAATAAGGCTCATATAACGGTATGAGCGCAAGGCCGCCCTTCAGGGCGGCCTTTTTCGTTACGTATGAAGCAGGAGCTGGTCATTGTCGAGCTCGCGCTTTTTGATGTCCTTGAAACGGCGGACGATCTCGTCTATGGTCAGGCGCGATTTCTCCGCCGACCCGACGTCAAGGACGATCTCCCCGGAATCCATCATCAACAGCCTGTTTCCGTATTCGATGGCGTGTTTCATGTTGTGGGTAATCATCATCACGGTGAGCCCGTAGCGTTCCGCGAATTTCCTCGTAAGGTTCATGACTATCTCGGCGTTGCGCGGATCGAGCGCGGCCGTGTGCTCGTCAAGGAGGAGGATGTCGGGTTCCGAAAGCACGGCCATGAGCAGGGTGAGCGCCTGACGCTGGCCGCCCGAAAGCTGCTCGACGTTGTCCTTGAGGCGGTGTTCGAGTCCCATATCGAGCTCGCGGAGGCGTTCGCGGAAGTACTCGCGGAGTTTGTGGTTGAGGCTGATGCCTAGCCCCTTGTATCCCTTTTTATGGCAGATGACCATGTTGTCCTCAAGGCTCATCTTGCCGGCGGTACCCAGCAGTGGATTCTGGAATATGCGTCCGATATGCCGCGCGCGCCTGTACTCCGGCGTTCGCGTAACGTCGACGTCCCGTATGAGTATCCGTCCCGAGCTTGGCGCGTGCGTGCCGGCGATAACGTTGTACAGCGTCGACTTGCCGGCGCCGTTCGAGCCTATTACCGTCACGAAATCCCCGTCGCGAACGTCGAGCCGTGCGTTTTTCAGCGCGCGATTCTCGTCGGGCGTGCCGGGGTTGAACACCACGCAGACGTCTTCCAGCCGCATCATATTCGCCTCTCCTTCCGCGACAACAGGCGGCCGTGTCCGTACTTCGAGACGACGAGCGAGGCGATTATCAGAAGGCCGGTAATGAGTTTCAGGTCGTTCGCGGTAAGGCCGACCCGATACCCGTACTTGCGGCCCGCGAACATGATGGCGCGGTAGAGGACGGATCCGAGGAATACGCGAAGGGTCAGCACCTCGATGCGGTTCGAGCGGAGGATGAACTCGCCGATCATGAGGGAGGCGAGGCCCGCGACTACGGTTCCCGTGCCCGAGTTGACGTCGGCGAAGCCCTGGTACATGGCCGCCAGGGCGCCGGATATCCCGACGAGTCCGTTCGAGAGGCTCACTCCGACGAGCTTGACGGTCTCGGGGTTCATCCCTTGCGAGGTTATCATCTGCGGGTTCGAGCCGAGGGCTCCGAGCGTGATGCCGAAGTCCGTATGGAAAAAAAGGTCGGTAAGGGCCAGTATGACGCCGACCGCGAGGACGAGGAAAAGGAGGATCGCGTACTCGCCGGGGATCACGCCCTCGGTCAGCGAGACGATGTTCTTGAAGAGCGTGTCTATTCTCAGGAGAGAGAGGTTGGCGCGGTTCGAGAGGACCCGGAGGTTGATCGAATAGAGCATCGTCATCGTGAGGATGCCCGCGAGCAAACTCGGAATCCTCAGTTTTGAATGGATGACGGCCGTTACCGCCCCGGCGGCAGCGCCGCAGGCGAAGGCGGCCAGCATCGCGAGGAGGGGATTCGCGCCCGCGGTCAAGAGTGCCGCCATGACCGCGGAGCCGAGGGGAAAGGAGCCGTCCACCGTCATGTCGGCGAAGTCGAGCACGCGAAAGGTAATGAACACGGCGAGGGCCATGATGCCGTACACGAGGCCCTCGACCAGGATGCCCTCAATCATCGGCCTTCACCGCCTCAGGGTTTTTTCTTGGTAAGGACGCCGTTCTGATACACGCTGCCCGCGGCGGCCAGGATGTCCCCGGGTATCGTGATCCCGCACGCGGCGGCCGCGTCAAGGTCCACGAGAAGGTCCGACTCGCTCGGGTCCGTGATGAACTTGACCGGGATATCCTCGGGTTTTTTCCCGCCGAGCACCTCGGCGAGGATCGCTCCGGTCGCCCTGCCGGCCTTGTAGTAGTCGAAGCCGCGCGCTATCACGCAGCCGCCCTCGCTCGCGCCGGTGGTGTCGGAGGAGAACACCGGCTTTTTCGCGGCCTTCGCGACGGCGAGCAGGGCCGGAAGCGCCGAGAAGACGGTGTTGTCGGTCGAGAGGTAGAAACCGTCGACGCGCGACACGATCGCCTCGGAGGCCTGGCGAACCTCGGACGAGTTGTTGATGGACTGGGTCACGAGGGAGAGACCGAGCTTGGCGCAGGCCTTCTCGACCTCGGCGAGAGACGATGCCGAGTTCGCCTCCGAGCTCGTGTAGACGTACCCGAGCGTGCGGATTCCCGCGACGCGCGCGAACAGCGTGAGGTTCGAAAGGACGTCCGTCATGTCGGAAAGCCCGGTCACGTTGCCCTGTCCGCGCTCCACCGATGACACGAGACCGGCGCCGACCGGATCGGTAACGACCGAGAAGATGACCGGTTTGTCCTTGATGGCGTTGGCGGCGGCTATGGCCGTCGGGGTCGCGATCGCGACGACCGCGTCCACCCCGTCGGTTTTGAATTTGTTGGCGATCTGCGCGGCGGTGTTGACGTCTCCGTTGGCGTTCTGCAGGTCGTAGGTCGCGGAGATTCCGCGGGCCGCGAGTTCGTCCTGAATGCCCTTTTCTGTGGCGTCGAGCGCGGGGTGCGCGACGATCTTGGATATGCCGACGCGATATGACCCGGAGGCCTTCGCGTCCTTGCCCTTCGGCGCGCACGAGGCGAGCGCGGAAAACGAAAGCGTCGCTACGACGAGCGCCGCGGCCACGGAATACGCTGACTTCTTGTTCATGTGGAATCTCCCTTTGAGGACTACGGATGCCGGGGACCGGGCTTGAACCGGCACGGCCGTGAAGCCAAGGGATTTTAAGTCCCTGGTGTCTACCAATTCCACCACCCCGGCGCGCTGTGGTATAGTAACTGATTGAAAGGGAGTGGTCAATAATGTTTTCCGACACGCACTGTCATCTATCCTACGTCGCTGAACGCGGCGTGAGCCTTACGGGATTGCTGCGGGACCTGGACCGGGAAGGATTCAGGTTCGTGTTTGACGTCGGGACCCGCCCCGGGGATCTGCGCGGGCGCGTGAACGCCGCGCGAAACGCCTGGAGCGGCGCGCGCGCGGACGGAGAGTCCAAAGGCGACGACGCCGGCCGGCGGGACGCGCTGCCCGAGTGGCTTGCTTTTTCCGCGGGTCTTTGGCCAGACGCGAGAACGATCGCCTCCCGCGGGGAGTCGATGGCGGCCCTCGCGGCGGATCTCGCGGCCCTTCTCGGCGAAAGTCCGCGGTACGCCGCCCTCGGCGAGTGCGGCCTTGACCGCTACTGGAACGGCGAGGCCGGCAAGGGACGGGTGGCCGGAGAGGACGGGCCCGGCACCATGGATACCGGCGGCGAGGAGGAACTCTTCGCCGCGCAACTCGAGCTCGCGGCCAATACCGGACTCGCGGTCATCGTGCACTCGCGCGACGCCTTCGAGGCGACCCGTTCCATCATCGCGAACGCCCGAGTCTCCCGCGGGGTGATCCACTGCTTCGCGTACGGCATACCCGAGGCGCGCGCCTTTCTCGATCTCGGATATCACGTCTCGTTTCCGGGAAACATAACCTGGGGGAAAAGGCCGGCGGA
>LVBL01000020.1 GCA_001604405.1 Spirochaetales bacterium Spiro_10
CTGAGAGTTCCGAGAGGGTCCGCCTGGCCTCGCTCTCGAAGCCTTCCTTGCGCTCGACGAACAGGCGATAAACGGGCGATTTCATGGGGGTTCCTCCGGAATGTATGCGTACGTTCCCCATACTTGCATATCGGGGCGAAAATTTCTATCGGTGCGGGGAGAGGGTCGTTGTGAATCGGGCCGAAAACGGCTAGTGTGTCGCCGATGTTCGTCAGTAAACGGAGGTTGCCGTCATGAAACTCGGTTCCGCGCTCTGCGTCGCGTGCGGCACGGTTTTTCTCGCGATCGGCGTCGTGGGCATCGTCCTTCCCGTTCTTCCGACCACGCCGTTTTTGCTCCTCGCCGCCGCGTTCTACCTGCGGGGCTCCCGCCGACTTCATGCCTGGCTCTGCCGTCATCCCGTCCTGGGTCCGCGGCTCGCCCGCGTTTCGTCGGGTTCCGGCCTGACCGCGAGGGAAAAGGTCGCCATCTACGCGGTTGCCTGCGCCATGATCATCCCGGTCGTCGTTCTATCGAACTCCCCGCATCTTCGCGCCTTTTTGATCGCCCTGCTCGTCATCAAGGCCGTCGTCTTCCTGAGGCTTCCGACCGCGCCTGCCCCTTCCGCCCCCGATTCATCCGACGAGCGGTCTTCCCCGGCATCCGACCGACCGACCTCGGCACCCGTTGAATAAAAATACGCAATCGTGGTATATTTATGCACTATCGCCCCGGTTCCAATGAGGGGGCACGAAGGAGCAGTATATGCAGGAAATTCTTGACCTTTTGCAGAACGACGCGCGCCTCACCGCGGAGGACATCGCGGCCATGACCAAGAAAACGGTCGCGGAGGTGCAGGCGATCGTGGCGCAGCTGGAAAAGGACGGGGTTATCCTGAAGTACTCCGCCATCGTCAACCAGGAGAAAAACCCCGCCGAGAAGGACGCCGTCCGCGCCGTCATCGAGATCCAGGTAACGCCCGAGCGCGAGCACGGCTTCGACGCCCTCGCCGAGCGCATCTACCGCTTCCCGCAGGTGAAGTCCCTTCACCTCATGTCGGGCGGGTACGACCTCCAGGTCATCATCGAGGGCAAGACCCTCAAGGAAGTGGCCTTCTTCGTCTCGGAGAAACTCGCCACCCTCAACGGGGTCAAGAGCACCAAGACCCATTTCGTCCTCAAGACGTACAAGGAAAACGACATCGTCTACGTCGACGAGAAGAAAGACCGGCGCGAGGGGGTTACCGCATGAACGAACGCGACGACCGCTTTTCCGCCAAGATGCTCAGGACGCCGCCGTCCGGCATCCGGAAATTCTTCGACCTGATAATCGGACGGGACGACATCATCTCCCTCGGCGTCGGCGAGCCGGACTTCCCGACGCCCTGGGCCATGCGCGAGGAGGCCTGGTACCACCTCGAGCAGGGCCACACCTCGTATACCTCGAACTGGGGACTGACCGAGCTTCGCGAGGGGATCGCGGACTATCTTTCGAAGTACGACCTTCACTACGACTCCAAAAAAGAGATACTCGTGACGATCGGCGTGTCCGAGGCGATCGACGCCGTCCTGCGCGCGACGCTCAATCCCGGCGACGAGGTGATCGTCGCGGAGCCCTGTTACGTGTCCTATCAGCCCCTCGTGGAGCTCTGCGACACGAAGCTCGTCAGGCTCGACACGGCGCCCGACGGCTTCATCGCGACGGCAGCCGCCATCGAGCGGCTCATCACGCCCAAGACGAAGGCCCTCATGCTCTGCAGTCCGAGCAACCCCACCGGGCGGATGATACCGGCCGACGAGCTCGCCCGTATCGCCGAGGTGGTGAAGAAGCACAAGCTGTGGGTGCTTTCCGACGAGGTGTACTGCGAGCTCGTCTACGACGGCAAGAAACACGTCTCCATCGGCTCGTTCCCCGGGATGAAGGACTACACGGTCGTGCTGAACGGCTTCTCGAAGGCCTTCGCCATGACCGGCTGGCGCATCGGCTATCTCGCCTGCCCGGCCGAGCTCATGGCGCAGGTGCACAAGCTCCATCAGTATTCGACGATCTGCGCGCCGATCATGGCGCAGTACGCGGCCCTCGAGGGTCTCCGAAGCGGCGCGAGCGAGGTCGAGAGGATGCGCGTCTCCTACCAGCAGCGGCGGAACCTCATGGTCTCGGGTTTCGAGGCGATGGGAATTCCCGTGACCGAGCCCGAGGGCGCGTTCTATATCTTCCCGGACATCCGCAAGACGGGGCTCTCCTCGGAGGCCTTCGCGACGAAGCTCATCGACGAGTACAAGGTCGCGGTCGTGCCGGGGAACGTCTTCGGCGCGGGCGCCGAGGGTTTCGTGCGGTGCTGTTACGCCACCGAGATCGGCAAGCTCAAGGAGGCCATGAGGCGGATCGCGCTCATGGTCGCGGGCAAGCCGCTTACGGAATGACCTCCTCGCCGAGCGCGGCGAGCCTGCGTTCCGCTTCCTTCGCGCCCTCCGAGAGGTAGGCGGCGCGGAAGATCCCGGCCGCGCGCCGGTAGGCGGCGACCGCCTTGTCGCGGTTGCCCGCCTTTTCCTCGACGATGCCCACGGCGACCCAGTCCATCCCGAGCCCGTTCGAATTCTCGGCCCTCCGGTCGAAGGAGATGGCCGTGTCGAGCGCCGCCCGCGCGCCGGCAAGATTCCCCGCCTTCGACCTGACGGAGGCTATGAGATACCAGTCGTACGCGGCGTCCTCGAGATAGCGGCCCTTTTCGTGTATCGAGACGGCCTCGCGAAGGGCCTTCTCGGCGGCCTCCGCGTTGCCGAGCTCCTTTTCGGCGAGCCCGACAACCTTCCAGGCGAAGGCCTCGTAAAGGGCGTTGTCCTTGAGGGCGCCCATTTCGGTTCGGGCGACGGCGGCGGCGGCGGCGGCACGCGCCGCCCGTTCTTCCGCGCCGAGGGGCGCTCCGCTCCAGCCTTCCGCGAGCGTGCCGCGGGCCAGAAAGACGCGCGCCGCCCCCGCGAGGGCGCGCTCCCGCGCGTCGTCGGCCTCGGCCAGCGCCGTCTGCCAGGCGCGGTCGGCCGCCTCCGCCTTTCCGTCGTTGTAGAACGCGTTGCCCCTCGAAAGAAGCACGCGCACGCGCGTGTCCGGATCGTCGGTCGCGGACGCGAGCCGCCAAGCCTCGTCGAGAAGGACGTGGGCGTTGGCGAACTCGCCCTTCGCCGCGGCGCGGTTCGCGAGCTCGACCTGCGCGAGCGCGGCCTTCCGTCCGGTAAAAACCTCCGGCGGGCGCTTGGGCGCCGAGGAGCAGGAGGCGAGGGCCGCCATGAGGATGACGAGCGCCGGTATTCGTGTTCGGTCGATCATCTCTGCCATCTCCCTAGAATTCGATATTGCGCGAGTTGGTTCCGGAGGTGTCCACCCGCGTGCGCTCGGGTATGCCTCCCTTGAGGAGCGGGTTGTTCTTCAGCGCCTCGAGCACGTCCTGGCCCTTCTCGAGCGCGATCCGGAGGTCCTCGATGAGCCGCGCGACCTGCGGGGCCTGCGACTTGAAGATCGAGGAGGAGGCCTCCACGTTCGTGAGCGTCCCCTCGATGGCGAGCAGGGATGCCTCGATGCTGTCGAACATGGTGCCGTCCGGATCGATGAGCCCGGGGATGGCGCCGTTCGGGTTCGAGGCCGCCTTTTCGAGGCTTGCGGTGATTCCTTTCACGTCCTCGAGGATCCCGCCGAGGTTCGCCTCGAGGCTGCCCGAGATCGAGGCGGCGTTCGTGAGCGTCTCGGCGAGCGGCCCAGAGCCCTTGCCGCTCATCGCGCCGTTGAGGTGCTCGAGCGTCTCGTTGAGCCGGGTCAGAAGCGGGCTTACCTGGGCGATGACGTTGGAGATCGTGTCGTCGCGCCTCGGTACGGTGACGAGGCCCGCGTTGACGCGCGCGCGCCCCTCGGGCGACGAGATGCCCGGTATCTCGCTTCCCTCCGGGATCACGTCCGTGCCGTTGCCGGGATAGAGGAAAAACTGGTTTCCGAGGCCGATGGGATTGATGAAGAGCTCGACGACGGCCCCCTCCCGGACGCGGGAATGGTAGGTGTCGTACACGAAAAATTTCACGGCGACCCGGTCTTCATCGTTCAGCTCTATGCCCTTAATCTTGCCGATGGTAAAACCCTTGTACTGGATCGGCATGCCGACGCTCATGCCGGAGGCGGATTCGAACGTCGACGTGTAGTGGTAGTCGTGCGCGAACCAGCGCTGTTCCCGGCCGAGCATGAAGATCGCCAGGGCCAAAAAGACGATGGCCAGGATGGCCAGAACGCCGACGATCTGATCCGCGTGCCTGATCTTGAATTTCATTGGGCTATACCTCTTTCAATCATACGTGCCAGTCCCTCGTCGGCCGCGAAGGCCTCGCCCGAGATCTCGAGCGAAAGTTCCCCGTCCACTATCATGCATATGCGCTGGGCGAGCTCGCGGATTATCTTGAAGTTGTGGCTGACGAACACGATCGTCGTGCCGTCCTCCTGCTTTTTCTTCACTATCCCGACGAGCCTGCGCGCCGCGGCGTCGTCGAGTGACTCGGTCCATTCGTCGAGGAAAAGGATCCCTGGATCGCAGAGCGTCGCCCGCGCGAATGCGATGAGCTTTTGCTCTCCCATGGAGAGCTGGGCCGGCCTGATGTCGAGGTCCTTCCGGTACCCGACCCCGGCGAGCGTCGTGACGATGCGCTCGGTACGCTGCTTCGCCTCCATCCTCGGGTAGTGGAGCTTGAGTGGGAGCTCGAGGATCTGCCTGATGCTCTGGTTCGCCCATAACGCCGAGTCCTGGAAGACGAAGCCCGCGTTCTTCCTGAACGCGAGGTTCCGCGTCCTCGTCATGAGCGAGATGTCCTCCCCGCGATAGAGCGCGCTTCCGGACGTGGGAATGAGAAGGCCTGCGACGAGCTTGAGGACCGTGCTTTTCCCCCCGCCGGAGGGCCCGACGAGGGCCGTCGTCCTGCCTTTCTCGAAGGGGATGCTGACGCCCTGCACGATCTGCTTCCCCTGCGCGAGGAAGGACGCGTCCTTGAGCTCGAGTATCGTTTCGTCCGGAACGCGGTCCCTCATGCTGCCCTCACCGTATCGCGTAGTACATGGCCGATATCACGAGGTTGGCGACGATGCACCAGAAGAACGAGCTCCCCACCGCGCGAAGACCGGCCTGCGGTATCTCGGTGGACGCGCGCTCGACCGAGAAGCCCTGCACGTTCGCCACCGTCGCCAGTATGAGACCGAACACGAGGCTCTTGATGACCGACACGAGGATGTCGGCGAGCGAGAGGTACTGCAGAAGGTTCGAGAAGTAGTCGACCGCGTGCAGGGGGCTCGCCAGCTGGGCGATGAAAAACGAGCCCGCGAGTCCCGCGATCGAGAAATAGATGTTGAGGAGAAAGAGCGAGACCGTGACGCCGAGGAGCCGCGGTACCGCGATATGCTCGACCGGATCGACGCCGACCGAGATGTACGCCTCGATCTCGTGCGAAACGACCATGCCCGCCGTTTCGGTGGCGATCGCGGTCGCCGACCGGGCGATTATGATGAAGGCCGTCAGCAATGGCCCGAGTTCCCGGGTGATGATCGTGATGATGAGCGGGTAGATGAGCCGTTCCTGCGAGAAGCTCGAGAGTATGGGAAGTCCCAGCACGTTGACGGCGGCGCCGATTCCGAGCGCGAGCAGCACCGAGACCCCGAGGGCCTCGACGAAGGTGAAGAGTATCTGCATCGTCAGTATGCGGTAGGAAGCCTGCCCGCGGTATATGAACGGCGCGATTCCGCGGAGCGACTTGCCGAAAAAACCTATGGTGTAGACGGATTTGTCCATGGCCTCAAGGATTTCGGTTCCGACCCGTTTAATCATCCTTCAAGTATACTCCAACAATAGGAACTATGACAATAAAGTGATAGTTTGGAGAAATGGTCGATTCCGTCATCATCATCCAGCCGCCGCTCGTTCAGCTGAATGCCCCCTATCCATCCGGGGCCTACCTCTCCGCCTTTTTCCGCTCGGTCGCCGCCGACGGCATCTCGCCCTCCCCCGGGGAGCCCGCCGTGCGGCCGCCGGCGCCGCTTTCCGTGCGGTGGATCGACGCCGCGAACGGGTTCTTCCGGGCCTTTTTTTCGCGTGACGCCCTCGTCCGGCTTTTTGGCCTGTGCGGGGACGATGCCCTTTCGGCGGCCTCCCTCGCCGAGTCCCGCGGCGACGGCGAAACCGCCTTCCAGTTGAGGCGGTGCGTATCCTCTTCCGATAGCTGGATTCGCTGGATCGACCCGATCGTATCCATTCTCTGCGGTGGGGACCGGGAGCTGTGCCACGCCTTCGTCCGTTCCCCCGACGCCCCTCGCGGCGCCCGCATGGACCGGTATCTCGCCTCCCTGGGGGAGGAACCGACCGCCGACCACGCGAGAACCCTCGCGACGCTCGCGCTCGAGGATGTCGCCGACTTCGTCGCCGTCGCCTTCGATCCCGAATTCTCCCTCGTCAGGTACGCGGAGTCGATCGCCTCGAGCGTACGGGATTTTTCGGTCGTGGAGGCTGCCCTGTCCCGGCCGGTGGTCGAGCGCTTCATGCGCCCCTATTTCGAAACCCTCTGCGAGGGGCTTCGCGGCGAGCTGCCCGGCTCGGACGGAGTAGGGCAAGACGGCGGCGCCGGCCGCACCCTCTTTTGCATATCGGTACCCTTCCCGGGCTGTCTTGTGGGAGCCCTGTGCCTTGCGCGCTCGGTTCGCGCGGCCTTCGGCCCGCGCGCGGTCATAAGCATGGGCGGCGGTTACGTGAACACGGAGCTGCGCCAGTGCGAAAACGAACGCTTCTTCTCGTACATCGATCACCTGTCCCTCGACCGCGGCTACGGCGGGTATGCGTCTTTTTTCCTGCGCGAATGGGGGGCGACGGTCGAACCGTCCGCCGCGCGCCCGGTTGACGGCGTTTCTCCGGCGCCCCTTCGGATCGAGTGCCCGCCGGAGCTCCGGGGCCTCGAGGACGGGTACACGACCCGTCTCGTTCCCGACTACCGCGACGTCGATTTCTCCCTGTATCCCCGTCTCGCGGACACGGAGAACCCGATGCACCGGCTCTGGTCCGACGGGGCCTGGATGAAGGCCTATCTCGCGCACGGCTGTTACTGGCATCGCTGTTCCTTTTGCGACGTCACCCTCGATTACATAAAAAGCTACCTCCCGGTCGAGGTCGCGGCCCTGTACGACGGGCTCGCCGCGCAGGCCGCGGCCAAGGGCGTGCGCGGGATTCACTTCGTCGACGAGGCCGCGCCCCCGCGCGCCCTGCGCGACTTCGCCGCGAGGAACGCGCTCGCGGGTAATCCTCTCGCGTTTTGGGGGAACATCAGGTTCGAGAAGACCTTCTCGCGCGATCTCGCGCGCTATCTTTCCGCGGGCGGCCTCGTCGGCGTCTCGGGCGGGATCGAGATCGCGACCCCCGCCGGATTCAAGGCCGTCGACAAGGGGATCGACCTCGAGAATCTCGTGGCGACGTGCGCCGCCTTCAAGGAGGCCGGCGTTCTCGTGCACGCATATCTCATGTACGGGTACTGGAACGAGACGGACGCCGACGTGGTCGACTCGGCTGAGGTCATGCGCCAGCTGTTCGCCTCCGGGCTCGTCGACTCGGCCTTTTGGCACAAGTTCGTCCTGACGCGCCATTCCCGCGCCTACGCCGAATGGAAGTCCCGCCCGCTGTCGCGCGACTGCGCGCATTCTCCGGCCTGCGGGGGCTCGCGTGACGGCGCGGGCGCCGGCGGGATCGTTCCGGTGGACATACCCGGCGATTTCGCCGACAACGACCTCGACTTCTCGGGCTCGTCGCGCTCGGAGCGGTATACCGCCCCGCTCGACCATGCGCTCGCGGCCTGGATGTCGGGAGACGGCCTTGACCGGCCGGTTCGCTCCTGGTTCCCGTACAGGATGCCCGAGCCGTCGGTGGGCGCCACGCTGATTGAGGGGTACATCGAGCGATACGGGCGCGCCCGGGACGAGTCCGCCCGCGAGGCCTATCGTCCGGACGGCGACTACCGCTGGACCGCGACCCGTCCCGTCGGATGCGGGGCGAACGGCCTCGTCTGGTGGAACCTCGGCGACGAGGTCAGGATTGACGCGTCGGACGCGGAACGGCGGGCGATACTGGAGGCGGTCGAGCCGTGCCGCGCGGGGGGCCCCGCGAAGGGCCCGGCGCTCGCCCGCCTTTCTCCCGCCGCCTTCCGGGCGTTGCGGGAACACGGACTCGTCAGGATCAGTCCGCTGTAGGGCCGGCCTCTCCGGCGCGCGGCCCGAGACGGACCGAGTATCCGAGGCGCACGGTCACGACGGAGGAGTCGCCGCCTCCCCCGTTCGGAACCGTCAGATAGCCCGGGACGCCGTCCTCGTAGATGTTCGTGTCGCCCCTGAGGTTCCCCGTTTTCTCCCACAGAACCACGAGCGAGAGCGCCGACCGCGGGCCGGTCGAGAAGGACAGCCCCGCCGAGGGCTCGAAGAACCAGCCCCCCGACATCATGTCCTTGAAGGTAAGCGAACGGAGCAAGTGCTCGTCGAGTCCGGTCGCCGAGAGGATCGGGCCGCCCGAGACCCCGATCATAAACTCCCAGCGGGAGGCAACCGGAACGAGGACGGAGAGGCGGCCTGAAACGGAAAGGCTCGTCAGTCGATAGGTGATGACCGTACCCGATAACGGGACGATCGGAAGGGCGGGCGTCCAGGGCTCGTACATGCCGCCCGAGTATTCGCCGTACTGAATATATCCGTCCCGCGCCGACCAGGCCCTCGAGGAGTATCGCGCGCCGATCTCCGGCGTGACGGTGATCCTTCGTCCCGTCAGGGGACCCGGGAGGCCCGTTTCCCACGGGCGAAAGAGGGAGAGGGCGACCGTGACCGAATGGAGGAGCGATGCGTCATGGCGCGAGTAATGCGTCTGCTCGTCGCTGACAGGGAGGTTCATGAAGTCGGCGTCGGTCATCGAGCCGGTCCGCATCGGGAGCGCGACGCCGAGGGCCGCGCGGAGGCGCACGCGGGAGCGAAGGGGGACATCCGCCTCAAGGCCGAGCGAGACGGCGTTGTCCATCGGCCAGACAAGTTCGCTCAGTATCGAGTCGCCCTCGAAGACGAGCTCCCTGAACGCGCCGCGCGAGAGGGCCGACGACACGGTTATCCCGGCCGGTTCCCCGTCGGCGAAGAGCCGGGACGCGACAAGAAGGAGCAGGAGCGGGACGATCCCGGCGCGACCGGCCCTGATGCGTAATCGGCTCTTTGCGGAAGAAGCGGGCGACATGACGGCATTCTAGCACAAAAAGCTTGCCGACGCGCCGTGAATCTCGGTACATTTGGATAAACACACTTATCCACCGGGAGACCAGTAACGACATGGCGACATACCAGTTTCAGACCGAAGTCAACCAGCTTTTGACCCTCATCATCCATTCACTTTATTCGAACAAGGAAATCTTCCTCAGGGAGATAGTCTCGAACGCCTCCGACGCCCTCGACAAGCTCAAATACCTGACCCTTTCGGACGAGGCCTACAAGGGCGTGCGGTTTTCCCCGCGCGTGGACATCGCCTTCGACGAGGCGAACAAGACCCTTACCGTCCGCGACACCGGCGTCGGCATGAACGAGGAGGAAATCGTCGCGAACCTCGGCACGATCGCGCGTTCCGGCACCAAGGCCTTCCTTGACCAGCTCGCGAACGACGCAAAAAAGGACTCGAACCTCATCGGCCAGTTCGGCGTCGGCTTTTACTCCGCCTTCATGGTCGCCTCGAAGATCGAGGTCGTCACCAGAAAGGCCGGAACCGAGGGCGTGTTCAAGTGGACGAGCGACGGCAAGGGCTCCTACGAGCTCGAGGCGGCCGACGCGTCCGCCTTCCCGCTTCTCGAGGGCGTCGAGGAGGGCAGCCACGGAACGGCCGTCATCATGCACCTCAACGACGAGGACAAGGAATTCGCGAGCCGCTGGAAGATCGAGGACATCGTCAAGCGCTACTCCGACCACATCGCCTTCCCGATCTACCTCCACTACGAGAAGAAGGAATACGACGACAAGGGCAAGGAGAAGTCCGCCTCCCCCGTCGCCGAGCAGATAAACGACGCGAGCGCGATCTGGCAAAAACCGAAGTCAGAGCTGAAGGACGAGGACTACAAGAGCTTCTACAAGTCCCTCTCGCACGACAGCGAGGACCCGCTCCTGTACGTGCATACCAAGGCCGAGGGGACGCAGGAGTACACGACGCTCTTCTACGTGCCCGCGAAGGCGCCCTTCGACATGTTCCACGCCGACTACAAGCCGGGCGTGAAGCTCTTCGTCAAGCGCGTCTTCATCACCGACGACGACAAGGAGCTCTTGCCGACGTATCTCCGGTTTATCCGGGGCGTCATCGACAGCGAGGACCTCCCGCTCAACGTGAGCCGCGAGATCCTGCAGCAGAACCGCATCCTCACCGGCATACAGACCTCTTCCGTGAAGAAACTCCTCGGCGAATTCAAGAAGCTCGCCGAGACCGACGCGGATAAGTACGAGAAGTTCGTCGGGGAGTACAACCGCCCCCTGAAGGAAGGCCTCTACGGCGACTACGCGCATCGAGAGGAACTCTCCGAGCTCGTCCGCTTCAAGACCACCGACGCGACCGTCGGCGACGGGTGGACAGGTTTCGCCGGGTACGTCTCCCGCATGAAGGCCGACCAGAAGGCGATCTATTACATCACCGGCGGCGACGAGAAGACGCTCCGGCAGAGTCCGCACCTCGAGGCGTACCGGGCCAAGGGCCTCGAGGTCCTCATAATGGGAGACGAGATCGACGACATCGTCGTTCCCTCTCTCGGCAAGTACAAGGACTTCGAGCTCAAGGCGGCGAACCGCGCGGGCTCGGACGAGGAACTGAGCTCGGACGACGAGAAGAAGGCGGCCGAGGAGAAGGAGAAGACCTTCAAGCCCGCCGTCGAGAAGATCAGGAAGGCGCTCGGGGAACGGGTCAAGGACGTCAGGCTCTCGAAGCGCCTCGCGGACTCCCCCTCGTGCATCGTCGTCGACGAGAACGATCCCTCCCTCCAGATGGAGCGCATGATGAAGGCGATGGGACAGACCGGCTTCGCGGAGGTCAAGCCGATTCTCGAGGTGAACGCGGATCACGCGCTCGTGAAGAAGATACAGGAGTCGGAAGACGAAGGCTTCATCGGAGACGTGTCGTCTGTCCTGCTCGACCAGGCTCTGCTCGTCGAGGGTTCAGAGGTGAAGGACCCGGCCGATTTCGTGCGGCGCCTCAACCGGCTGCTTTCGAAGTAGCCGGTTTTCCGCCAGTCAACCTTCGACGCTTGCGCGCGCCCATGTGGCGCGCGTTTTTTTTTCTCTACACGAGGAATATGACGGCCAGCGCGAGGGAAGCGAGCGCCGCCCAGAAGTACATGAGGTTGAACGCGGCCTCGTCCTTCCAGACGCGCAGGATGGTCGCTTCTCCGCCCGTCGAGCGTTCCGAGCCCACGGGAACCGAGATGTCGCCCGCAAGGCCGGTCAGGCCGTAAAAGCCCAGGACCGCCCAGAGCACGACAAGCGCGATGTTCGCGGCACCGCCGCCGGAAAGGGCCGCGTACGCGTGACGAAGGACGGTCAGGTTGAGCGCGAGAAACGCGAGAAGGAAGACAAAACGGACGGGGCGAAGGTAGACGAACTCCTTCAGGCCGCCGCCGGCGAACCGGCTCGAGAGCCAGGCCGCGAGAAAGAGGGCGAAGCCGGCGAGGAGTACGGCCCAGTGTGGGACGGTAAGCGGCCAGGGCGCCTCTCCCCGCGCGAGCATGACGCCGTACCAGCTTGCGGCGCCGAGCGATCCGAGGGCGAGTACCGTATAGAGGGTCTGAATCCTCATCTTTTTGCTTCGCGAGAGGGCCTCGACGAACAGGGGCGGTCCGGCGAGGGCGAGCGCGCCGATCAGGACGGCCATCCATCCCTCGAACATGATCATCGTCCCCATGAGGCCTCCCGCCGCCTTTCCCCGGTTGTCCGTGAGGAGCGACGAGGCAAGGACGGCCGGTATGACGGTGGCGGCAAGCACGAGCGCGAAGATCACGAGACCTTTCAAGCCCCCGCGCATCCGCTTCTTTCCGAGCGCGAGCGCGAGGGTCGCGTAGATCGCGACGCACCCGACTAGCGCGTACAGGACGAGAACGGTTCCGTACGCGACGTCGCCGGAGTAGAGCGTCGCCGACGGGGCAAGGCGCGCGGCCCTTGACGCGATGGCGAGCAGAGACGCGACGGATTCCGGGATTGCGTACCAGGCGAGGGCCGCCCAGGCCGCGGCGAGCGCGATGGCGGATATGATGAAAACCGGAGACGCGAAGCTGAGCGAATAGGATTCTTCAATTTCGGATACGGGGGTGTATTTCATGCACAAGTATCAACCCCGTTTATTTATCTGTCAATCAAACTTCGTCGCTTGCGCGCACGGCCTTCAGGGGGTATCCTTGGTGCAGGGGAGGGCGCCCATGAAACGAGCTATTACCCTGACCGGAGTTCTTTTCGCCTTTGCCGCCGTCCCGCTGTTCGCGAGTCCGGGCGGGGTCGCGGCGCTGGGTTTTGACGAGATCCCCGGCGCGTATGCCGTGTATCGCGACTCGAGGGGGCCCGGTCCCGCGTACGTCGGGCTGTGCTATCTCGGCGGAAACGAGTTGGCGATCCGGCGGTGGGTTCCGTCCTCGGGAGAGGAACTCCTTTTCAACGAGACCTGGTACGTCCGGGACGAGGCGGCGGGGCCGTCCGTCGAGGCCGGCACCTTGAACCTCATTCGGGGAAAGGCGGAAGATGGGGCGGGTCCCCTGATCGGAGAGGTCTCGCTCTGGCTGCAGGTCTGGCTTGAGACGCGCGCGCGTTTTTCGGCCTCGCCCCGGTACGAGGCCGGCGAGCGGAACGGCATGGTGTTCGAGTATTGGGTGCCGGTCGCCCGCCTCCGGAGCGTCTCGGCGGGCGGCGAGCCCGCGGGCTCCGGCGAGCTGACGCTCGTGACCGTCGGGGTCCTTTCCTCGGCAAACGATCCCGCGTTTTACGCCTATCGCGGGGAGCCTTCGCGCGCGGCCGGCCCGGGGGTCGCGATCTCCTCCGCGGGCGCCCCGCGCGAGGTCCCCCTCGACGGACTGAAGGTTTCCCTCGACGCGAACTGGACCGCGGGCCAGGACGGATCGTACCGTATCGCGCGCGCGGGCGGACTTCTCGCGCGGCTCGCCGCCGAACCGCTCGACGTCGCGGGCTCCGGCGTGAGCGACGCCTTCGGCCTGATCAGGCTGCTGGTTCTCTATTCCTCGCCGGTAATGATCGCCGACTCACTGCGGGTTTTCGTGCATGCGGAGTATCCCTGCCTCTTTTACCGGTCGTACGATCCCGGCACCGGGGTTACGACGGCCCGGTACAGAACCTTCGTCCCGCGCGGCGGCTCCTCGCTCGCCGTCGTCACGCTGTCGGTGGAAGACGCGGCGTTTGCCCGGAATCGCGAGTATTTCGAGTCGGTTTTTTTCGGCGGTCGCTGAGGCGCGCCGGAACTCCGGTTTATTCCCCGGAGAGCCGGGACTTTCCGTTCCTTGACGAAAGCCCGAGTCTCGCGGCCACGACGAGCGACGCGAAGAGTCCCGCAGCGATGGCCTCGGGGATGCCGTTCATGACGAAGATGGAGCCGACAACCGCCCACAGCGTGACGCCCTCGACGCCGCCCGTGAGTATGCCCGATCCCTTGGTCAGGACGAGCGCACCGAGGACGAGGACCGTGTGGATGACGGTTCCCAGGACCGAGGCGACGAAAACGGCCGGAACCTTGCGGGTTTTGCCGAGCATGCGGTAGATCGCCCAGGCGGCGATCGGGAAGAGTATCCGGGGCACGACGGAGACGAGCGGGTTGCGGAAGGCGATGTCGATCGGAGTCAATGGCGCGATGTTGGCCTGTACGAGGCTGAAGATGCCGAAGATGGCCCCGATTCCGGCGCCGACGAAGGGTCCTTCGAGGACCGCGCCGATAATGGCCGGAATATGCAATACCGTGATCGGCGCCCCGCTGATCCAGGGGAAGAAGCCAAGACGCGTTATGCCGAGGAATACCGCAAGGGCGCCGAGCGCGCCGGTGACGACCAGTTTTCTGACGGTTTGAAGCTGCTTGTTCTCCGGGCTGGATTGCATACTGTATTCTCCTCTATAAATAAACGAATCGTGGCTTGGTTAAGGATGACAAAATACCCGTTATGTGTCAAGATAAACCGTCAGTCCTGGACCTTTTCCCTTGTAGGTTCATACGGGTATTCATTATACTCAAGCCGTAAGGAGCTCCGTTCATGAACAAAGTAGCAACAATAGCCGGTTCCGACGCCTCGGGGGGCGCGGGCCTCGAGGCGGATCTCAAGACCTTCGCCGAATATGGCGTCTACGGCCTTGCGGCCGTAACCCTGGTCGCAACGATGGATCCCGACCGCGAGTGGGCCCATTCCGTGTTCCCCGTCGAGCGCGATTCGCTCGAGGCGCAACTCAAGACGATCTTCTCCGGAGTCGGCGTGGACGCCGCGAAAACCGGCATGCTCGGTTCCTCCTACGCGGTGGAGCTCGCCGCCTGGTACCTCGGCGAATTCAAAATAGAGCGGTACGTGCTTGATCCCGTCATGGTTTGCAAGGGCGCCGGCGAGGCCCTGAACCCCGAACTGAACGAACTCGTGGCCGACCTCCTGCTGCCGCTCGCGCTCGTGGCGACGCCCAACCTCTTCGAGGCGGGTCAGCTCGCCGGTATGGAAACGCCGACGACCGTCGACGAGATGAAGCGCGCCGCCGTGCGCATCTTCGAGCGCGGCGCTAAGAACGTCTTCATCAAGGGCGGCTCGAAGCTTCCCGGCCAGCAGAGCGCGATCGACATCTTTTACGACGGGAAGGACTTCAACCAGGTCGAGGGCGCGCTTGTCGACACGACCTGGACCCACGGCGCCGGATGCACGACAGCCGCCGCGATCGCCGCCGGTCTTGCCCTCGGGCTCGACCCGTACGAGTCGGTGAGCCGCGCCAAGAAATTCATCACCTATAGCCTGAAGGGCGGGTTCGCGCTGAATCGCTGGGTTGGCCCGGGAAATCCCTCCGCCTGGCGAAAGGGCTTCAATTGAAGCCGCAGAGCCTCCGGTAACGGCCACATGGCGCTTTCCGCCGATTCCCTTACCCTGACATTCGCCGGCATGGCGAAGCCCGCGCTCGACGGGGTTTCCCTCGCGCTCAGCCCGGGCGAGTATTTGGCCGTGCTCGGCGAGAACGGCTCCGGGAAGAGTACCCTCGCCCGGGTCATCGCGGGGCTCGCCGTTCCCGATTCGGGATCGGTCTCGATCGACGCCGGCGACAGGATCCCGGCGGCCCTTGTCTTTCAGGTGCCGGCGGACCAGCTCGTCGCGGAGACCGTTGAGCTCGACGTGGCCTTCGGCCCCGAGAACATCGGCCTTCCCCGGGACGAGGCGCGCCGCAGGGTCGCCTCCGCGCTCGGGGCCTGCTCGTTGGAGGGTCTCGCCGGACGCGACCCGCAGCGCCTGCCAACCGGAAGGAAACAGCTGGTGGCGCTGGCGGGCGCGCTCGCGCTTGATCCCGCGATCCTGATCCTGGACGAGCCTACCTCGATGCTGAGCCCCCGCGCTCGCGCGGACTTGCTGGGCGAGATCGACGCCTTGCACCGTTCCGGCGGGACGATAATCCACATAACGCACGATCTGGACGAGGCCGCGCGCGCGGAACGGGTTCTCGTGCTGAATGACGGCCGTGTCGCCTTTGACGGCCCGGTCGCGGAATTCGGCGCGACCCCGGCGGCGCGGCTCTATGCCTGGGGCCTCCGCTCCGATCCCGGGGCCGAGCCCGAGGAACGAGCCGTCCCGCCCGTATCCGCCGCCCCAAGTCTGACGGCGGCAGGCCTCGGCGTCGGTCCCCTCCGCGGCCTCGATCTTTCGCTGTTCCCCGGCACCATTACCGCCATCACCGGCGAGTCGGGTTCTGGCAAGTCGCTTCTGCTGGAAACGCTCGCCGGGATTACGGTCCCGGAGACGGGGACTGTAACCCTTGCCCCCGGAAAAACGGTGGCGCTCGCCGTCCAGGAGAGCGAGGCCAGCCTGTTCGAGGAGTTCGTCGCGGACGACGTCGCCTTCGCGCCGAGGAACGCGGGCGCCTCCGGGAAGGAGCTCGTGGAACGCGTCGCGCGCGCGATGGATCTCGCGGGCCTCCCGTTCGCCGATTTCGCCGAGCGCAGGACCTTCTCCCTTTCCGGCGGCGAACGGCGCAAGGCGGCGCTCGCGGGCGTTCTCGCGATGGACGCCGACGTCCTGTTGATGGACGAGCCTTCGTCGGCCCTGGACGCGAGAAGCCGCGCCCGTTTCCTTTCGCTCGTCGTCACGCTCGCGCGAGGCGGAACGGCCGTAGCGTTTACCACGAATCGCGAGGAGGAATGCGGGATAGCGGATCGCGTGGTGCGCCTTCCTGATCCCGCGGATACCGGCGACGCCCCCGATACCGTCGGGGCGCATGACGGCACGTCCGGGCGGCGAGCCGCCGGGGCGAGTCGGCTTTCCCGCGACCAGGCGACGGTGCGGCGGCTCCGGAACGGGGCTCGCGGCTCGTTCCGCCGCCTCGACACCCCGATCCACCGCCTTCCTCCCGTCTGCAAGTACCTCCTGCTCGCGGCCCAATGCGCGGCCGTCTTCCTCGCGACCGGGATGCCCGCCCTGGGCGCCCTCTTCGCCCTGTCGGTCCTCGTCTCCCTCGTCGCGCGCGTGAGCCCCCGGCGGCTCGCCTTGGGCGCGCTCGGCATCCTTCCCTGGCTCGCGCTCTTCGGGGCGGTGCAGTACGCGATCGACCCGGGAAACCTGCGCGGCTTCCTGTTCATCGCCCGTTTTTTCGCGCTGTACGTCCCCTTGGTGTGCTTCACGCATTCGGCGAGCCACACCGAGATCATGCACGGCATGGAGGACGTCTTGCGGCCGCTATCGCTTCTGTCTTTCCCCACGCGCGACGCGTCGCTTGTCGTCGGGATCGTGTTCCGCTTCGTCTCGATCCTGTACACGGAGGCCGAGCGGATCACGGTCGCCAGGATCATGCGCGGAGCGGGCGCGGGGAAGCGGCCTTCGCCGATGGCGCGGCTTCGCTCGCTCGCCTCCCTGTTCGTGCCGCTCGTGCTGAGGACGCTCTCCCGCGCCGACCGGCTTGCCGAGGCCATCGTGGCGCGCAAATACGGCGCGCGCGGGCACACGCGGTATCTGGGCGCCGAGTTCCGGTTGGCCGACATCGCCTTCGCGGCCCTTGTCGCCGCCGGGTCGCTGGCGATAGCGCTCGCTCCGGGGAGGCCGTAGATGGACCCGGCGGGATTGCGCTTTTGCCCGCGCTGCGGCGCGGGCGGGTACGGGTATCACGACGGAAAATTCTGGAGATGCGATTCGTGCGGTTTCAGGCACTACCATAACGTCGCGGCCTCCGCGAGCGTGATCGTGGAGATCGGCGGGCGCGTGCTGACGGTCGTGCGGGGGAAGGATCCGGGGAAGGGGCTTCTTTCACTGCCGGGCGGGTTTATCGATCCGGACGAGCGCGCGGAGGACGCCGCCGTGCGGGAATGCCGGGAAGAGGCCGGCGTGGACGTGACGGACCTGTCGTTCGTCGGCTCGTGGCCCAACGACTACGAATACGGTTCTGTCCTCTACAAGACCTGCGACCTCTATTTTTCCGCGCGGGCCGCTTACGTGCCCCGCCTTGAGGCGCACCGCCCTGAGGCGCACGGCTCCGGCGAGGTGGCGGGGATCGAGCTTATTGATCCCGAAGACATAGAGAGCGCGCCGATCGCCTTCGAGTCGGCGCGCCGCGCGCTTCTCGCCTGGCGGCTTCGCGCGCGGGGCCATTAGGCCGGCTCTTACCCCGTCATGTCGAGAAGAACGCGACGCCCTCGTTCGGCGAGGCCTCGCGCACCTTCGAGACCTCGTGCTCGATGGCCTTCGCGCCCGCGTCGGAGCAGTACACGATCAGTATCTCGTTGATCCCCGGCCAGATCGCGTCTCCCATCTTGGGAACCGTGTACCCCTTGCCCCGAACGTTCGGGATGATGGTGTAATGGGCTGCTTCCGGTATCGGCGCGATGGCGCTCAGGATCTCGTCCTCGAGCGCCTGGCTGAATATCACCTCGACTCTTTTCATTTCATCCTCCCCGTCACGGTCGCGCGCAAGGCGATTTTCCGCTGGCGTTTCATCTCCCGCTTTTCCTCGCGCTTCTCGCGCAGGCGGTTGAAGCCGTAGTACAGAACCGGCATCAGGAAGAGTGTCATGAGCGTTCCGAACGAAAGGCCGCCGAGGATCGTCTGGCCGATCGGCTGCGTCATCTCCGAGCCCTCGCCGGGGAAGAAGGCCATCGGCACGAGGCCGAGGACCGTCGTGAGGGTGGTCATGAGAATCGGTCGGAGCCGGCTGCGGCCGGCCTCCGCGCAGGCTTCGCGGAGAGGCATCCCGCGTTTCCGGAGCAGGTTCGTGTAGTCGACGAGAACGATGCCGTTGTTGACGATTACGCCGACGAGGATCAGCATGCCGACTGCCGTCATGACGTTGAGCTTCTGGCCCATTATGCCGGAGAGGAACACGATGCCGACCACGGTGAGGGGCAGGGTAAAGAGCACGATGAACGGGTCGAGGAACGACTCGAACTGGCTCGCCATGACCGCGAACACGAGGATGACCGCCATGAGTATGATGACGACGAACTGCTTGATCGCCTTCATGAGGTCCTCGTAGTCGCCGCCGTACTCGATGCGCACGCCGTTCTCCCTCGGGATTCCGTCCGCGATCAGCTTTTCGATTCCCTTCTGCACGGTGTTGATCGAGACGTCCTTGACCGTTCCTGCGCTTACCGTGATGAGGCGGCTCTGGTCCTCGCGGATTATGGAGATCGGCGAAACGCCCTCCTCGTAGCGGGCGAAACTCGAGACGGGGATCCGCGCGCCCTGCGCGTTCGTCACGAAGATCTGCTCGAGGTCCGAAAGGCGGGTCTTGTCCTTCTCGGCGAGCATGACGTCTATGTCGATCTCGTCGCCGTCCTCGCGGTATCTCGACGCCGTCGTTCCGGCGATGTTCGCCTTGATCTCCTGCCCGACCGTGTAGATGTTGAGCCCGAGATTGTACAGCCGGTCGCGGTCGATGACGATGTTGGCCTGCGGCAGGCCGTCCTGGATGGAAAGCTTCGGTTCCGTGACGAGGTCCGTCGCCTTCTCCTGCAGAAGGTCGCGTATCGCCGTCGCCGTCTCGCGCGCCTTCTTGAGGTCCTCGGACTTTACCTTGATCTGCACGGCCTCGTTGCCTCCGCCGACGCCGCCCCGGTTGCCGGAACCGATCGTAAAGGTGGCGCCGGGGAAGTCGCCGAAATGCGCCCGCAGCTTGTCTTTGATCTCGTTCTCGGTGTCGATCCGTTCCGAAACGACGGGGAGGCTTATGCGGAGGGAGCCCTTGTAGGAGCTCGTGCCGCCCATTCCCCAGCCCTCGGTCGATCCCGCGAGAAGAGTGATGCTCTTGAATCCGCGGATCTCCTTCTTGACGATCTCCTCGAACTGCTTGAGGACGGCCTCCGTGGTCTCGAGTTTCGTTCCCACGGGGAGCGTGACCTCGAGCTCGACCGCGTCAGAAGCGGACTCGGGCATGTAGACGAACCCGACGACCGGGATGAGCACGAGGCTCAGGACGAACAGGCCGACGATCATGAGGATGGTCTGCGTCTTGTGGCGCAAGACCCACTGGAGGGCCTTGAAATACCGGGCATCGAGCCCGGAGAAGAAATTCCCCAGGGTCGTGTCGATCCGGACGAGCCACTCGGGCCGGTAAACGAGGTCGCGTTCCTTTTTCGTCCCGATCTTGATGTACTTGCTGGTCAGTACGGGCACGAGAACGACCGCCACGACGAGCGAGCAGAGGAGCGAGATGACGACGGTGAACGCGAGGCCGGAGAATATCTCGCCGATGATCTCGAGTTCCTTCTTGTACATGATGAGGGGCAGGAATACGCAGATCGTCGTGAGGGTGGAGGCGGTGATGGCAAGGACCATTTCCTGCGAGCCGAGTACGGACGCCGGAATGGACTTGGATCCCTTCTCCCGGTACGTGTAGATGTTCTCGAGTATTACGATCGAGTTGTCGACGAGCATCCCGACGCCGAGCGCGAGTCCGGCGAGGGTCATGATGTTGAGCGTCATGCCGCTGAAGAACATGACGCCGAGCGTGATGACGAGCGAGACGGGAATGCTGATTCCGATGATGAGCGTGCTCCGTACGCTTCTGAGGAAGACGAGCAGGACGATGATCGCGAATATGGCTCCCTGCACGGCGCTCGTGGAGACGTTTTTGACCGAGCGCTCGATGATGTCGGTCGTGTTGTGCGTCTCGGTAATCACGATGTCGGACGGGGCGTCCTTGATGATCTCGGCCATCTTCGCCTTGACCGCCCGGGCTGACTGGACGGAGTTCTTTCCGCTCTGCTTCTGGATCGACATCTGCACGCAGGGGACGCCGTTGAAGTAGTAGTTCGTCGAAAGGTCCTTGTAGCCGTCGTACACGTCCGCGATGTCGCGGAGCCGAACGGCAGCGACCGACGGCATCGCGCCGCCCATCATCGCGTTCGCCTGGCTTCCCGACTGCTTGTAGGAGATGACGGTGTTTTTTATGTCCTCGAGCGAGGCGTACTCTCCGACGGTGCTGATCGTGTAGTTGAGGTCCCGCTCGGTGATCGTGCCGCCCGCGATCTGGATGTTCTGGGCGCCGATCATCTTGGAGACGTCGGTGACGGTGAGGTTGTAGGCCTGAAGCCGGTCTCGTGGGATCTCGACGATGACGGCGCGCTCGCGTCCGCCCTCGATGTACGCCGAGGCGACGCCCTCGACCTGCTCGAGTTTCGGCGTAAGGTCGTCCGCGAACTGCCTGAGTTCCTCGGGCGTCCTGTTGCCGCTGATGGCGTAGAACATGATGGGGATCATGTTCGGGTCCATCTTGTAGATCATCGGCGTTTTGGCGTCGTCGGGCAGTAGGTCCTTGACGTAGTCGAGTTTCGCGCGGATGTCGTTCATCGCCTCGTCGATGTTCATGCCGAACGTGAGCTGGATGTACACGAGGCTGTTGCTGTTCGAGGAGCTCGATCCGAGATACTCGATTCCGGAAACGCCCGAGATGATGCTTTCTATCGGTCTCGTGACGCGCTTCTCGACTTCCTCGGGGCCGGCCCCGGGGTAGGTCGTGCTGATCGCGACGTAGGGCAGCTCGATGTCCGGAAGGAGGTCGAGCGGCAGGTCGAACGTCGTGTAGATGCCGAGAAGGGCGAGGACCGAGAAGAGTATCGCTATCGTGGTGGGTTTCGATACGACGGTCTTTGCTATGCTCATTTTACGCTCTCCGTGGCGGGCAGGGGATCGGCCCGCGAGACGATGTTGATGGATGAACCGTTCTCGAGGAGCGTCTGTCCGCGCACGACGATCTCGTCGCCCGCGGTCACGCCCTCGAGAATCTCCGCCTTGTCGTCGACGCGTATGCCGACTTTGACGGACTGTCTGCGCACTTTCGGCGCCTCGCCCGGCTCGACGACGAAGACGAAGTCCTCGCCGAAGCGGGTTATGATGGCGACGGCCGGGACCTTCACGGTCGAGGTCTTGGTGTCGGTGATCAGCTTGACGCGCGCGAACATACCCGCTTTGATGCGCGGGTCGCGCTCGGTAAGCGCGAGCTTCACGCCCATCGACCGCGAGCTCTGGTCGAGCACGGGGCTTATTTCTATGATGCGCGCAGGAAAGACCTCGCCGGGGTAGGCGTCAAAGCGCAGGTACGCCGCCTGTCCTCCCTTGATCTTGGACACGAAGCGCTCGGGCACGTTCATGACGATCTCGAGGGCCTCCATCTTGCTTACCTTGCCGACCGAGAGCTGCTGGGACACCATGCTGCCCGCGACGACGTTCACCGCGGTGATCGTTCCGGCGATGGGCGCCTTGACGGGGCTCAGCTCGTACTTCATGCCGGGCCGCGAGGGGTCGATGTAGGCGATCACCTGGTTTTTCTCGACCGTGTCGCCCACGCGCACGCGCACCTCGGCGACCTTGCCCGCGGCGTCGGGGAGTATGTCTATGTTGCTCTTCGCGTTGACGTCGCCGCCGAACTCGAGGTAGTCCCTGAGCTCTCCGCGAGTCGCGGTGGTCGTGGTCACCGCGAACACGGTAACCTGGACCGCCGCGGCCTCCTCTTCCTTCTTGGCGTCCTTGTTCCCGCCGCACGACGCGAGGGAGAGGACCGCGATAAGGGCGAGTGCCGCCCGCGCCGTCTGGCCAACTTTCGTTTTCATCATACGCTCCTTTTCGTTTCCGCTCAGTTCAGTTTCGCGTTCAGGGCCGTTTCAAGGTCCAGAAGTGTCGATATGTAGCCGAATTTCTCGTTCAATACGCCGAGCTCGGCCTGAAGGAGCGACGTTTCCGCGTCCTTGAGGTCGAGGTACTCGATGGTTCCTGCGCGGTAGCCCTGCTCGCTCAGCGCGTAGGCCCGCTTCGCGAGCGCGACGCTCAGCTCCATCGTCTTGATCGAGGCCTTGCCCTTATCGAGCCGCTTGACGAGGTTGCGCACCTCGAGTTCCGCGGCGTAGGCCTTCTCCTTCAGCTGAAGCTCCATCTTCGCGAGCTCGTCGGCCTTGTCCTGCGCGGCCTGCCCGGCGGAGGAGAAGGGGAGGAGGCCGGATATCTCCATGCCGAGCGTCAGGCTGAAGGCCCCGGTGTCGTCCGACCAGTTGCCCGAGTCTATCGGGGAGAGGGCCGAGCCGAACCCCTGGCTGATCTGCAGGAAGGGGGTATAGCGCTGAAGTCGTTGCGCCCGGATCGCCGTTTTGGACATCTCTATCATCTTCGCCTGGAGGGCAAGGTCAAGCCTTCCGGCGAGATGCCTCGAGACGAGCTCGTCCGCGTCCGCGTCGAGAAGGGCCGGGGCGATCTCCCCGTCGAGGCGCAGCCTCGTGCCGATGGGAAGCCCTATGAGGAACGCGAAGTCGTCCTTCGCTTTCTCTACCGCGCTTTCCGCCTCCATGACGACGGGCCGCTGCTGTTCCACCGCGAGTTGCGTCTGAAGGAGCGAGAGTTCCGGCGCGAGACCGTTGCTCCAGTTCGTCCGGGTTTGCTCGTAGCGCTGCTCGCTCGTCGCGAGTTTTCCCCTCGCGATGGAAAGGCTCCCGTCCGCGAGGAGTATCGCGTAAAAGGCCTTCCGGACGCCCGCCTCGGTGAGCGCGCGCGCCTGCTCGTAGCCGATGAGCCCCGCCTCGTAGCCCTGTCGCGTCGCCTTGAGTCCCTCGAACAGGGCCATGTTCACGTTGAGGGAGAGGTTCACGCCGAGTATGGCCCGCCAGTGGTCCGCTTCCCCCATGCTCGGCGAGGTGTAACCGAGCGCCGGAATCGCCGCGAGCATCGCGAGCGGATCCGAGACGTTGTTCGCGCGCGTGAGGGTCCCCGTCGCCTGGACGCTCGGGATGAAGACGTTCCAGGCAAGGTCCCGGGCGCGTTTTTTGACGCGCACGTCTACTGCCGCCGAGGAAATCGTGAAATTGTTTTCCATGGCGAGGGTGACGGCCTCGTCCACGGTTATCGTCCGCTCCGCCTCTTCCGCCGCCACGGGCACGAACGCGGCCATGAGGACGCACGCCGCAAGGGCCGCCACAGTTCTTTTTTTCATCATGTCTCCTTCTCCCCGAGGACCATGCGCCTGAACGCGGTCCTGATGTTCTTTCGTATTTTTTCCGGGTCATGACCCTTCTCGCATCCGTATATCGTGACGGTCGACGAGATGACCGAGGCCCATTTGATCAGGGCGATCGCGAGGATGCGCCCGTCCCAGGCGCACGGTCCGTCTTCGGCCGTCTTCCGCTTGCCACCGCCGAGATCCCCGACTCGGAAGGCGGAGAGCAGGTCGTCCACGTCAAATCCCCCGTGATCCGAATCGTAGCGGTTCGCGATCGTCTCGTACCGTATCCAGTTGAATACCTGGATGAGGTCGGGCTTCAGCATGAGATAGTTCGCCTGCGTGACCATGATGAGGTAGAGCTGTTCCGTGAAGGTGGCTCCGGTCGCGGCCTTGTCCTTGAAGAGCCTCGCCATAGTTCCCGTTTCCTTCCGGAGCAGGTCCTCGAGCATGTCTTCCTTGGTCTTATAGTGGAAATAGAGACTGCTCTTGGCGGTTCCCGTCTCCTCGGCGATCCGGCCTATCGTCGTTTTCGTGACGCCGTGTTTGTGTATCACGCGGGCGATCGCCGCGAGGATCTTGCCGCCGTCCGTCTCGATTTCCCCTTCCGCAAGGCCGGCGTCGGCCGTCAGTGCGTCCAGACGGCCTTCGTCCGGGATGACCATGCCGTCGAATCCCTGTTCGAGAAGGTCGAGCAGGCCGTCCTGGAGTTTCGTGTCTATGTGCTCGTCGAGGAAGCTCGCGAGCAGGATCGAGACGCTGTTGATCAGGATGTCGGCGGCCACGCGCTCGCGCGTCGCCGGATCCGTCACGTTGAGCCGCGCGAAATAGAGCGCGATCCGCTCGCTCCCCGAGACGAGGAACTCGATGGCGGTCCGGCTGAAGGCCGCGTCGGTGACGAGCCCCATGAGCGTGACGTAGAGGTGCCCCTGGTTTGCGCGGAAAAAGGCCACTACGGCCTTCCTGATTCCCCTGGGCGTGGCGTCGGTCGACTCGATCACCCGGAGGAGGGAGCGGAACAGTTCCCGGCGCAGCTCCTCCTCGATCTCGGCGCGGTCGCGGAAATGGCGGTAGAGGGCCGTTTTGGAAAGGCCGATCTCCCCCGCCACGTCGGCAAGGCTCCAGTCGCCCCGCCGCGCAGACAGCCTGAAGGCCGCCTCGAGGATCTGTTCGCGTCGTTGTGTCGTTCGCTCCGTCAATTCCGTTTTCATGCTCGTATGTTTAACACCTGGTGTTGTAAAATGTGTTACCGAACGTTCGGTAACATGGAAAATAGGTCTTTTTTGGGGGAGAGTCAAGAATACCGCCATCTTTTTTGCTACCCCCTTTTATGCTACACTCGCCCCGGGCGGCCTTCGGTCCCCGGAGGATCGAACGTGAAAAACAAACAAAACCAGGAACTGGCCGTCTGCGGCTTCGAGGCCGTCAAGGCCCTCGCGGAACGCCATCCCGAATCCATACAACGTCTCTTTTTCACCCAGGATCGCGCCCGCTTCTTCGGCTCCGTCTGCAAATACCTCGCTTCCGTCAAACGCATCTATCGGGTCGTCGAGACGCCCCAGGAACTCGAGCGGTTGAGCCAGAGCGTCCATCATCAGGGCGTCGTGGCCATGATCCGGGAGCCCGAGCTGTTGCCGCTCGACGAGCCCACCTTCCGTGCCTGGCAGGACGCGCGGGAGCGCGTGCTCTTCCTTGACCGTGTCGGCAACGCGAACAACCTCGGCGCCATCGTCCGGAGCGCCGCCTTTTTCGGCGTCAGCAAGATACTCATCAGCGCCGAGGACGAGCAGGCCCAGGTCACGACGAGCGCCTGGCGCGTCGCCCAGGGCGGCATGGAATTCGTCGATATCCGCAAGGTCTCCTCGGCCGTCGCGCTGTTCAGGGCCGCCGCCGGGCGCATGAACCGCATCGGGGCCGACCATCGCGCCCCGTCCCGCCTGTCGGAGCTCCGCGACATCGTGGACCCCTCGCTCGGCTCGCTCATCGCCCTCGGCAACGAGGAGACGGGGCTTTCCGCCGACCTTCGCGCCGCCTGCGACCGCCTCGTCCGCATCCCCGGCACCGGGGAGATCGAGAGCCTCAACGTGGCCCAGGCCGCCACCCTCTTTCTCTACGAACTGTCCGCTTTGTGACATTGTTACTGCGTCCCGGCCCGAAAAACCGTATACTTACGGTATAGAACGATGCGACAGGAGGCATAACATGGCGGTACTTCATACGAACGCGGCCAGCTTTGACAAGGTAATCAATCAGGACGTTCCCGTCCTCGTGGACTTCTGGGCGCCCTGGTGCGGCCCGTGCAAGATGCTCGGCCCCGTTCTCGAGGAAGTCGAGAAGGAAGTCGGCTCGAGCGCCGTGGTCGCGAAGGTGAACGTGGACGACGAGCAGGACCTCGCGGTCAAGTTCGGCGTCTCGAGCATTCCGACGATGGTCATCTTCAAGAAGGGCGAGGCCGTTGACCGCTCCGTCGGTTTCATGACCAAGGAAAAGATCGTTTCCATGATCAAGTCCCACGCCTGAGGCGCGGGGAACCGTCGGCGCGCGCGGGTACGGGTCTGACGATCCGTGACGCGCGCGCCTTACCGGACGAGAATCCTCCTATAATTCCACTTTTTTCTCCATAAGCCAGCTTGCCCCCGCGAAAAGCGCGAGCGACAGGACGGGATACAGCAGGAAGGGCGCGACCGGGACGACCAGTTGCCGGATGACGGGTTGGGCGTCCGGGAACGCCATGGGCGGACCGCCGGGCGGGCCTGCCCATACGCTGAACGGAAAGCTGAGCGTCCAGTCGAGACGCATCGCCAATACGGCCCCCAGGCTCGTGGTGACGTTGATGAGCACGATGAACACGGCCGCCGCTCCCGCGAGGGAGAGGGCGCGGTTTCGCACGAACGAGCGCGAGAGAACGAAGGCGAACGTCAGCGAAAGCCCGAGGCTCGTGTAGGCGCTAAGAACGATGAGTGCGGCCTTGCCGACGGCCGACGGCGAGGCGCCGAACACGCGGGTCGCGACGAGCCCCAGGGATTCCGCGAATCCGGCCGCTCCCCCCGACTTGAGCGTCATTGCCACCGCCGCGTGGACGAAGACGCACGCGAGCGAGAGGATCACGTAGGCCAGGAACTCGACGAGCCCCGCGACAAAGCGCCCGCCGAGAATCTGCCAGCCGCGGCGCGGTATGGAGAGCATGAGGTATCCGGTGTCCTTGTAGAGCAGGCCGCTGGC
>LVBL01000021.1 GCA_001604405.1 Spirochaetales bacterium Spiro_10
ATTCTCATGACGCTGTAAACAGCGTCCTTCTTTCCCTTCCCTTTAGTTTCAAAGACCATCTCGCCTTCAGGCGGTCAAACCGCGTAAGGCGCATATATCAAACCTTTATAAAAGGCCGGATAGCATAGAGTGTTGTAAACTTTCTTTGGATAATCAACCGTACCGCGCAAAGGCGCAAAAACCGTATCTCATATCAAAGAACCGCGCCGTTTTCTCCGTACTTCATCTCGGCGCGACGGATGTATATATATCATCAACGCATGTCGATGGTCAATAGCCCCGGTTATTTTTTTTACGATTTATTTTTTTCCGTCGTCAGTGGCGCGGGTTCGCGACTCGTAAGCCGCCTTTTTCCGCTCGAGCGCCTCGCCCGCCGACCTGACCTTCTCCATGGCGGCGGCTATGTCCGGATCCGATACCAGGACCGGGGCTCGGGCCTCGAGCAGTGCGTACGCCACAGCGCCCAAGGCGGCACGCGCGGCCTCGAGCCGCCGCTCGAGCCTGAGTATGTCAACGCGGTCGATCGCGCCGTCTCCCGCCTCGCGAACGATTTCAGCCCCCTTTTTCGCCCCGTCGATGACGGCGTCGATCCCCCGGCGCGCGTATTCCTTGAAGCGTTCTGTGTCGATCGTCATGGCATCACCCCTTTTTGCGCACGGCGAGAATCGTCAGGTCGTCGTACTGATCGTCCTCGCGCACGCGCGTATAGTACAGATACTCGCCAAGTTCGGGATGGTCCCGTCTCGACGAACAATACATGCCGTACTGCCTGAAATGGCGCGACAGGAATCCGTCGATCTTCCGGTCGACCTGTACCCTGTCAAAATCCGTAGCGGACGGGTCCGCGTACATGCGGAAGACCTTCTCCACGGATACCAGCGCCAGAATCGCCTCTTCGAGCGTCCCCTCGCAGGAGGAAAAGTCGAATTCGTACCGTACCGCGCCTTCGGGGTTGTGCCACTTCTCGAGCGTAAAGACCGAATGGGCGAACACGGCCTCGATGATGGCGTTGACGCGCTCAGGACCGAGTTCCTCGTTATCCTGCCCGACGGAGTGGTTGCCGTGCGCGGCCTCCTGCGCGAGTCCCGGCTCGGCGCACGTCAGCACCTGCAGGTCGGGCGTACGGAAGAGCCGCTTCGCCTCTTCGATGCCGTCAGTATAGAGAAACAGCACGTCGCCCGGCGCGAGCTTCAGCGTCTCGACGGCGAAACCGCCTTTCATGTCGACCATGAAGGTGGGGAACACGCCGGCCGCCGAGCTCTCCTTGAGCGCCAGAACCTTCATCTTGCGCTCGGCCGCGCAGTACGTATGTATTAGGTTGTCGCCCGCGTTGCAGAAATGGACCGCGCCCGACACCGAGTCGAGTATGCACAGCGTGAAGGCGGCGAACCGGCCCTTGAATCCGCGCGACTCGATCAGGTCGTTTATGCGCGATACGATATAGCCGAGCTTGTAGCCGTTTTTCTCGTATTTCCAGTCCTTGAAATAGTCAAGGAAGAGCGTCGCTACCTCAACCATGATGAGGGCCGCCGGCACTCCCTTGCCCGCCACGTCGCATTTGATGATGGCGTAGTGCCGGTCGTCCAGCTTTATGTAATCGAAATAGTCGCCCGAGACGCCCTTGGCCCCCTCGTAATAGCCGAAGAACTCCGCATGGTCGTCCGAGGTGCTGCCCGAAGACAGCTTGCGCCCGTCGGAGTCCGTCTCTAGGGGGATAAACATCTTCTGGACCTCCTTACCGACGGTAAGGTCCTTGGACGCGGCGGCGGCGCGCACGAGGCCGCGTGTCATGTCGTTGATCGTGTCTCCGAGAAGGCCGATCTCGTCCCTGGATCGAAGCGCTATCTCCTTTCCATCGAGCGCTTCCTTGTCTTCCGTATCCCGAATCATGGCGACGTGCGAAGCGAGCTTGCGGACGGGGGAGATGATGATCGACGCGAGTATCAGCGCGCCGATAACCCCCATGAGGACCGCGAACAGGGCGATATAGGCCGTGGTCTGAACGAGCGCCTTTCGGTCCTGGTCCATCGCGGCGAGAAGCGAATCGGTCGAGACGCCGACGCGCACGGTGCCGTTCACGTAATTCGAGCTCGTGCCGCTTCTGTAAAGGACGGGCTTGTAGAACACGTACCTGGTATTCCCGCGCGAAAGCGCGTCGGGATCGTACTCGGGCCACGAGCCCGCGCCCTTTACCGAAAGGCGCGAGAGCTCCGTGGCGAGCCGCTCCTCGAGTTGCCTCGTTATAACCTGTATCTCGTCGCGTCGCCTGACCGAGTCGGCGTCGACCTTGAGCGCGAGGCTCCGGCCTTCCTGCGTCAGGGCGACGATCCCCTTCGAGAGCTCGCCTACCGCCTGTTCGGCCTCGGAATTGAGAACCGCTATGCGCGAATTGATCTCGTCGTTCTCCCCGCCCGAAAGCGCGGACAGGCCGGGTTCAAGCCGTTCGGTATCGATCCGGGAAAGCAGATCGGGATCGTTCGACGCCCACACGAAATCTATGCCCGCGACGCCGCCCCCCGCGCCGACGCCGGTGATGGTGGCGTACGTCGCCTCGTCAAGCGCCGACATCTGCGACGGGAGGAAGCCGAGCTCGAGCAGGTTCTGGCTCGGCAAATAGGCGCGTGCGCCAGAGGAAAGGCTTTCCAGAAGCACGTTGACGCGTGACTCGAGGCCGCGCGCGAGCATCCGCTCCTGATTCGCGGAGAAACGCACGCCGAGGGGAATCGAGACGATGAGCACGACCGATATGACGAGCGTCGTCGTGAAGAACGCGAGCTTGAACCTCAGCCCGAGTCCCTTTTGCCTGAGGGCCGCGGCGCGGCGTTTACGTTCTGATGGCATGATGTCTCCTGTCAATAAGGCGCGAACCTCGTCGCGCACCACGAGCGTGTCCCTAGCAGCGAGGGAAACGCCGCGCGCGGACGCGACGAGTACGAGAATGGCGAAAAGGAGGAGGGAGAGCGTCAGCAGGCGGCCGGCGTCCAGCGGAGAGCGGCGCGCGCCCGCCGTCCGCTCCCAGGGAGGCGCGAACGCGTACCGGTAATCCCCGAGCTTGACGGTGCCCGTCTCGCTGACCGCGAGAATCGGCTTTGACGCATAGAGGCCGCGCGCGGGATGGGAGATCACGACGCGATACGAGCCCTCGTCGAGATCGGCGACGACGAGTCCGGTTATCAGCCGGTCATTGACGACGCGGAAGTTCCCCGAGGAGCGAGTCAGCGTCATGTCCCAGGGCGCGACCCCGTCGCGGTCGACATGTATGTCGCCGACGAGTCCCTCCTCCGAGAAGCCGCGGCCGACGATCGAGACGGAGATGTTCCCGGTTTCGTCCTTGCTCAGGTCGACCGCGTCGATCCTGGTAACCGGCTTGTACTTGTCGAGCGCGATGTACTTGACCGTCGGCTCGCCCACGTTACCCACGCTGTCAACCGCGGCGACCGAGAGCGCATAGAGGCCGTTGTCCTGGTTCTCGAAGGTCGCTACCGGTTCCTTCGAGCGGATCACGGGCGGCGGCGGAGACGGCGTGAAGCCGCGGGCGGCCTCTGCGGGGTCGACGCGCCCGGAGGGATCGGCCTTCGAGCGAACCTCCGGCAGGGGCGCGACGTATTCGAGATTCCAGGTATATCCGGCGATGCGGTCGCTTTCGGCCGGCGCCCACTTCAGCGAGAAGGTATTCGACTCGAGGAAGCCCTTCTCGTCTGGAATCCCCGCGAACACGACGGGTGCCGCCGGAGGCGTCGTGTCCTTCACGTACTCCGCGTACACGGGGTCTGACCAGTTTCCCGCGTAGTCGACGAGACGCACGCCGAGATACCAGGGCCCGTCCTCGTCCGCGGATTTTGTCACGCGCGTTTCGGACGGAAGGCTTTGCACCGTTTTCGGAACCTCGGGCCTTGTCCCTCGCGCCCAGGCGAGCGAATACCCCGCGGTGCCGGAGGAATCCTCGGGGAGGCGGAGATTGAAGCGAACGATCTCGCCCCGTCCGGCGTCGCCCGAGGCGAATCCCACCGGAAGGATCTGCGGGGAAGGGGCCGTGCGGTCTGGCGCGAGCCTGACGATGCGGTACTGGCCCCGTCCGAGATTCTGCTGCCAATAGGTTTCCACCGTGTCGTCGACCGGCAGGAGGCGTCCGAACACCGAGTCGATCGAACTTTTCGAAAGGTCGCTCTCGGACCACAGGAAGCCTTCCTTCCGGGCGAGATACACGCTGTTGACTCCGCGCCTGTTGTCGAACCATGCCACGGCCGGGGAGCCCGAGAGTTCGATGATGTCGGGATCGTAGCAATACCCCTCGTCGGAGGATATCCGCTCCACGGGCCCAGATATCTTTCCGTCGGCACCCACGTTGGCGTGATAAATCGCGTATTTCTCGTTCGCCGTCCGCGCGCGCTCCCATACGAGGGAGATAACACCCTTGACGGCGAGCATCTTCGCGCGCTGATTGTGATAGCCGGTATAGACTATCGAGGAAGGCGCCCCGGGATCGGTGAAGTTCGTAATGAGCGCGGGACTGGACCATGATCTGCCCCGGTCGCGCGATACCGTCGAGTAGAGCTGGTAGGAGGACCGGCCGGTCTCGTCGTGAAAGGCCTGGAAGACGACGATGTCCTGTCCGTTGATCGCGGCGTGCGACGGAAGGAAGGCGCGCCTTCTCGAGGACGTCGGACCGAAGGGCGTCAGCGCGGGCCAGGCGGTTCCGTCGTCGGAGCGCGACATGACCATGACGAAGTTGTTCTCCGTCCCGTACGTCGCGAACAGGAGATACCCGCCGTCCGAGCGGACGAACACGCGGGGCGCGAGCAGACCCGTTCCGCCCCCGTCGATCACGGTCGAGGCGAAACTCGAGCCGAAGTCGTCGGACGACAGGACCGTGACCGAATTGACGCCGCTCGCCACGGGAACGATGATCCTGCCCTTCCCGTTCACGGTAACGGAGGCGATCGAGGGAACCTCCCCCGCGTAGACGAAGGGTCCGGCGAATCGCTCGCGGTCAAACCACCGTTTCCCGTCGAAGACGCGTCCCGAAAGCCATATCCTTCCGGAATCCTTTCCCTCGGGCTCGATGTCCTGCCATACGATCGCGGACACCGTGCCGTTCGTCGAAGAGGACGGGAAGCGGCTGTCGCGGGAACTGACGGTCTCCGGGGCCTCCCAGAAAAAATCGCGCGCCGCCGTCTCGGCGGAACAGAGGGAGAATGCGAGCAAGCAGGAAAGAACCGTTCGCCTCGTCATAGTTGGGAGTCTATCCTCTTCTTCAAATCGATGATCTTGGAGGAATTGCGGCTCCTCGGATTTTGCATGAGCTGTTCCACGAGGGCCGAGGCGGTGATCTTGTTTCCCTTCTGCAGTTCCTGAACTGCGGTTTGGTACTTGGCCTCGTCGGCCGCGGAGAGTACGGCGACCGACTGGCCGCCCATGGAGGTACGCACGCGGTCGATGAGCGCGACGGCCTGCTGGTTGTCGGGATTGAGGCGGATCGCCTCGTCCAGCTGATCGATGGCGACCTGGAACATGCTTCGCGTGTTGGCGTCGAATATGCGTCTCGCGGACCTCGTCAGTTCGGTGGACCGCTGTACGGCCGCGGGATCGGGCGGCGGGATCTTGATGCCGAGGTATATCTCGACCTCGTCGACCAGGCGCTTGAGCCCCGGATAGTTCGGATCTATCTCGTAGAGGTCGAGGAGGTCGCCGTACGCGGTTTGGCGCTCGGTGCGGTAATTCGCCCGAATGTACTCGACCTTCTGGCTGAAAAAGAGCTTGAAGGCGGCGGGATCGATGAGCTGGTCGATGCGGAGCGTCAGCTGGCCCGCGTCCTGGTTGAGCGGGTACACGAGCTGGAGCTGCTGCAGTTTTTCCTTGGCCTGCCCGAAGACTCGGATCGCCTCCGCCCTGTTGCCCGAGGCGAGCAGCACCTTGCCCTCGCCGTACAGTTGTCCCGCGTTGGAGAGAATCTGGCTCATCTGCGGATACAGGGGCGCTGAAACAGGGATGCTTCGTCCGGTTTTCATGGAAAGCGCCGTGTTGATGATGCCGAGCCAGTTGTTCACCTCGGCGTTCTCGTCGACGTTGGTCACGCTCCACCGGGTCTTGGCCTGGGTAAACACCTGCTCCGCCTGGTCGAAATTGCCCAGGTAGTAGAAGTTCCTGCCCGACGAGATCAGCGCGCGAACCTCGCGGATGACCGCGTCGTTCTCGATTCTGGTGATCTCCGAGCCGAGACTCGCCAGGCGCGCGTCGCTTTCCTGCCGGAGCGCCGCGGATTCCTGCCACTCCAGCGACTTGTTTATCCGCTCGCGCGCCCGCTCTAGATTGTCTCGCGCGCCCTGGAAGTCGCCCCGCTTGAGGGCGGCCTGCGACTGCAGGTACCGGAGATCCGACTCCTGCTTGGCGAGATTCGCCTGCAGGATGCGCGAGTTGGCCTGCGTAATGCCGGCGGCCGCCTCCGCGTCGAGGGCGGCGAGGCGCGCGAGGCTGTCGGTGACGGACTGGACGTTCGCGGAGTACTGCGGGTCCTCGCGCACGTACTGCGGAACCTGCCCCATTGAGGTCAGGAGATTCTGCAAGACGCGGCGGTCCGCCGCAACGCCGGCGCGCACGCGGTTATAGGCGGCGAGCGCCTCCGCGGGATAATAGACGGTCCTTTCGGGGGTGGACGTTTCGCCACCGGGTGGCGCGATGGTTCCGGCGAGATACCCGCGCCCGCTTTCGTACACGCCGCGCCAATCCCCTTCCATGAGCGTCGCGGACCGTTCCTGATGGCCCGAGGATGCGCGGTAGAGGTTGATTTGACGCTCGGCGAGCAGGGCCGCAAGTTCGTCCCGCCGCCGGTTGAAGCCCTCGGTGTATCCCGGGAGTACCGGAAGGGCCGCCACGGGCCGGGACACCTCGTCAAGGCGGCGGGATATCGCCTGATACTCACCGACATACCCGGCATTCACCCGGACGGTCAAGGTTTTGCCGGTGCGCAGGAGCTCGGCTGAGGGCATTTCGGGCGGCACGGCCGACGCGCGACCGCTGACGGCGTAATACTCGTCCCATACGCGGGCAAGGGATTTCATCCCGGTTATGAGCGAACCCAGCGAGCGATACCTCTGAACGGTGCCGTTCGCGTCACGGGCGCCATAGGTATCCGGCCGATACGAGAAACCCTTCGCCGCCGTCGGCAACGTCGCACCGAGCGAGGCGAACTGCCCCGCACGATCGAGGCTCGACGTCGCGGACTCCACGGCGTCCGTGCCTATTCCCTCGTAGGCCTCGTTCCAGTACCGCCCGATCGTTCCGTCAAGCGCGGAGTTCATGCCGTCCATCGCGACGTTCCATTGGGCGTCGACGGCGCCGAGGACTCCCTCGAAACGCTCGGCGCTCTTCCTGCCCATGGTGAAGCGCTGGGCGAAGGGCAAGAAGGAGTTGTCGGTGGTCTCGTCCCCCGCGTTTTGCTTCTTGAAGGTATCCTCGAAAAACCAGCCGTTCCCCGCTATGCGGTTGCGTTCCTCCGAATACCCGTCAAGTTCCGCGGCGAAGACCGTAAAGGCCGCTGTCGCTCCGGAGGAGTTTCCGGCGGCTATGGCCGTTCGCACCGCCTCGGAGGAGGCGACAAACGAGGATTGGCGGGCAGAATGGGCCGAGAGGGCGTTCATGATGGAACCGAGCCGGGAATTGACCGCCGCGACGAGCTGGGGGTCGCTTGCCTCGTCAAACTCGTTCTTGTAGAAGGCGTAGCCCTCGGTAAAGGTCCGTGCCGCCTCCACATAGCGTCCCTCGTCGATGAGCCGGTTGCCGCGCGTCATGATATCGTCGAATTTCGCGCGGTAGTAGGTAAACTGGGCCGCGGCCTTCGTCTCGGTAATGAACTCCTGCGTGGCCTCGTTCGGGTTTTTCTCGAGGGTTTCCAGGTTCGCTATCTTGTCTAGTTTTTTCTGGTCGTTCAAGGGCTCTTTGACGAGCGTTTCCAGCAGGGACTGCGCCTCGTCATTGTAGCTCTCGCGCATGTTCATGATGCGCCTGACGCGCTGTTGCGCCCCGTCGAAGTCCTTGGGGTTGTCGGTCATGTACTGGGCCAGTTCCAGGATTGCGGCGTTATAGTTGCGTTCCTTGATGAGTCGATCCACCTTCGGGAGTCCCACCTCGGGATTTCCCCCGGCGAAAACCGTCGCCGGAATGAGGATAATCAGCATGAATGCCGCGAACGCTACCTTTTTTATATCTTCCCAGCCTTAGGGGGCCAAACGCCCTTCCTTTGAATTTCGGCAAAAAAATCTCTAATTTCAGTACAAAACCGCAGAATATCACCCGAAGATACAATATACTAACCTATGGGTATGAGAAGCAGGTTCGTCCATACAGTAGCCGTATTCCTCATCCTGGCCGGACAGGGCCTTTTCGCTCTCGATATCTCGAACCCTTACAGCGACCTTGCCGGTTTCTTCGAGGGCTTCGTGGACGAAAACGAAGGCTTGACGACCTTCCGTTCCCTCATGATCCCCGCGGGCGGCAGGGCGGAAGCCCTCGGGTCCTCCTTCACCGCGCTTGCCAACGACATCGGTTTTTTCGAGTCGAACCCGGCGGGCAGTTCCACGATCAAGAATACCGAGCTCGCCGTATTCCACAACAACTGGATCGCCGACTCTCGCCTTGAAACCGTCTCCTTTGCGACGCGGTTCGACAACCTGGGCCTCGGCGCCTCGATACGCTGTTTTTACGTTCCCTTCACCGAGTATAACACCTTCGGGGAACGCGTCTCCCGCGGCTACTACAGCGAAACCTTCGCGACGCTCAATGTATCCTATAACTTCCTCGCGGGATACTACTTCAAGGGTATCGCGGTTGGCGCCAATATCAAGGCCGGCTACCGCAGCATACCCGATTATTCCGACAACTACGGCCATATCGACGAGGACTCGGGAAACGAGCAGTCGGCGTTCGCGATCATGGCGGACGTGGGCGCGCAAACGCGGTTCAACCTCTTCAAGCTCTATAACGCCCGTGAGCCCAACTTCAACGTCGGCCTCAGTCTCCGAAACGTCGGCCCGCCCGTCCTCGGGGAGCCGTTGCCGACGCTGGCGACGCTGGGTCTCTCGTGGAAACCCGCCGCGCCGGTCACGATAGCCGCCGAGGTTCAGCAACCCCTCAACCTAGTGGACCCGCACCTGTCGGGTACCATGTATTACGGCGCTGGCGTCATGGTCGAATTCCTCTCGATGTTCACCTTTATCGGAGGACTTCAGCTGAAGGGCGCGAATCCCCGCATGAGTATCGGCGGCGAGTTCACGCTCAAGGACCTTCAGTTCAACGTCAATTACACGCTCGACATGACCACGCAGGCGGCCCTGTTCAACCGGATCAGCCTTTCCGCGAAACTCAGTCTCGGGGACCGGGGCCGGGCCGTGCGCGCGAAGCAGGTCGAGGAACTGTATATCGAGGGACTCAAGCTCTACGCCTCGGGAAAGCTCGAGGAGGCGATAGCGGTATGGCAGGAGGCGCTTGCCATGGACAAGCGGTTCGATCCCGCGGTGGAGGGCGTCAACGCCGCGAGCACGACCCTCGCGATACAGCGCAGAATCAAGGAAATCCAGCAACTGGACTGACGGAAACCGCCCGGCGCGCGGAGCGGGACGTCCGCCGCCGGCGCGCTATTTCTTCCGGCTGAACATCCGGTAATTGATCTCCGGAAAGAGATTGTCTATCTTCTCGGTCTTGGTTAGCCATTCAGTACTTATGAAATTCGACCCGAGGGACTCGTACACGACCGTGAACGCGCGCACGCTTTCCTCGAACCTGCGGCGGGCGTACTCGCCCTGGTCGGTCTCGTTCATCATCAGAAACCAGTCCATCGTCTGGCCGAGCAGAAGCTCGCGGGCCGCCATGTCGAGCGCGCGCTCCTTGAGGCCGGTATCGTCGGGAAACCGCTCGGCGAGATCTATCATGCGCATCGTCGCCATCCGGATATACGGATACATCCAGTCGTTCGAGCTGTTGAGAACGTCGTCGGCGTAGCCGTTGTCGAACCATGAGGAGCAAAACGGGTTTACTACGCCGCCCTCTGGGGCGGTCGGGGCGCGCGCGGAAGGCAGGGCGAAGGAGATGTCGGAACGCTGCGCGATGGAGCGGAAGACCGTCTCGAGCCACGAGATGCCCTCGTACCACGTCTGGCCGAAAAACTCGGCCGGGAAGGCGCACACGGTGGTCACCGGCGCGCCCTCTAGAAGGGCCGACGCGCGCGAAAGGTTCTCCACCCTCCGCTCGATAAAGGCGGAGGCATCCTCGGCGACGGCCTGATGCGCCCGCGCTATACCGTACGTCTCCTCGCACGGCGCTCCGCCCGTTCCGCGCGCGTGATAGCGGAAGCCGGTAACGCGCCGTCCGAGGCGCACGTCGTACAGCGGGGCGAGCATGCCCTCGTCCAGCTCGAAGCCGACGTCCCGGTCCATGTCGAGATACTCCGGCTTGAAGGCGCAGCCGGTCTGGGGCGAGGTCAGCTCGGTCGTCGCGAGCCGGTCGCGCGCGAAAACGACGAGCCCGTTCCCGCAGGTCGACGGCGCGAACACGCCGGCCGGGGGCGGAGGATCCGCGAACAGGAATCCGTGCGCCTCAACGAATGTATACTGGAACCCGTAGGACTTGATGATCTCGTCGAGTCCCGGACACCATGCCATGGCGGGAAGCCAAAATCCCGTAGGAACCGAGGTAAAATATTTACGGTAGATGATGAGGCCGGTCTCGATCTGCGCGTTGATCGTCTCGGGGATGTCGACAAACAGCGGAAGGTAGCACGAGGTGGCGGTCGTCGCCAGTATCTCGAGATGGCCGCGGGTCGCGAAATAGTCGAACTTCGGGAGGATATTCCGCTCGTATATGTCGTTGAAATCGCGGCGGTTCAGCTGGATGTGGTCGAGATGCACCTTTATGAGCTCGCGTACGGCCTCGTCATCGGCGTGACGCTCCAGTTCGGCGAGCCCGAAATCGATCGAACGGTCAAGGGACTCGAGATAGCGCGTCTGCAGCAAGGGATCGGCGAGCATCTCGCACAGGCTCGGCGAAAAGGCCATCGCGAGTTTGAACGGAACTCCCTCCGTCTCGAGCGAAGTGCACGCGCGAAGCAGGGGCAGATACGTATAGGATATCGCGTTGAAAAGACGGGACTCCTCCACGCATCCGGGGGCGTCGGGGTGTCGAATGAAGGGCAAGTGCGCGTCCAGAAGGAAAACGAGAGCGGTATCCGCCATAGGGTGTCTCCGTCGGTCAGGTAAAGGACTGCCGGTGGTTTCTGAAATGATTCTTCCGCAACTCGCCGATGCCCGAAAGCTCGATAAGGGGCGGAATCCGTTTTTTCGCGGTTCCGTTAAGCTCGCCGGAACCGCCGGGTGGGATTACCAGTTCCGACGACTTTGCCAGCAGCTGTTCCTTTTCCTGGGTGTTTCTCGAGTAGAGGTCGACCCGGCAGGCCTGTTTTCTGTCCGAAAGATGGATATACCATTTGCGATCGTGGATACCCACGTCAACGTCGAAATAGTCGCACACCTTTCGGGGATTGTCCCCGGAAAGGGAGTTAACCCGCAGGAAAAAGCTCTCGAACCGGTGATTGCCCGTGACCGCGGTCAGGAGGGTCGTGTGAAAATCCCAGTATACGAACACCCAGCCCGGATCCCGCATGAGAAGGGTTATCTGGGTTTCGTTGTATGTTTCCGGCAATATGTCCGCGGGCACGGAGAAATCGCCGTCCGTCACCAGTGCCGAATCGGTGGCGGCCCGAAGGTTTTCTTCACCCAGCTCGAGCAACTCACCGATAATGAAACGACGGTTCAAGCCTTCCGGGATGTCTATGCCGTGCTCGTCGGCGAGCCGCACCAGGTCAGACGTTGACAAAGATTCAAGGTGCGCTCTGCCCAGTGGTATTTGTTCCATATTTCGGGGCTATGATGGAGAAAAGCCCTTACTCTGTCAAGGGTAAGGGAATGCCGAGCGCCGTCAGACAGAGCTCCATGTGCTCGGGAAGCGGTATGGAGAACCGCAAGCTCTGTCCGCCAAGGGTGACGGAAAGGTCTACGGCGGCGAGCTGGAGCTTCCGTATTCCGTGTCGAGAGCGAAATTCCCTGTTTCGCCTGAAATCGCCGTATTTGTCGTCCGCGATGATGGGGCATCCGATTCCGGCGAGATGGGAGCGTATTTGGTGCATCCGGCCGGTTCCGAGCGTCAGGTATACGAGAGAGGCCGCGTCGCACGCCGCCTCGACGGCATACTCCGTACGGGCGTCCTTTTTGTTGTCGGCACGCCCGGCGGGGGTGTCGATCCTCCCCGAATCGCGCGGCAGGGTGCCGAAGGTGACCGCCCGGTAGCTCTTGACGAGGGAACCTTCTTCCATCGCCCGGCAGACGCGCGCGGCGGCCTCGGAAGACCGGGCGATGATGAGGAGTCCCGCGGTGTCACGGTCGAGGCGATGCACGGGAAAGACGGGCTCGCCCGTTTGACGGGCAAGGATGTCGAGTATTGTAACGGTAATTCCCGCGCCGCCCTGTACCGCGATGCCCGCTGGTTTGTTTACCACGAGTATGTCCGCGTCGGAGTGGATGATCGGAATGTCTTTCATGGAGGGATAGTACTATGAAATGCGGAAATAATCTTCACCCGGCGCGCGTTCCGCGGGGCGGCATGTGGCTGATCGCGGTCGCCATCGCCTTCGTATCGTTCGTAACGCCGGGCCTTCTCGGAGCCGAACAGCTCTATTCCGAGGACTGGGGCTACTCGCTCGACCTCCCCGAAGGCTACGCCCTCCAGGCCAAGGACGGCTCGAGCCGGTTCGCCTTCGCCAATCAGTTCTTCCCGGCGACCCTGCACATAGTCCTTTACCCGAGGGAAAAATGGAAGAACTCATCCGAGGCGCTCAAAAACGTCACCGCGCAACTGACCTCCACGGGACCGCTTGTGTCGTTCGTCTGGAGACAGCGCGACGCCTCCATCAGCAGGATCGAGTCGAAGGACCAGGCGGGATGGTCGGTGGCCCTGGAGCTCGCGGGAAAAAAGGGATGGCTCGTCATGGCGTGCGTTTCCAAGCCGGACAAGGCAGTCGCCCTCGAGCCGCTCATCATCTCGACGCTTGATGCCGTCTATACGGACGAGGGCTCATGGTTCGAGCCCGGCCCCATGACGGCGTTCGCCTGGGCGAGCGACGGCTCCATGAACGCCGAGATACGGTTCGGCACGGAAACGCGAAGCGTGCCGTTCGCCAAGATCGACGCGGAGGCTAACCAGGCGCTAGTCGACCGGGAATTCAGCCTTCTGACCGGGTACCTCGGGACCGAACAGATGTACTCGGCCTGGAAACGGTACTATCGCATGATATACCGCGACTCGTGGTTCAGGCTCGAGAAGGCAATCTTCGCGATCAACTCCCTCGTCCCGCGGGAAAGCGAGAAGGCAGCGGCCGCGCTCCTTTCCTGGACGCAAGGTTTCACCTACGAGCGGAACCGGGAGGGAGCGGATTTTCTCAACCTGCCCGAGGCCATGATGACGCTGAAGGGCGACTGCGACTCGCGCGCGCTTCTGCTCGTGATCATGCTCAATCAAATGGGGGTCGACGCGATACTGCTCATCTCGCCCGAATACAGCCACGCGCTCGCGGCGATCGACTGTCCCGGCGAGGGCGCGCGGTTTTCGTACGGGAAGAAAAAATACCTGATAGCGGATACGACGGCGAAGGTAGGACTGGGGATGATAGCGGAGAACATGGCGAACCCGGACAAATGGTTCGCGGTCGCGTTCCCGGCCTTTCCGCAGCCCTGACGGAACGCGCCGCGCGGGCCTTACTCCTTCGCGATCAGCAGGTTATACGCGTCGAGGGGCGTCGCGGCAGAGAGCAGGCCCTCGCGGAGGGTTTGGCTCTTGAGCCGTGTGCTGAAAAACGAGAGGGTTTGCAGATAATACGCATGCTGGTTGTAGGCGGCGGCGATCATGAACAAGAGCCTGACGGGCACGTCGTCGATTGTCTGAAAATCGATGACGTCGTTCTTGCAGAGCCCCACCGCCATGACCAGGTCGGTGACCGAGGAAAGGCGAACGTGAGGGATGGCTATTCCGCGGCCGATCGCCGTGGACATGAGTTCCTCGCGCTTGAGTATCTCGACGGTGAGTTCCTGCCGGTTCTTGATCTGGGGCGCCGTTCCGAGGGTCTCGGCAAGGGCGACGAGGGCATCGTGCCTCGTCGAATGGTTCATGATGACAATCCGGTCGGGCGAAAGGATATTCTGCACCTGTACGAGCGCGTTTCCCTGAGGGGCCTTGACGGAACTCGTAAGCCGTTCGTTGACCCATTTTTCGATCTCTTCTTTTTTGAATCGCCATACGGTACCGATCTTTCCAGCCGGGATCTCTCCCTTTTGGGCCCAGTCGTATACCGTACGCTCGGAAACTCGAAGATATTTCGCCACTTCCTCAATTGTCAGTATATCGTCAGCCATGGTTGTATCTCCTGATCACTTTCATGCGTTATTCTGCATCATACCGTATCATATGTCAAGCATTATCAAAGTGACAGGGAATAATGCGGATAAAGCGGGGGAATTACTGCTTTGCAAGCTCATGCAAGGCATCGAAGGGATACAGGGCGCCCACGGTCGTATGGACGAGATTCTCGGCATTCGGACCGAATATGACGGGGCATTCAGACTTCATGAACTCCGAAAGAACCTGACGGCAGGCGCCGCAGGGGCTGACCGGGTAATCCGAATCGGGGGTTGCGATCGCGATGGCGGAGAAGTCGCGCTTCCCGGACGAAACGGCCGCGTAGACGGCGCTCCGCTCGGCGCAGTTTGTCAGGCCGTAGGAACGGTTTTCCACGTTCACGCCCGTCACGACGGTTCCGTCATCGGCAAGAAGGGCCGCCCCCACCCTGAAACACGAATACGGCGCGTACGCCGAATCCGCTATCGCGCGCGCGGCCGCATAGAGGGCCCCGTATTCCATTGCATTTTCCATTCCCCTATTATATCATCGTAACTCATGAACTTCAAAGGAAATCTTGCGTATATCACGATCGGAACGTTTCTGTTTCTCGCCATATACCTTGTCATCGCGACGATACCCATCGGTCCGGATCTCCGCTTCGAGCCGGTGTGGACGGTAGATCTCGGCTCGATTCCCGCAACGGACCTTTCGCCGGACGCAGCCCTCGCGATCCCGGCGGGCGACGACATCGAGCCGTTCATCCTCGGCTCGAGGTTCGGATACTTCAGTCCTTCGGGGGCCATCCCCATGAACGTCCTTACCGATGAACGAGTAACGATATCTTCCGCCGGGTGGTCGGTCTACCGCGATTCGGCGGCCTCCTCCGAACTGCGCTTCCGCGACGGCTCGAGCCGCCTGAAAATCGACGCCGAGGGGCATCCCTTCCTCTCGGGCGAGCGGGCGTATCTCTTCCTTCCCGGCGGAGACTCGGTCAGTCTCTACGGGCGCTCCGGCGCGCGGGTTTGGACCCGCGAGCACTCCGCCCCCATCACCGCCTTCAGCTCGTCGCCCGGGGGAACCGTCATAGGATATGCCGACGGGTATCTCGCGGTCATGGACGACGCGCAAGAGGCGTTTTCGTTTTATCCCGGGGGAAGCGATCTTCAGGTCGTGCTTGGCGCGGCCATCTCGAAGGACGGATCCCTCGTCGGATGCGTATCCGGCATTGACCGGCAGCGGTTCCTGCTTATTCAGTCGCGCGGGGGCAAGCACAAGATACTTCACCACGTCTACCTCGAGGACAACCTTCGCCGCAGCGTGTACGTGTCCTTTGATCCCTCGGGCCGTTTCGCGTTCTTCGAGACCTCAAACGGACTTGGGGTTGTCGACTCCCTCAAACTCGAAAGCTGGATAATTCCGCTATCGGGAACCGTCGTTTCGACGGGAGAATGCCTGGAGGACACGCTGTTCATGGTCCTTTCCAGAGACGGAGAGGAATTCGTCCTTTCGGCGATCGAACGGCCGAATCACGTCGTCGCCACGGAGCGCTTTCCGGGAACGGTCGGGTTCCTGACTCAGCGCGGAACCTCGCTGTACCTCGGTGTTGACGGCAAGATTTCGCGGATAGACATACGGGGGTTGAGATGAATCGGTTAACGCGACGCGCGTGCGTGCTTGGTCTGGCGCTCTCGGCCGCGCTCTTTGCCTTCGAGTGGCCGGTGTCCGAGGTGGGCATCCTGCGCCTCTTCGGGCAAAAGGCCGGAGTTCGCGTCGAGCGGGGAATCGTCATCAGGCAGGCGGACATCGTTCGCGCGGCGGGCAACGGCAAGATACTCGTGCTGCTCGAACAGACGCGTGACATGGGCTCGTTTCCCGGAACGCTCGGCAACGCGGTGATCGTCGCGCACGACGACGGCCTTGCCACGGTGTACGGCAACCTCGGCTCCGTCGACCGCCTCAAGGGCCGGGAGGGCGTCGAGACCGGAACGATTATCGCGGAGGGAGGAGCAAGCGGATGGACGCCGACCGGAGGGTTCTCGTTTCAGGTTTTTGACCAGGTCAAGAGGACCGCGCTCAACCCGCTCTTGCTGCTTCCCGCGCTTCCCGACAAACGGGCCCCGGCGATCAGGGGCGTCGTCGCGGTCTCGCAGTCAAACCAGGCCCACGTGCTCGGAAGCGCGAAATACGCCCGTCAGGGCAAATACCGGTTCTACGCAGACATCGTCGACACGGTGGAAGGCTCGTCATCCGAGCTCGCCCCCTTCAGGGTAACGGTTCTCGTCAACGGCAGGGAAAGCTCGTCGCTATCCTTCGAGCTCATACGCTCAGAGAACGGCAGGAACTACCTCGGGTCGAGGGAATACACGGGAGACCGGCTGTACGGGGACGGCGGACGCATGTTTATCGGCGAAATAACGCTCCCCCGGGGCAAAACGGACATAACCGTCATGGCACGCGACGCGGCGGGCAACGAGAAAACGGTCCAATACACCATGCAGGTGGAGTGAGTCCGAGGCGACGTCACTCCCCGTAGAGATGCTCGAGTTGGTGCAAGAACTCGAGCGTCCGTTCCTTGCATCCTCCGCAAGCGGTTCCGATTTTCGTCCGCGCCTGAAGATCCTCCCAGGTCCGGTCTCCCGCCTTGTACGCCTCCTCAATATCGCGGTCGGTCACGTTGAGGCAGGTGCATATCACCTCGACGCTTTCCCTTCCCTTCAACGTGGCAAAACCGTTTCGCGAGAGGTAGTCGTCAATAGCGGCGCGGAGTGCCTTGTCCCCGAGAACGGAGCAGTGAATCTTGTTTGCGGGCAAACCGCCGAGCTTCGCGACTATGTCCTCTGGTTTGAGGGTATAGGCGTCCTCGAGGCTCATTCCCTTTATCGCCTCCGAGAGTATGGACGTCGAGGCGAGCGCGCTCGCGCAGCCGTAGGTCTTCCACCGGCAATCGGCGATCTTCCCGTCCTTGACGCGAATGAGGATCAGCATCTGGTCCCCGCACTTTATGTTTCCCACGATTCCGCGTCCGTCACAGGGCCAGGAGGATTCATCGCCCGAAAGGACGTTGCGCGGATTCATGAAATGGTCTTTTACGACGTCGGAATAGAGCCAGTCGTTCATTCGTGTATCTCCTTGCTCGACACGGTCGAGAACCCGCGCAACTTCGCTATCACGGCGGGAACCTCCCGTATCACGTAATCAATTTCCTCTTGCGTAGTGTCCTTTCCGATGCTGAACCTGATGGATCCGTGCGCGAGCTCCGGTCCCACGCCCGTGGCGACGAGCACATGCGAGGGCTCAAGGCTTCCCGAGGCGCACGCTGAACCCGTGGATACGGATATGCCGAGTATGTCCAGCATGAGGAGGATGGCCTCTCCCTCCGCTCCGGGGAAGGATACGTCAAGGGTATTCGGCAGAACGCGCTCGGGATGCCCGTTTACGCGTATATCGGGTATCGCCGATTGAAAGCCGTCCCTGAGGCGGTTTCTGAGCGCTCGGGTATGCCGCTCGTAGTCCGCAAGCCGTTCCTTGGCGAGACGGGCCGCCTCGCCGAAGGCGATTATGGACGGATTGTTGTAGGTTCCGGCGCGAAGCCCGTGTTCCTGGTGCCCGCCCCTGATAAGCGGTTCGAGCGGCGCGCCCTTCCTCACGTACAGGGCCCCGACGCCCTTCGGCCCGTAGATCTTGTGCGCCGAAAGGGTAAGGTAATCCACGCCGAGATCCTTTACGTCAACCGGGATCTTGCCCGCCGCCTGTACGGCATCCGTATGAAAGAGGGCCCCGGCTTCATGCGCCATGGCGGCCATTCGGCGTATGTCCTGTATCGTTCCGATCTCGTTGTTCGCCATCATGACCGAAACGAGAACCGGTTTTCCCTCCGGGTCCGGCGATCCCGCCGCGCGGGAGAGAAGCCCCGAATATGCGTCCATCTTGACGACGCCCTCCCCGTCCACCGGAAGGTATTCCACCGCATAACCGAGCGACGAGAGCCGTTTTGCCGACTCCATGACGCACGGGTGCTCAATCGCCGTGGTGATGACGGTTTTTCTGCCCTTCCAGAGAGCGGCGCGCTGGGTTGTTGATACGAGGGCCTCAGACGCTACCGTCGAAAACACCGTGTTGTTCGATTCCGAGCCGCCGGAGGTGAACAGTATCTCCCCGGCCTCCGCGCCGACAAGGGCAGCAACCCGCTCGCGTGCCTCGAATATCTTTTTTGCCGCGGCCCGTCCGTCCTCGTGCATGCTCGAGGCGTTGGCATAGTCATCGAGAGCCCGTATAAAAACGTCCTTGACGAGCGAATCAATCGGCGTCGTGGCGTTATAATCAAGATAAATTCGTCTATCCATACACCTCGGGGATCGCCCCGCCTCCCTGGAATCGGAAATCCGACTAAATCAATATACATAAAAGCGGGACAAATGCCAATTGAGAACTTCGCAAAACAGGCATGAAAGACCGTGGCCGATTTGCACCGACAGGCGCGCGCATGCTACACTTCACGGCACACAGGAGACGACATGGCACGCATGCTCGATGAAACGACATCCCTCGAACTGGGCGACCCGGAACGCATTCCGCTTTCGGGCGTCCTCCCGGACCGGACCGCCCTCGCGCGCGCGCTCGATCCGCTGATACTGTCCGCATCGGGCTGGCGGAAGGTGTTCGCCCGCTCGGGAGACGAGGAATCCGCGGATACCGGGATCACGCCCGCCGATACCGTATTGGTCGCGCACATGGCGGCGGCCTTCGCCGATTATCTCGTGGACCGGGGAGAAAGGACCATGCCCGTGTTCCTCGGGACGGACACGCGCCCCACGGGTCCCGCCATCGCGGACGTGATGTGTCGAGTCTTTCTTGCGAAGGGCTTCGAGGTGCGATACCTTTTTATCGCGGCCGCCCCCGAGATCATGGCGCGCGCGCGCGGACTGGGGTCGTTCGCCTACGTCTCCGCGAGCCATAACCCAATAGGGCACAACGGCGTGAAGTTCGGCCTCGCCGACGGCGGAGTGCTTCCGGGGAACGAGGCCGCCCTGCTCATCTCGCGCTATCGCGCGGCCGTGGCAGACCCGCTGTCCGCGGAGAAGGCGAGCGCCCTGGTCGGAGCGTGCCCGAGCGGGTCGGTAGCCGCCGTGTACTCGCGCGTCGGACGGGAAAAAGCGGAGGCCTTGCGCTCCTATCGCGCGTTCACGCGGGAGATCGTGTCGGGCGAAGGCGACGGGCCCCGGCAGGAGGGCTTCTTCCGCGACCTTGCCGACGCGGTCGCGAAGGGCCGCGACGAAGGGCGTCCGTTCTCGGTCGTCGCCGACTTTAACGGGAGCGCGCGCACGGTTTCGATCGACTCCCCGCTGATGGCGGAACTCGGCATCCCCCTGTTCGCGATGAACGGCGCTCCGCGCGCCATCGCCCACCGCATCGTGCCGGAGGGGGAAGGTCTCGTTCCCTGCGCAAACGAGATCGCGCGGTTGCGCGCCGAAGGAACCTCGGACGAGCAGAGAAACGCCCTGCTCGGGTACGTCCCCGACTGCGACGGAGACCGCGGCAATATCGTCTTTTGGGACGAAGCCGGCAAGGCGCCGGCGATCCTCGAGGCGCAGGAGGTGTTCGCCCTGTCCGTGATAGCCGAGCTTTCGCATCTCGTGTACGCGGGCAAGGTTCGCCCGCCGGAAGCCGGCGCCGTTCCGCGCGTTTCGGTGCCGCCCGTCGCCGTCGCGGTCAACGACCCGACATCACTCCGCATCGAGGATATCGCCGGCGCCTTCGGGGCCACCGTGCATCGGGCCGAGGTCGGGGAGGCAAACGTCGTGAACCTTGCCAGGTCCTTGCGAGAATCGGGTCATGTCGTGCGCATACTCGGGGAGGGATCCAACGGCGGGAACATCACCCATCCGTCGTCAGTCCGCGATCCGATCGACACGGTTTTCGCGCTCCTGAAGATACTGACCATCCGCGACAAGGACGGCATTCCCGGCCTCTTCCACATCTGGTGCTCGCTTTCGGGCCAGGAGTCCTCCTATCGGGAGGATTTCACCTTCGCCGACGTCAGGGCCACCCTGCCCGCCTTCGCCACGACTTCCGTGTTCGAGGAGGAGGCGAGGCTTTCGGTCAGGACGGCCGACCACGCGGCGCTGAAACGCCGGTTCGGGAAGCTGTTTCTGTCGGAATGGCTCATGCGAAAGGACGACTTGGCGCGGGATTTCGGCGTCAGTTCCTGGCGGGCCGTCGCCTACAACGGAACGGCGCATTCCGACTGTTCGGAGGATTTCGGCCGGTCGGGAACCGGAGGGCTCAAAATAGTCATGTCGGACGCCGCGGGAACGGACATCCTGTGCCTGTGGCTTCGCGGTTCGGGAACGGAAAGCGTGTTCCGCGTCATGGCCGACTCAAGGGGAGCCGACCGGTCACGGGAGCGATTCCTCCTTTCCTGGCTTCGGAGAATGGTACTTGAGGCTGACACCCAAATAGTGTAGTATCCGATCGAACAAGGAAGGCATGAGATGGGTATTCGAGGCGAATTATTCACGACCGAGGTAACGCTCGACAACAGAACGTATTTTTTCAACATTAAGGAGAATCGCACGGGCGACGTGTTTCTCCAGGTTGTCGAAAGCAAAAGCTCCGAGGGAACCGGCTTTGACCGTCATGCCATCGTCGTATTCGAGGACGACATGCAGAAATTCCTGCAGGGTCTCGAATCGAGCCTTTCGTTTATCGAGAAAAACCGCAAGGCGCGCGTTCGCGACGCCTCCGCGAGGGAGCGGCCTGCGTCGTCCCGACCGGCCTCCGGCAAGAGGGTCGTCAGAAAGCAGGATTCAGGCCGGCCGGCCGACGCCCCGGCGGCGCCCAAAAAGCCCGCGCGCAGGGTCAAGGTAATACCGAAAAAGAGCTGATTTCCCCGCCGGGTAGACTGAGTCGCGTGGCCTGGCGTACAGGCCGTGCGGGGCCCGTTCACCGAAACGGGAGCTCACCCTGTCCCTCTCCCTTAAGCCTGAAACTCTCCCGCTGAATGGGCGAAGGCCCGTGCTCGCGCAACGCGGCCCGGTGCGCCTCCGTCGGATACCCCTTGTGACGCTCATAACCGTACTCGGGATAGAGCCAGCCGTACCGAACCATCATCCGGTCGCGGGCCGTTTTGGCGAGTATCGAGGCGGCCATGACGGCGGGATAGGTCCCGTCGGCCCTCGGCTCGGCCCGGCAGGGAACGTCACCGACATCGGGCTTGTACAAGCCGTCGACGATCACCTCAATGGGCGGTACGGCAGCGTGCGCGCCCGACCCGGCAAGCAGGGCAAGCTTCGACGCCACGCCCGCGTACGCCCGGCTCATCGCGAGAAGAGACGCCCTGAGGATGTTGAGCCGGTCGATCTCCTCGCTCGATGCCCAGGCTACGAACCAGGCCACCGCGCGCGCGTATATGGCCAGCATGGCCTCGTCGCGCCGCCGTTCGCTCATTTTCTTGGAGTCGTCCAACAGGTTGAAATCGAAATCGCGGGGAAGTATGACCGCGGCCGCGCACACGGGCCCGGCCATCGGCCCGCGGCCCGCCTCGTCGATACCGCACACGAGCGGGTCGTGCGGCACGGTCGCCGACCGCGGCGTGTCCATCAAGCCGTTCCGTTCAATACAGAGAGAATCTTCCGCAGCTCGGGATCAGACCGGTAGTAGTGTTCCTCGAGCTCGGCCTCGCTCAGCCCGATAAGCTCATGGCTCATGTAATGGATCCACCGGTCGTCCGCCGGCGTCGAGATCTCGTGCTTTCGGCACCAGTAATCCGGCTGGATCGGAAGCTGTTCCTCGTGGTAGAGAAAGTACTTGTAGTCGTGAACCGCCACCTTGACGTCGCGACGCGGTATCCCCTTGTCTATGAGTATCTCGACGAGATGATTGATGGTCTTTCCCGTGTCGAAGATATCGTCCACGAGGAGTATCTTGTCGCCGTGGCGTAGGTGTTCGGGGGAGTACGTCCAGCCGTCCACCATGACCCGGTCGCGCTGCCGTACGTCCGAATACGAACGAGCGACCACGGCCGCATACAGCACGGGATGCGCGTCCTTTCTGACAATCTTGAAATACTCGCTGATCACGTTCGCGAGATACGCCCCCCCGCGAAGGGAAACGTATATTACGTCCGGTATGAAACCGTCCTGGTGAATGCGGTACGCCATCTTGAGGGCGTTATTGCGTACCTTCTCGTACGGCAGAAATTCCTTAAGCATGGAGACATCCTCTCATTCCCCTACTGTAACCGGTTTTCGCGGATTGCTCAAGGGAATCCGTCGGGTCAAAAAAAAAGCCCCGATCCGCCTGTGGCGTATCGTGGCTTGCTGAGGCTCCCAAAATTACCGTTTGTATCGCATGGTGGAAACGGTCTGACCCTCGCGAATGACGTCAAACCAGAGTTCCTTCGACGAACGGTCCGAAAGCAGCAGATAGAAATCCCTCATTCCCTTGACCTCCTTGTCGTTGACGCGGGTTATCACGTCGCCGGGCTGGAGGCCCATGACGGCCGCGGGACTCTTCGCCTGTACACCGCTTACCACTACTCCCTTTTGGCCCTCGGAAAGCTTGAGACGCTCCGCGATCTCGGCGTTGAGGGCAAGGGGCATGAATCCGGGCCAGAGCTTGCTGGCGTCGGATACGGTATCTTCCTTGCGCTCCTCTATCTTCACGTTGAGCGTCAGTTCCTTTCCGTTTCGCAAGACGCGGAACCGCGCGGTCTGGCCGTTCTCGAGGTCGCCGACGTCGCGTACGAGTTGGTCAACCGCCCTCACGTCCTTGCCATTCAGCGATATGACGAAGTCGCCGGGGAGCATGCCCCCCTTGTCCGCGGGAGAACCGAGGAAAATCTGCGAGGCGAGCGCGCCCTTCCGGTCGCCGATGCCGAGACTCTCGAGCGTCGCCTTGTCGGCAGAGAGAAGCGAGACGCCGAGCCAGCCGTATCGTATCTTTCCGGTGGCGATGAAGTCGTCGACCGCCTTCTTCACGTTGTTTATGGGTATGGAAAACCCGAGCCCCTGTGAGCCGCCGGTCGAGGACGCGATCCACGAATTGATGCCGATGATCTCGCCGTATATGTTTACGAGGGGTCCGCCCGAGTTGCCCTGGTTGATCGCGGCGTCCGTCTGTATGAAGTCGTTTATGTTTCCGTTCGGACCGCCGGAACGTCCGACCGCGCTCACGATGCCCTGGGTCACGGAACTCATGTAACCGAGCGGGGAGCCAACCGCGAATACGATGTCGCCGGGCTGCACGGTGTCCGAATTGCCCATCGAGGCGACGGGTATCGCCGCGTCGTCCGATTCGAACGACACGAGGGCGATGTCCTTTCGCTCGTCGCCTCCGACGAGCTTTCCGGTGAATGAGCGTCCGTCATAGAGCTTTACGTTGATCTCGTTCGCGGAACCCGCCACATGCTGGTTGGTGAGAAGGTAGTACATCTTGCCCGTTTTGCGGATAATCACGCCCGAACCGAGGCCCTCGGCCTTGTACTCGCGAGGCTTGCCCTCTTCGTCCTCACCAGGCTTTTCCTTTCCGCGCGGGTTCCCGAAGAAGAACCAGGGGAAGCCCTCCATGGGGCTGTTCTTAACGGTGCGCGTTTCCACGACGTCAAGGGTTACTACCGCCGGAAGGATGGCGGAAGCCACCGCGCGATTCGCCTTCTGCATTCCCTCAAGGAGACTGATGGACTCGCGCGGAATCTGGCCCGCGGAAACGGATTCCGCGAAAGCGGTTTGCGCGGATCCGGGGTCCCTCGTCGAAAACCACGCCACAAGCGCGAAGCACGCCAGGGCGAAACTCGCCACCATGGCTATTTTTACCGCACCAGAGATTCTATGTTTCATGATCATCCTCCGCATTCCGTTCACACTGAATATACACACAAAAAAAGGATGCGGGTAGCGTGGTTACAAAAAGAAGGCGGTTTCGGGAGCGCGTCCGCGCGTACGCGCGGCGAGTACGCGCTCAGGCCTCGCCCGGTTCGAGTCTCGTGAGCACCTCGGTGCGGTCCTGAAAGACCGCGACCGTATGCTCCATATGGCAGGACGGCATGCCGTCCGACGTCACTACCGTCCAGCCGTCGTCGAGCAAGTCGACGTCGCCCGAGCCCATGTTGATCATCGGCTCGATCGCGAGCACCATGCCGGGAACGATCCTGGGATTCGGACCCCGTTCCGGCACGTTCGGGATCTGCGGGTCCTCGTGAACGGAAAGGCCGACCCCGTGACCGCAATATTCCCACACGACGCCGTAACCGCCGGCCTTCGCGACCTCGTACACGGCGCGGGAGATGTCTCCGATCCGGTTGCCGGCCCTGCACGCGGCGATACCCGCCTCAAGGCAACGCCTGGTCGTATCCATGAGGGCGCGCGCCTCGGGGCCCGGCTCTCCGACACAGACGGTGACGGCGGAATCGCTGATAAACCCGCCGAGATCGATGCCGATGTCGAGGGAGACGAGATCGCCCGGAGCGAGTATGCGCGACTTCGAGGGAATGCCGTGAATCACCTCCTCGTTCACCGAGATGCACGCGGCGCCGGGGAAGTCCTGCGAGTACCAGGCGGGTACGCCGCCCGCCCGCGTGATGAAGTCGACGCAAAAGGCGTCGAGATCGCCCGTCGAAACGCCTTCCTTGACCATCGGCACGAGCTCGCGGTACAAACGCGCGAGGGCCTTGCATGAGGCCCTGATCCCCTCTATCTGTTTCTGGTTCTTGATTCGTATCATTGCACTCTCCGTTTTGCCGCTCCCGCCGCCCATGACGCGAGCCTTCGGCTGAGCTCCCTGACTCCGGTCAGCGTCGAATCCAGCCTCAGCGCCTCATCCAGGCAGGCGCTCGCCATCTTCCGGTCCCCGATACGCTCGTAACAGGCGGCCATGTTTCTCAATATCACCGCGTCATCCTTCTTTCCGAAACCGAGCTCGAGGGCCAATTCGAGCGAGTCGAGCGCTAGTTCCTCGTCCAGCTCGCTCGCGAGACGATTCCGGGCGATATCCCGGGCGAAGTCCATCACCTCGGGGAAAAAATGCCGGAAGTACGGACGTTCGCGCTCGAGCTTTATCACCTCGGCGAGAAGACCGAAGGCCTCGTACCAGTCCCCGCGGAAGGCGAGTTCCTCCGCCATGATGAATCCGCAGTCCATGAAGTCTTCACGGCCGAAATGCCCGAGAAGCGAGAAGGAACCCGAGGCCGAGCGCCGCGCCCGGTATTCGCGGACGGCGTCGTCCTCCCTGTCGTGAAGAAGGTCGAAAAAAATGAGCTTGGCGCGGCTTTCGTCGTCGGTGCGCTCCAGGAGCCACCGGCGATAGTCAAAGCCCTCAAGGTCCTTGCGCGCGTTTCTCCGGTATATCCCGTAGAGGGCGTCGAATTCCGAGCGGCGCGCGGGATCGGAAAGGGTTTCGTACGCGCGGATGAGCTCGCGCATGCGCTCCTGCCGCTCTTCCTCGCGCTTCCGCGAAACCGCCCGCTCCTTCCCCGTACTCCCCGGCGAGGGTATGTCGGGATGGAGCTCCTTGGCCCGCTTTCTATACGCCCTTTTTATCTCGGCGGCCGACGCCGAGGGGGAAACCGAGAGTATCCGGTAACAGTCTTCCACTCGTACGGTTATCCTATCATGGCGCCGACCGAGTCGGCGTGGGCTACGTCGCGGACGATCTCGAAATAGTCGACGCACACGCCTTCGGCCTCCATCGCGTGCATCAACGCGCGGCAGATTCTGCCGGGGAAGAGGCCCGACTTGACCACGATCGCGCAGCCCTTCTTGCCGGTCAACGGGCCGGACTTCGCGAAATAGTCGGAAACGGCGGCGGGTAAAGCCGACGAAAAGATACTCCGTGAACTGTACACGACGGCGACGTAATCGAACATCGAAAGCCGCGCGAGCTGGGAATCGTTCGTCCCGGAGAGCCTCTCGACGACGTTGCCGCGCGCGCTCGCGACGGACGCGAGCCTCGAGACTATCGCGGACGACCGCGCATCATCCGATTCCATAAACGTAACAAGCGCTATTCTCATATCATCTCCGTTATCCGTACCCCTACGCGAGCTTGTACAGCTGTTCGATCATCCGTTCCTTGACGATGAGGACAGAGCATCGCGCGTTGAGCATTACCGACCGGTACGACGACGACATGATCTCCTTTTCGTCTGAGACGTCTCCCTCGTTGCCTCCAAGGAGTATCACGTCGGTTTTCCGTTCTTCGGCCGCCGTGACGACCTCCGACCAGATCGCGCCGCGACGCAGCTCGGTCTCTATCTTGACGCCCTTTGCCTTTCCGAGCTCGTCGACGTACGCGAGGTACCTCCGCCCGTTGTCCTCGAGGCTCGCCTCGTACTCGCGGCTCTCTTCCTCTATGAAAATCCTGTTGAGGGTCAGTTGCTTGATTGTAGCCGTATCGACGACATAGACCGCGCTGACGCGGCACCGGTAGAGCTTCGACATGAGAACGGCGTAGCGCACCGCGTTTATCGACGCGTCGGTCCCGTTCACCATAACCAGCACGTTCTGGAATAGCGGTTTAATCATCGCTGCGGTCCTCCGTTTCTTGTCTTGAGGGCCTTGAGCACGAACACGTTCTCGCGCTCCCGCTCCTCAAGCACGCTCTCGATGTACGTCTTCGTTTCGCGCGTTTGCGGGATGACCTGCTTGTCAAGGGCATTTACCCGCCGTTGGGTTTTCTTCACTTCCCGTGCGAGGCGCCATACGATCGTCCGTATCGACGCCATCTCGGTAAGCAGCCTAAGAAGCTCGAAGAAGTCTATCATGACACGGTCGCAATCGGCAAACGAATTCAGATACGACCACGCCAGGCGCCTCTTCGGCAATTCGACGGAAATGGACGAAAACGTCATGCCGGCCAGCACGACCCGCTTTTCGATCAGGTTGAAATCGTACGAAACGGTCTTGGAAACCCGTTCCGCCCGATCCCGTCCGACAGCCATGAACATCCTCTTGAGCGACGGATAGGCCTTCGCGATCTGCTTTTCGATATCGGCCTCGAGAAGCTTGACCTTCTCCACCATCTGCATGAGCTCCATGACCAGTATCTCGCGTTTCTGCTCGAGAAGCTCGTATCCGTCCCGCGCGATGGAAAGCTGTTCCTTGACGGCGAGAAGGTTCGACTTGGTGGGAGCGACCGGCAGCCGCGCCATGCTAACCCTGCTTTCCCGTCAGGGGCACCGCCGCGACGGGTGCCGCGTCAAGCGCCGCCTGCATGTACTTGTCGATAAACTCAGGTTTTATCCTGACGAGCTCGCTTCTCGGAAGCACCGAAAGGATGCGCCAGCCGATATCGAGCGTCTCGCCGATAGTCCGGTTCTCGAATTCGCCCTGCGTCAGGAACTGCTGCTCGAACAGCTCCCCGAAACGGAGATACTGCTTGTCGGCCTCCCCGAGCTCCTCCTCTCCGATGATGGCCGCGAGGTTGCGTATGCTCTTGACCTTCGAGTACGCGGCAAAGAGCTGGCTCGACACGTCCTTGTGGTCTTCTCGCGTCATGCCCGGGCCTATCCCGTCCTTCATGAGGCGCGACAGGCTCGGAAGGCCCGCTACCGGCGGATAGATCCCCTTCTGGGACAGCTCGCGGTCGAGAACGATCTGGCCCTCGGTGATATAACCGGTAAGGTCAGGAATCGGATGGCTGATATCGTCGTTGGGCATCGAGAGGATGGGTATCTGCGTGATCGAGCCGCTCGAGCCCTTTATCTTGCCCGCGCGCTCGTAGAGCTCGGCGAGATCGGAATAGAGATAGCCGGGATACCCCTTGCGGCCGGGAACCTCGCCGCGCGTCGTCGATATCTCGCGCAGGGCCTCGCAGTAGTTCGTCATATCGGTGAGAACGACGAGCACGTGCTTCCCGAGCTCGTAGGCGAGATACTCGGCCGCGGTCAGCGCGCACCGCGGCGTGATGATGCGCTCGATCGACGGGGCGTCGGCGAGCGACAGGAACATCACGACGCGGGAGAGCACGCCCGACTTCTCGAAGGTGTCGATGAAGAAGCGCGCAACGTCGTACTTGATTCCCATGCCCGCGAACACCATCACGAAGCTCTCGTCGGCCGAGAGGATTTTGGCCTGCCTGATGATCTGCGCGGTAAGCCGGTTGTGCGGAAGCCCGTTCCCGGAGAAGACCGGAAGCTTTTGCCCGCGGATGAGGGTATTCATGCCGTCGATGGCGGAGATGCCGGTCTGGATGAAGTCGCGCGGATACACGCGCGCGAACGGATTGATCGGGTAGCCGTTGACGTTGAGCTTCTTCGAGGAATACATCTCCGGATACCCGTCAATGGGCTTTCCGAGGCCGTTGAAGATGCGGCCCATGAGTCCCTCGGAGACGCGGAGCTCCATCGGAGTCTCGAGGTATTCGACCGTGGTTCCGTCGAGCGAGAGCCCGGACGTCGAGCCGAAGATCTGCACCACGCAGTATTCGTCCGACACGTCGATGATGCGGCCCGTGCGCACGGC
>LVBL01000022.1 GCA_001604405.1 Spirochaetales bacterium Spiro_10
ATCCTCGAGCGGTGGTCGGGCCAACTCTCCGCGAGCGGCATCCGGAACGCGGCGGCCCTCGTCCTGGACACGGACACCGGCGAGACGGTCGCCTACATCGGCAATACCGGCGCGGAACGGCCCGGCCAGAAAAACGCGGACGTCGACCTCGTCACGGCACGGCGAAGCTCGGGAAGCCTCCTGAAGCCGTTCCTCTACGCGGGCATGCTCGATGCCGGACTGCTCCTCCCTGACCAGCTCGTCGTCGACATTCCGACGAGAATCGGGAGCTACAAGCCCGAGAACAACGTACCCGTCTACCGCGGGGTCGTTCCCGCCGGCGAGGCGCTCACGCGCTCGCTCAACGTACCCGCGATCCGCATGCTCCGCTCGTACGGCATACGACCCTTTCTCGGCCTCCTTTCGAAGGCCGGCTTCACCACGTTCGACCGCCCGGCCGACGACTACGGCCTACCCCTGATACTCGGGGGCGGAGAGGTAACGCTCGAGGAATCGGTACGGGCTTACCGCGCACTCATGCTGACGGCTTCCGGGGCCGGCCACGCGGGCGCGGTCTCCCGCGGCGCGGCCTGGCTCACGCTTCAGGCGCTCGTCAACGGCACGAGACCCTCCGACGAGGCGCTCTGGCAGTCCTTCGCCTCCGCGCAAAAGATCGCGTGGAAAACGGGAACGAGCTACGGCAACCGCGACGCGTGGGCGATCGGCGTGACGTCGTCCTACGCGGTCGGCGTGTGGGTTGGGAACGCGACCGGCGAAGGCAGGCCCGAGCTGAAAAGCGCGACGACCGCTGCGCCGATACTCTTCGACGTGTTCGCCCTGCTTCCGCGCGCGGCCTGGCCCGGAGCCCCCGCCTCCGATCTCGAAAGCGTGGCGGTATGCGAATATTCGGGATTCCCGGCCGGCCCGCACTGCCAGTCGACACGGGCGGCCCTCAAGCCCGCGCATGCGCATCTGTCGGAGCCGTGCCCCTACTGCCGGACCGTCTCTCTTACGCCGGACGGCGCCATGCAGGCCTCGGCCGGGGACCTTGTCGGACAATGGAGCGGGCACCTTCCCCGACTCGAGCGGCGTTTCGTCCTTCCGCCGTCCATAGAGCGCTGGTATGTCAGACACAACCTGTCGTACCGCCGTCTTCCGCCGTTCGTGCCCTGGCACCGGGCGGACGGCTCCACCTCGAGTCTTTCGATCGTGTTTCCCGAGGATGGCGCGCACGTCTACATACCCACCGAGCTGGACGGCGAGGCGGGCTCAATGGTCGCGGTGGCGGCGCACGGGGAGGCGGGGATGACGCTTCATTGGGACGTTGACGGGGAATACCTCGGGTCCACGAACGGCCGTCACGAGATCGGGATATCCCCGTCGCCGGGACCCCACACGATCACGGTCACCGACGCACGCGGTAACCGCGCGGTAAGGCGGTTCGTCAACGTCCGCGAGTAGTCCTTCCGGCCCGCTTCCCGAACGCGTGGGTTATCACCTCTTCCATCGTCGAAACGGGATGGAACTGGATTCCCTTCCTCACGTGCTCGGGTATCTCGTCGAGGTCGCGCACGTTCGCCTTCGGGATGATGATTTCGCGAATGCCGTTTCTGCGCGCCGCTATCGTCTTTTCCTTCAGCCCGCCGATCGGCAGAACCTGACCGGTAAGGGAAAGCTCGCCGGTCATGGCGAGGTCCTTGCGGATGGTCGAGCCGCGCGCGAGCGAAAGAAGCGCGGTCGCCATCGTGATTCCGGCGCTCGGGCCGTCCTTGGGCGTCGCTCCCTCGGGTATGTGCAGGTGCACGAGCCGTTTCTCGTACCATTCCTGGGTAATCTCGCCCGCGTCGGTGAGATAATGCCTGACCCATGACCATGCTATCGAGGCGGACTCCTTCATGACGTCTCCCATCTGTCCTGTCAGGCTGAAGCCCTCCTTGCCGGGATTCGAGATGGCCTCGATGATGAGCGTGTCTCCGCCCATGCTCGTCCAGGCAAGCCCGACGGCGGTTCCGGGCCGGTCGGCCTTCTTCTCGTCGTCCTCGCGGAACAGCGGCTTTCCGAGCGACTTCTCTATGGAGGCGATGTCGGGAACAATCTTGTCCCCCGCGGGCCGCTCGCCGAAGACGATCTCCGTCGCGTACTTCCGGTGAATCTTGTCGAGGTTCTTCTCGAAGTTCCTCACTCCCGCCTCGCGCGCGTAGGAGTTCGCGATAAAGAGCAGGGCGTCCCGCGAGTACCGGACCTGGTTCTTCGATAGGCCGTTTTTCTCGAGGCTCCTCGGCACGAGGTACTTCTTTGCTATCTCGAGTTTCTCGGTGTCGATGTAGCCGGAAAGCTGGATGACCTCCGCGCGGTCCAACAGCGGCCCGGGAATCGAGTCGAGCGTGTTTGCCGTGAGGATGAACAGCACGTTCGAAAGATCGTACGGCAGGTCGAGATAGTGGTCGCGGAACGAGACGTTCTGCTCGGGGTCGAGCACCTCGAGAAGCGCGCTGGACGGGTCTCCCTGATAGCTCATTCCCATCTTGTCGACCTCGTCGATCATGAATACCGGGGCCTTCGTCTTCACGATCTTCAGTCCCTGTATTATCTTCCCCGGCATCGCCCCGACGTAGGTCCGCCGGTGGCCCTTGATCTCCGCCTCGTCGCGCATCCCGCCCACGGAGAAGCGGAAGAACGGCTTGTTCATCGCGCGCGCGATCGACCGTCCCACGCTCGTCTTGCCGACGCCGGGAGGTCCCACCAGGAGCACGATGGAACCCTTCGTGTCCTTCCTGAGCTTTCGCACCGCGAGGTACTCGATGATCCGCTTCTTCACGTCCTCGAGGCCGTAGTGGTCCCCGTCGAGCACGTCGCGCGCGGCGGGCAGGTCGTACGACTCGCCGGCGGGCGCGTCCCAGGGCAGGTTCACGATCGTCTCGAGGTAATTGCGGCTTACGATGTATTCGCTGGAGTTCGGTTCCATCAGCGAGAACTTCTCGAGCTCCGCGTCAACCGCCTCCTTTATCTCGCCGGCAAACTTGAAGGACTCGACCTTCTCCTTGAATTTCTGGTAATCCGAGCTTTTCGCGTCAGTCGCTATCCCGAGCTCTTCCTTTATCGCCTTGAGCTCTTCCCTGAGGAAATATTCGCGCTGGTTTTTCTCGATGCGCCCGTTGATCTCGTTCTGTATCTTCTTCTGGACGCGAAGGAGCTCCTGTTCCTTCTTGATGAAGACGAGCACCTGCTCCATCCGCTGGCGGACGTTGACGATCTCGAGAATCCGCTGCTGGTCTCCCTTGTCGATGTTGAGGATGCTCGCGATGAAATCGGCAATCTTCCCGGGGTGGTCGATATTGATCATGTTGAGCCGCATCTCCTCGGAAAAGAGCGGGTTGTTCTCGGAAATCTCCTTCATCTCGCCGATGAGGGCGCGCGTCAGCGCCTTGACCTCGAAGGTGTCGGATTCCTCGTCCTCGAGATAATCGACGATGGCGATCATGGGATTGCGCTGGTTTATCTCCTTGCGCACGCGGAAGCGCTTGAGCGTCGAGATGAAGACGTTTACCCCGCCGTCGGGAAGGTTGATCTTCTTGATGATCCTCGCGACGGATCCCACGTGCCACAGGTCCTCGATCGTCGGCGAATCCGCGTCGTTTTTCGTCATGCAGATGCCGATGAAGCCGTCCCCGGAGGAGACCTCCTCGATCACCTTCACGTCGTCCTGGTTGTTGATCATGACGGGCGTGAAAATACCGGGAAATATGGGACGACCGGTAAGCGGAATGAGGTGCAGCTTGTTCGGCAATAACTGTTCTATCGGTACGATTGTTTGCTCGGGCATACGGTTAATATTACCAAATCCGGGCCAAAAGTCAAACCAAAGGAACCTCCGGCGCGTGGCTACGGACGACAAACCGTGCTATACTCCCTACCATGAAAAACGAGTCGGACAAAGGATACGCGCGGCCGTCGTGGGACGAGTATTTCATGGAGGTCTGCAGGGCCATCGCGAAACGAGCGACGTGCGACCGCGGCCGTTCGGGATGCGTGATCTCCCGCGACAACCAGATTCTCGTCACCGGTTACGTCGGAAGCCCGCGGGGCCTGCCGCATTGCGACGAGGTCGGGCACCAGTTCAAGAAACTCCATCACGAGGACGGGACGATTACCCAGCATTGCGTGCGTACGGTCCATGCCGAGCAGAACGCGATCTGCCAGGCGGCGCGAAGGGGCATCTCCATCGACGGCGCGACGCTCTATTGCCGCATGACCCCCTGCCGCACCTGCGCGATGCTCATCATCAACTGCGGCATAGTGCGCGTGGTGGCGGAGCGGCGTTACCACGATTCCGCCGACACCGTCGAGATGTTCCGCGCCGCGGGCGTCAGGCTCGAGCACGTCCTGGACGAAGTCCAGGAATACTCGGGTCAAAAGGGATAATCCGCTCGGTTACAGATTCTTCAGGAGCCAGTCCCTGAACTCGCCGTAGTCGTTCGACATCGGCATGGAACGGTCCGGTAGCGATAGAACGCGCTCGAGCCGTTCGGGGATCGAAGGCTCGCGTCCGATGGCGGCGCGGACGGTTTCGCCGAACTTGGCCGGATGCGCCGTCTCGAGAAGCAGCCCGACGCATTTCCGCTCGGCGCAGTCCTTCGCCCATTCGGGAGCGGTCTTGGCGCTTCCCCGGAAACCGGGAGTCCCGGCGGCCGTCTTTTTCCCGGCGAGCATGGCTGAAAGCTCTCCCGCCCGCGCCGCGTCCCACGCCTTCCAGGCGACTGCCCCGTGCGGATCTATGATGTAGCCGGTCCGGTCGTTGCACGAGCGTATGGCGTCCATCGTTCCCTTGTCGTCAAGCCAATACCCCGCAAGCAGCTTCCTCGCCTCGGCGAGGGAGTACATCGAGGCCATACGCTCGTAATTGCTCGGCGCGCCGACGTCCATCGCGTTCGACAGCGTTGCCACGGAAGGGCGCGGGCGGTATTCCCCCGTCGCGAGCCAGTCGGGAACGGTCGCGTTGGCGTTCGTCGCGGCGATAAACCCGCGGATCGGCGCGCCCATCTTGCGCGCGATGAGGCCCGAGGTCAGGTTTCCGAAATTGCCCGACGGAACGGTCACGATAAGCGAAGGACAGTCGATCTTGCTGTCGTAGGGACAGCGGTCCATGACGAGGAGCGAGCCGTAGACATAGTAGAAGGACTGCGGCAACAGGCGCGATATGTTGATCGAATTCGCCGAGGAGAGCCTGAGCTTTCCGCGAAGCGAGGCGTCGGTAAAGGCCTTCTTGACAAGGGCCTGGCAGTCGTCAAAGGTGCCCTCCACGGAAAGGGACCGCACGTTTCCCTCGAAGGTCGAAAGCTGCTTTTCCTGGAGCGGCGAGATCTTTCCGGTGGGATACAGGATCGTGACGTCGATTCCCGGAACGCCCTGAAAGGCGCTGCCGACCGCGCTGCCGGTATCGCCCGAGGTGGCGACGAGGATGTGGAGGGCGTCGCGCTCGCCCCGGTTGAAGTGGGACATCATCCGGGCCATGAACCTGGCGCCGAAATCCTTGAAGGCGCACGTCGGACCGTGGAACAACTCGAGCACGTACGTCGTGGGGTCTATCGGCGCCACGGGCGCCGTGAAGGGATACGCGTCGGCGATGATCGCCATGAGCTCGTCTTCCGGGATCTCGTCGCCGATGAACTTTCTCGATATCTCGAAGGCGATGTCCCTGAATGACGGGGAGGGATTCTTGCTCAAAAAGGACGGATCCAGCTCGGGGATAGTCTCGGGAACGTAGAGCCCGCCGGTTTCGGGGTCCATCCCCTGCAAAACGGCCGTCCGAAAGGAAACTGAACGGGAAGGATCCCTCGTGTCTCGGTAGTTCATGAAACCACTATATCATACGGCCGGGAATCGGGCAATGCGACGCCCTTTATGCTATACTTATGCGCATGGAACCTATTAACAGATACCTGGACGCGGCCGTTCTGAAGCCGGAGATGACCCGTGCCGAGGCGATTGCCGCCATCCGCGAAAGCGTTGCCTGGAAAACCAAAACCGTATGCGTGCGGCCGTTCGACATACCGCTCGCCAAGGAGCTGTGCGCGGGAACCGAAACGGGCGTGAGCTGCGTCCTATCCTTCCCGCACGGAACCGCGCCGACCGCGGTCAAGGCCTTCGAGGCCCGTACCTACATCGACATGGGCGCCGACGAGATCGACATGGTGGCGAATTACGGCATGATCCGCTCGGGCGAGTGGGACTACGTGCGAGCGGACATCGCGGCCGTTTCCGACGTCTGCCGGGCGGGCGGAGTCGCACTCAAGGTCATCCTTGAAACATGCCACTTGACCACGGAAGAAATCAGAAAGGCGACCGAGATCTGCGTCTCGTGCGGGGCTGACTTCGTCAAAACGTCGACGGGCTTTTCGTCGTCCGGCGCGAGCGTGGAGGCGGTCAGGACCATGCTGGACGCTGGCAAGGGACGCATACAGGTAAAGCCCTCGGGGGGGATCCGCGACCGAGAAACGGCCGTCGCCTACATCGAGATGGGCGCGACGAGGCTCGGCACGAACTTCTCCGCGAGCGAGGCGCTTGTCAACGGAACGAATACCGGCACGCAGCCGCCCAAGGGAGCGTACTGAGTTCCGCATCAATCCGCGAAGTAGCTGAAGTATTCGAAGTCCGCGGTAGCCGTATAGTTGACGGTGTCGACGCAGAACATACCGACGAAGGCCCCGGTGAAGCCGAGGCCGTCGAATTCGTCGGAGAGGACGGATGCGTCAAGCACGGGCCTGAGTTCGACCCAGGTTTCGCCGTCAAGGGAATAGCGGAACCGTCCGTTCGCGCCGCGAACCGTCACGCCGAGCCATACGGGACCGGTTTCCGGTATGCATACCTCGTTCCAGAGTTTCGATTCCCCGGCCACGAAGGTCATCACGTTGATGATTCGGCCCCGCTCCCCGTCACAGGATACGTACAGCAAATACTGGTTTTGCTCGTCATACCGCCAGGTCAGGCCGGCGAGGTGCTGGAAGCTTTCGGGATGGAACTCCAGCTTGGTCTCGGCACGAAAGTCGAAGCAGGTTTGCCGCCGGGCAAGCAGGGTCTGCGAATACGCCGAAACGGGAGACTGTCCCCCGCGCAACCGCAAATACCCGGGCCGTGCCTTGAGCGAATAAACCGCAGGATCGCGTGCAATGCGGAGATTCTTGAAGTCCCCGGAGATCTCCTTGTCAAAACGATAGGTTACCGTCTCGTTGACGTTTGTTGAAACGGGCGCGCCGCCGTGGCCTCCGGACGGGGAGTCGAAGGTATCGTTCGGGTAATTCCTGTATACGCCGTTTTCGCGCAAGGGCGCGCCCGCGGGGGGCTTTACGTACGGCCAGTCATCGTGCCACTCGAGCTCGACGATCGACGTCTCGCGACCGAGCACGCACCTGCCGGTTCCCGGCAAAGGCCTCCCGCACAAAAAGGCGAGGTAGGTCCTTCCGTCCGGCGTGTCGCACCAGCTGCCGTGGCCCGCCTTCTGAATCGTCAAGTCGTCATGGCCGTACGATGAAATTAGCGGGTTCTGGGGATGAAGTTCATAGGGCCCTTCGCGATTCCGCGAGCGGGCAAGCGTTACGGCATGCTCGAGCCAGGTGCCGCCCTCGGCGACCATGACATAATACCAGCCGTTCCGCTTGTAGAGGTGCGGTCCTTCCACCAAACCGATATGCGATCCCGGGAATATCTTCTTGACGGGACCGACGAGCTTTCTTCGCGCCGGGCTGTATCTTTGAATCAGGATGCCGGAAAACTGCCTGCTGCCCGCGCGCCTATAATCCCATTCCATGTTGACGAGCCATTTGGTTCCGTCGTCGTCATGAAAGAGCGATGGATCGAAACCCGATGAATTGAGATACACGGGATCTGACCAGGGGCCTTCGATGGTGGGGGCTGTCGTCAGGTAATTCGGGGTGTCCTTCCAGGGACCGGCGTTCCAGGACCGGACATTCGTGAAAATAAGCCAGAACAGGCCGTCTGCCCAGGTAAGGCAGGGGGCCCAGATGCCGCATGACGCGACGGCGCCGTCCATATCGAGAAGGCGCCGTTCGTCCAGGGGCGACGGAAGGGATTCCCAGGTCACGAGATCCCGAGACCGGTGGAGTTCCACGCCCGGATACCACTCAAACGTCGAATTGGCTATGTAATACCAGTCGCCAACTCGAAGAATCGAAGGATCGGGATGAAACCCCGGTAGCACAGGATTCTTGACCTGCATGGAAACCCCTCCCTAACGCGCGAACTCTTACTCTTTCACACCACCCATCGTGATTCCGGATATGATGTATCGGGACATGAATGCGTAGAAAAAGAGAATCGGGACGATGGACACCGCGATACCGAGGTAGATTCCGCCGTACTCCGTGCGGTAGATATCGCCGCGAAGCATCTGCACGAGCATCGGCAGGGTGTACTTCCTCACGCTCGAGATGATTACGAACGGGGTGAAGAAGTTGTTCCACGAACCGACGAAGGAGAAGATACACTGCGCCGCGATGGCCGGCGTCACGATCGGAAGGATGATCGTATTGAACGTCCGGAACTCCCCGGCGCCGTCTATGCGCGCCGCGTCGATCAGGTCGATCGAAAGAACGGACGCGAGATACTGCCTGAGGAAGAGCACGGTACCCGCCGCGGCTATACCCGGGATTATCAGCGGTATGTAGCTATCGAGAAGCTTGAGCTTGGCGATAAACTGGTAAAAACCGATGAAACCGAGCGAGGCGGGAAGCATCATGACGAAAAGTATAAGGCCCCACAGGAAGTTACGCCCCTTGAACCGGTACACATGCAGTCCGTACGCGGTCATCGCGGAGAAGTACACGGTCAAAATGGTCGAGGTAACTGCAATGTAAAGGCTGTTGAAGAAGCCCTGCTGAATCTGGAAGTTCCGGCTCGTCAGGGCGTGCCAGTTATACGCGACGTTCGTGCCCGGGATGAGGGATATACCCTCGTTTATCTGGGCGTTGGTCCGCGTCGCGTTTATGAGCAGGAGGTATATCGGAACGACCGCGATCAGCGCGAGGATGATCATGAACGCGTACACGAAACCCCGCTTGATGTTAAGCGCGCTGTTATAGGATTTCATCAAAGTCCTCCCTTGGTGACGGCCTTTTTCTTCAGGTCGCTTCGGTCCTGCATGAAGATGAAAATCCCCAAAGCAAGGGCGATGGTTATCACGAACACGCCGATCGAGATCGCGGCGGCGTACGCGTAATCATTCACTCCCTGGAAGGCCATGTTATAGAGATAGACGTTCGTCGTACGGATCTTGAAGTCGGGCGCCCCGCGCATGTCTGTCAGCAGGAACGGGATTTCGAGCATCTGCATACCGCCGATCATGGAGGTAACGAGGATGTAGAGCATCATCGGGCGAAGCATCGGCAGGGTGATATACCAGGTAGTCTGGCGGCTGCTTGCGCCGTCGACGACCGCAGATTCGTAGAGCGAGGCGGAGATACTGGTAATTCCGGCCATCAGCATGATGACGGTGTGACCGTACCACATCCACCATTGGATGAAGGCGACGATGCCGCGCGAGGCGGAGACGTACCGGAAGAAGTTGAACGCTTCCTTGATGATCTGACCGTCGCGTTCAACGATGGCGTACAGGTCAAGTTTCTGAAGGAACTGGTTGACGGGACCGATCGGGTAACCGAAAAGACTTCGGTACAAGAGAGCGACGGAGGCCGCGGTCAGCAAGTTCGGCATATAAATAATGGCCCTGAAAAAGCCTCTACCTTTCAGCTTCAAGCGAAGATCTGACAACCAGATGGAAAGAAGAAGGGCGATACCGAGCTGGGGAACGAAGTTCCAGCCCCACATGACGAAGGTATTACCAACGGCGCCCCAAAAATACTGATCGGACACCAATTTCGCGAAGTTCTTTAGCCCGACAAACGTATAATTGCCGCTTAGTCCGGAAAATCCCTTGGAGTTGGTAAAGGCCAGCATCAACGTATACGCTGTCGGGTATAAATTGAACAGAAAGTATACAAGCACAAAAGGCAGCACAAAGAAATAACCCCACCTATTAACGCGGGTTTCGTTGCCTATCGTCTTTTGCTTCATCGGAATTCCCCTTACATTGATGTGAGATAAAAAAAGGTGCGGATCAGGCGTAAACCGTTTCCGCACCTCTTTATCTACAATCCTTTAATCAAGAATCGTAATTAGAGACCGAGCTGGGCAGAAACCTGGCTCTTGAAGTCCTCGAGGGCCTTGTCGCGGGTCTTCTCACCGTTGATAAAGGCTACGACGGCTTCACCGAAGAGGCCTTCGATGGCCTGGTCGGTTCCCTGGGTGAGCTTGCCATCAACCGACTTCGCCATTTCGACGAACGCGGCATAGTGGTTCTGTCCACCGAGGAAGGGCTCGGAATAGGTGTCCTTGATCTTGTTCATGACGGTCACGTTGGAAACAACGTCGCCGGTGTCCTTGGCCCACGCCTCGAGGAATCCGTCGTCGGAGGTCACGTACTTGATGAAGTCTTTCGCGGCAGCGACGTTCTTGGTGCCCTTGTAGGCGCCGACCCAAGTACCACCCCAGCGATAGGGAGCGGGTCCGGGAACCATCGCCCAGTCACCGGCGGTGTCGGGAGCGTTGGTCTTGAGAACGTAGTGGAGACCCCAGGTCGGGAGGAGGTAGGAGAAGACTTCGACGTCATTTCCCTTCTCGTCCTTGAGGCTGCCCTTCATACCGGCAAACCAACCCTCGGACCACTGACCGGCGCGGCCTTCGTATCCCTTGTCCTTGAGGAGCTTGGACATGTCCATGTACTGGACCATGGCGGGATCGATGTTCAGCTTTCCGCCAACAACCCACGGGTTCTTGCGAGCGCCGAGGAACACGTTGTTGAGGTCGCCGGTGGAGGAAACGATAACGCACTTGCCCTTCGACTTGTCCTTGAGGACGCCGGCGGTCTCGACGAACTTGTCGAGGTTGGCAACGGCCTTCTGGACTTCGGCGGGATCATCGGTTCCGAGATACTTCTTCGCGAGGCTGCGGCGATAGAACATGGCGCCGGGGCAGGCCTGCCAAGACATACCGTAGACTTTGCCGTTGAAGGTACCGACTTCGATCGGATACGCGAGGGACTTCGAGCGAGCCTCGTTGGCGATGTCGGTGATGTCGAGCAGAAGGCCGGACTCGACGTACTTGCGTACGAACGCGGCTTCAAGCGCGAACACGTCGGGGGCACCCTGTCCGGAAGCAAGAACGGGATCGAGCTTGTTCGGGAACTGGTCGGTCGGAGTAAGCGAGTACTCGACGGTGACACCAGGATGGGACGGGACATAGTACTTGTCAACCATGGTCTTCAACTCGTCGGTGAACGACCAGATAACAAGCTTGCCGGAAGCAGCCTTGGCTTCTTCCTTCTTGGCACAACCGCTCATAAGAAGAACGGCGGCGGCAAGAACGATAAGAATTTTCTTCATCTTTCTCTCCTCTTTTCTGTTTGACACGGGATACCCGAAGGTAACCCAATGCCTTTCATGCGGTAATCCTACACCCATTCGAGAGGCGCTGTCAAATGATTTTTCACGCTCACTTGTCCGTTAAACCGGTTTACCAACCTGCATGAAGCCACGATGGTCCATGAACGCTGACACTTCACGTATTGACAAAACGAGTTTTAAGGAACGCCCAGGAACCTGGAGAGACCTGGTTTGGCCTTCCGCCGACACCGTTTCGTCCAACAGTACGCGCAAGAAGCACAAAGCCTATTCCATGCATTCACTATCCGTTTTGCCCGGCGGCTCACGTAAAATCGACGAGTTGCAGAAAGGTCCGGCGGTACTGGACGGGCGACATCCCCGTACACTTTCGGAAGATACGGGAAAAGTGAAACTGGTTTTCGAATCCGAACCAGTCGGCTATCTCTCCGACGGTCTTGTCGGTCGACATGAGCATGCCGCTCGCGCCCTCCACCTTGAGGCGCATGAAATACTGATGCGGGGTCATGTGAACCTCGTCACGGAAGGTCCGGATAAAATGTTCCTCGGAGAGGGACAGTTTTCGCGCGAACTCTTCTATAAGCATGTTCTCGCGCACGTGACGTTCCATGAGGGCGAGGGCCTTTCCGGCGTGGAGGCGGTTGGCACGATGCGCGAGCGCCCGGGCATCCTGGGGAGACACGGGATCGCGACAATACCACCGGTACAGGAAGCTCTGCAGGAGATGCAGGGCCGAGGCGCGCAGGGCCGCGTCGGAGGATCTCGCCATGCGCAAAAGGTCCTCGAACTGGAACCTGAAATGGGGATCGACCGAGAGGACGGTTGCCTTCGCCGAGATCGTGGATCTGAGGGTCTCGGGAAGGGCGAGCGGCGTCAGCTCGTCGGTCTCGTCGAATGAAAAAAGGATGGCGTAATACGTGAGGGGCGCGGAAACCGCCTCCGGCACGATGGAATGAAAATCATACGGCCCGGTCAGGAATACGCGCCCGCCCGATATCGGGTAACGCGCGGTATTGCATTGGAAGGTACCCGAGCCCTCGATGAAGAAATGTATCTCGAATTCGGCGGTTCCGTGGGTATGGTACCGCCCGTGCCAGGAAAGCCGGTCGTTCGCGAGCGGGCGCGCGTCGTCCTGCAACCGATAGACGAACACCGAATCCAGTATCTTCATGCCTCTATTATAAGGAAAAGTACGCAAAATATCAATTTTAGATATATAAAATCAGCTTCGACCATACCGCTCCGCGAAAAATGCCCGTATACTCAACATAGGCAAGGAGGTTCGGAGATGAGTATAGTAGCCGGAATCGACATGGGAACCCAGAGCATCAAGGTTGTGCTCTACGACGGGGACTCCCGCGCAACGGTCGCGAAGGCCCAAGTGCCGGTGGAGATGATCGCGGAAAACGACGGAACGCGCGAACAGAAGACCGAATGGTACGACAAGGCGCTCGAGCAGTGTTTCGCCGCCTTCACACCCGAGCAACGCGCCTCGATAAAGGCTATCGGCGTTTCCGGTCACCAGCACGGCTTCGTGCCGCTGGACGCGGACGGAAAGGCCCTCTATAACGTCAAACTCTGGAACGATACCTCTACCGTGGAGGAATGCAAGCTGCTGACCGAGGCCGCGGGAGGCGCCGACGCGGTAATCGCCGAGGTATGCAACCTCATGCTTCCCGGGTTTACGGCGCCGAAGATCATGTGGCTCAAGCGGCACAAACCGGAGGCTTTCGCGCGCCTCCGCTACGTCATGCTCCCGCACGACTACCTTAACTGGCTCTTTACCGGCGAATACGTAATGGAAGCGGGAGACGCCTCGGGCACAGCCCTCTTCAACGGCGCGAAACGGACCTGGTCCGACAAGATCGCCTCCCTGATAGATCCCGGCCTCCGGAAGATACTGCCGTCCATCATCCCGTCGGAAAAGCCCGCGGGTTTCGTTACCGCCAAGGCGGCCGCGCGCTTCGGCATTGCCGCCGGCATACCGGTTTCGTCGGGAGGCGGCGACAACATGATGGGCGCCATCGGTACGGGAACCGTCAGCGACGGATTCCTCACGATGAGCCTCGGAACCTCGGGGACGCTCTACGGGTATTCCGACAGCCCCGTGGCGAATCCCGCGAAGGGACTGTCCGGCTTCAATTCCTCGACCGGCGGATACCTTCCGCTGCTGTGCACCATGAACTGCACGGTCGCCACCGAGGAGACCCGCGCCCTTTTCGAGCTTGACGTCAAGGCCTTCGACGCATGCGCCGCAAAGGCACCGATCGGTTCGGACGGCGTCGTGTTCCTGCCCTTCTTCAACGGAGAGCGGACGCCGAACCTCCCGAACGGACGGGCGAGCATCATGGGACTCACGGCCGCGAACGCCTCGCGGGAGAATATCGCGCGCGCTGCGATGGAATCCGCGATATTCGGGATGCGCATCGGACTCGAGGCCTTCCAGGCGCTCGGCTTCCGCGCCAAGGAAATCCGCATCATCGGAGGCGGATCGAAGAGTCCGCTCTGGCGCGAGATAGCGGCGAACGTCATGAACCTGCCCGTGAAGCGGCCCGAGAACGACGAGGCCGCGGCGATGGGCGGCGCGATCCAGGCGCTCTGGTGCCTCGAGTCCATCGAGGCGACCAAGTCGGGAAAGGCCGCGCGACCCATCTCGAAACTGACCGACGAGCACGTACGGATCAACGAGGCGGAACGCGTGTTGCCGGACCCCGCCGCGGTGTCGGCGTACGACAAGGCATACGCCGCGTACAACCGGTACCTCGACGCGCTCTCGCCGCTGTACTCCTGACGGATGCCGGAGCGTGCACGGTCTGGGAACGGCGCGCGCCCGGCATGGACAAAGCAAGACTGAGGCCTTATTGTTAATAGGGCACGCAATACGCGATAATTCGCGAAACGTTTTTATAAGGAAGGAAGACTATGAAAAGACAACTTTCAATGCCGTTCTGGTGCGTCAAGAGTTCCTGCGGGGATCCCTTCGGCGGATCGGTCATGGACTCGATCACGGCCCTTGAAGCCTGCGATATCCTCTGCGACGCCAAGAAGGAAGGGCTCATCGAGTTCACCTCTACCCACGACGACGACATCGTCGCATGGGACCCCATGAACCCGATGGACGACCAGGATCCGTCGAGCGACTGCTACAAGACCATCCATGCCCTCAAGGACAAGATGGACAAGGTCGGGCTCAAGATGATCATGGTCACCTGTTCCCTCCACGGCGACAAGCTCTTCCGCAACGGCGGACTCACGAACCCCGACCCGGAGATCCGCGCGCTGGCCGCGCAGAAGGTCATGCGCACCCTCCGCATCGGAAACTTCTTCGGCGCCCAGTACTTCACCTACTGGGTCGCGCGCGACGGCTTCGAGTGCCAGTTCGCGGTCGACTGGAAGACCCCGTACAAGTACATCGAGCAGGGCCTGAACCTCGCCACCCGGTACATCAAGGAAAACAAGCTCTCCATCAAGTACTGCACCATCGAGCCCAAGCCGAACGAGCCCCGCGGCGAGATGTACCTCGCGACGACCGGTCACGCGCTCGGACTCATCAGCCGCCTCGAGGACCCCTCGATGTGGGGCGTGAACCCCGAGCTTCTCCAGCACGAGGGCATGACCAACCTCTCCGCGTCCAACGCGGCGGGCATGGCCATCCACGCGGGCAAGCTCCCCTTCCTCCACATCGGAAACCAGAAGGCCGGACAGTTCGACAACGACTCCCCTACCCTCACCGGCATGGACGGACTCAAGGAGATGGTCGGTCTCGGATGGATGCTCGAGAAGCTCGACTGGAAGGGACACATCGAGTTCGACAACCACATGCTCCGCACCGACGCCGCGCCCGGCAAGGACAACGCGATAAAGCTCCGCAAGGACTTCGTGAAGTTCAACGTCGAGGCCTGGCGCATGGTCGAGAAGAAGGCCGAGGAACTCGCCGGAAACAAGAACCTCGACACTATCCGCGCGACCGTTCTCGGCAAGGACTCGGGCGTCTCCAAGGCGCTTGACAGCTACGATCTCAAGGCCATCCAGGCCGCGAAGATCGACTACAAGAAGCTGGTCGAAACTCCCACCTCCAACATGAACATCGACATGGCCTTCAACAAGGCGATCATGGGAATGTAAGAGGCGCGCGAACAAAGCGCTCAAACCGAACGGCCGACGTCGAAAGACGCCGGTCGTTTTTTTTGCGGACCGCTTAGTGCGGTTATAATCCCGAAAAAAAAAATATCCCAAACCGGCAATGTATCGTATACTTGATCAAGCTCAATCTAGGGGTACATCATGTCGAAAAAGAAAGAATCCATTTTCTTGCGCCTTCTGGTGGCGTTTCTCGTCCCGTCGGCCATATTGAGCGTCCCGCGTTTCTTTGATCTCGGCGAACTTGCCGGCGCAGTCAGCATCCCGATAGTGTCGGGTATCGTAGGCCTCGCGCTCGCGCACGGTCTGGTGTACCGGAGAATCGCCCGGCTCGCGTCATTCCTGGCAGGATCGGAACGGACCGCCGGGGACCTGACGGCGCGCATGCCCATCGACGGGGCCGACGAGGTTTCCGCGATCGCGCGCGGTCACAACGTTTTCGTGGCGCAAGTCCATCAGATCGTCTTCAAGCTCAAGAACATCGTCAAGCGGAGTTTCGCGATAAGCCGCGACCTGGCGGAAAAAACCGCTGAGGTCGCAGACTCCCTCCAGGAAATCACGACGTCGTCAAAGACCGTCTCGGAAAACGAACGAAAGCTCAACGAGTCCATCAGGGATTCCCGCACGCACGTCAGCGAGATCAGGGACGCGATCCGGAATATCGTGGAGCAGATCGAAACGCAGGCGGCGAGCGTCGACCAGTCGTCCGCGGCCGTCGAGGAGACAATCGCGTCCATACGGAGCATGAACCAGATATCGAGGTCCAAGTCGGAGTTCGTCGGCACGCTCAACGCGCTCGCGAGCGAGAGCGGCGACGACATGCGCGGAACGATGGACGCCATGAGGGGCATAGCGTCTTCGGTGGACCTGATCACCGACCTCATCAGCGTGATTAACGAGGTCGCCGAAAAGACGAACCTTCTTGCCATGAACGCCGCGATAGAGGCGGCCCATGCGGGCGAGCACGGGAAGGGCTTCGCCGTCGTCGCGGACGAGATCCGAAAACTCGCGGAGGCGACGTCAGAAAGCGCGCGCGAGGTCAACAAGAACCTTACCTCCATGATAGCGGACATCGAGTCGGCGAGGGGTCTGACGGAGCGCACGGACGCCTCGATCGCCCAGCTGCTCGGCGGCATATCCGACGTTTCCGACAGCCTCGCCGAGATCATCCGCGGGCTCGACGAGATGTCGGAAGGAACGGCCGAAATCACGGGCGCCCTGACCCAGCTTGTCGACGTGACGGAGGAAGTCAAGGACAAATCCCGGACCATAGACAGAAAAGCCGAGGAGATCGACGCGGCGATGTCGAGCGTCATCGCGGTCTCGGAGGACTCGATGAGATCGATGGACGATTTCTCGGAGGTGCTCGGCTCCCTTCTCGGGAAGACGGACGCGATCGCTGCCTCCGGGAAGGCGAACGCGGACACGATAGACATCGTTAACGGCGAGGTGTCGCGTTTCAGGATAATCGACGCGTCTGACCTCAAGTCGAGCGACGGCCAGTCGCTCATTCAGTGGAATCGCGACCGCAAGGACATCCCGTCCCGCCCCAACGAGCCGCGTTCACTGCCCGAAACGGACGCGCGGCACTGGTATGACCTTGAATATGCCGGTTGGCGCGCGGAGAAGGTCAACATACCCGAGTCCCCCGCGGACGGACCGAGGGGAAAAAAGGTCGTTCTTCTCGAATCGTGCGACCACCCTTATCATGTCTCGTACAAAATAGGCTGCGCGAAAATCGCCGACGCCTTCGGCGTTTCGCTCCGGTCATACAACGCGGACTACTCGCCCGAAATACAGGCACGTCAAGTCGAGCTCGCCATCAAGGAACGGCCCGACCTGATCATCCTGACGCCGACGAGCGTCAAGGAAAGCACTCAGTGGTTCAGGCGTATCAACGAGCGCGGGATACCGGTCATCGGAAGCAATACGACGCCGAACGACGAGGGCTTCAGGTACATCCTGGGATGGACGGGACCGGATGACTGGGGGCAGTTCCGGATGCTTGCGCGAGAATTCGCGCGACGCATGGAAAACACGGGCGGATACGCGATCATGAGGCACGTGAAGGGAAACTCGAACTTCTTCTCCCGCACGCACGCCGTCGTGACTGAGCTGGCGCGGATAGCCCCGGCCATGCGGTGCCTCGCGATGGAAACGGCCTTGCAGGAAGACGAGGCGAAACGGCTCGCGGCAAAATGGCTCAAGGAATTCGGAAACGATCTCAAGGGCTTCTGCTTCTCGGATCCCTCGTTCGGGGCCCGCGGGATATGCGCGGCCGTCCGCGAAGCGGGCCGGGACGACATCGTGATCGTCTCGTCGGGCAACAGCCTCATCACGCAGGATCTCGTGCGCGACGGATGCGTCCATGCCATAACCTGGCAATCCGCGGAGGCGGACGGTGCGCTCGCGATGGAGATGGCCGTCGACTGGTTCAGCGGCATCGCCGTCGAGCCTATCCGCTACCTCCCGATGCGCCTCATTACGAAGGACAACGTAAGCGGATTCTATCCCGCGCAGTGGTAGGCGCATCCTGCGCCCAGGAACTGCGACGTCTCGTTCCTGGTCCTCCCTTCGGTCGGCGCCATCTCACGATCGACCACTTGAAGCTTCGCCGTGAGTCCCCCATCTCCCTATCAAAAACCAAAACCGCCCTTCCGGGCGGTTCTGGTTTTTTGGACTCGCAACGAAGTTTCCAGCGGATGGGAGGAGTCGCCTTCCGCTCGCGCGCCTCAGCCGCGCTCTCTTCAGGCCGCCTCGGCGCTTCGCGGGCGTCCTGCCCGCGACGACGCGCCTCGGTTCGACCACTTGAAGCTTCGCCGTGAGTCCCCCTCACAAATTTTACCATTTGTGGAGATGGGGGGAGTCGCCTTCCATTCGCCGACCTCCTGTCGGCTCTTTCCAGTCCGCGCTCGATGGCTGTCGCGCGCATCCTGCGCGCTTTCCCTCCCTTCGGTCGGCGCCATCTCACGATCGACTCCCCCCATCTCCCTATCAAAAACCAAAACCGCCCTTCCGGGCGGTTTTGGTTTTTTGGAGATGGGGGGAGTCGAACCCCCGTCCTGAAGCACGATGCAGGGGCTTCTACAGGTTTAGCGCCGCGAGGTGGTTGTCGGGATTCGGTGGCAGCGACGCAAGCGTCGAATCCGTATCCAGAAGTGGTTTCCCTCCCCCCGTTCTGGCCCAAGGGTCGGTAAGCCCCGATTGGCGTCAGAACACCGGGCGCTTCGGAGCAGCATCGCCCGGGTTCCGCGCTCCGCTACTTACGCGGCGAGAGCGTAACTGTCGTTTTCGGCAGTTATAGGTTTTGCCCGTTCAGAGGACAGGCAACCTCACCTGCAGCCCAAGCACCGGTTACCACAGTCGAAACCGGTGCACCCCCTGGTACTGTCAATATCGTGGTTAAAGTACGATTAATGTGTCCCGTTGTCAAGCAATACCGGTCTTAAGCCGTCAGCCCGATGCGTCGATATAGAGATAGCAGCGTCCGCTCATCCGGACGAGTATGGGAGAATGAAGATATGACCAGCCGAACAGTCCGCGTCGCGCTATCCTGCGCACTTTTATCGGTTATTGCCCTTTCGGGCGCCGTCGCACAAAGCGAGATCGTAAAGCTCGAGGCGGTTGCCTCGTACTACGCGGAGGACTTTCACGGCCGGCCGACCTCGAGCGGCGAATTGTTCGACATGAACGCCCTGACAGCCGCCCATAAATCCCTGCCCTTCGGGACCATGCTCGAGGTCACGAACCTTGAAAACGGGAAAAAGGTCGTGGTGCGCGTAAACGACCGCGGGCCCTTCGTCCCGAACCGCGAGATCGACGTCTCGAAGCGCGCGGCGGAGGAACTCGGGATGCTGAAAACCGGCGTAGCCCGCGTCTCGATCCGTACCGTGAGCGCCTTTGACGCCGCGGCGCGCACGGCCGCGACCGCGCAGACCGCGCAGCCGGCTCCCGGAACGCTCAACGTCACCCTGACAACGGCAGGTCCGGCTGGATCAACGGGTCCGGCTGGATCAGTGGGCGCGACGGGCCCGGCAAGTCCGGCCCTTGCGGCAGGTACCGGGGAGACGGCTGGCGGTCGGTGGAGGATACAGCTTGGCTCGTTCATGAACGAGGACAACGCGACCCGCCTCGTCATAAAGCTGAGAAACGAGGGCTTTAACCCGGTCTTCGAGACCTCGGGGGCTATGACAAGGGTCGTGCTTGCCGGGATTCCCGACTCCGAGCTACAAACAACGCGCCGAAAACTCGACTCAGCCGGCTACGGGGAGTACCTCGTGCGGAAGGAAACCCGGTAAACCTTACCTATTCATTCAATTTCATTTGTGGTACACTCGCCGCAAATGAATTTTACCGACTTTACCCTAGATGGCGGGCTCCAGGAAGGACTCGCCGAAGCAGGTTACGTAACCTGCATGCCTGTCCAGGAACAGGTTCTGAAAACCGGCCTCGAAGGGGCCGACCTCTACGTCCAGTCCCAAACCGGGACGGGCAAAACGGCCGCGTATCTCGTTACCATCCTCCAGCGGCTCGTAAGTGATCCCGCCCTCTCCGGCAAAAAAGCGCTCATCATGGTTCCCACCCGCGAGCTCGCGGTCCAGGTGGAGGAAGAGGCGCATATCCTCGGTTCCTGCATGAAGCTCAAATCGGCGAGCTTTTACGGAGGAGTCGGTTACGGCCGGCAGATCGAGCTCCTGAAAGAGGGCATGGACATCATCATCGGCACGCCAGGGCGCGTGATCGACCTGCAGGAATCCGGCCAGATGGACCTCTCGAAGGTCGCCTTCCTCGTCATCGACGAGGCGGACCGGATGTTCGACATGGGCTTCTACCCGGACTTGAGGACCCTCATCAGGGTCCTGCCGAAGTCCGAGGCGCGTCAGACGATGCTCTTCAGCGCGACGCTGAACGCCTCCGTGAAGAACCTCGCCTGGGAGTACACGAACAACGCCAAGGAAGTCACGATCGAGGCCGAGAGCGTGACCGTCGACGAGATCGACCAGCTCCTGTTCCACGTTTCGAGCGACCAGAAGATGAAGCTCCTTCTGGGCCTGCTTAAAAAGGAAAACCCCTCCAGCGTCATCGTCTTCTGCAACACCAAGCGGATGAGCGAGGTCGTCTCGAAGCGGCTCAGGATCAACGGCTACGAGGCGGACTTCATCATCGGAGACCTGCCGCAGTCCAAGCGGTTGCAGGTCATCGATTCCTTCAAGTCCGGATCGCTCAGGATGCTCGTCGCGACGGACGTCGCCGCGCGCGGTATCGACGTCGACTCCCTCGCGATGGTCATCAACTACGACCTGCCCAACGAGGCGGAGAACTACGTGCACCGCATCGGACGCACCGCCCGCGCGGGAAAAACCGGCAAGGCCTATTCCTTCTGCTCCGAGCAGGATGTCTACAACCTTCCCGCCATCGAGAAATACATCGAGAACAAGGTTCCCTCCTGCGTTCCCGGCGAGGAAGACCTCGTCGAGGACCAGAGCGCTCATGTCTACATCCGCACCGACCGCTACGACTCGGACTACTCGGACGACGAGGGCGGATATCGCGGGGGACGATCCCGCGACGGACGATCGGGCGGACAGTCGCGCGACGGCAGGTCGAGAGACGGACGATCCCGCGACGGCAGGTCGCGCGACGGCAGATCCCGCGACGGGCGCTCGGGCGGCCCCTCGCACGACGCCAGGCCGCGCGCCGGAAGACCGTCCGGGGGCGAAGAACCCAGAACGGCCGCACGCCGCGACGACGCGGTTCGCGCGCCAGCCGAGGAGCGGGGCGGAAACGTCGCCGGGCGCGAGCGCCCGGCCGACACGCGCCCGCGCGGCCGCACGGGCGGCGGGCACTTCGGCGACGCGGGCGCCCGCACGGTCAACGTGCAGGGACGCGGACGCCGGAACGACGGAGACTCGAGGGAGCGGGACCTTTCCCGCATGAGCTTCGAGGAACGGATGTCCTACTACAAAAACAAATACGGCTCCGAGGAGGCCGCGCGCGCCGCGGCCCAGCAGCACGAGGGTCTCCCCCGGGACGAACCCGCGCGCGCGCCCGCGGGACGCCGTCCGGACCGCCCTTCCGGCCGTGGCCATGAACGGACTGACGACCGGCGACCGGGACCGCGGGGAGAAAGACCCG
>LVBL01000094.1 GCA_001604405.1 Spirochaetales bacterium Spiro_10
CCCCAGTTGTCGCCGGTGTCTCGATAGTACGCCGGAACGACGTCGAGATCCCGGACGATGTCGGCCGATGCGGAACGCTGGCCCGCGAGGTAATACGACGCGGCGAGCAGCCATTTCGCCGCGAAGGGCATGTCTTTCGAAAGCCGCAACCTGTTCATCGCACCGAGCTCGGGGTTCCCCGACAGGGCGAGCGTGAAGAGCCGGTAGGACTGCGCGTCGACGTCGTTCGCGTTTTCTCCGCGTTCCCAGGCCTTTGCCTTGTCGCGCTGGTAGGCGAGCCAGGGCGAGAATACCGAGTCGGGCACCTCGTAGCCCGCGCGGCGCGCCTCTATCATGAAGTGTCCCGCGTATGTCGTTCCCCACGAGTTGACCTCGCCGGAGCCGGGCCAATAGGCGAAGCCGCCCGAGGAGGTCTGATACTGGGGATAGCGCGCGATGACGGACGAGACGTTTTTCTTGACGCGCTCCACGTCCTCATCGCCGAGGTCCATCATGGACGGAACGTAGAGCTGCGGGAATCCGCCGGAGGTGATCTGCTCGACGCAGCCGTGCGGGTAGCCGGTCAGGTACGAGAGGCGCGATTGCATGTCGAGCACCGGAAGGGTCGAAAGCTCGACGGACATCCGTTTCGTCCCGCGCTCGCCGGGACTCGGTACGTAGTCGCGATAGCGCTCGCCCGGCTTGAGGGCGAAGGACCGGACGGTGGAGACGGGGCTTCCCCGCGAGAGCACGTCGATTTCCGTGACGGAGGTCGCGGTCCGCGTCCCGTCGGCCGTTGAGGCCGTTACGCTCACGCTCGTCTTTCCCGGCGAGGAGGTTGCGAGCGCGAAGGAAACCGTCGCGTCGGAGACGGGGTCGACTTCGATGGCCTTTTCGAGTGTTGCGGCGACGGAACCCGTCGCGGCAAGCCTGACCGTGACGCGCGTCTTCCGGTCGGTTCCGTTGAACACGGTGACGGGGACGTCCACCGTCTCGCCCATGCCGAGCGTTCTCGGCAGGGTAGGCAGTACCATGAGGTTTCCGCGCACGGGCACCTGCTGTTCCGCGACGCCGTAGGCGCCGTTCTTTCCCGCCGTCACCATGACCCGTACCGCCCCGACGTACTGCGGCATCTCGAAGGAATGGTCCGCCGTCGCGCCGGCCGCGAGCTCGAAGGGCCCGAAGAACAGGACCACGGGCTTGAAGCGCTGCGTCTTCTTCGCGTTGTTGTTGAGGAGATCCTCCGAGCCGCCGATCGACAGGAGCGTCTCGAGTTTTCCGCCGTACGCGCTCATGACGTAGCGGTAGAGGTCCCAGCTCGAAAGACGCGAGGCTTCCTTCTTGTAGAACTCGTTCCACGGGTTCGCCGCGGAGAAGCGCGTAAGGCCGAGCAGTCCCTCGTCGACGACGGCGACCGTGTAGGTCATGGGCCTGCCGTTCGCCTCGGAAACCCTGAGAGCCGCCTTTTTGCCCGGCTCGTACGCCTCGGAGGCCGCGATCTTCGGGAGGATTCTCGTCGCGGGATCCTCGACCAGTATCGGCAAGACCCCGTACAGCCTGATCGGGAGGCTGTTGGCCGTCTGCATGTGGGGCTGAAGGAGGGTGATGTGCGCGTACACGTTCGGCGCCATGTCCGGCGTGAGGGGAAGCTTCCAGACGGTCGTTCCCTTCGACGTCGCCAGCCACTCCTGCCGTATGATCGAGCCGTTTTTTTCGATCGTTATGAGCGCCCGCGTTCCCTCCGACGACGGAAAGCTTATCGCCGCGCTTTCTCCCACGCGGTAGTTGTCCTTGTCCTTCGTGAGTGGCAGCATGGCGGCGCTGCCGGTTCCCGCGTCCTTGCCGCGTCCGGCCCACCCGGGCCAGTCGATATACACGATCTTGGCGGCGCTGTGCCCGCCGACGGGATCCTTCGCGACGACGAGATACCGGCCCCACTCGGGATACTTGACCTCGAGGTCCCATGTGGCGTGTCCTTTCTTCGCGACCGTCTGTCCGCTCGCGATGAGCGTGCGCGACTCGTCCGATACGTAGGTCGCGTCGGTCAGGGCCTCCTTCTCCCACCACCAGCGCCACTGGAGCTTGTAGACGGCCATCTCGAGGGAGACGTCGCGGCTCTCGGGCCTGCCGTCGGCGTCGAGGACGGCGAGTTCGACGCGGTGTTTCGTGTCGGTCAGGAGCATCCCCCGCGTCGCGTCGCCCTTCGGAAGGCGCAGGCCGACGTAGCGCGAGTACGGGGAATAGGCGTATTGCGCCTGCTCGACCGAGAACATGCCGGAGGGCTCGAATATCCTGGTCGTCAGGAAGGCGCG
>LVBL01000023.1 GCA_001604405.1 Spirochaetales bacterium Spiro_10
CACCGCGACCGCATCGCCTTCCTCCGCGTCGTCTCCGGCAAGTTCGAGCGGAACGCCATGTACTGGCACGTGCGCTCCGGCAAGACCTTCCGTACCGCGAACCCCACGGCCTTCATGAGCCAGGACCGCGAGATCATCGACGAGGCCTGGCCCGGGGACATCATCGGCATACACGACACGGGGACCTTCAAGATCGGCGACACCCTCACCGAGGGCGAATGCGTCAACTTCAAGGGCATCCCGAGCTTCGCCCCGCAGATCTTCCGCTCGATCATGAACGCGGACCCGCTCAAGGAAAAGCAGTACCACAAGGGACTCGACCAGCTCGCCGAGGAGGGCGTCGTCCAGATCTTCTCGAAGATCCACCAGCCGAACGCGCGCGTGCTCGGCGTCGTCGGCCAGCTCCAGATCGAGGTGCTCAAGAGCCGCCTCGAGAACGAGTACGGGGCCTCGTGCAAGTACGAGCCGATCGACGTGTCGATCGCGCACTGGGTCACGAGCGACGACCAGAAGGCCCTGCAGGAATTCGTCGACGCGAACGTGCGCCGCGTCCTCGTCGACGTGCGCGGAACCCACGTGTTCGTCTCCGACTCCGAGTGGGCCTTCAACCGCGTGCGCGACAATAATCCCAAACTCAGGTTCTACGCGACCTCCGAGATGGTGGACAGGCGGGCATGACGGACGCGGAGGCGGCACGCGACCCGGATCATCTCGCGCGCCTGCGCGCCACGCTCGAGCGCTTCGCCCGCATACCCGCCGGAGAATGGGAAAACCTCGCGGCGCGCGTTTCCCGCGCAACTGTCAGGAAAGGCGGCCATTTCCTCCGGGAAGGCGACGTCCCCGGCAAGCTCGCCTTCGTCGCGACCGGGCTTTTCCGCGTGTACTTCGTCACCGAGCGCGGCGACGAGCGCGTGATGGCCTTTCGCGAGGAAGGCCGGCTCATCTCGGGCTTCAGCCCGTTTCCCGGCCAAAGAACGCCGCGATTCAGCATCCAGGCGCTCGAGGACTCCGAGCTTCTCCAAATCAATCTCGATCCCGCGACCCTCCTCGGACCCGCCGACTGCTGGAAAGAGGTCTATGCGAAATACATGGAGATGCTTTTCCTCGAAAAGGAAGAGCGCGAGCGTCAGTTCCTCTCGGAAGACGCCGAAACCCGCTACCGCGCCTTTCGCGCGCGCTATCCGGGCCTCGAGGAACGCGTCCCGCAGTACGAGGTCGCCTCGTTTCTCGGCATCACGCCCGTCGCCCTCAGCCGCATCAGGCAGGGAATGGCGAAAGACGGCGCTCGATCTTAACCCATGTTAATGCGTCTTTCCGGCTTTGCGCTCATACTTGCGCCTGACAGGGCCGAAGGAGGGCCAAAGCATGAAAAAGCAACGACTGCTGTATCTCGACAATATCCGCGCGGCGCTGATGATCCTCGTGATACTCCAACACGCCGTCAGGGCCTATGGAACCTCGGTGTGGTGGTTCGTGAGCGACGATTCAGCTCCCCTCCTCGAGCGGTTCACCGCCGTCAACTCCTCTTTTTTCATGAGCCTTTTCTTCTTCCTTTCCTTTTACTTCATGCCCGCGGCATATGACCGAAAGTCCTTCTGGGCCTTTCACCGCGACCGCGGACTCAGGCTCCTCGTACCGCTTGTCGCGTATGTGCTGATCGTTTCGTCAACGATGATGTACGCGTATTTTCGGCTGGCGCGCGGCTACGGCGAAATCTCTTTCTTCCGATATATCATCGACTACTTCCTTGGCTTCGGCGGACGCCCGGCGGACTGGTCGGGACCCTCCTGGCCCGACGCGAATCTCGGGCCCCTCTGGTTCGTGCAGCACCTTATCATGTACGGCATCGTCTACTCGCTCGCGCGTCTCCTTTTTCCGCGGGCGGATAATCCCGGCCGCGGGGAGCGTCCGTTCCCGTCGTTTCGCGCGATCGCGGCGGTCGGCGCGGGCCTCGCCCTCGCGTCATTCGCCATCCGGATACGCTATCCTCTTTATAAATGGATCGGGGTTCTCGGGTTCATACAGGCCGAGCCCGCGCACGCGCCCTTCTATCTCGCCATGTTCTTCGCGGGAATCGCGGCGTACCGGAACGATTGGCTCGCGTCCCTTCCCGGCCGCGACGGCAAGCTCTGGTTCCGCGTCGGCGCCGTATCGGCGATAGCGGTCGCGCTCTTTCCCGTCACCCCCGAGACGTTCGGCGGCGGCACGCCCCTCTCGCTAGCCTACGCCGCGTGCGAGACATTCTGCTGTCTCGGCCTCCTCATCGGCCTTCCCTATTGGGCGTGGCGACGCTGGTACTCGCAAGGACCCGTCGTCAAGGCACTTGCGGACAACTCATACGCCATGTTCATTCTTCACATTCCGTTCGTGGTAGCGGCGCAGTTCGCGATCGCGGGAATCGACGCGAATCCCTACCTCAAGTTCACTCTCGTATCCGCCATCTCGGTGCCCGCGACCTTCCTCGCGAGCGCCGCGCTCCGGAAAATCCCCGGAATCGCGAAATACGTGTAGGGATATCCTTCGCGAACGGCCTCGTTTGGTGTATTATCATCGGGATGAACCGCGACGAGCAGAACACCGATGGAAAGAACCCCGCCGCCATACTCAAGGGCGTCTTCGGCTACGACGAGTTCCGTCCCCTCCAGCGCGAGGTGATCGAGGCGGTTCTCTCGGGACGGGACACCCTCGCCGTCATGCCGACCGGCGGGGGAAAGTCCCTCTGCTACCAGGTTCCCGCCCTCATGTTCCCTGGCCTCACCGTGGTCGTCTCGCCCCTCATAGCCCTCATGCACGACCAGGTCGCCTCGCTCGAGTCGTCGGGCGTCGACGCGGTCCTTCTCAACAGCTCCCTCGACCGCGAGGAATGGCGGGCAAACGCCGCGCGCGTCAGGTCGGGCGGGACGAAGCTCCTCTACCTCGCCCCGGAAAGCCTCGCGACCGACCGCGTGCGCGAGCTCCTCGCCGGGACGCGCGTCGACTGCGTCACCGTCGACGAGGCGCACTGCATCTCCGACTGGGGCCACGACTTCCGGCCCGAATACCGTTCCCTCGCCTCGCTCCGCGACCTCTTTCCCGGGGCGGTCTTCCTCGCCCTTACCGCCACGGCCACGGCGCGGGTCAGGGCCGACATCAGGCGCAACCTCGCGCTCAGGGAGCCGGCGGAGTTCGTCGCGAGCTTCGACCGCCCGAACATATACCTCGAGGTGAGGCCGAAGAAGAATCCCGTGCACCAGATACTCGACTTCCTCGCCGGCCGGGCGGAGGAGTCGGGCATCGTCTACTGCTTTTCGCGGAAGCAGGTGGACGACGTCGCCGAGGAGCTGTCGTCCCGCGGACACGCCGCCCTTCCCTACCACGCGGGCCTTTCCGACGAGACACGGACGGAAAACCAGCGCAAGTTCCTCCGCGACGAGGCAAGGATCATCGTCGCGACGATCGCCTTCGGCATGGGGATCAACAAGCCCAACGTCCGCTTCGTCATCCACTTCGACCTCCCGAAAAGCCTCGAGCAGTATTACCAGGAGATCGGCCGCGCGGGACGCGACGGAATCCCCGCGACCGCCCTCCTCCTCTACAACTACGGCGACTCGCGCAAGATCAAGTTCTTCATGGAGGAGCTTTCGGCAAGGGAAACGCGCGCCGCCGAGGAGCACCTCAAGGCGATGACCGACTACGCGGACGCACGCTCGTGCCGGCGCGCCCTTCTCCTCTCCTGGTTCGGCGAGACGCTTGGCCGCGACGGGAACCACGGACGTCCCTGCTGCGACGTCTGCGACGGGCCCGACGCGGTCGACGTCGAAGTAACCGTGCCGGCGCAGAAGTTCCTCTCGTGCGTCGTGCGCACCGGCGAGCGCTACGGCGCGGCCTACGTCATCGACGTCCTTCTCGGCTCGCGCCAAAAGCGGATCGTCGAAAACAAACACAACGCGCTTTCAACCTGGGGCATCGGGAAGGAGCTCGAGAAGGACGACTGGTTCGAGCTCGCCCGGCTTCTCGTCGAGGCGGGCTATCTCTCCAAGTCGGCCGACTACTCCGTGCTCTCGCTCACGGCCGACGCGCGCGACGCGCTCTCCGAGCGGACGCCCGTCGTCCTGCCCTTCAGGCCGCGCGGATTGATGACGGTTCCTTCCGGCACGGCCGCGGGTTCGGCCATAGCCGCGGGTTCGGCCTTAGCCGCGGGTTCGGCCTTAGCCGCGGGTTCGGCCATAGCCGACGCGTCCCTCGCCTTCCCGAAAAAGAAGAAGGCCTCGTCCTCGATCGACCCCGCGGACATCCCGGCGCAACGGCGCCTTTCCGCCCTCAAAACGATGCGTCGCGGACTTGCCGAGGCGGCCGCTGTCCCGCCCTACGTCATCTTCTCCGACCGCACGCTCGAGGACATCGCGGTGAGGAGCCCTGAAAGCAAAGCCGAACTCCTCGCGGTACACGGCATCGGCGAGATCAAGGCCGAGCGGTACGGCGAGTTCATCATGAAGGCGATCGGCGAGACCGGTCTCGACTGACCGGCCGCCGCAGACAGAGACAGAGGAGTGCGCGCATGAAATTTTTCGTACTTTCGGACATCCACGGTTCCGTTCCCGCCTTCGGGCGCTCGATGGAGGCCTTCGCGCGCGAGGGGGCCGACTGGCTCGTCATCGCGGGCGACTATCTCAACCACGGCCCGCGCAACCCGATCCCCGAGGGGTACGACCCGCAGGCCCTCGCGCCGCTCGTCAACGCCCACAAGTTCCGCATCATGGGCGTGCGCGGCAACTGCGACAGCGAGGTCGACCAGGCCCTCCTCGAGTTTCCCTGCACCGGCGACTACCTCGTATTCTTCACCGGCAAACGGCGCTGTTTCGTGACGCACGGCCACCTCTTCGACGCGGGCAACCACCCGCCCCTCGCCGACGGCGACATCTTCGTTTCCGGACACACGCACGTCCCGCTCCTCGAGCGACGCGACGGCCTCATCTTCCTCAACCCCGGCTCGCCGTCACTCCCGAAGGAGGGGAGCGACCCGGGCTACGGACTGATCACGCCCGAGGGACTGTCGATCAAGACCCTTGACGGCCGGATCGTCTCGTCGATCGAGTTCGGGCAATCGGCCTGAAACCGTCATCGCCGTATTGATATTTTTTTCGCGATATACTACGTTTGAGGAAAGCCAGCCTGCGGTCAGGAGAACATCGAACGGCGCATAGCCCGTTCGGCCGAATCTGAAGCCAAGGGACGGACACCAGCCTTCCTGCATCGACGCGACCGACGACGTCCCGACCGGACACGCCGGATCATCGCGCCGCCGACGGAACCGGACCGTCCCTCCCGCGGAGCGTGCGCTCGCAAGGAGGAATCCCGATGGAGAACCGGTCGGTCGGAGTCGTCGCCGTCATCGTCAAGAACCGCGCCGAAAGCGCGAACCTCGTCAACGACGCCCTCACGCCCTTCGGGGACATGATCCTCGGGCGCATGGGCCTTCCCTACCATGAACGCGATCTCAACATCATAACGCTCATCGTCGACGCGTCGACGGACCGCATCGGCTCCCTGACGGGAAAGCTCGGGCAGATACCCGGCGTCACCGTCAAGTCAACCCTCGCGAAAATTTAAGGAGGCATCCCATGAAGGACGCAACGACCGGCACCAAAGTATCCGTGGCGGAATGGAAACGGAACCTGATCAGGCAGGACGAGATCGACCGCTATCTCGTCGACGGCAAGGACTTCATCGACGACACGGCGATCGAGTCCGAGATCGAGCGCGGAAAGGGAGCCTCCCCCGAGCGGATCAGGGCGATCATCAAGAAGGCCTACGAAATCAAGCTCATGGACGCCTCCGACGTCGCCGCCCTCGTCAACGTGACCGATCCCGCGCTCAAGGAAGAGGTCTTCAAGGCGGCGCGCGAGATCAAGACCAAGGTCTACGACAACCGCGTCGTCACCTTCGCGCCCCTCTATTGCGGAAGCAAGTGCGTCAACTCCTGCAAGTACTGCGGATTCCGCTGCGAGAACGGCTCGATCGAGCGGCGCGTCCTGTCGATGGACGAGATAGAGGCCGAGGCCCGCGTGCTCGCCTCGAAGATCGGCCACAAGCGGCTCGTCGTCGTCTACGGCGAGCATCCCGACACCGACGCCGACTACATCGCCGAAAGCATGAGGCGCATTTACGCCATCAAGGAGAAAGTCCGAGGCGGCGTCGGCGAGATCCGCCGCGTCAACGTGAACGCGGCCCCGCTGCCGGTCGAGGGCCTGAAAAAGCTCCACGAGGCCGGCATCGGCACCTACCAGGTATTCCAGGAAACATACAACAAGAAGGCCTACGCCGAGGTGCACCCGGAAGGCACGCTCAAGGGCAACTACCACTGGCGGCTCTACGCCCTCCACCGCGCGATGGACGCCGGGATCGACGACGTGGCCGTCGGCGCCCTCTTCGGCCTCGCCGACTGGAAGTTCGAGGTGATGGGCCTCGTCGCACACGCCCGCGACCTCGAGCGGCGTTTCGGGCTCGGTCCCCACACCGTCTCGGTCCCGCGCCTCGAGCCCGCGGCTGACACGGACTTCTCGTGGGTAAAGAACTGGGTGAGCGACGACGATTTCCGTTACCTCATCGCCTGTATCCGCCTCGCCATACCGTACGCCGGTCTCATCGTCACGAACCGCGAAAAGCCGGAGATGCTCCGTTCGGTCATCAAGATGTGCACCCAGCGCGACGCGGACACCCGGGTCGGCATCGGCGCCTACACCGAGGCCTTCTCCGCGCACGACCAGCGCGAGAACACCCAGCAGTTCATCCTCGGCGACACGCGGAGCCTCGACGAGATCATCCGCGAGCTCGCCTCGATGGGCCACATCGTCTCGTTCTGCACCGCGGGATACCGCTGCGGGCGCACCGGCAAGAAGATCATGGACGCGCTCGGTTCGGGCAGGGAGGGCTGCTTCTGCAAGCTCAACGCCGTCCTCACCTTCCAGGAATGGCTCGAGGACTTCGCGAGTCCCGAGACGAAAAAAATCGGCGACGAGATCATCGACAAGGAGATGAAGGAAATCCGCGCGCGCGTGCCCGCGGACTTCTCCGAGCCGATGTGGGAGCACCTCGTCAAGGCGCGGGAGAAAATCCTCGCGGGCGAGCGCGACCTCTACTTCTAGGAGAGGGCATGACAGGACCGACCGGAACCGGAACGACGACAGGCGGAACGACCACCGGCGGCGGGGAGACCCGCGTCGAGCGCGACCAGATAGGCGAGATGACCCTTGACGCGCGGGACCTCCGCGGTATACACACGCACCGGGCGATGGACAACTTCCGCCTCTCGGGACGCGCGGTACACCCGAGGCTCGTGCGCGCCTACGCCCTCGTCAAGAAGGCCTGCGCACGCGCGAACGCCGAGACGGGCTGGCTCGATCCCGGAATCGCCGGCGCGATAGAACGCGCCTCGGACGAGGTCGCCTCGGGAACGCACGACGCCCTCTTTTCGGTCGACGCCCTCCAGGGAGGCGCGGGCACCTCGACGAACATGGCCCTCAACGAGGTGCTGGCGAACCGAGCGACGGAGCTTCTCGCGGAAGCGGAGCCGTCACGCTTTCCGCCGGACGGCGCGGCTGCCGTAAGCCCGCTCGGCCACGTCAACCTCCATCAGTCCACGAACGACACGTATCCCACGGCCCTCAAGGTGTGCCTCATCGGCCTCGTCCGCGAGGCAGCCGGCGCCGCGCAGGCCCTGCAGGGCGCCTTTCAGGATAAAGAAAAAGAATTCGCGCGCGTCGTCACCGTCGGCAGGACGGAAACGCTTCCCGCCGTTCCCATGACCCTCGGCGCCGAGTTCTCGGGCTTCGCCGAATGCGTCGGGCGCGACCGCTGGAGGGCCTTCAAGTGCGAGGAGCGGCTCCGCGTCGTGAACCTCGGCGGCACCGCGGTCGGCACCGCCCTCGCCGCCCCCCGCCGCTACGTCTTCCGCGCGACAGACATCCTCCGCGAAATCACCGGCTACCCGCTCGCCCGCGCGGAAAACCTCGTCGACCAGACCGCGAACGCGGACGCCCTCGTCGAAGTGGCCGGCATCTTCCAGGCCGCGGCATCGAACCTCGTCAAGGTGTCGCGCGACCTGAGGTTCCTCGCGCACTCGGGCGAGATCCTCCTTCCCGCGCTCCAGGCGGGCTCCTCCATCATGCCGGGGAAGGTAAACCCGGTCATACTCGAGGCGGCGATACAGTGCGGGATGCGCATGCGCGCCTCCCTCTCGCTTGTCGCGGAGGCCGCCTCGCAAGGCACGCTCCAGATTAACGAATACCTCCCGCTCGTCGCCGACGCGATGATCGAGTCCCTCTCCCTCTACGCGGCCGCCGCCGAGACGCTCGCGCGGCACGTCGCCGGCATACGCGCCGACGAGGCCGCGTGCGCCCTCCTCCTCGACTCGAATCCCATGACCGTCACCGCCTTCGTCCCGATCGTCGGATACGACGGCGCGCGGGACCTTCTCGACGGATGGAAGGCGGACGCCAGACGCCTGCCGCTCCGCGCCTTCCTCTCGGAAAAACTCGGCGGGGACACGGTCGCGCGCGTCCTTTCCCCAGCCGCCCTCACATCGCTCGGCTTCGCCGGAGAACCCGGCGCGGCGCAACTAACAGCGCCGAACCTTACAGCGCCGCAGCCCGGCGCGCCGCGGCGCGAGGCCGCGCCATCCGACAAAGGAACGACCCCATGAACCAGACACCCAAGGCCTTGCGCCTCCATATCGGCATCTTCGGCCGCACGAACGCGGGGAAGTCGAGCTTCGTCAACCTCGTCACGAACCAGCAAACCTCGATCGTCTCGCCCGTCGCGGGAACGACGACGGACGTCGTCAGAAAGAGCATGGAACTTCTCCCGCTCGGCCCCGTCACCTTCCTCGACACGGCGGGCATCGACGACTCGGGCGAGCTCGGGGATCTTCGCGTGTCCCGCACGAAGGAGGCCCTCGCCTCGAGCGACGTCGCCTGCCTCGTGGCGGAGCCGAACGCGTGGGGACCGTACGAGCGCTCCCTCGTCGAATCATGCGCCGCCCAAAACACGCCGCTCATCGTGGCCGTCAACAAGACCGACCTCGCCGATCCTACCCCCGATTTTCTCGAGACCGTATCGAAGTCCACTCCGCACGTTTTCCCGCTTTCCTGCGCGATCGCCGACCGCGACTCCGCGGCGCGCGATCGCGCCCTGTCCGAGTTCAAGCGGCTTCTCATCGCCGCCTGTCCCGAATCCTTCCTCGAGCCGCCCGCGATCCTCGGCGATCTCCTCCCCTCGGGCTCGTCCCTGCCGCTCGCCGTGCTGATCGTGCCGATCGACCTCCAGGCCCCGAAGGGACGGCTCATCCTGCCGCAAGTGCAGGCCATCCGCGACGCCCTCGATTCCGACGCCGCCGTCGCCGTCGTCAAGGAGCGCGAATACCGCGCCTTCCTCGACCGCCTTTCGTCGCCTCCCGACCTCGTCGTCTGCGACTCGCAGGTCGCGCTCAAGATGGTGGCCGACACGCCGCCGGACGTTCCCTGCACGACCTTCTCGATACTCTTCTCGCGCTTCAAGGGGGACATCGACTCCATGGCGGCCGGCGCCGCCGCGATCTCGCGGCTCAAGGACGGGGACCGCGTGCTCATCGCCGAGGCCTGCTCGCACCACGCCCTCGAGGACGACATCGGTCGCGTCAAGATTCCCCGCTGGCTCCGCGAGTATTCCGGCCTTGACCTCTCCGTCGACCACGCCGCGGGGAAGGACTACCCCGCGGACCTTTCGGACTACGCCCTCGCGATACACTGCGGGGCGTGCACGCTCACGAGGCGCGAGATGCTCTGGAGGCTCGAGCGCGCGCGCGAGGCGGGCGTAGCCGTCACCAATTACGGCATGGCGATCTCGGCCCTGCAGGGCGTCATCGAGCGGACCCTTTCGCCCTTTCCCTCGGCGCTCGACTCGTACCGCGCCGCCCTGAAATCCGGAGGACAGTCATGATACGGAACGAATACGCGCGGATCATCGACGAGTTATTCCCCGACGCGAACGACCCCGCGGTCGTCGACGCCCCGGAGGAAGCGCTCGTCCGTCTTCTCGAGTCGGACGACCCTGACGAGAACGCCCTCCTTTTCGGCCGGGCGGCCGCGGTACGCGACGCACACTGCGGATCGCGCATGGTCGTGCGGGGACTCGTCGAATTCTCGAGCTACTGCCGCAACACCTGCTTCTACTGCGGGCTCAACCGGGCGAACCGCGCGGCCGAGCGCTACCGGCTTTCGGCCGACGAGATACTGGAAAGCGCGCGTCTCGTCGACGGGGCCGGCATCCGCACGATCGTCCTCCAGTCGGGCGAGGACGGCTACGACGCCTCCGAGCTCGCGCGCGCGATACGGGGCATCCGCGAGCATTACGACATGGCGATCACGCTCTCCGTCGGCGAACGTTCGCGCGAAGACTACGCCCTCTGGCGCGAGGCGGGGGCGGACCGGTTTCTCCTCCGCGTCGAGGCGGTCGACGCGGACCTCTACCGCTCCCTCCACGAGGGCCGCGAGCTTTCGACCAGGCTCGAGTGCCTCGAGACCCTCCGCGAACTCGGCTACCAGGTCGGGAGCGGCGTCATGGTCGGCCCGCCGGGACAGACGACGTCGCACCTCGCGCGCGACATCCGCTTCCTCGCCTCCCGCGAGTTCGACATGATCGGCGTCGGGCCCTTCATCCCCCACCCGGACACGCCCTTCGGCGGCGCGAAGCCAGGAGACGTCGGGCTCACCCTCCGCGTCGTCGCCCTCCTCCGCCTCGTCACGCGCAACGCCTGGCTCCCGGCGACCACCGCGCTCGGCAGCATGGACAGGGACTACCGCGTCGACGCGCTCAAGGCGGGCGCGAACGTGCTCATGCCGAATTTCTCTCCGGTCGAGGTCAAAAAGAAATACGAGATATATCCGGGCAAGCGGTGCGTCACCGAGCGCACCGGCGCGTGCGCGGGATGCACGGAAGGCATCGCGCGCGCGGCGGGCCTCGCGATCGACTGGTCCCGCGCCGACTCCCTCAAGATGGAGCGTCGCCTCCCGGCAACCTGAGATCCGCGGCCACCAACGCCGCGCCGCTCACGCCGTGTCGTCTACCTCGCGCTGATCCCGAGTTTTTTCATCTTGCTCTGAAGCGTCGTCGGCTTCATCCCGAGCAGGGCCGCCGCTCCGTCGTTTCCGTATATCTTCCCGCCCGAAACGGCGAGGGCCTCGCGTATCGCCCGCTCCGTCGACTCCGAGAGCAGTGCGGAAAGCGTACCATCGACCAACCTGCCGCTTGCGCGCCCGTCACCGGCAGTCCCGCCGCCGGCCGGTGTCCCGCCCGCCAGCGCGCCGCCTGCAAGCATCCCGCCGCCTGTCAGCGCGCCGCCCGCCAGCGCGCCGCCTGCAAGCATCCCGCCGCCTGTCAGCGCGCCGCCCGCCAGCGCGCCGCCTGCAAGCATCCCGCCCGTCGACGAACCCGTCGGCGCATGAAGGCGCGGTCCAACTTTCGTGATATGCTCCCGCCTGATCTCACCGCCGCGCGCGAGGATCGCGGCCCGCTCGACCGCGTTCCTGAGCTCGCGCACGTTGCCCGGCCAGTCGCGCCCGGCTATCGCCTCGAGGGCGTCGGAGGCGAACGACAGGGACTCCCAGCCGGCCCGCGAGCGGAGGCGCGATGCGAAGAGCTCGGCGAGGAGAACCGCGTCGTCGTCGCGCTCGCGAAGCGGCGGCAGGGCGATCGGAAAGACCGACAGCCGGTAAAAGAGATCCTCGCGGAATCGCCCCGACTCCACCGAACGCGCGAGGTCGACGTGAGTCGCCGCGATCACCCGCACGTCGACGCGCACCGACTGCTCGCCCCCGACGCGCTCGAACCGTCCCTCCTGCAAAACCCTGAGGAGCTTCGGCTGAATCTCGGGCGGAAGGTCGCCGATCTCATCGAGAAACAGGGTTCCCCCGTTCGCGAGCTCGAACCTCCCCTTCCGGAGGGAATGCGCCCCGGTAAAGGCCCCCTTCTCGTGCCCGAAGAGCTCGCTCTCGGCGAGCGAGGCGGGAAGCGCCGAGCAGTTGACCGCGACGAAGGGGCCGTCCTTCCGCGACGAGAGGCGATGGATCAATCGCGCGGCCTCCTCCTTACCGGTACCGGTTTCCCCGAGAAGGAGCACGGGAGACTCGGCGGAAGCGACGAGGGTCACGAGGTCTTTGAGCGACTTCCAGGCGGGGGACTCGCCCACGAAGGAGCGGTACACGTCCGCGTCTCGCGTCAGGAGCCGGTTCCGTTCCTCGGCGAGCCGCGCGGCGCGCTCCTGCAGCTCCGCCTCGTTACCCGCCTGCACGAGGGCTATCGCGATGAGCCGGGAGATCACCCCGATGAACCTCAGTATCTCCGGCGAGAACACCCCGCACCGCCGGTGGTCGAGCGTCAAAAGGCCGATCACCTCGCCCGAAACGACGAGGGGAGAAGCGAGACAGGAGTGCCCGTCGGGCATCTCGAGAATCTCGTCGTAGGTGTCGAGATGCTCCTCGTCCTCCCGGAAGAGGCGCGGCCTCGCCTCCGCAAGGAGCTGCCGCAAGTCCGGCCGCTTGTCGAGCGAGAGCGTAAACCGTGAAAGCCTCGGCCCCGACAGGGGCCCGGTCGCGGTATGCACGCGGAGGATGTCGTTCCCCTCGAGGCCGAGGACGACGGCGAGCTCGTAGTCGACCAGCTCATGCAGGGCCTCGAGGACGATCCCCATCATCGCCGATTCTGACAACGTTTTTTCGGTGTTAAACGACATATCGGTGTCAGTATCACCGCTTTTTCGGTGTCTGACAAGCGTATTACGACTAAAAAACGATATTTTCCAAGGTTCCTGTTTCCTATCTCCTTATCCTGCAAGCTCATGGCGATTTTTTCCCCACTTGGCATGGCATTTGCAGTAGAAAAGTCAGACACGTATCATAAGGAGACACGAGTATGGAAAACCAAACCGTTACGACCACGCTTCCCCGCATCGGCGAAAAGGCCCCGGCCTTCAAGGCGGTCACCACCCAGGGCCCGATCGACTTCCCCAAGCAGTATGAAGGATCATGGGTTATCCTCTTCAGCCACCCCGCGGACTTCACGCCCGTGTGCACGAGCGAGTTCATGACCTTCGCGACCCTCGAGCCGAAATTCGACGAGCTCAACTGCAAACTTGTCGGGCTTTCGGTCGACGGCCTCTACAGCCACATCGCCTGGCTCCGCACCATAAAGGAGAAGATCGCCTACAAGGGGATGAAGGACGTCGAGGTAAAATTCCCGCTCATCGAGGACATCACCATGGACGTGGCCAAGGCCTACGGGATGATCCAGCCGGGCGAGTCGAACACCAAGGCCGTCCGCGCCGTCTTCATCATCGACCCGAAGGGGATAATCCGCGCGATGATCTACTATCCGCTCAGCATGGGGCGCAACTTCGACGAGCTCCTCCGCGCGGTCCAGGCGCTCAAGGCCGCCGACGAGTTTTCCGTCGCCACCCCCGCCGACTGGCGCCCCGGAGACGACGTCATCGTCCCGACCGCCGGCTCCTGCGGCGTCGCCAAGGATCGCATGGACGGCAAGGAGGCGGGCGTCACCTGCCACGACTGGTTCTTCTGCACCAAGAAGATCGACAAGGACGCCGTACTCAAGGCGATCGTCAGGAAGTAGCGCCTTCGCCGAGCCGACGTCGCGCGGGCGTCGCGCAGACGTCAGGACCGAAAAAAAAAGACCGGGATGCGTCCCGGTCTTTTTTCATTCTTCGCGGCGTGATCCGTGCATGGATTGAAGTTCGCGGCGCTTAGTGCGCGGCGCTTAGTGCGCGGCGCTTAGTGCGCGGCGCTTAGTGCGCGGCGCGAACTACGCTACGCGGAATGCGCCTCAAGTCACGGATACAAGCAGATGCCGGTTCCGCGGACCGTCGAACTCGCAGAGATAAATACCCTGCCAGGTACCGAGCACCGGCCTTCCGGCCGAGACGATCACCGTGACCGACGATCCGACCGCGCTCGCCTTGAGGTGCGCGGCCGAATTCCCCTCCGCGTGCCGGAACTCCGGCCGGTCGGGATATGCCCGGTCGAGACCGAACAGCATGTCGCGCACGACGTCGGGATCCGCGTTCTCGTTTATCGTCATTCCGGCCGTCGTGTGCGGGCAAAAGACAACGCACACGCCGTCGACGACGCCGCTTTCGCGGATCGCCTCGGCGACGCGCTCCGTCACGTCGACGAATCCTTCCCTCTGCGTGGCGACGGCGTAATCGCGCACCATGCGGCCCTATTCCGCCTTGGTGAACCAGGCGTCGAACACCCAGCCTTCCTGCGGCGCCGTAATCTTGACCCAGCGGCCCGTATCGCTTCCGACCGTATACTGCGCGGTCGTCCTCTCGACGGCGGTCACCTTCTCGCCCTTCTTGACGGCGACGAGGGCGACGCCGTACACGGAGGGAACGTCGCGCACGTTGACGGTGTCGGTCGACACGAGAGCGCCGGGGAAGGCCTCGGTCTGGATCGTTCCGGGCTCAAAGGCGGACTTGATCTCGCCGATCACCTGGCTGAACGCGGAACCCGGATACTTCTGGTTGATTATCTGGATTGTCTTGATCTTGAGTTCCTTTTTCTTGTGGTCCTTGAGGGACACCAGCAACAGCGCGACGGCCACGTCGCGGTCAAGGACGGAAACGTCCGACACGAGGATGTACTTGTTGGAGATGTAGGTACCGCTCGCGGCGTCGAAGCCCGCGACCTTGAAGTACTCGGAATTCCCCGGTACGTCCGAAACGGCGACAACGGAGGCCCGCTGCACGATCGTGTCGGTTATCCCGCGGTCGTTCGGCTGGGAGAAGAGCGTCGAGATCGTCCCGGTCACCGCCGCGAGGGATCGCACGTCACGGGCGACTTGGGACTCGATAATGAATCCTTCCTCTCCCGTGTCGGTCTTTACCTTCAGAAGGTCGTAATCGCTGCCCTTGTACGAGCCCTTCGTCGTGTTCTTCGACACGGACGGCAGTTCCTGGCCGAGGCCGAGGCTCGCGACCCAGGTCATCGCGCTTCCCTTTAGCGTCCAGAGCGAGGCCCCTTCCTTGATGACAAACGACTTGGTATTCGCCTGCGCGAAAACGGCCGACGGGAGAAGCGCGAAGGCGCATGCGAGCGTAATGGCGAGAATTTTTCTCATTGGTAAAAGCTCCTTTCGTTGATGTGCGGTGCGATCGCATCGCGATCTTCAGTATAGCCCGCTTTTGCCGACTTTCACCGCAAATGAAAAAAAAGCGCGGAAACGCCCTCAGGCGTCGCCGCGCGTCGCGTTATCCTGTCCGGAAGCGGGAAGAGCTCCCGTATCCGCTTCGGCGGAATCTCAGTCCGCCTGGTCCTGCTCGTCGCCCGCGAGGTACGCGTTGATGCTCGCCGCCGCCTTCCGTCCCTCGCCCATGGCGAGGATCACGGTCGCGGCCCCGAGGACGATGTCCCCGCCGGCCCACACGCGCTTGAGGCTCGTCCGCTGTTTCCCGTCGACCACGATGTTTCCGCGTTTCGTCACTTCGAGTCCCGCGGTCGTCTGCGCCATGAGCGGGTTCGACTCGTTTCCGAGCGCGACGATCATCGCGTCCACCGGAAGCTCGTACTCGGTGCCCGCTCTCGCGACGGGGCTCCGCCGTCCGGAGGCGTCCGGCTCGCCGAGTTCGTACTCGAGAAGCTCGACCGCGCGCACGCGTCCCGTCTCGTCGCCGACGATCTTCGTCGGGTTCCTGAGAAAGAGAAACTCGACGCCCTCTTCCTCGGCATGCGCGATCTCCTCCGCGCGCGCGGGCATTTCACCGCGCGTCCTGCGGTATACGCAATACACCTTTTCGGCGCCGAGCCTCAAGGCCATGCGGCACGCGTCCATCGCGACGTTGCCGCCGCCCACCACGCCGACCGTCTTCGCCTCGTAGAGCGGAGTGGCCGCGCGCGACGTGTCGTACGCCTTCATGAGGTTCGCGCGCGTCAGGTATTCGTTCGCGCTGAAAACACCGATGAGGTTCTCTCCCTCTATATCCATGAACTTCGGCAAGCCCGCGCCCGTTCCGATAAACGCGGCATCGAAGCCCTCCCGGTCAAGGAGGTTCTCGATCGTCTCCGTCCTTCCCACGAGATAGTTCGTGCGGAAGGTGACGCCCATCGCCTTCAGGGTCTCGACTTCCTTCGCGACGATCGCCTTCGGCAGGCGGAATTCCGGAATGCCGTACACCATGACGCCGCCGGTCTTGTGAAAGGCCTCGAAGATCGTCACCTCGTGACCCGCTCGGCGGACGTCCGCCGCGACGGTAAGACCCGCGGGGCCCGACCCGACGATCGCGACCTTCTTCCCCGTCGCCTTCGCGACCTCGGGCGGCCTCACGAGGCCGTTCTCGCGCTCCCAGTCGGCGACGAACCGCTCGAGCCTGCCGATCGCGACGGACTTGTCGACGTCCTTGAGGGACTTGCCGAGCGTGCACTGGCTCTGGCACTGGCGCTCCTGCGGGCACACGCGCCCGCAAATCGCGGGCAGGAGGTTCGCCGTCTTTATCGTCGCCACGGCCGAGGCGTAGTCGCCCGACTGCACGCACGCGATGAACTCAGGGATCGGAACCCCGACAGGGCACGCGGCCACGCAGGGCCTGTTCTTGCACCCCAGACAGCGCGCCGCCTCGACCCTCGCCTGCTCGTCGGAATATCCGAGCGCGACCTCGTCCATCTCCCGCGCGCGCTTCAAAGGCTCGCGCGCCGGCATCTCCTGCGCCGGAATCCCCATCCGGTCCTTCGGCGAGAGCGTCCTATCCTTCAGCGTCGCCCACAGGGCCTCCGCTTCCTTCGTCAGCTGTTCCTTCGTCTTGTGGCTCATCGCTTACCCCCGGCCCCGTTGCCCGCGTTCGCGTTGCTCCCCGCTACGCCGGCGGTCGCGGTCTCTGCGTCGGGATCGCCGACCCGCGCGGCCTCCATCTCCATGTGACACTTGTGGTGATCGGCCTCTTCGCGCCCCTTGTAGGCCTTCATCCGCATCATCATGTTGTCCCAGTCCACCTGGTGACCGTCGAACTCGGGGCCGTCGACGCAAACGAACTTCGTCTTCCCGCCCACCGTCACGCGGCATCCGCCGCACATGCCGGTACCGTCTATCATGATCGTGTTGAGGGAAACGACCGTGTGCACGCCGAAGGGCTTCGTCGTAGCGGCGCAAAACTTCATCATTATGGGAGGCCCGATGGCGACGGCCTCGGCGGGAACGTCCGCAGTCTTGCCGGTGAGCGCGTTTTTCCACTCGCCCGCGCACACCTCCTTGAGGGGCTCCGTGACGAGGCCCTTCCTGCCATACGACCCGTCGTCCGTCACGACGATGAGCTCGTCGGAGGCCGCCTTCATCTCGTCCTCGAGGATGACCAGCTCCTTCGTCCGCGCCCCGATGACGGTGATTACCGTGTTGCCCGCGGCCTTGTGCGCCTTGACGATGGGGTACAGCGGCGCCACCCCGATGCCGCCGCCCACGCACACGACGGTGCCGACCTTCTCGATATGCGTCGGGCGCCCGAGGGGGCCGAGTATCGCCTCGATCTTGTCGCCGACGCCCTTGAGCGCGAGCTTGTGGGTCGTAGCCCCGACGGTCTGGAAGACAAGGGCGATCCAGCCCTCCTCCGCGCTCGCGTCGGCTATGGTAAGCGGAATGCGCTCGCCAAAATCCGTATCTATCTGAACCAGCACGAACTGGCCCGCTTTCCTGTTCCTGGCGATCTCGGGCGCGGTTACCCTCAGGTAAAACACCTCGGCCGAGAACTGCCTTTTCTCGATAATCGTATGCATCTCATGTCCTCTTTGACAGTAATGTGAATGACGTCATTTTACACGCCCGTGCATATTTATGCAATCCCGCTGCATAAACTTTAGCCGCAGAATAGACGGCTGAAGGTCTTGCCCATCCGCGATATCCTGCTCGCACCATAATCACAAGCATTCATGGGCGGATTACGCGTTTACACGTATATCCATGGCATGATATTAAGCATTCGGCCATATGAAACAAATAATGTATCTATCTCACTCTCCGCCTATTTTCACTTCCCCACCTTTTTTTTCAAGATACCCGGAGTGAAGTGGGATCCTGTCTCAAAAGCCTGGATACTCCCCGCAACCCAGACTAACATCGATACGCTTCTTTTACTTCTATATAATACCGGTCGATTTTCATCTCCGGACCCGCAGGATACCCTCTCAGCCCGATCTTCAACCACACAAAAAAAAGTGCTGCCACATACAAACGCAACAGGGTCTCCCCCACAACCGGGTGCGGCAGCTTTATTGCCTCGATCAACCGCACCGCCTCCATCCCGGAAGGTTGCGGGCGCCTATTCCGCGTCTGTATCGAGCCAGGTTCCATGGCAAGACCTTCATCAAGCTCCCCGGCAAGATCACCCTCAGCCTCCGCGGAAACCAGCTCCGCTTTCCCGCTCCAGCTCCCCAGGGTTCGCCCGTCCGTCCATTGCTGCAACGCCTTCGGATACAACTTCAACCGCTCGCCCGAAATCCTCGTCAAGCAGCGTTCTCTCGCGATATCGTGCTGCGCTGGATGCACGTCATTACAGCCCCCGAACGCGCGCGGCCTATCTTGCGTGGATGACGCGTTTCTTTGCATTCCACAAGGGAAAGGATCCCGCGACACTGGCGGAATCGCACATCAACGCCTTTCTCACATCTCTCGCCGTCACATCGGAGGTCAGCTCGTCGACGCAAAACCAGGCCTTGGCCGCCATCCTTTTTCTCTTTCGGGCGGTACTAAACAGGCCTGTAGACGCCATCGGTGACGTCATCCGCGCAAAAAAACCCGTCAAGCTCCCCGTCGTCATGAGCCGCAAAGAAGTTTTCCAGGTGCTCTCCCTGCTTAAGGGTGATAAACGTCTAGCAGCCCGGTTGATGTACGGAACGGGACTGCGTCTCATGGAATGTCTTCACCTGCGTGTCCAAGATATCGACTTTGACAGAAATGAGATACTTGTCAGAAACGGAAAGGGGGCCAAGGACAGGGTTACGATGCTACCCGACTCGCTCAAGACACCTCTACTCGATCACCTCGACCGAGTACGTGCCATTCACTCGCTTGATCTCTCAGAAGGCTACGGGAAGGTCCCGGTACCCGGCGCGATTGACAAGAAATACCCCCTTGCATCGGGCGAATGGTGTTGGCAATGGATCTTTCCCCAGGATCGGCGATGGAAAAACACAGAAACCGGCGAACAAGGCCGTCATCACATGGATGAAACAGCCCTTCAACGGGCGGTTCACGACGCGGTACTCAAGGCGGGAATCAACAAGCGAGCCTCATGCCACACATTCCGTCATTCCTTCGCTACGCATCTGTTGGAAAGCGGGTACGACATTAGAACGGTTCAAGAACTCCTCGGCCATAGCGACCTGAAAACGACGATGGTGTATACGCATGTGCTCAACAAAGGCCCCGCCGGCGTTCGAAGTCCTCTCGACAACCTGGAAACCTAGAATTCGCGCTTTTATCATGCCGTAACACCAGGCAATCCTGTGCCCCTCGAGCCATCCCAGCTTCAACTATTATATAACCCTTACCGAGTCTTTCCCCAGCAGAAATTCGTTCCTCGGAACAACCCTTTATGCTATATGGACATTTTTGTATTTTTCAGTGACAAATGCGACAATCATGCTATACTAATCCGGGGACTGATTAAGGGGTTTATATTGTTCCGCATAACATCGGCCAGTGAAGCTATTGTTGTTGCCGGTCATTCGCGTAAATCCTGCGTCATTCAGTCAGATGTAGTAAACAAACCTATGAAATTCGATCGAGCACAGCGGTTTGTTCGATCGACTGCAGTTGTCACGTAGTTTCGGCACGGATACTGCAGCCAAACTCTCAAGCAAACTCTGTGCTTTTGCTACTAATACAATATAGCCCCCTATTACCCATAAAATAAAATCATGGCAATTTCGCAGTACAAACTATATATCAAGGAACAGTCCAATCAATGTTAGGGCGACGCCGCTCGCGCGGCGCAATAATACTTATTTTTAAAGGATTATATTTATCATGGTATTTAGCATGACAAAACCTGCATACTCTTCAGTTCTAATCACAAGCATAATTCTATTGTTTATTTCTCTTGTAATAATTTGCCTTGCCTTAATATTTATCTCCGCTGGTAATTATACTATGACTATAAATAATGAAACTATTCAGATTAAATCCGTAATCTATAACACAAAAATCGATTTATCTGAAATTGATTATTCCAATATAAAAGTACGTAATCTTGATGATGACAATTTTAAACTAACAATGAGAACTAACGGTATCGGTTTGCCAGGATTAAAAATTGGATGGTTTACTAGTAATGGTAGTAAATATAAATTGTACGTAACAGATAGAAAACAAGTTGTTCAAATTCCGATACTAGGTAAATATACAATACTGTTTAGCTCAAATAAAGCTAACGAAATTGTAGAAACAATCAAAAGTAAAACAAAATAAGATTTAAAAAAATAAATAATTAGAAAAAAGAATAAGTCGAACAATTCTTTTTAGCTCGCCTTATTCTTAATTAACGAAATTTGCCCTAACAACTGCTTCAACCTGACAATTTCTTTGTCACGCTTTTTGCAGGAAGCAAAAAGCGCGCCAAGCCCTACGGGCACGAAATTGCAGGTTAAGCAAATGTTATGTCTACGCCTTCGGCGAGGCGGAGGACAATTATATCTTGTCGCTTATGTTATGTAGTTCCAATAGTACTTGTTTATACAAAGATAAGAGCTTTATTTAATCAGATATTAGCCTGAAGAATTCGAGAGCAACTACTGAGAGAAAGCTTGCTTTCTCGCATAGTTGCTCTCGAATTCTTCACTACATTCTTATTTATAGCAATGTTGATTCTTGCCCGAAAAAAACTGTAGTAACTTGTAAAATTATAAAATAGTTAAAGTAATTGTAAGTACGTACTTAGTAGTAAACGCTAGTAATTAGATAGTTAGTAAATAAGTATTAAATAGTAATAAGGCTTAATAAGTATTTAAAACAGTAATGTAAATAATTGAAGATTAAGAATTAAGATAAAGTATTTAAGAATAGTAAATAGTAATAAGAATAAGAGTTAAAGAGAGATACATAACAACTGCTTCAACCTGATAATTTCTTTGTCATGAAA
>LVBL01000024.1 GCA_001604405.1 Spirochaetales bacterium Spiro_10
CGCTGCCGCCGGTTTCCTCTCCCGGCACGTCAATGACCTCGGCGCGCGTCCCGTCATCGAATCGGTAACCCCGACCGACCCTGTGCCGTTTCGCGTTTCTCGCCATGACCTTCCAGACCGTTCCCGGCTCGCGGCCGGGAATGCGCCTAGAGGCGACAAGCAAGAACTCCGCGCGCGCTCCGCTCGATTCCGCCGTCGCGTACACGCGGGCATGCCTTACGCGCGAGTCGTTGAACACGAGTAGGCTATCGGGCTCGAGGAGCGAGGGGAAGTCGGCGAATAGCGCGTCCCTGAGACCGCCCGTCAGACGGTCCATAGCGAGCAGGCGGTCGGCCCCGCGCTCGCCCGCCGGATTCTGCGCGACGAGCTCCTCGGGAAGGTCAAAATGGAAGTCGTTGGTCAGCATCTGCGTCGTCCCGCGGGGTAACCCGAGTCGAAAATCCGAGGTGGGCGTAGGCTTTGTCGGTCACCATGCGTCCCCTCGGCGTTCGCTGTATGAGTCCCGCCTGTATAAGATACGGTTCGTAGTAGTCCTCAAGGGTGTCCTGGGCCTCGCCGACCGAAATGGCGAGCGTTTCGGCTCCGACAGGACCACCCGCGTAGTTTTCGATTATCGAGGCCAGTATCTCGCGGTCGTACCGCTCGAGACCGAGCTCGTCGATCTCGAGCCGCCTGAGCCCGTCGCGCACGATGTCGTCGGTTATCAGGCCGTCGCCCGAGACCTCCGCGAAATCGCGCATGCGCCTGAGCAGGCGGTTCGCGACGCGGGGCGTGCCCCTGGAACACGCCGCGAGCGAAAGGGCCGAGTCTTCCGCTATCCGGACGCCGAGAATGGCGGCGGACCGCCTGATAATCGACGCAAGCTCGTCTATTGAGTAAAACGCGAAGCGCTGCACGATCCCGAACCGGCTGATGAGCGGGCTCGAGACCATGCCGGCGCGCGTCGTCGCGCCTATCAGGGTAAAGGGCGGGACGGGAATGCGAACCGTGCGCGCGCTCGGGCCCTGCCCTATTATCCAGTCGAGCTCGTAATCCTCCATCGCTATGTAGAGCATCTCCTCGATGGCCGGCTTGAGGCGGTGTATCTCGTCTATGAAGAAGACGGTCCGCTCGGTGACGGTCGTGAGGATACCGGCGAGATCCTTCGGCTTCTCGAGAGCCGGGGCGCTCGTGACCTTGAAGTCGACGCCGAGCTCGTTCGCGGTGATCTGCGCGAGCGTCGTCTTCCCGAGCCCCGGGGGCCCTATCAGGAACAGGTGGTCGAGGCTTTCACCGCGCGCGCGCGCCGCCTCGATAAACACCGACAGATTCGCGCGAATCTGTTCCTGCCCCTGAAAGTCCTCGAGTCGTCTCGGGCGCAGGGCCCGATCCCGTTCGTCCTCGTCGAACCGCTCCGGCCGGACGATTCCCCCGTTTCCGTTGTCCATCATGGCTCCCGTCCGGTCACGAGCTCATCGCGACGATTGCGCGATGGAAGAGTTCCTTCTCGAAGGAAGGAGCCGTACGTACATGTCCCGACGACGCGAGCTCGGCGGCAATGGCGTCGACCCTCTCAGCCGAGACCCTGCGGTCAAAACCCATGTTCACGAGGGCGTCGACGATCTCGGACCATTCGGTCTTCGCGGTCGCCTTGGGGGCGAAGGCATCAGAGGAGGTCAACTTGCCCTTGAGCGCGAGTATCATCTTCTGGGCCGTCTTCGTGCCGATTCCGGGAGCGGCCTGCAAACGGCCGAGATCCCCCGAGTCGAGCGCGGCTTCGAGATCGGCCACGGTTATCGCGGACAGTATTCTCAGGGCCTGCTTCGGCCCGATGCCCTCGACCTTCATGAGGTCGAGAAACAGGTCACGCTCCTTCACCGATGAGAAGCCGAACAGGCGCATCTGGTCCTCCCGGTGCGAAAGCCAGGTGAATACGCGCGCCGTCGAGCCGACCGTGCCGAAGGAATCAAGACTAAGCGTCGGGCACGCGATATCCCACTCGATGCCGTTGGCCTCAATGTAGATGGACTGGGGAAGCTTTGCCGTAATCGTCCCCGAAAGGCTGTTGAACATGCGGGTATTATGGCCGTTTCAGGGTCAAAACGCAAGCAGTTCCGGCGATCCCGGCGGAAGGGAATCAGGTCGCGAGCGAGAGTATGTCCGCCGTGTGTATGCGGGTTATGGCCGCCGCGAGTGCGTCGGCCGCGTGATCCGGCCGCGGTATCTCCGCTAGCCCCAAAAGGAGGCGTACCGCCTCCTGGACTTGCGACTTGTCCGCGCGCGCGACGCCGACGACGGCCTGCTTGATCCCGTGAGGCGTGTACTCCCCGAGCGGGATGCCCCCGAGCGCGAGGGCAAGCGTCACGACGCCGCGTGCCTCGGCGACCGCCATCGCGCTCGAGACGTTTTTCGCGAAGTAAAGCGTTTCCATCCCGGCCTCGGTCGGCTTGAAACGTTCGAGAAGGGCCGATATGCCGTGAAAAATCGCGAGAAGCCGCTCCTGGTGCGGCGTATCGGCCGTCGTCTTGATCACGCCGTGATCCACGTACGAAAGGCGCGTGCGCGAAGAAGAGACGATCCCGTAACCGGTCGATGCGAGCCCGGGATCGATGCCGATGACGACGCGGGCGGAAGATGGCTTCATGCGTGGATGATAGCGCAAAAAAAAAGCCGTCGCAAGCGCGACGGCCGTTTCCGTGGCGGGAGGATTACTCCTCCTCGAATCCCTCGGGTATGTCGAGATTGGTGTAGACGTTCTGGACGTCGTCGTCTTCCTCGAGCTTGTCCACGAGCTTCAGGACCTTTCGGGTCGTGTCCACGTCGAGCTCGCTATAGGTGTCCGGGACCATCGATATCTCGGCGGACAGGGACTCGAAGCCCTTGGCCTGCAAGGCCTCGAGAACGGCCTCGAAGGCGGTCGGATCGGTCGTAACGGTAATGACCCCGTCTTCGTTCGCGACGTCGTCGGCGCCGGACTCGAGTCCGACTTCCATGATCACGTCCTCGTTAACGGCCTCCGCGTCATACTCGATGACGCCCTTGCGGTTGAACATATAGGAGACGGAACCGGTAGCTCCGAGGTTTCCGCCGTTCTTGGAAAAAAGGTTGCGCACGTTGGCCGCGGCGCGGTTTTTGTTGTCGGTGAGGACCTCTACGAGAACCGCGACTCCGCCGGGACCGTAGCCCTCGTAGGTGAGCTCTTCGAACGTGGTGGCCCCGAGCTCGCCGGTTCCCTTCTTGATTGCCCGCTCGATATTGTCCTTCGGCATGTTCGCGGCGCGGGCCTTGAGTATGGCCGTCCTAAGCCGCGGATTCGCGTTGGGATCGCCGCCGCCCATGCGGGCCGCGATGGAAATTTCCTTGATGAACTTGGTGAACATCTGGCCGCGCTTCGCGTCGGCGGCACCCTTGGCGTGCTTGATAGTCGCCCATTTACTATGTCCTGACATTATGTCTCCTTAATCCGAAAAGTTAATCACGATAATTGTGAAATAGTACCATAACGCAAAAAAGCATGTCAAGGAGCGCAAAATAGCCCGTTTTCCGCAGAAAACGAGACTTTTCGCGCCCGACATGCCCTTGCGTGAATCGATATCCGTGCAGATTTTCCGGAATCAGGCCCGGCTCGTGGTTACCCCGCGCTCGACGAGGGCCATAACCTGCTGTTCGTACCACTCCGCCGAGTAGGGGAAATGGGAGCGGACGACGGGCCTGAGGCGGGCGTCGATGGTTTCCTTGCAATCGTCACAGACATCAAATTCCTTGATGAAATAGCAGGTACGGCCGGGAATCGGGTTTTCAATCTCGCCTTTACAGATATCACAATACAGGGTCTTCATGACTTACTCCTACGAACTGTTGGCGTTATATCTGTATGATAGCGCAAAGATTCCGGTTTGTCGAGCGAGTTTTTCATTGACAAAGGTCTTCCCTCGGCTACAATCGATCTATGGCATCCCTTACCCTGGAACGACATACGTACTCGAGCGGCGGCCCCGTGCTGATTATCGCCGAGATCGGCACCGCGCACGGAGGCTCCCTGGAACGTGCGAAGGATCTCGTTCGCGCGGCGCGCGACGCGGGCGCCGATTCCGCGAAATTCCAGATGGTCTATGCGGACGAGATTCTCCATCCCGAAACGGGTTTCGTGCCCCTTCCCGGCGGTTCCGTCAGCCTCTACGAGCGTTTCCGGTCCCTGGAACTTCCCGTCGATTTTTACCGCGAGATCTCCCTCTTTTGCTCGGACTGCGGACTGTCCTTTTTATGCACGCCGTTCGGCATACGGAGCGCACGGGAGCTCCTGACCCTTCATCCTCCCGCGATAAAAATCGCCTCGCCCGAGCTGAACCACCTGCCCCTGCTTCGCGAGGTTTCCTCGTACGGCGTGCCGTTGATCCTCTCGACGGGCGTATCCCGGCTTTCCGACATCGAGCGCGCCATCGAGCTCACGGCCGGGGTTCCCTCGCGGGCCCTCCTCCACTGCGTCACGAGCTACCCCGCCCCCGAGACCGACTACAACCTCGGGACGATCGACTCCCTTTCGCGCGTATTCGGCCTTCCCTCCGGGGTCAGCGACCATTCGCTCGATCCGGTACTCGTCCCGGCCCTCGCCGCTTCCGTCGGCGCCGTGGCGATCGAGAAGCATATCTGCCTTTCGCGCTCCGATCCGGGCCTCGACGATCCGGTCGCCCTGCCGCCCGGAGACTTCGCCCGCATGGTCGTCCGCGTGAGAGAGGCGGAACGGGACGGCGAAAAGGAAACCGTCGAACGGCTCTCGCGCGAGTTCGGGCGGGACCGGGTGGAGGCGACCCTCGGTACCGGCGTGAAGGCGCTTGCCCCCTCGGAACGGGCGAATTACGGACGGACGAACCGGTCCCTCCACTATCTTCGCGCGGCGCGCGCGGGCAAGCGGATTTCGGAAGACGACGTCGCGATACTCCGGACTGAAAAGGCGCTTTCGCCCGGGATAGGTCCTGAGTGGATGGAGTCGGTACTGGGGAGGGTGCTTGCACGGGACGTGGATAACGGCGCGGGCGTTTCCTGGGACGATTTCATGGCCCGCTGACGGTTCAGGCTTCCAGAAGGTTCGCCACGAGATAGAGGCCCTTGAGGGTGAGCTGGCGGTCCTCGCGGTCAAAGACGTCCGACACGCTCGACAGGACCGAAGAAAGCCCGCCCGTGGCGATGGCTGGGGCCGCGACGCCGAGATCCCGCCGCATACGCGCGACGAGCGACTCGACGAGACCCTGATAGCCCAGCACGACGCCCGACTGGATGGCGTGCACGGTATTCGTGCCAAGGCTCGACGGCGGAACCACGAGCGGAACCGACGGGAGCTGGGCCGTGTCGCGGAAAAGGGCCTTGACGGCCGTGCCGAGTCCGGGCGCTATCGCGACGCCGCGGATGTCCGCCTCAGGGCCGATCGCGGTAAAGGTAAGGGCGGTGCCGAAATCGACGACGATGCACGCCGCGCGGTAGGCGTCCCAGGCCGCGACGGCGTCGCAGACGATGTCCGTGCCGATCTCGTGAAGGGCCGACTCGGGAACGCGAACGGGAAGGCGGGAGTACTTGTCGGGTCCGAGCGCGATCGGATGGCGCCCGGTAAGCTTTTCGACCATCGAGGAAAACGTGTCGTTCAATTGCGGAACCACCGAGGATATCACCGTTTTTTCGATCGTACCCGGCGCTATTCCCGAATCGCGAAACAGGGAACGGACGACGGAGGCGTACTCGTCGTCGGTACGCCTCGGGTCGGTGTAAAGCCGCCAGTCAAGCACGAGATCGGATCCGTGATAGAGGCCGAGAACGATATTCGTGTTCCCCACGTCGATTACCATCAACATCGCGATACTCCCCCGCACGCTTGATAAAATCCGGTCAGGCCTGTATCATACCACCATGGCTGACCTTATACAACCCAGAGTCCTCAAGGGCTTTCGCGACTTCCTGCCCGCCGCCGAGACGGAGCGCGCCCTGCTCGTGGAGAAACTGACCGCAACCTTCCGTTCCTTCGGCTTCGTCCCGATCGATACCCCGGCGCTCGAGTACTCGGAGATACTCCTTCGAAAGAGCGACGGCGAGACGGAAAAGCAGGTGTTCCGCTTCGAGGACAACGGCGGTCGCGACGTTTCTCTCCGCTTCGACCTGACCGTTCCGTTCGCGCGCTTCGTCGCCGAGCACAAGGACGAGCTCTATCTCCCCTTCAAACGCTATCACATCGCCAAGGTCTGGCGCGGCGAGAAACCCCAGGCCGGACGGTACCGCGAGTTCGTCCAGTGCGATTTCGACGTGGTCGGCTCCGATTCGGCCTCGGTCGACTTCGAGATCCTGAGCCTCATGAAGACGGCGCTTTCCGCCATCGGCGTGGACGCCGTCACAATCAGGCTTTCCCACCGGGGCGTGTTCAACCGGTTTCTCTCGGCCAGGGGACTCGCCGACCGGAGCGACGACGTCCTGCGCGCGGTAGACAAGCTCGCGAAAGTCGGGAGGGACGAGGTACGCGTCTCGCTCGTCGAGGCGTGTTCCGCTACGGGCAAGGACGCCGCGCGCTCAGGAGAGCTTGCCGACGAGATCCTTCTGTTCGTGACGGGCGCCGGAACGAAAAGCGGCGACTTCGAGGCGACGCTCGAGCTCATGGAGCGGCTCGCGGGAGGTCCCGCCGAGGACACGAAGCGCCTCCGCGACATACGCTCCTTCATGGTGGCCACCGGAATCGCCGACTCGTTCGTGCTCGACCCCTCGATCACGCGCGGACTCGACTACTACACGGGCGTCGTCTACGAGACCTTTCTCGACGACCTGCCGTCCATCGGATCGGTCTGTTCGGGCGGCCGGTACGACAACCTCGCGGGCCTCTACACGAAGGAGCGGATCACCGGCGTCGGCTCTTCGATCGGCCTTGACCGGCTGCTCGCGGGACTCGCCGAGCTCGGGCTATCGGGCGATCGAGCGTGTTTTACCGACGCCGTGGTCTTCTGCCAGGACGAGAGCCTCATGGGCGGCTACCAGAGCGTCGCGGCCCGGCTCCGTTCGCTCGGCGTCTCGTGCGAGGTGTTCCCCGACGCCAAGAAGATGGCGCAGCAGTATGCGTGGGCCGAGAAGAAGGGCGTTCCCTGGGGCGTTCTCGTGGCCGACTCCTCGTCCGCGCTCGGAGACGGTTCGGTGACGCTCAAAAACCTTAAAACGCGGGAGACGGTCGACGGCGCGACATACGCCGAGGCGTCCCGCGCCATAATCTCCGGCCGATCGTAGCAAGCTCCTCCATTCCCGGGCGTTACGCCATTTCCGCGCGATATACCCTGCGGGGTATATCGCATGTTCCGACGAGTCGTAGCTATCGCACTCTCACTCGCGCTCATCCAAGCCGTTTTTCTCTCGTGCATTACCCTGTCTCGCGACGATAGCCGCCCGCCCTACGGCTTGCTAACGGCAGACTCCGCCGAAGGGTCTGGCGGCGCGCTTGACGGAACGTACACGTACCTCTTCGTCAACGAGTCAAACCTCGTCGTTACCCATATCACGCTCGCGTGGGAAGGCTACTCCGGCGAGGAGAGCGTTTCGGGGGAGGAATCGTATTCCGTCATTGTCGAGGCCGGAGGATCCTGTACTTGCGCGATCAGTCCGGACATATACGCGGGTTTCACGACAGAGGCAGTGACAGTCGAGACCGTCCGCGCGACATTAATCCGGTATTCCGACGGATCGTTTTGGTCCGATCCGTTCGGGAGGTATGAGGGGAATTACATGATCGAGCAATAGTGTGTTCGGGCTCCATTTAATAATAATCGCATTAAATCCATCCGGTATACCAAAAAGGGTCAAGCAACTTAAATACTCCCGCGATTTTATTCGACCGCCGGGAGACCCCAAGCGTAAGCAAGGTTTTCATGTAAAGCAAATGGCTTATAGCGTGAAGTTTGTAGGCAAATGGCAGTGACGAGAAATACGGCATGACAT